>JAKIUB010000026.1 GCA_021647745.1 Paracoccaceae bacterium | reverse complement strand
AATCAGGCGATGTGCTTTGCGAGATCGAAACCGACAAGGCGACGATGGAGTTTGAAGCGGTGGATGAGGGGGTGATCGGCAAGATCATCGTGGCTGAAGGCACCGAGGGCGTCAAGGTAAACGCGCCAATCGCGGTGCTGCTGGAGGAAGGCGAAAGCATGGAGGATATCACCCCTGCCGAGGCCCCTGCTCGGGCCGCACCGACTGCCGCTGCGCCTAAAGCCGAAGCGCCACAAGCGCCTGCACCTGCTGCACAACCGGCCCCGGCCAAGGGAGAGCGTGTATTTGCCTCGCCACTGGCCCGCCGGATTGCCGCCCAAAAAGGCCTTGATCTGAGCGCCCTCAAAGGCTCCGGTCCCAAGGGTCGGATTATCAAATTCGATGTTGAAAACGCCAGCGCCCGGCCAGCGCCCGAGGCCAAAGCCGCCCCGGCAATGGCGCAAAGTGCTGACGCCAAAACCGTGATGGCGATGTATGCCGACCGCGACTACGAAGAAGTGCCGCTCAACGGCATGCGCAAAATCATCGCCAGCCGCTTGACCGAAGCCAAACAAACCATTCCGCATTTCTATCTGCGCCGAGATATCCAGCTTGATGCCTTGCTGAAATTCCGTGCCGATCTCAACAAAACCCTTAGCGACAAAGGCATCAAGCTTTCGGTCAATGATTTCATCATAAAAGCCTGTGCCAACGCGCTGCAAGAGGTGCCGGATTGCAACGCGGTATGGGCTGGAGATCGCATCCTGAAGCTCAAACCATCGGATGTTGCGGTGGCCGTGGCCGTTGAAGGCGGCCTCTTCACGCCTGTATTGCGCGATGCCGAATCCCGCACCCTTTCCAGCCTTTCGGCTGAAATGAAAGACCTCGCCGCGCGGGCCAAAACCCGCAAGCTCGCCCCGCATGAATATCAGGGCGGCAGTTTTGCGATTTCCAATCTTGGCATGATGGGGATCAAAAACTTTGACGCGGTGATCAACCCGCCGCACGGCTCTATTCTGGCCGTGGGTGCCGGGCAAAAAATGCCGGTGGTCAATGCTGAGGGCGAGCTGGATATCGCCACGGTAATGTCGGTAACGCTTTCGGTCGATCACCGGGTGATTGATGGCGCGCTCGGGGCCGAGTTCCTTGCTGCTGTGAAGCGCAATCTGGAAAGCCCGATTTCAATGCTGGCCTAGCAGGTCGGGGCTGGCCTAGCAGGTCGGGTGGGCACCACCCGACCTCACCACGCGGCAGCATAACTCCCGAGTGCGCAAGCCCCGCGATGCCAGCGCATTGGCACACCTTCCACTTGCAATGGCGGACGTAGCCGGTGGGCGGCACCCCAAGGCGTCGCCTCAGGGGGCTGCGCAAAATCCTCAGCCTCCGGCATTTTTGATAAAGTGCCCGCCTTATCCTGCCGGGTTTCCATCAACAGCCCAGCCGTGCGCGCCAATGAAAGCCGCGCACGCATAGCGCCGTTTCCAGCCAGCATCCGGATCGCTGCCGCCGCCATCAAATATCCGGTGGCATGGTCCAGCGCCTGCACCGGCAGCGGCACCGGTATATCGCGCTTTGCCCAGTGCATGCCGGCCTCGGCTATGCCACAGCTCATCTGCACCAGGCTGTCAAACCCGCGCCGCTTGGCCCATGGCCCGCTCCAGCCATAGGCATCGAGCGAAACCTCGAGCAAATCCGGAGCCATCGCACGCCGCTCATCACTCCCATAACCCAGCCCCGCCAAGGCCCCGGGCCGATAGCCATGCACCAGAATATCCGCCTCGCCCAGCAGCGCCTCAAATAGCTTTCGATCCCTGCTATCTTTCAAATCCAGCCGCGCACAGCGTTTGCCCAAGGTAATATCCGGCACCACATTGGCCTCCTCCCAGCCCGGCGGATCAATCCTCAAAACCTCGGCTCCAAAACCGGCCAAGGTGCGTGTTGCCACAGGCCCGGCCAAAACCCGGGTCATATCCAGCACTTTCAGCCCCTTTAGCGGGCGCTCTGGCGGGGTATTCCATGGCCTGCGCTCGCGCTTTCCGCTCCACTGGATTAAGGGTTCCGCCAGCACGGCTTGGCCCTGCGGGTGCATTTTCCATTCCCCGGCAGAGCGCATGGCCGCCGCCACTCCACCTTGAGCTACAATCGCCGCTTCCAGCGCATCCTTGCCCCAGTTTTTCGCTGCCGCTGCCACGGTATTGCGGCTCGCAGCGGCGCCCAATACTGCCAACGCGGCGCTTCTGTGGTGCGGCAGGTTGGTATGCAGCCGGATCCAGCCATCCTTGCAGGCATAATCGCCGGCCAGCGCATCCCAGATTGGCGGCAGCTCCCAGCCCTGCGGATAAAGCGAAGTAGAAAACCACAGCGCGGCCAGCCGCTGGTCAATCACCAACTGGCGCTCATCGCCAATCAGTGCCACCAGCGCCGCTCCAACAGCCGCTATTGAAGCAACTGCCAAATCGCTCACGGCAAAACACGACGGAAGTGCCTGATTTCCGCTCACCCGGAAAGCAGCCTCAACCCCCAATGCTGTGAATATCTCTCTGTTGGTGTTCTCTAAGATATTTGCACCTCAGCCGTTCAGCAATTGGTCCATTTCATGGGAAGGTTGATCACAGCCGGCCTCACCCACCACCTTGGCGGGCACTCCGGCCACGGTTTTGCACGGCGGCACATCGCGCAGCACCACAGAGCCGGCGGCCACACGGCTGCATTGGCCAATATGGATATTCCCCAACACCTTGGCACCCGCGCCCAACAGCACCCCGTCGCCAATTTTCGGGTGCCGGTCCTCGTCATCCTTGCCAGTACCGCCCAGCGTCACCGAATGCAGCATCGACACATTATTACCAACCACCGCAGTCTCGCCGATCACGATCGAGTGGGCGTGGTCAATCATCAACCCCTGCCCGATTACCGCACCGGGGTGGATATCGATCCCGAACACTTCAGAGCAGCGCATTTGCAAAAAATAGGCCATATCCTTGCGCCCGCCCAGCCACAGCCAATGGGCCACGCGGTAAGCCTGCACCGCCTGAAACCCCTTGAAATAAAGCAGTGGTTGTATGGATCGGTGGCAGGCCGGGTCACGGTCCAGCACTGCTACGATATCGGCGCGCGCAGCCTGCCCCAACGCGGGGGAATCAACATAAGCCTCTACGCACACTTCATTCAGCACGCTTTCGGTCATATCCCCCGAGGCCAGCTTTTGCGCAATCCGGTAAGCCAGCGCCGATTCAAGCGATTTATGGTGCAGCACCGTGCCATAAACCACTCCCGCCATTGCCGGCTCGGCGTCAATAATCGCCTGTCCTTCACCCTTGATGCGCACCCAAACCGGGTCAACCGCGCTTAGTTTTGCTTTAATCTGGCCCATAAACATACTCCACCGCTATTCGCTTGGTATTCGAGACTATAGATCGTAGCATAACAACATAAATTCAAGAAAAAAGTTGAAACTGGGGCATTCAATCAGCCATGGCAGCATCTGATATTTGATGTTCGCAATGGATAGAGATGAAATGCCCGGAGCAGGTCCCCCCGGATTAAGCCACCTTCAGAGAAGCGAACTTTGGCACCGGGCGGGATCGGGCGTGTGTTCAACAAGCATGCCGGCTCTGTGCATGGCGGGGTTGTCCCCGCTACTTTTTACGCAGGCGCTTTTGCATCTGCTTTTTTTCCCATTCCGGCCCGAAAGGCGAGAATATCTCGAATACACCAAGGCCGTGAAACAGCACTCCAATGCCCCAGCCAAGCGCAGGCCAGATCACCCATAGATAGCCTGGGTTTTGAAACAGATTAATGGCCAGCAAAAGCGCCATGATGGCAAGGTACCAAAGAAGGTTTCCGTAAAACCCTTTGATATCGCGCACATATTCCAGTGCTTCGCGCTCATCTCTGCTTAAAGACGGGTCTATTATATAGCCGTCATCATCATACCTCATCCACTCTTTTACCTTGGCGAGCGCGGCGCGGTCTTCGGGGGAAAGGGTTTCATCGGTCATGGCTTTATCCTCTTGCAGTTGGTTGATTTCGGTTTCAAAAACCGCTGCAAGGCATTTGAGAGATTCAAGACTGGCCTTTTTACCGCGCTCGATCCGCTGGATGGTGCGGGTGCTGACGCCGGATATTTCGGCGAGCTGCTCTTGGGACCATCCCCGGTCGAGTCTGAGTTTGCGGATAATCATGGCGTTTCCTGTATTTCGCGTTGCTTTGCCCAATCAACCTAGGCCCGCCTGATTACCTTGCCCACGACACGGGCGCGACACAAGGGCAATTTCACCCGCCAGCAACCCGCCAGCAGTGCTTTGGGCTTCCCCTTTTTGGCGTGGCTCTGTATACCCCACCCGTAACTTCCTAACCAAGGGGCATGAGATGGCCAATGTAGTTGTAGTCGGCGCGCAATGGGGCGACGAGGGCAAGGGTAAGATTGTGGATTGGCTGTCTGAGCGCGCCGATGTGATTGCGCGCTTTCAGGGCGGGCATAATGCGGGCCATACCTTGGTGATAAACGGCAAGGTCTATAAGCTCAGCCTGTTGCCGAGCGGTATTGTGCGCGGCGGCAAGCTTTCGGTCATTGGCAATGGCGTAGTGCTGGACCCGTGGGCGCTGGGCGAAGAAATTGAAAAGCTTTCGGCGCAGGGGGTGGAAATATCGCCCGATGTGCTGATGATTGCCGAAAACACATCGCTTATCCTGCCGATCCACGGCGAGCTGGACCGTGCTCGCGAGCAGGTCAACACCATTGCAAAAATCGGCACCACCGGGCGCGGCATCGGGCCGGCTTATGAGGACAAGGTAGGGAGGCGGGCCATTCGTGTCGCCGATCTGGCGGATGAAAAAACCCTCGATCTGCGTATCTCGCGTCTGCTGACCCACCATAATGCCCTGCGCAGCGGGCTGGGGCTGGAGGAGATAGACGCGGATGATCTAAAGGCCAAATTGCTGGAAATCGCGCCAAGCGTGCTGCCTTATGCGGCGCCGGTATGGAGAGTGCTGAACGAAAAGCGCAAAGCCGGAAAACGCATTTTATTTGAAGGCGCGCAAGGCTCGCTGCTGGATGTGGATTTTGGCACCTATCCGTTTGTGACCTCCTCCACCACCACCGCCGGCATGGCCGCTAGCGGCACCGGCATGGGGCCGGGGGCGATTGATTTTGTGCTGGGGATTGTAAAGGCCTATACCACACGGGTCGGCGAAGGGCCATTTGCGTGCGAGCTGAATGATGCGGTTGGTGAACATCTGGCAACTGTGGGTCGTGAAAAAGGCACCGTTACGGGACGTTCGCGTCGTTGTGGCTGGTTTGATGCGGTTCTGGTTCGGCAAACTTGCGCCATCAATGGCGTGAACGGTATTGCCTTTACCAAGCTTGATGTGCTGGATGGTCTGAAAGAGTTGAAAATTTGCGTAGCCTACGAGCTGGACGGCAAGCGGCTGGATTATCTGCCAACGGCGGCCGACCAGCAGGCACGGGTGGTGCCGGTTTACGAAACCATGAAAGGCTGGTCTGACAGCACGGTCGGGGCGCGGAGCTGGAATGATTTGCCCGCCGAAGCGATTAAATATGTGCGCCGCGTGGAAGAGCTGATCGATTGCCCTGTGGCCATGCTTTCGACTTCGCCCGAGCGCGAAGATACGATATTGGTGACAGATCCGTTTGCGGACTAGTACGGCACGGCGGGGCGGCATTGGCGTGGTGGGTTTTATGATAAATCTTGCAGGCGTAAAACCGGGGAGAGGAAACTAAATGGCGCTGTCTTATAAAGCGCGGCGGCGGTGGTCGTTGTTTATTTTGCTGGTGGGAATGCCGGCTTATATCGGATTCGTGTGGTGGGTGATGAGCCTGATCGAGCGTTTGCCGTTTTTCATCGAGCTGGTAGTTTATGTCTTTCTCGGGGTGGCGTGGATATTGCCGTTCAAGTTTGTTTTTCTGGGCGTTGGCAAGCCGGACCCGGACGCGCCGGAAGAATGAAGTTTGATCAACCGGTGATGCTGGTTGGTGGCGGGCCGTTGGCGCGGGGGGTGATGGTGCAGGCCAAAGGGTATTGTGGCCCTGTGGTTGCAGCTGATGGCGGGGCGGATACGGCGCTGCGCTTCGGGCTTTCCCTGGCCGGTGCGATCGGTGATCGGGATTCCATTTCGCCGGAAAGCCTGCACAAGCTGGCTGGAAGCTATCATTATGACTCCGGCCAGCAGACGACCGATTTTGAAAAATGCCTTGATCTGATCAAAGCGCCACTCATCCTCGGGGTAGGCTTTCTGGGCGGGCGGCTGGACCATGAGCTGGCTGCTATAAATGCACTCGCCAAATTCGGGCAGAAACCCGTTGTGTTGCTTGGCGAGGAGGATCTTGTTTTTTGCTGCCCGGGGCGGCTTGAATTGACGTTGCCGGTCGGCGCCCGGATATCGTTTTTCCCGATGGAGGCGGTTTCTGGCTTGCACTCAACGGGCTTGGCCTATCCTCTTGCTGGGTTGGAAATGGCGCCAGCAGGCAAAATTGGCACCTCCAATATTACAGACGCACCGCAGCAGGTAATCAAAACCACTCGGGGCGCCCTATTGGTGATCCTGCCCCGACGGTTTTTGCCGCTGGTGGTGGCGGCCCTGGGCAGCGACACTAAAGCCCTTTAGTTTTTAAACTTTGTGCTGTATTGGCTGGCGCTTATCTATTGAAAGCCAGCGTATGCCCCATACACAACGCCCCACGACCCTTTCCGATTTTGCCCGCAAGCTTGTGAGCAAGCGCGGTGGTGGCGAGCGGCTAAGCCTGTCTCGCTGGCGTATTGAGCTGCTGGCAGGGCTGACGGTGGCGCTGGCGCTGGTGCCCGAGGCGGTGGCCTTTGCTTTTGTTGCCGGGGTAGACCCGCTGGTCGGGCTTTATGCGGCTTTTATCGTCGGGCTGATTACGGCACTGTTTGGGGGGCGGCCGGGGATGATCTCGGGAGCGACAGGCGCTTTGGCAGTGGTGATGGTGGCGCTGGTGGCGCAGCACGGGGTGCAATATTTGTTTGCGACCGTGGTTCTGATGGGGGTATTGCAGCTCTTGGCCGGAGTGTTTCGGCTGGCGAAATTTATTCGCATGGTGCCGCATCCGGTCATGCTCGGCTTTGTAAATGGCTTGGCGATTGTGATCTTTCTGGCGCAGATGGAGCAGTTTAAGGTCGTGGGGGACAATGGCGAGAAGGTCTGGATGAGTGGTTCGACCCTGTGGCTAACACTTGGTTTGGTGATGGGAACGATGGCGATCATCTGGCTCTCTCCCAAAATCACCAAGCTGGTGCCTGCGCCGCTGATGGCGATCGGTATCATTGCAACCTTGGTGATTGTATTGAACATTCCGGTACCTAATGTTGGAGATATGGCTTCTATCAAGGGCGGTTTGCCGGAGTTCGCGATTCCGCAAGTGCCATTTACCTTTGAAACCCTGAAAATCATTTTTCCCTATGCGTTTATTCTGGCGGCCATTGGCCTGATCGAAAGCCTGCTGACCCTCAATCTGGTCGGCACGATGACCAACAAGACCGGGGGCGCAACCAAAGAGAGCCTTGCGCAAGGGGCGGCCAATGTGGTGACCGGCTTTTTTGGCGGCATGGGGGGCTGTGCGATGATCGGGCAATCAATGATCAACGTCAAATCAGGCGGCCGCACGCGGATATCGGCCACGGCGGCGGCGCTGTTTTTGCTGGCGTTCATACTATTTGCCAGCTCGTTGATCGAGCTTATTCCGCTGGCGGCGCTGGTCGGGGTGATGTTTATGGTGGTGATCGGCACCTTCGCCTGGCAGAGCTTCAAGATTTTGCGACGGGTGCCGCGCTCTGATGCGCTGGTGATTTTGCTGGTGACAGCAGTGACGGTGGCCGCAGATCTCGCGGTGGCGGTTATTGTCGGGGTGATCGTTTCGGCGCTGGTCTATTCGTGGAATGCCGCCTCGCGGATCCATGCGCGGGTGCGCCCCTCCGAGAGCGAGATCGGCGCGCGGGTTTACGAGATAGAGGGACCATTGTTTTTTGGCTCCGCCGGCAGCTTTATCGAGCTGTTCAAACCTGAAGAAGACCCCGAAACCGTAATCCTTGATTTTATGGGTTCAAGGGTGGTGGACCACTCGGCCCTGCAAGCGATTGAAGCGGTGGCGGCCAAGTATCAGGCGGCGGGCAAGCGGCTACAGCTGCGCCATCTGACGCCGGATTGCCATAAGCTGCTGAGCACCGCCGGCCAGCTGATGGTCAATACGGATGACGACCCGCGTTACCGTGTGGCCGTGGATTACGATATAAAAACCGGCCGGCTCGGCGCCGAGCATTAAGCGCGCTCACTCGCCCTCTACGATATCTCCGAGGCGTTTGTATTCTTCTTCCCGATGAGACTGGATGATGCTCGCGACCTCGTCTGCGCTGACCTCCAGCGATGTCAGCAGGATACTGCCGAGCTGAAGGCTGAATTCGGCGGCTTCGGAGACCACAACACTGGCGCCCGCCTGTTCGAGTATTGCCATATGGCGCCGGTCGCGGGCGCGAACATAGATAGGCAGCTCGGAGCCGTTTTTGCGCAAGGCCCTTACCACATGGCTGGCGGCTTCGGGGATATCAAGGGTGATCACGGCGGTGCTTGCCTGATCAGCACCAGCGGCTTTGAGAACCTCGATCTGGTTGGCATCGCCATAAAACACCGGCATGCCCTTGGCGCGACATGCGGCGACCCTGTTTTGGTCAAGATCAAGCGCGACATAAGAGATGCCGGCCTCCGAAAGCACCCGCGCCACGGTCTGGCCAACGCGGCCAAAGCCGGCGATCAGCACGGGGCGGTCGGTTTCAGCCAGTTCCGGATCAATGGGCTGGCGGGGGTCTTGTTTGCGGTTTTGCAGCCAGCAGGCCAGCTTTTTGCCCAAAAAGAACATCAGCGGTGTGGCGATCATGCTGAGGGTGATCACCGCCATCAGGATTTGTGCAACATCTTCCGGCAGCAGGCCGAGCGCCAACGCGGCGCCAAAAAGCACAAAGCCGAATTCGCCGCCCTGCGAGAGCGCAAAACCGGTGCGAATGGCGGTATCGGCGGGCAGGCGAACCAGCAGGCAAAGCAGGGTAGTGACGATGATTTTCCCTGCCATCAGGGCCAAAACGATCAGGGCGATGGTGGAAAATTGCTCGAAGATGAAGCCAAGGTCGATCGCCATGCCGATGGTCATGAAAAACAACCCGAGCAGGATACCGCGAAAAGGCTTTATATCCGCTTCGATCTGGTGGCGGTATTCGGTTTCGGAAAGCAGCAGGCCGGCAAGCAGGGCGCCCAACTCCATCGACAGGCCGGCCAGGGTCATCAGCCAGCCGGTGCCAAGGATCATCAGCAAGGTGGTCGAGACAAAAAGCTCGGTGCTGCGCATGGCAGCGATCATCCGGTAGAGCGGTTTGAGCAGGTAGCGACCAAACAGGATCACCAGCAGTAGTGCGGCCCCGCCTTTAAGCACGGCCATGCCGAAGGCCTCGACAAAAGAGGAGCCTTCGCTGCCAAGCAGAGTGACAAAAATCAATAGCGGCACCACCGCAAAATCCTGCAACAACAGAATGGAAAATGTGCTTAACCCGTAAGGCGTGGCACGCTCGCCGCGCTCGGTAAGCAGCTGAAGCACAAACGCGGTGGAAGAAAGCGCCAGCCCCGGCCCGATGATCGCGGCGGCTTCCAGCCCCAGCCCGAGCTGCCAGACTACCCCGCCAATCAGCAATCCCGTAACCCCGACCTGAAGCGAGCCTAGCCCGAACACCTTTTTACCAAGCGTGCGCAGGCGGCTGAAGGAAAGCTCAAGGCCAATCATGAACAGCAAAAACACCACCCCGAATTCGGCGAGGGTGTGGACCGTGTCTGAATCCTCGACCAACCCGAGGGCATTTGGCCCGATCAGGATACCGGCAGCGAGATAACCAAGAATGGGGCTAGAACGAAACCGCTGGAATAACGGCACAACGATGATAGCCGAAAGTAGAAAGATCAGTGTGTCGATCATGAATGAGGATTGGTCCAATATGCGCCCCTGATTGCCGCCCGTTACATGTCAGGCGTGTGGCTGAAGGGTAGCCGAAAGGCAGGGCGGGTTTCAATTGGTGATTTGGAATGGAGACATTCAAACCCGGCATCTGCCGAGGTCGCTTGAAATATTCGCTCAAATACACCGCACAGCGCCTCTCTACGGAAGATGCCGCCCCAAGCCCCAAAACCTGATGGAAGGTCTCGCCAAGGGTCGCCAACATGCACCTTCCACAATCATACCTGTAGTCCTCGCCAATATCCGACCCCTGCCAAAAGGCCCAAAATCAAGAAAATATAGACTTGCGGAAAGATAAACGGCGAGCCAAGTCGAAGCGCACCATAAAGCATAAACAAGCCCGAAAAAGCAAAAAACTGCGCCGCGATATATGGCACAGCGCCACTACCTCGACCCATAGCCGCCAAGCCCATCCAGATGGCGCTTAAGACCAGTATCGCGGTTATTGCATGCCATATAACCGACACGACCGCCTTGACATCTTTCGCAAGCTCGCTTTCCAGAACCGGCTTATGTATCTCGGGCCCTCCCCCGATCACATGCGCCCCGATTGTCACAATAGTCAGCACTGTTGCCGCCAAATACCAAAAATTCATACCCCACCCTCCATACGGTTTCGTATGTTCTTGCAGCTTGCACAAAGCATGTCAATACGCTACCGTATGGCATGAAGAAAAAGCTCTCGAGACTCGACTGGATACAAACCGGTTTTCGCGCCCTCACCCAACAGGGGCCCTCCACTCTAAAGGCCGAACCACTCGCAAAATCCCTCAAGGTCAGCAAAGGTTCTTTTTACTGGCACTTCAAAGATATAGAAGACTTCAAATCGGCGATGATCCAGCATTGGCAACGAGCCGCCACGGCAGATATCATCATCCAAATCGAAGCCGGAACCAGCAACCCAAAGCAAAAACTGCACCACCTTGCCCATGCCTCCACCAAGCTTCCAGATACCCGCTACGGCGGCTCCGCCAGCGAATCAGCCATCCGCGACTGGGCCAGATACGAGCCATCCATCGCCAACGCGGTTTCTGAAGTAGATCTAAAACGTCTTGTTTTTACCGCCAGCCTTTTCGAGAGCTGCGGGCAAAAAAAAACGCAGGCAAGCCAATCGGCCCGCCTGCTTTATAGTGCCCTAATCGGGCTGAAAACCCTACAAAAACAAGGCCTCCCGGACCCGAAAAACGATCTTGTATACCTACTTGAAGCCCTGCTTAAACCGCGCGTGGCACCGTCAGTTCCAGATAGTGCACCGCCAGACGCACCAATCCGGCGCTAAAAGTGCCGGCATCCGCACTCAGCAACAGCGGCGTGTCGGCATAGTAGGTCAGCGGCTGCCCGCTCACCCCCCTGACCCACGAATTCAGCGCCAACCCCAGCCCATAGCCATAGCGGTTATCCGCGCCGGGCACACCGAGCTTCCAACTGGCAATACCGGCACCATCAATCGCCGAAATCACCCGCCCCGTCACCCCGATCACCTGCGCATTGTTCGGAATCACATTAACCGTAGTCGAGGTCGACCCCGCCACAATCACATGGTCGATCTCGGCAATGCGCCAGCTGGTTCCAGACCCGCCCGTGCTGACCACGACTGCATCGCTTTGCCAGTCAGTGCCATCATAGGTCACCGCTTCTCCGGTCGTCTCGTCCCAGCCCCGCCAACCAGCTTTAGGAGTTAAAAACACCCATCCGCCGTTGGATCGAATGGCAATATTTCCACCCTGCCCCGCCCAGTCACCGGTGGCACCCGTGCCCACCGCATATGCCGCACCGTTGATCGCCACTGGCGGCACGCTCACCCCCCGTGCCACCAGCCGCATTTGCGCCACTGCGTCAGCGCGCGCAACGGCCTCGTTCACGGTCACATGCTTTTGTGCTTGTGCCGCATCCAGCAGCGGCATCTCAAAATTATATGTCTCAGCCATTTATGGTTATCCTCGCATCGGGGCCAGCCCCATAAGTTGTTGAAATTTGGGCTACTTCTATATCAAACGGCGCTGCAGCCCCGTCACTTTCCTGATTGGCAGCGCTATATGTCCAGCCCGCCACGACCAGCGTTTCCTCGCGTAAAACAGCACCGTTCTTTACCACCCGCAGCCGGTAAGCCTCGCTCTCTTCTCCAAGCGGCACCTCTGGCCCTGCCCAGCTGTCGCCGTCTATTCTGGTGCGCCGCACCCAGCCTAAAACCAGATCACCGCTACCGCTGACCTTTAAGTGCGCGGGCATATAGGGTCGCAATCCCACCCCCTCAAATGTCTTGATCGAGTGCACATAGCGCGGACTGTCATAGCCAAGACTGGCTGGTCCTATCCGGTAATGGCGCGGCAAACCCCGCCTTGAAGCCGGCACATCAAGCTGCACCTGTGCCCCGTCAAGCAACACAAAATCACTGCCAGCGGGCCAGATATCAGGCATAACACCATCCGTACCCGCCTGCCCGCGCAACAAGCCCTTCAGGCGATATTCACCGGGCGCCAGCAGCTCGGCATCACGAAACTGGAATACCTCCCAATCACCGCCACCGGTACGCAGCGCCGCCAAATTGGCCCCGCCCAGCACCTCTAGCGCCCCGCGACTTTGTAATGCGCCGCCCGATACCCGCACCCGCACTTCAGCCTCGCTCCAGATCGCCGGTATCGCGCGGAGTAGATCGTCGCGCAGCACACCCATGGTAGCTTTGCGCACGACCAGCCCCTCCAGCAGATAGCCAGCATCGGACGAAGCTGAAAACACCGCCGCCTCACCCGGCCACGGGGTGGCGGTAACCGCCACCGTTGGTGCATGCGGTATCTCGCTGCCGCGCAGCAAAGGTAGATCCATGAATTCGGCATAAACCGGCCCAGCCGATATGGGCACACCACGGTTATACAATCGGTCCTCGGCCAAAGCAGGGCGGTAAACCCCCGGCTCCACCCGCGTTGCGCTCACCTTTCGCAAGCCAAAATCCTCTACCCTGTCAATACGATAGCGGGTTTCTATACCGCTATCATCAAGCGCCACCACATCCCCCGCGGACAAGCCCAAACGGCTGGGCGGTAGCACAAACTCAACCCCGTCACGCGCAATGCGCGCTTCGGCCAACCACCGCGCCGCCACCGCTTGCGCCTGCCCTGACGATAATGCCAACGGCAAATCTGCACTACCGATCCGCACCGTGCCCTTGTCGGGAAAGGCCGCCTCTGCCGCACCCCTTTGGAAGTCGTTCATCGGTTCGACATAGCTAATACGCACCCGCCCTGCGGTTTCGCTTTCGGGGGCACGGGTCAAGCTAAGCGGGGCATCATCATTGCCCTCAATCGCATAATCATCCGCGCCCAACGCCGCCTTTACCCGCCCGTCAAGCGTACGAAAAACAATCTTGCCCCCCACCTCAAAGCTCTCGAACCCGTAGGCCAACATCAAGGGCTGCACCGATTGGCGCGCGGTCTCGTTACGCGCCATCAACGCCCCTGACACCACACCATACAACTGATCCGTATCAACCGCACTCACACCACTGCGGGCACAGATATCGCGCACCACACCATCCAGCGGCGCAGCCGTAAGTCGCCCCGATATCCAATGCCCACGCCCGTAGTTTGCACCATCGGACCACACACTGCCGCGCATCGGAAAATCAGGCCAAGGCCGTGCATCCCACGCCCAGACATGGGCGCGCCCCATCTCGACCATCGGCCCGTCATATTCGATCGATTGCGGGTTGTTGGCCGCATCTCCCCAATAGCCGGAAAGTGCGCGCAAATACTGCACCTGAATAAAATCATCACGCCCGCCATTACTGAAATACGGCGCCTGGGATTCAGCGGATTTCGGGTCAAGAAACACGTTGGGCTGGTTGGTGCCCTTGTCGATCGCGGGGCAGCCGATTTCGGTAAACCAGATCGGCTTGCTTTGCGGTAGCCAGTCGGTATAGACGCTGTTTTGCACCCCGCCAATGCGGTTGCGGTGGCCCTTGCGCCACCAGCTAGAAATATCTTTATAGCGATACACCCAGGCCTCGTTATAAGCGCCATCGGTAATCGGGGTGCGCACCTGTAGCGCGCGAGCATCGCTATTGGCATAATACCAGTCATAGCCCTCGCCACCGGCGATATTGCCCTTCAGGTAATCAAGATCATAGACCGAGCCATGGCCGGCATCGGCGTGGTTTTCGCCCTCGCGCCAATCCGATAACGGCATGTAGTTGTCGATGCCGATAAAGTCGATATTGTCATCCGCCCAAAGCGCATCAAGGTGAAACAGCAGATCGCCGGAGCCATCCTGCGGGTGATAGCCGAAATATTCTGACCAATCAGCGGCATAGCCGATTTTAGCGCTCGGCAAAATAGCGGCAACATCGGCGGCCAGCGCCTTTAGCGCCGCCACCACCGGAAATATTTCCGGCCCCGCACGCAGCCGGGTCAACCCGCGCAGCTCGGACCCGATACAAAACGAGTCGACCCCGCCCGACAGCGCGCAAAGATGCGCGTAATGCAAAACGAAGCGGCGATATGACCACTCATTGGGACCACTATAAGCCACACCCACGCCCGCAGGCGCAAAATCATCCACCCCCGCAGTGCCAAAAAATGCCACAACCTCGGCATTGATTGCGGCAGTTTTATCAGGCGTGCCGGCTTGGTTCGGGGCCAACGAAGCCGTGATCCTCCCGCGCCACGGAAACGCCACCTGCTCGGCGCTACCGTAGGGGTCAGGCAGGCCGTTGCCCGATGGAATATCCATCAGGATAAACGGATAAAACATAACCGCCTTCCCCTGCGCCTTGATCGCGGCAATGCTTTGCAGCACCGATTGGTCACACGGGGTGCCGCCAAAATTCGGGCGGTTATCAGCATCGCGGCTCACCAGTGGCACCAATGCGCGCCCCGCACCGCTGACCTGCCACGGCATCGGGGTGCCATCGACTTCGGCCTGCTCGACCTTGGGCGCAATGCTGCAAGAGCCACAGCGTAGATCATCGCCAAACCAGCTGACCACCAGCGACACGCTTTCGCAATTGGGCAGATCACCCGCCATTTGCTCGAGCGAGACCTCAAGGTCGGTCAGCCCCGCATCGTTATTGGTATTGGCGGCGCGGTTCTCGCCTTTGCCCTCGCTATAATGCACCGGCTCGGTGGCCAGCGCATATTCGCCAGAGCCGGGAATAAGCGCCACCGCACGCACAAGGTCAGCGGCTGAATCAGCCCGCGCGCGAATGACCTCGAAATTGAACTGCGGCACGCGATTGCCGAATTGGGTAATATCGAGATCCTCGAACACCACATAGGCCACGCCGCGGTAAGCCGGCGCATCACCCTCGACCGCCACAATCGCGGGGTCGGGCATTTGGGTCTGGCTGCCGGTATGCACGCGAATATTAATACCCGACATATCCAGCCGCTTGCCATCGGCCCAAATGCGACCAACGCGAGTGATTTCGCCCTCACCGAGCGCGATCGCCAGGCTGACCGAATAGCTGAAATCACGGGTTTTGGGGCCAAACCCCTTGCCAGACCCGCCAGTGGCGACATTTTCCAAAAACCGACTGGCCCATATCAGTTGCCCGCCAACCCGCATCGCGCCGTATACCTGTGGCACCGGCTGCCCCTCGGCTGCACCCTGAAGGCGCAATGCATCCACCCGCCCCTGCTCGACCGGCGCCGAGCCACCAAGCAACCCCTGATCAATGATATTGCCAATGGTGCCGCCAATCGCGCGGCCTATTACCGCCACGCCCAAACCCAAAACAGAGCCACCAATCGCGCTGCCGATTGCGCCACCCGCCGCCGCCAATATTATCGTCGCCATCTAAGCTCTCCTCACAGGAATTCGAAATTTACCGGCAATTCGCCGTGCCCATGCAGGGGTCAGCGGGCTTTCAACCACACCATGTGCCGCATAGGCATGAATTATTTTCTCTGCGCCCGGCGTATCATCCGACAGGATCGCCACATGCTTCACCACGCCACGCCCCATGCGAAACAGCAGCACATCCCCCGGCATCGCGACCGAAACCGCCACCATATGCCGGCGGGCGGCAGGCAATAGCCGCTCGACCCCGTCGGTCTCGGCCCAGTCAGGCGTATAGGGGCCGGGCCGCTCTGGCTCGGTGCCGTGCAATTCGCGCCAGACACCGCGCAACAGACCAAGGCAATCTGCCCCCGCTCCCTTGCAACTGGCCTGATGCTCGTAGGGCGTGCCGATCCAGCCGCGCGCCAATACCACTACACGCTTAGCCACTAAACAGGCTCCCGCCATTATTCGCCCCGTCACTACGCGGAAAGTCGGTCACCCAGTCTTCACCCGGGATGTTCGGAAATCCACGAAAATTCAGGAAATTATTGAATTTTTTCTGGCAGGTCTCGGCGCGCTTATCACAGCCGACCACCAGCTCGGCGGTATCGCCCACCACCACCGGTGCGCGCAGTTCTTCCCACAGCTCGATGTCGCGCAGCTCCGGCGTGCCGGCATCGATCTTGATGACCGAAACAACACCGGCATTGGCCCCGCTCAGCCAGCACATTTGCCCGCTGGCAAACCAGCCACTATCGGCGCTTGGCACTGCGCTAACCTGAAGCCGCCGTGCATTGCTGATCGCCAGCACTGCAACGCTTTCAACCCGTCCCGCAATGGCCAGATCAACCCCGCAGCGCCCGTCACCGAGCGTGGCATCACAACCCGGCACATAGCCACGGCCAAGCGGCTTGTTCAGCCCCTCGCTCAAGGATCGCAGCTCGACCTCGAAAGCCGCACTTCCGCGTCTGATCTCGCCCATGGTGCCGCGAAACACCAGCTCGCGCACCGCAACGTCAGCCCAGTTCACCAGCCATTGCACAACATCGGCACGGTCAAACCGGCCCGCCAGAATATCGGCATCGGTCAGTCCCGCCGCACTTAGCGCCCCCGCCGCCTGACCATTATCGACGCTTAAGCCCGTACTGGTTTCGAGCGCCGAGGCATCCATGCCCGTGCCTGCCAAAAACACCTGCCCATCGAAGGCCAGATCGCGGTCATGGTCGGTAAAACCAAACCGTACCCCATCTGTGCGCAGCACCTGCCAGCAGCGGCAAATGGTGGTGGCGCCGCTATCCAGCAGCGCCTGAAATTCGGTTGAAACCTGCATCAGACCCGCACCTCCACCACCGGAATAGACGGAATTTCACCAGCCGCGAACGCACCCGAACTGGCCTCGATCCGGTCAGTGTCAAAGCGCGCCGGCACGTCAAACTCGAACCCCGCGGTCAGGATCGCGTCAAGCGGCGGCGGCACATAAAAACTCAGCAAACCGGTGGTGTAATCCACATCATAATGCACGCCCTCTTGCAGCACATCGCCCGCCAGCGCCACCGCAACACGACCTGCAAGCGGCTTGGAAATCACCCGTTCATAGACAAAATCACCCGAGCGGTAGTTTTTGATCAGCGGAAACACTTTTTGTGCGCCATCACCGGTGCCAAAGCGCTGGTCACGCGGGCCAAAGCTTTCTGACGGCAGGCAGGATTTGAAGTCGGTCCAGTCTTTCCAGCGAAACCCGAAAAGCTGGCCGCGGCGGGCCTCGAAAAATGCGAACACCTCTGACAGGTCATCCAGAGACTGCATGCCAAGCCCCGCATCATAGCGGCGGCGAGATTGCGCCCACGGCGAATTCCTCTCCTCGAACCCGTTGGAAAGGCTTACAATTTCGGTGCGCCGCTCTGGCCCACCCGCTGACCCGAACGACAATGCCGTCGGAAACCGAACCTCGTGAAAATCCATATCCACCTCCCGTATCAGAAATTAAAGATTACGCTGACCGCGCGCCAAAGCCCGCTGGTATTGCGCTGCGATCTGAGCGCGTGAGCGCTGAAAGCCGGCAACATCCGGCGTTGAAATATTCATCGTCACATTCACCGTGCCACCACCACCCCCGCGCACCCCGAGCTTGCCGTCGGCACCACGCGCCAGCGGCATGATCGCCTCTGGCCCGGCCTCGCCCATCAGCCCCGTGCCGCCGCGCATCGGAAAGCTGGTGGCCTGTGAAACCACCCCGCCTTTGGCAAAGGCCTGCACCCGCCCGCTGGAAAAGGCCGCGCCGTTTTCAAACGGCAAGATACCCGAAATCAGGTTTTGCAAGCCGCCGCCGATCAGGTTTCCCAATTGGCTCGTCACCGGCTTCAGCACCGAATCAAGTGCTGAATCAGCAATCGAAAGCGACAACCCGCGCAACACATCGGTCAGCCGACCGCCATCAAACACCAGCGCATCAAACGCACCGCGCAAGCTGGTGCCGACCGAACGCTGAAAGCCGGTAGCCTGCGCGCTGGTTGCAGCCATTACCGTATTCACCCCCGCCAGCTCGGTCTTGAAGGCAGCCGTCACCGCCTGCGTGCCGGCAATACTACTTTCAAGATCACCCAGAGCCAGATCAAGGTTTTCCAAATCTGCTGTTATGTCAGCCATAATTATTCCTCTTTGTCAGGATATTTCGCCATCAGCTCGGCCAGGCCCGAGCGGTCCATCGCCCGCGCACCGTCAAGCCCGGCCATCAGCGCCAGCTCAGCCGGAGTCAGCGCCCAGAACTGCGCAGGTGTAAGGCGAAGCTGCCCCAGCCCGAGCCGCATCAGCGCGGGCCAGTCAAACCGCTTCATCGGCCACGCTAAAGGCGCGTTTCAGCAACAGCGCACCGGCCTTGGCCGCCGCCATCGGCCCGCCCTCAATCGACCCCGCCAGCAACGTTTCGCGCTCAATCGACAAGCCCGCACCACGCAAACCAGCCAGCAGCAGCGCAATCAAATCGCCCGAGCTGAACGCCCCGCGCTCGAACCGCTCGACCAACGCCAACAGCGAATCCGTTCCCAGCGCTTGCTCCAGTTCGGCCAGCGCGCCAAGGGTAAGGCGCATGGTTTGCGCCTTACCGTCCAGCACCAGCACGACATCGCCGCGATAGGGGTTCATGCCAGATCCGATACAAAGGTCAGCTCGCCGCCCGAGGCCATGGTGATTTCATAGGTGGCCTCGCCATCAAAATTACCGGCATATTCCAGCGCGGTGATTTGAAACGGGCCTTCAAGCGTGCCCAGTTTCGGGATAATCACCTGAAATTGCGGGATCTCGGCATTGAAAAAATACATCCGCGCGCGTTCATCAGTGAAATCGTCCAGAAATACCCCCGAGCCGCTAATGCTGGCCGAGCGCACACCGGTGCTGGGCAAAAGTTCGCGCCAGCCGCCCGCACTGACCATATTGGTGATATCCACGGTTTCGGCGTTGAAAGATATCCGCGATGCGCGCAGCCCGGCAAACGTTAGAAACGTCCCCGAACCGGTCATGTCGATTTTTATCAGAAGGTCTTTGCCTTTTTGAGCTGCCATTTTTATGTTTCCTTATAGGGTGCCATCATCAAGGATTGCGCGAAAAACCAGCACAATCCGTCGGGTTTCGGGGGCCGCGCCGCGGCGGGCTTTCGATTTCAAAAACTGCAAGCTGACCAACGCGCCTCGGCTTAGCGGCAGATCAGCCCATGAAAGGGTATCCACCACCTCGGCCGCGACCTGTTTGGCGGCGCTGAAACCGGCAAAATCCGAGTGGATATTAACCTCGAAATCAAGCGTGCTGCCTTTGTGGCTGGCGCTGGAGCGGTCGCGGGCTTCCTCGTTACCAAGCGTGATATAGGTGCCGCCCGCCAAGCCGTCCGGCGGCGCATCATAGACCCCGCCCACCAGTGCCATTAGCGCAGCATTGTCGGAAAGGGCTGTATAAGCAGCCGCTTGCAAGGCTGCACTTTGTGCATAACTCATTGTCGACCCTCCTCTGCCCAGATTTCAAGGTATTGGCCGGCGGGGTCATATTCGCCCACAGCCAGAATATCAAAGCGCCGCCCGCCCTCGCGAAAGCGCTGCTCGGGGCGCGGGCGCGATGCAGCCCCGAAAGGCGCGGCGCGGGTAATGATTTTGAACTTCATCACCGGCAGCTCACGCGCGGCCAGCAGTTGCTCTGACGCACCAACGGCGTTGATCGAGGCCCAAAGCGCCCCCTTGGCGACCCAGCTTTCGGAAAAGCCGCCCATGCCGTCGGGCAGTTTCTGGCGCTCTTCCAGCACCAGTTTGCGGTTCAGGCGCGGGGTACTCATGGCGCACCGCCAAGGCGCACCCGCCGGAAAGGCGCGATCAGCGCCATCACCCCAAACGGCATCTGGCCTGTGTTGCTGACCATGGTATCACGGTGCTCGTAATAGCTCGCAGCCAGCAAAAACATCGCCTGTTGCAGCGCCGCCGGTACCGCCGCCCACGCGCCATAACCAGCGTTAAAGCTGATTTGCACCGCGCCATATTCGGGTATCTCGGGCAGATCGCCGCCAATGGGCACTACCTTGGGTCGCTGCATATCGGGCACCAGCGCGAACAGGGTCGAATTGATGTAGGTCGGCGGACCTTTGACCGGGAAAACCACCATCTGGGTGATCGCATTTACCGGCGAAACCGGCAGCGCCTGCGCGCCGTTATCGCGCCGCCAGACATAGGTGCGCCAGTCAAAACCGCGCGCGATCAATATCTTGCCGGTGCGGGCCTCTATCGCGCCCATGGCGGCGCGCAGGCAGCTTTCCAACAGGGCATCCTGGCCACCGTCATCGGTAAACCCGGTGCCCAGCCGCAAGTGGTCGCCAAATGCGGGGATCGGAAAATCAGCCGCTATCAGCGTTGTTGTTTCAGTCAGATTCATCTAAATCTCCGTTCATGGATGCCGCCGCGATCCGCAAGATCACCGCCTGTTTCAATACCCGCTTTTTGGTGGTGCCCACGGTGCAGGTCAGCAGGTAAACCTGCCCCTCCGATCCGCCGGTCATCACCACGCGCGAGCAACAATGCCGCACCGTTTGTTCAGTAATTCTCAGGCAATTCGGGTTGTCATCCACCGGCTGAACCGTCCAGCCAAGGTCATCAACCACCTGTTCCTGTGCCAAAAGCCCTTCCGCTCTCCAGTCAATGGTAAAGGCCAGCTCGGAGGTCGGGTCTTTTAAAATTGTGCCGCGCATTTGGGTCCAGTCATATAGGCGCAATCCAAAAAGTGAGAACCGGTTTGGAATAAATTGCGCGTTAAATCAACAACTTAGAGCCGCCCAACCAGTGCCATAATTAGGCTCGGCTCTAAGGGTAAATCCCCCCGTGCCGCCCATACGGAGGGAGGAACATCAAACCGGAAGCACGGGGGAAGCCGGCCGCCCGACAGGGCGACCTATTGCAGGGCCAGGCTCACGCCTTAGGCCACCGCAAATTTCAGCAGCTTGATGGCGGCGAAATCGCTCACATCACCACCCACGCGCTTGGTGGCATAAAACAGCACATGCGGTTTGGCGCTGAACGGATCGCGCAAAATGCGCAGATCAGGGCGCTCGGCCACGGTATAACCAGCGCCAAAATCACCAAAGGCGATAGCCATGGCATCAGCCGCAATATCGGGCATATCTTCGGCGATCAGCACCGGATAGCCCATCAAGCGCGCGGGTTCGCCAGCAGCGAGACCATCAGACCAAAGAAAACGGCCATCGACGTCTTTCATCTTGCGCACAGCACCGGCGGTTTTGGAATTCATCACAAAGCTCGCATTGGCGCGGTACTGCGCATTGAGCGCATAAACCAGATCAACGATGGCATCAGCCGGATCAACTCCGTTGAAATCACCCGCAGCACCAGTAGGCACATAGCCCAGATTGCCCCAGGCCCAAACACCGTTATCCAGCACAGGGTGGGTCAAAAAGCCGGTGGGTTTGTCAATGCCGTCACCCAACACAAACGACTGGCTTTCGGCGCGGCTGAACTTGTCGGCAATACGGCCCGCAAGCCAGCCCTCGACATCAAACGCGCTATCGTCCAGCAGGCGCTGGCTGGCTTTGGGCAGGGCCGAAAGCTCGTGCAGCGGAATGGAAATACGGTCGATCTGCGGTGTGCCGGTTTCGGCGGTAGCGGCGGTTTCAGAGGCCCAGCCAGCGCCAATATCGGTCTGGTCAACCAGCACATCATAGGCCGTGCTTTCCACCTGCACCACATTGGCAATGGCACGAATAGAAGCCGCGCCGCGTAGCACTGAAGAAATGGTGGCCGAAGTTTGCGGATCTACCAAAAAGCCGCCATCAGCCGACACAGCCGTGGAAAGCGCCTTTTCTTCCATCGGCAACCCGCGCAGCGCGTCATCATCGCCCGAACGCAGATAGGCCGAAAATGCCTTTTTGTGGGGCATGTCAAGATCGGCAGCCGTTGAAAGGGCGTGGCGGGAGGTCGAGATAGATTTACGGTCAAGCATGTTCAAACGATTTTCCTGTTCTTTAAGTTTAGATTTAAGCTCCGACTGGAACCCATTGAATTCAGACAAAAATCCTTGCAGTGCAGCCTTCACTTCCACAGCCGGACCTTGAGCCTTGGTTTCGGTATTACCCATTGGTTTTCCTCTATAGCGTTTCGGTTTTCCCCAAAAAACAATGCCTCGGGAAACGCGCTTGAGCGTTAGCGAGAGGCAGTGTTTTCCGATTCAATTTTAATCGAAACGATTTGGTTGAAGCTGGCATTACGCCAGCATGTCTCTGGCGGCGCGAAACGTGTCCGCCAGATTTTGCGCCAACGCCTCCTCATCCGAGGAAGGCTGCACACGCGCCTCTTGCAGCATCGGGAAGGTTACGAGCGACACTTCCCAAAGCTCGATCTCATGCAGCAACCGGCCATTGCCGGCCTTTTCGCTGCGCCTGGTGCGATAGCCGATCGACAGCCCGTCAATCGCCCCCGCTTCCAGCAAAACCTGTGCTTCAAACCCGGCCTGCACCTCGGTCAGTAACCGGCCAGATACCCGCAGGCCCTTGGTGTCCTCGACAATCTCGTCCCAGACCCCAATCGGCTGGGTCGCATCATGCTGCCACAGCATTTTCACCTTGCCACCACGAGCGTTCAGGCGGGCCAAGCTGGCCTTATAGGCCCCGGGCTGCACCACATCGCCCCCCTGATCAGAGGCGCCAAACAAGCTGGCATAGCCGCTGATCACCGCGCCATTCAGCGCCGTTTCCTCCAGCGCACAAAATTTGGTCTCGTAGGCAAGGCCTATGAGTGGAGAATACTTCATTCCATTCCCTTTCAATGTTTTGAAATCGTAGAGCAGGCTTCAGCCCACCATCACCCGCGCTCGAAAAACGCCAACGCGACATTGGCCAAAAACAGGCTTGCCGCGCCATAAACCGCCAGCCACATGCGGCGCTCAAGCCGCTCAAGCATGGTTTCTATGGTGTTCAGCCGCCGCTCCAGCCCCTTCCAGCGCTCGTTTGTCACCCGCTCATGGGTATCAATCCGCGCCTGCGCGGCGTCAAACGGCTCATAAAGATAGCGCGAGCCACCCCCTTGCCGCTTACTCATCCATCACCACCGGCAGGCCAAGCATGGCCCGTTTCTCCGCCACGGTCAGAAAGTCGGCATTGGCCACCCGCCGCCATTGGGATTCGCGCTCAATACTTAGCGCCGGCACGCTATCCATATCCGGCTTCAAGCTGATCGCCGCGCCGTAATAATCCGACAACCAGTTGCCAAGCGCACCCATAACCTTGCCAACCAAAGGCAGCACGGTCTGGCGGTAAAACGCGCGGTTCGCCTCGGCATAATTGGCATAAGCCGCATCGCCCGGCAGGCCGAGCAACATCGGCGGCACCCCGAAAGCCAGCGCAATCTCGCGCGCCGCACTCTCTTTGGTTTTCTGAAACTCCATATCCGAGGGGCTAAACCCCATCGGTTTCCAATCCAGTCCGCCCTCAAGCAGCATCGGGCGACCGGCATTGCGCGCACCCTGATGATGACTTTCCATTTCAGATACCAGACGCTCATACTGGTCCTCGGCCATGCTACCCATGCCGTCTGCACCCTTATAAACAATCGCACCCGAAGGGCGCGCGGCATTGTCTAAAAGTGATTTAGACCAAGCACTAGCCGAATTATGCACATCCAGCGCCTTAAGTGCCGCCTCCATCGGGGCCAGCCCGTAATGGTCGTCTGACGGATGGAAAAACTTGATATGCAAAACCGGCTTCACCTCATCCCGCATATCAAACCGGTGCTTTTTGGCCCCGACCGCGTATTCATAGGCCACCGGCCAGCCATCAGCCCCCGGCACCACCCGCATCCGATCAGAACGCAGCACAAACAGCTCTTGCGGCAGGCCGGCTTCATCCAGCCCGGCAGCCTCAAGGTAACCATCGCCAGACAGCAAAAGCTGGCCAAAAAGCGCCTCCAGCAGGTCGGCCCGCCCCTCGGCCTGATTGGGCCGCGCCAACAAAGAAAGCATCGGATGAGTCTCGTAGCGGCGCTCGCCATCGGCTAAAACCAGCCCGACATCCGCCGCCGCTTCCGCGATCATTTTCACACAGCGAAAGCCAACCGGATTACCGATAAACCCGTTGCGCGCCAGACTGGCGCTATCACGCCCCGACCACGTAGCCCGCCCCGCGCCCTGAAACGACACAACCCCGGAAACCGCGCTGTACTTTCTTTCTTCCACGCCCTTAGACGCCCTGAAAAGCTGCAAAACCATAAAGTTAAGCCCCCATATTGTTGCAAACATCGCGACCGGATGTGACTACTAGACTAGTTTAGTAGTCACATCCGGTCGCCTAAAAATCCGAATGTAGAGTGGGGGTTTAGCCCCACCAATCTAAAGCCCGCGCACCCGTGGCGCCAAAAACCTGGCCGCCGGATCAATCATCAAATCCGTTATCGCCCAGACCAGCGCATCCACCCTGTCGGGGCTGCCAGCACCCTTAAAGCCAGCGCCGGTCATCAGGCACATCTGGTCTTCCAGCGCGGCCATGCCCGGCAAATGCGCCACCCGCCCCTGCTCGTAAAGTGCCGCCACCGGCTCGGCCCGCGCAATCTTGCCGCGCGAAGCCCGCACCGCACGGTATGGCACCAAAGGGTCGATCTGCCGGATCAGGCTTTCGACCAGCTCACCGCCCTGATTTACCTCGGCCACCAGCCGGTCCGCCTTGAAAGAATGAAACACCTCAACCGCCCGCGCCGCCCAGCCTTGCGGACTGGCCCCCTGCACAGAAGCATCTTTTAATACCACCGCCCGCCAGTTCACCGGCGGCCCGTCGGTGAACACCCCCGCCACCACGATCCCGCAACGGTCAGCCTTCGCGCCGCTCGTCACCGGCGGGTCCACCGCCACCACGATCCGGCTAAAATCACCAGATTCTCCACGTTTGATATCCTCATGCCGCCATAGCGCGCCCTCCTCGGACATCAATAATTCGCCTTCCAGCTCTTGCCGCCCCAGCCTTGTGTCTTTGTATTTTGCGGTCACATAGCGCAGAAACGACGCCGCCAGATTGGCACGGTTAACGCTGGTCGCCGCCGAGGTTTTTATCGTCGTCACCTCGTCCAGAATCTCCCGCAACAGCGGATTGTTCTTTGGTGTTGTCGTCACCACCTGCCGGGGGCTTTCCCCCAACCGCAGCGCAAATTGCAGCATATCCCACGCCTCGCGCCCTTTTTTCCACTTGGCCAGCTCGTCAACCCAAGCCGCATCAAATTGCGGCCCGCGCAACCGCTCGGGGTCAAAGGCCGAATAAAGCTCGGCAACCGCACCGTTGGGCCATAAAAGCCGCCGGCGCGTGGCCTCCCACTTTGGCCGACGATCCGGTGGCGAGCAGGCCAAAATCCCGCTCTCGCCAAAAACCATCACCTCGCGGCACTGCTCAATCGTCTCGCCAACCAATGCAACCCGGCGACACCGCCCCTTATCCTGTGGCCGCGCACCCTCTACTTGCGCGCGAACCCACTCAGCCCCGGCGCGGGTTTTGCCAGCTCCCCGGCCACCCAAAATCACCCATGTCGTCCAATCCCCCTCAGGCGGAAGCTGATGCCCTTCCAGGGCCCAAAGCTCAAAGAGCCATGGAAGGGACACCAGCGCGTTATCGCTCAAACCATCCAGCGCCTCATTCAGTGCGTTCGGCTTTAGCCCGCTTAAGTAGTCGATCACAGATCTCGCGTCTTGCTGCGTCAAGGTCGAGTGCGGTTTCCCCGCCGCCTTGTTTTTCACGTTTTCCAAGCGCCACCTCTATATCAACAATTTGCTGTAGGGTTTTGAAATGTGATGTTAATTGCTTCTGGACAGACGCTGCGTCCTCAGACACCAGCCCGCCTTCCATACGCTCAATCAACACCTCTAGCCCCCGTGCCAACCGCCGGTATAAAAACCGCGCCGAGCGCAGGGTATCCTTGCCGGTCTTGCCAGCCTTGGATGATTTCAATGTCATGTATTCAGCCTTCACCTGCTCCGTAACGGGGCAGAAACGAAAAGAGCGGCCCACCTTTCGATGATCCGCTCGCCCATTTCTTCCAGCTTGCCTAGAGTTATACCCGCAACCGTTCGCAAAGTCAAGGTTTTTGCCCGCGTGGCATGCGCGCGCTGCGCAACACCTCGCATCAATCTACTTACAAGTCATTGATTACAAGGCTAATTTCCCAATGCCCGCCACTTAGCTACATTCCGGTTATGCTCGTCCAGAGTCACCGCAAAAGCGTGGCCACCCGTGCCATCCGCCACAAAAAAGATATAATCCGTAGGGTCGGGATTCGCCGCTGCCTCGATAGAGGCCTTACCGGGGTTGGCAATCGGTGTTGGCGGCAGTGCAGGAATTACATAGGTATTATAAGGGGTTTCGGCGCGCAGCTCGCTCACTCGCAGCCCACGCCCCAATATCTCCCGCCCCAGCGTGATGCCATATATCACCGTAGGATCGGTTTGCAGGCGCATGCCTTGGCGCAACCGGTTAACAAACACCCCCGCCACCAGTCCACGCTCATCGGGTTGGCCGGTTTCTTTTTCAATAATCGAAGCCAAAATCAGCAATTCTTCTGGAGTTTCAATCGGCAGGTCTGTTGCCCGCAATGCCCAGGCATTTTCCAGTATTTTTGCCTGCGCTTCTGTCATATCCTCGATGATAGACGCCCGTGTCGCCCCCCGTCCAAAAAGGTATGTATCGGGTGCCAGCGCACCTTCCGGCGGGATATCGGCAATTTCACCAGTCAGCTCCTCGCTAGCCAGCAGCAATTGCACAATCTCGAAGCTTGTCAGCCCTTCCGGAGCCGTCACCTTATATTGCACAGAGCGGCCGGAGGCCAGAATCGTCAGCACATCAAACATGCTCGCCCCGGCCGGAATTTCGTATTCGCCAAACTTGAGCTGGCTTCCCAACTCGGTATAACGCGCCCCGAGCCGGAATATCTGCGGGTCATCAACCGCCCCGCTTTCAACAAGCTTCGGTGTTACCTTGTTCAAGGTATCCCCTTGCGCTACCTCGATAAAAACAGGCTCTGCCAGAGGTCCCGGCGCATAAAACTGCGCACGCCCCCAGCCGATAACCGCACCCAAACCGACCAGCGCCAATATAATAAATGTTAGCGCGTTCGCGGCTATAGCTTTGCGCATCTAGTCATCCACCTTCTTGAAAATTACCGACGCATTGGTACCGCCAAAGCCAAAAGAATTGCTTAGCGCCACATCGATTTTGCGCTTCACGGCCTTGTTCGGGGCAAGGTCAAGCGGGCTGTCGACATCGGGGTTATCAAGGTTGATCGTCGGCGGCGCGATCTGGTCGCGGATCGCCAAGATGGAAAAAATAGATTCGACCGCGCCAGCCGCCCCGAGCAAATGCCCGATCGAGGATTTGGTGGAAGACATTGTTACTGTGCTATCCTCGCCAAGCAGGCGGGTTACCGCCCCCAGCTCGATCGTGTCAGCCATGGTTGATGTCCCGTGGGCGTTGACATAATCGACATCCCCGGGCTTCAGATCTGCCCGCTTCAGCGCCATTTTCATAGAACGATACCCGCCATCGCCATCAGGCGAAGGTGCGGTAATATGGTAAGCATCCCCCGAAAGCCCGTAACCGACGACCTCGGCATAAATCGTGGCACCACGCGCGCGCGCATGTTCCAGCTCCTCAAGCACAACAACCCCGGCACCCTCACCCATTACAAAGCCGTCACGATCCGCATCATAGGGGCGGCTGGCCTTGGTCGGGTCATCGGTGCGCTTGGTAGAAAGCGCTTTCATTGCACTAAACCCGGCAATGCCTATACCACAAATCGCCGCCTCTGCTCCGCCTGCTACCATGACATCGGCGTCATCCAGCATAATCAGGCGCGCCGCATCACCTATGGCATGGGCGCCAGTAGAACAGGCCGTAACCACCGAGTGATTTGGCCCCTTGAAACCATAGCGAATGGAAACCTGCCCCGAACAAAGATTGATCAGCGAGCCGGGAATGAAAAACGGCGACACCCGCCGTGGCCCTTTTTCAGCCAGCAATCGCGTGGTTTTTTCGATCAGGCTTAGCCCACCGATTCCCGAACCGATCATTACACCCGTGCGAAACTGCGCCTCTTCACCCTCTGCCACCCAGCCGGAATCTTCTACCGCCTGCTGCGCCGCAGCCATGGCAAACAGAATAAAAGTATCCACCTTGCGCTGGTCTTTCGGGGCCATGTAATTGTCGGGATTAAAGGTGCCGTCTGCCCCGTCACCATAGGGCACTTCACACGCATAGGTGGCGGCATAACCTTCAGTATCAAAATGGGTGATCGGCCCTGCGCCGGATTGCCCCGCCAGCAGACGCTTCCACGTTTCTTCCACCCCGTCCGCCAAGGGGCTAACCATTCCCAAGCCGGTCACAACTACTCGACGCATATTTTTGCCCTCGATAAATTCAATTATGGGGAGTTTACCCCAGTCCGATATCCAAGGGCAAGAGGTTCTCGATCAGCGCATCTCGATCTCGCCAGCTGATATCGCGCCAAAAAACGATTTAGCATTCGGCACCTGTTCTTCATAAAAAAACAGCACCCAGCCACGCTGGATGCTGCTTAACATCAAAAACCGGAAAATCAGGTATTTTCGGTGATGTATTTGACCGCATCGCCAAAACTCTGGATATTTTCGGCAGCATCGTCAGGGATTTCGATGCCGAATTCCTCTTCAAAGGCCATAACCAGCTCAACAGTATCAAGGCTGTCAGCGCCCAGATCATCTATGAAAGAAGCAGATTCAACAACTTTGTCTTCTTCTACACTGAGATGCTCGACTACAATTTTTTTCAGGCGATCTGAAATGTCGCTCATGGTTTTATCCTTTTGCAAGTGAGCGATAAGCCGCTCGGGTTATAAGGGATCATTGGCTTGCGGCCAAATCTTCCGATAGAAAACAAAATCCGCCCGCAAGGCAGCGCCTCCGGTAAATCCTGATGGGGGCTATAGCATACTCTGACAAGTTGGCAAGTATTTTTCGAATTTCAAGCACTCAACAAATCTAATATTATGACCGTGGCCACTATTTACCTGCACATTGCCTGCACACGCACAGCGGAGGGGGCAAAAATGCCCCCGAGGCCCAGCTCTATGATGCCCTACTAATAAAAAAAACCTAGTTCACCTACCATCGGGCAAGCGCAGCCACACTTCCACACGCCGGTTTCTGGCCCGCCCTACCTCTTCATCATTACACGACAGCGGCAGAAGCTCCCCATAGCTTAGCGGAATCAGCCGAAGCTCGTTTACTGTTTGAGGCAGCAAGGTTTGCGTTAAAATTCCCCGCACCGCATTGGCCCGGCTTTGCGCCAATCCTGTGTTGCGCACCCGATTGCCTATCGAATCCGCAAACCCGACTAGCAAAACCTCAAGCCCTTCAAATTCGCCCTCATCCATGCGGGTGGCAAGCTCCTGGATGTTACGGATAGACTCGACATCCAAATTGCTCGATCCGAGGTTAAAGCGAAAGGAAATACTCAACCGGTCAGCCGCACGCAGCTCGCGCATCATATCCGAGTATTGCGGCCCGTTGAAATCAGGCTCCACCGCTGCCGTATGAATGAGCATCATGCCCATATCTTCAAGGCGCATCCGCTCAAGATCACGGTCAATAAAGTTGCTTTCCTTCACAAATATCTGTGCTTCTTTTGTCAGCGTCCAGTCCAAAAAGGCCTGTGCTTCAGGGTTGAGCGCCTCTGGCCGCGTATAGGCATACAGGCGGCGAGAAAGGGCATACCCTTCTATTTTCATGCGGAAATCAGTGGGCGGAGACAGCAGCCCACAGCTCTCGCGGATGGTTAGCAGGTTCACATCATTGGTGCGCGCCAGCCAGCGCCCCACAAAGCCAATGCCGCCACGATCCGCCATCACCGCATCCACCATGTCCTGATAGGCGCTCCACCGCACCACATCCGCCGCTTCATCACGCCCGTTGGGGCGCACCAGCGCATCCATCATCACCGCACGATCACCAGAACCCTCACCAAACGAGTTCACGGTAATCGGAACATTACCGCCGCCAAGTTCCAGCCAGTTGGTGGTTTCCCCGGCCCAAATCTTTGCAATTTCCAAAGAGGACAGGTTGCGCACGGGGTTATCCGGGTGGGTGATCATAACGATTCCATCAACACCCAGCACCGTTTCACCATCTGTGTTGCGCAAGTCCGGCAACCCTACCGCCGCAAGCTTTGCAACGTCACTATCTTTCATTCGGCGATCCGCAACACCGATATCCGCACTGCCATCCGCCAGCGCCGTAAACGCGCTTCCGGAGCCGCGCGCCTGAAGGTCAATTTCCGCCCGAACAGAGCCATCCGGATTTGTCAGGATAACCACACGCTCCGCCGCATCCTCTGTTTCCAGCAGTTCATAACTCGCGCCCACCGATTTTGCATACCCGCGCAGCAGGTTCGGAATAAGTGTAGTGCCCACCGTGCGTGAGCCATAAATACCAAAATTCGGATCCACCGGATTCAGCCACTCACAACCAGCCACACAGATAACCTGATCAATTTTTACCTGAATAACCCCGAGAGATTGCACTTCTACAAAATAAAGCCCGTCTCGAATTTCTTTAAGCTCTCCCGTAAGTTCAACCTCGCCCCCAATGGAAGACAGCGTTACAGTCGGGCGCTCCTGCGCCGCCGCTGTATTCGCAACAAAGGATGATCCCAGCACAACCAAAGGAAGCGCTAATTTTTGTACAACAACTTTACAAAAAGGGATGACCGACGAAACTGTTTCTACAATCATAGTTAATTACTCCCAGTAGATTAGAATGCCCAGAAAGCATAACAACCTTAGGGCTTGACGCAACATAATTAACTAAAGAGCATGGCAGATGGGCCGAAAGCGTAACACAACCCCGGGATCAAAACATCGCCATGCCACCATTAACGTGCAGCGTCTGCCCCGTCACATAGCCCGCCTCGTCACTCGCTAAATAAAGCGCGGCGGCTGCAATCTCTGCCGATGTTCCCATCCGCCCCATCGGCACGCCCGCCAGCAGCGCGGTTTTTTGCTCATCCGTCAGCACATCTGTCATCGCGGTAGTAATAAACCCGGGCGCAATCGCATTCACGGTTATACCGCGCGATGCCACCTCCTGCGCCACAGATTTCCCCATGCCAATCACACCGGCCTTGGAGGCCGCATAATTGGCCTGTCCGGGATTGCCCGTCACGCCAACAATCGAAGAAATATTGATAATCCGCCCCGCGCGCGCCTTCATCATCGGGCGCATCACGGCGCGCATCAGCATCATGGTCGACGTCAGGTTGATCTCCAGCACCGTGTCCCACTCCTCGTCCTTGAGGCGCATGAACAGGTTATCTTTCGTTACACCGGCATTATTCACCAGAATATCCAGCCCCCCCATGGCCTCGATCGCCGCCTTGGGCAGGCCTTTTACCGCCTCGCGGTCGCTCAGATTACACGGCACCACATGGGCGCGCTCGCCCAAACTGGCCGCCAGCTCGTTCAGCGGATCAACCCGCGTACCGGAAAGAGCCACCACGGCCCCAGCCTCATGTAGAGCCTTGGCAATCGCACCGCCAATACCGCCCGAAGCACCAGTTACCAATGCTGTTTTTCCTGTTAAATCAAACATTTATATATCTCTCTTATATAGGGAGGGGTTCCACCCCGCCATCATTACAGCCAAATACCGGATCAGCCAGCCAAAAACTTCGCCAAGCTATCCGGATCCCCGACATTGCCCACCATAATCGAGCGATCAATCCGCCGCACCATACCGCTCAGCGCCTTGCCAGCCCCGACCTCGATCATTTCATCCACCCCTTGCGCCGCCATAAACAAAACCGACTCCCGCCAGCGCACCGACCCCGTCACCTGTTCCACCAACAAGTTGCGGATCAGCATCGGAGAGCGCACCACATCAGCGGTCACATTGGCGACCAGCGGCACCTTCGGGGTCTCGATATCGACATGGCTTAGCGCCTCGGCCATCGCTTCGGCAGCCGGTTGCATCAGGCTGCAATGAAAAGGCGCACTCACCGGCAGCATTACCGCCCGCTTGGCACCGGCAGTCTTGGCCAAAACCGCCGCACGCTCGACCGCAGCCTTATGGCCCGAAATCACCACCTGCCCGGGGTCGTTATCATTGGCAGCCGTGCAAACTTCACCTTGAGCGGCCTCTGCGGCCACGGCCTGCACAGCCGCAAAATCCAGCCCCAGAATCGCCGCCATCGCGCCCACCCCGACCGGCGTCGCGGCCTGCATCGCCTTGCCGCGAAGGCGCAGCAACCGCGCGGTATCGGAAAGCGTCAGCGCACCGGCAGCACAAAGCGCCGAGTATTCGCCCAATGAGTGCCCCGCCACATAGGCGGCATCCTCGACCATAACCCCTTCGGCACTCAAAGCCGCCATAGCTGCCAGAGAGGTTGCCATCAGGGCCGGTTGTGCATTTTCGGTCAGGGTCAGTTTTTCTATATCCCCCTCCCAGACCAGCGCCGAGAGTTTTTCACCCAGCGCCTCGTCCACCTCGTCAAACACTGCTTTTGCAGCCGGATAAGCCTCGGCCAGCGCCTTGCCCATACCAATGGATTGCGCGCCCTGTCCCGGAAATATAAATGCTTTTGTCATGCTTGCCTCGTGTTTGCTCTGCGAAACTATAGTTCACCTTGCTTCTGCCTTGTAAAACTATAGGCGGTTCCCGAGGTCATTTACAGACTGAATCTCCCGATTTAGCGATATTGCCAATATTTCGGGCTTCCGGCTTTCTTACCACCACATCACACCAATAGCCGCAGCTGTTTCCGGGTTTCGTTTTCAGGCAATCACCGCCCCGAATATCCGCCCGACCAGCGCGGTAGCAGCCATCGCGGCACTCCCCCATAGCACTACCCGCAGCACTGCCTTCAGCACCGGCGCACCGCCCGCTTTGGCCGAAACAAACCCGAGTATACCCAGCACCAACAGCGAGGCCACGGTGGTGAGCCAAATGATGCTCTCTAGCGGCGCAAAAATAACAGCGGCCAGCGGCAGGCCCGCCCCGGCGGAAAACGTGGCCGCAGAAGCCAGCGCCGCCTGTACGGGGCGGGCTTTGGAGAGATCGGTAATGCCAAGCTCGTCGCGTGCGTGGGCTTCAAGGGCATCATAATCCGTAAGCTGCGTTGCCACCTCCAGCGCCAGCCCGGGCGTGAGGCCGCGGGCGCGGTAAATATCGGCCAGTTCTTCCAGCTCGGCCTCGGGGTCTTCCAGAAGCTCCCGTTTCTCGCGGTTCAGATCTGCGGTTTCGGAATCCGATTGCGATGAAACCGACACATATTCCCCCGCCGCCATAGACATCGCCCCCGCGATCAGCCCTGCAAGGCCGGCCAGCAATATCTGGTGCTGCTCGGTGCCGGCTGCCGCCACGCCGATAATCAGGCTCGCGGTGGATACAATGCCGTCATTGGCCCCCATCACGGCGGCGCGCAACCAGCCGATACGGGTCACAAAATGGGTTTCTTTGATCGTATGCATGTTGGCTCCGGATTTGCGTATGAAACGATAGCGCCGTGGCTACCCAATATAAAGTAAACTCTCCCCCGGTAAACGCGACAAATTGGGGCTTTCAAATCGCCAGCCCCCCTTGCAATCCCGTGACACGCCGCTATAAGCAGCCAATCCCCCGCACTCACTTATCGCGGATGCCTCTCGTATGCGGATGGGGGATTATAACCGCCGCATTTTGAAGCACGCTTGAATGAAGGAATATGATATGGCTCTTTATGAGCATGTTATGATCGCGCGTCAGGATCTTTCCAACACGCAAGCCGAGGCTCTGGTCGAGCATTTCGGCGGTATCTTGACTGACAATGGCGGCACAGTCGTTGACAGCGAATACTGGGGCCTGAAAACCATGGCCTACAAGATCAATAAAAACCGCAAAGGCCACTATGCTTTTCTGAAATCGGATGCGCCAAGCGCCGCCGTTCAGGAAATGGAGCGCCTTGCCCGTCTGCATGACGATGTGATGCGCGTGCTTACCATTAAGGTAGACGCCCACGAAGAAGGCCCATCGGCCGTTGTGCAAGCCAAAAACAGCCGTGACGAGCGCCCGCGCCGTCCGCGCCGCGATTAGAGAAAGGACCTAACTTATGGCTGATAAACCATTTTTTCGCCGTCGCAAGACTTGTCCATTCTCGGGCGATAACGCCCCGAAAATCGACTATAAAGACGTGAAGTTGCTGCAACGCTACATTTCAGAGCGTGGCAAAATTGTGCCTTCCCGTATCACCGCCGTATCGGCCAAAAAACAGCGCGAGCTGGCTAAAGCCATCAAACGCGCACGTTTTGTGGCCCTGCTGCCCTACGCTGTGAAATAGGAGAGATACCATGGAAGTAGTTCTTCTTGAACGCGTGGCCAAACTTGGCCAAATGGGTGATGTGGTTAAGGTCAAAAACGGTTTTGGCCGCAATTACCTTTTGCC
>JAKIUB010000007.1 GCA_021647745.1 Paracoccaceae bacterium | reverse complement strand
AGCAGCAAAAAAGGGTCGAGCATATCCAGCTCTGGCGAGCCGATAATTCGCGTCAGCCGCACCCCGTCCCCATCCGAGGCGGCCACGCCCCTGATGGTTTTGATGATTTTACGTTCCATTGATCAGGCTGCCTTTTTGCGGTTGTCTAAAGAATATGCCCCGGCGCCATTGGCGACCAGAAACAGGAAACCACCGGCGAGGCCGACATTTTTCAAAAATATGGTCGACTGGACAGGGTCAGCAAAATCTGCGTGGAATATAATTGCCGATACCACGCTAAAACCAGCCAGAGCCAGCGCCGCCAAGCGGGTTTGCCAGCCAATAATAACGGCCAAACCAGCGCCTATTTCAAAAAGAATTGTTGGAATCAGCAAAGAACCCGGCACCCCGAAAGCTTCCATAAAACCTTGCGTATCCGCAAAGGCAAAAATCTTACCCACCCCCGCAAGCACAAACATTACCGCGATGAGCACCCGCCCGGTGGGCATGGCCAATTCTTGTATCTTTTCCATATTACTGTCTCCCTTTTGTTTCTACATCGTCAACTTAAGGGTTGTGGATATGGCAATAAACAGCGATTATTAGAACTCATTGTTCTTATTTGGAATACAATCATGGGCCAATTAGAGGAAATGGAAACCTTCATCCGCATTGTAGATGCCGGCAGCATCAGCCGCGCCGCCAGCCAGTTGGGTCTGGTCAAATCGGCAGTTAGCCGACGGCTCACCGATCTTGAAACGCGCCTTGGCGTGCAACTTCTGGCCCGCACGACCCGCAGATCAAGCCTTACCGATGCCGGGCAGCGCTATTATGAGCGTGCGGTGCAGGTGCTGGCGGATATGGCCGAAATCAATGCCGAGGCCAGCGAGACCAGCGGCAGCCTGACCGGCAAAATCAAGGTTTCGGCCCCGCTGAGCTTCGGGCTGGCGCATCTGACGCCGTTGATCTCGGATTTTGCCAAATCTCACCCCGACCTGCAGCTGCACATGGATTTCAACGATCGGCAGGTTGATTTGGTCGATGAAGGTTATGACCTCGCTATCCGCATCGCCAAACTTGAGGATTCTACCCTGAAAGCCCGCAAGCTGGTTGAAATTACCCGAGTGGTTAGTGCCAGCCCGGCTTATCTGCAAGCCCATGGCACCCCAAAAACCCCAAACGATCTCAAGCAGCATAAAATCCTGCACTATGCCAACCCGGATGCGGGGGCTTGGTATTTTACCACCCCTTCCGGGCGCAAATCTTCGGTTAATCTGTCCGCGAAAATGGTCTCCAATAATGGTGACTTCCTGTGCCACGCGGCTGTGGAGGGCCACGGCATCGTGCTGGCCCCCAGCTTTATTGTCTGGGAGGCGTTAAAGGCAAAAAAGCTCGTTCCCCTGCTTTGCGCCCATCGCCCCGAGCCGCTCGCGGCCTATGCGGTTTATCCGCAAACAAGGCACTTGCCCCACCGGGTCCGCGCGCTAATTGATCTGCTGGCCGATCGGCTAAAAGCCCAACCCCATTGGGAGGCCCCAAAACCTGGGGCGTAGACTTGGCAGCGCCAGCATGAAAGAGATGCATGCACGCTAACCATGAAAAGGAGTGGGGGCTTTAGAGGCGGTGTAGAGATTGGCCTTTTGCAAAGATGCACACTTTTTCTGCGGGTGCTCCGAGGGCAAGGGCTGTGCCCCGCAAGTTGCGGACAATGCCTGGCAGCTTGGCAATAACCGGTTCGCCCGAGGTGGTATTAAAATATATTTGCGTAACCTCGCCCAGCAATTCGGTAAAATTGACCCGCCTGGCAAATACCGGTGTTTTTTCGGTGGCGTGCCGACTTGCGCAATGCCTTTGTTGGCCAGCACTACAATCCGCGTGGCCAGTGTCATTGCTTCCACCTGATCACGGGTCACATAAATCATTGTGCTTTCAGGCATGCTTTCTTTTAGCTGGGCGATTTCTATACGCGTTGTTATGACAGCATCCGCATGAGCGTGAGGAAGGCTCGGAAGGCCTTGGTCGGGGTTCATTAATCAGCAAGAGCCAGCGAATAAGGCCGGCATATTCTGGCGGTCCTCGTCATTCAGGCCTTTGCTATGCAAGATTACAGATACGATCTCGGATTGTTGCCTCGGGATAAAATAGTCATTGGCTTCGGGTGTTATGGCTCGCTCTCCAGTGGCGGGCCAAAGCGGCGGCGGATATGGGTGGCGATCTGGTCTCTTGCCTGCCGGTAGGTTGCCAGCTTTTCCTGACGGGTACGCCCGAGGTTTGTCGGATCGAATATTGGCCAGTATTCGACATCAAGAGCAAAATAGCGGGTATATTCAAGCGCGGCCCGCTGGGCGGCGGGCGAGAGAGCAATGATCAGATCGTAACCGTCGATCTGGTCTCCCCACTCCTCCATTTCGGAAAAAGACCGCGCGCGGTGCCGTGAAAGGGTCACCCCGATTTCTTCACATACCGCGATGCAAAACCCGTCAATCTCGATATCATGATGCACCCCTGCTGACTGCACAAAAATTGTTGTGCCAAAGTCCCGCTTCATGATTCCCTCTGCCATTGGCGAGCGCACCGCATTGTAATCACAAGCAAAAAGTACAGATGAAGGGCGGGGTTTCTGCATGCGCTACCCCTTGAAGTGCAAAACGCAGATCAGCGTAAACAAGCGGCGCGCGGTTGTATGGTCGATATCCACCTTGCCCTCGAGCCGTTCTTGCAGCACCCGCGAACCTTCGTCATGTATGCCTCTTCGCCCCATATCAATCGCCTCGATCTGCGCTGGGGGCAATCGTTTGACCGCATCAAAGTAGCTTTCACAAATCTGGAAATAATCTTTGATCACCTGCCTGAAGGGTGAAAGCGATAGGTGAAACTCTCCAACCTTACTATTGGAATCATTCAGTATTTTAAAAACAAGGCGGCGGTCTAGAATGGAAAGGTTTAATCTAAACGGCCCAACCGGTGGCTCCACGCCGCGCGCGACTGGGGTAAAGCTGTTTTTTTCCAGCAAATCATAAATTGCCACCCGTCGCTCTTGCTCGATCTCGGGGGTAGGGGCGGGCAGGCCGGTTTCGTCGAGCACGACCTCAATCAGGCGGTTAGCAATCATTGTTCAGTGCCTCCAACCGGGCCAATATTGAAAGCCCGTGGGCCTCCAGTCCTTCGGAGTGCGCCAGTATCGCCGCAGCGGGACCAATGGCGCGCAAGCTATCGGGTGTCATGCGGGAAATGGTCGTTTTTTTCATAAAATCAAGCACATTCAGGCCAGAGCTAAAGCGGGCTGTGCGGCCCGTTGGCAGCACATGGTTTGGCCCGCCAACGTAATCTCCGATGGCTTCGGGTGTATAGCTCCCGATAAATATCGCGCCGGCATGAATACACTTATCGGCCAGCGCTTCGGCATCGGTTACGCATATTTCCAAATGCTCCGGGGCAATCCGGTTGCTCAGCTTTGCGGCTTCCTCCATGTCTTTCACAATGATAACCGCCCCGAAATCTTCCCAGCTTTTACTGGCAATCGCCCGCCGCTCCAGCGTTTGCAACCTTAGCTCTATGGCCTGCACCACCTGCTGGCCAAAAGCTGCGTCATCTGTAATCAGGATAGATTGGGCGTTTTTGTCATGCTCGGCTTGTGAAAGCAGGTCGAGCGCCAGCCAGTCGGGGTTGTTATCGCGATCCGCAATTATCAGTATTTCGCTTGGCCCCGCAATCATATCTATTCCGACCTGCCCGAAAACCTGCCGCTTGGCTGCCGCCACATAAGCATTGCCCGGGCCAGTGATCTTGTCGACCGGCATAATCGTTTCGGTGCCGTATGCCATGGCCGCAATTGCCTGTGCGCCGCCGATCCGGTAAACGGTTTTCACCCCGGAAAGCTGCGCAGCCAGCAATACCAGAGGGTTTACCTTGCCATCCGGTGTCGGGGCGCAGATCACGAGGTTTTTCACTCCGGCTACAGCAGCCGGTATCGCGTTCATCAACACGCTTGAGGGATAAGAGGCCAGCCCTCCCGGTACATATAGGCCTGCACTAGAAACCGCCGTCCAGCGCCAGCCAAGCTCCGCTCCGCTGGAATCTCTCCAGCGGGCATCTTGGGGAAGCTGTTTTTCGTGGTAGGCGCGTATGCGCGCGGCGGCCAGTTCCAGCGCTTCCCGCTCTTTGGCTGGTACGCTTGCACTCGCCGCCGCTATTTCGGCTTTTGAGAAGGCCAGTGTCCGGGGCGTTAGTTCCAATCGGTCAAATTTGGCGGTCAGCTCTATCACAGCGTCATCACCCCGGGTGCGAACATCGGCAATGATGCCGCTTACGGTGCCTGTAACATCACTATCGGCTTCCCGCTTGATGCCCAGAAAAGCAGAAAATCCGGCTTCAAAATCAACCGTGGTAGTGGATAAAAAAACAGGCATCAGGGTCTCCATATTGGTTGCCTCACCAATATCCGGCTTATGTGAATATCACAAGTGTGGTGGATGAAATGGGATTTTTGTGAAGGGCAGGCTTCGGCGCTTATGCGCATCGCAAATGGCCTCTAACGCAACTCGCGCCTTTAACCCGCTCAATATCGCTTTTTCCGTCATTGCGATCGGCCTTCTCATAGACCGTTTCACCTTAACAACTGGTCCGAACTTTACGACCACCTCTGGACAGCCCTGCGGCTTCGATATAGAGATTTTTGAACTGATGATTGAAGTATAGAGGTTCTCATGGCCAGCGTTAATGACATTCGCAACACGTTTTTGAACTCATTTGTGGATAATGGCCATCAGGCGGTGGAAAGCTCGCCCTTGGTGCCGCGCAATGATCCATCCTTGATGTTTACCAATGCCGGCATGGTGCAATTCAAAAACGTATTTACCGGACTTGAAAAGCGCGATTACACCCGCGCAGTAACCAGCCAGAAATGCGTGCGGGCAGGGGGCAAGCATAATGACCTTGATAATGTCGGCTATACCGCGCGGCATCTTACCTTTTTCGAAATGCTGGGCAATTTCAGCTTTGGCGACTATTTCAAGGAAGATGCCATCCCCTATGCATGGGATCTGCTGACCAAGGATTTCGGCATTGATAAATCCAAGCTCCTCGTCACGGTTTACCATACCGATGATGAAGCCGCGAATATCTGGAAAAAGCACGCGGGACTGCCGGATGACCGCATTATCCGCATCGCCACCGATGACAATTTCTGGTCAATGGGTGCCACCGGCCCTTGCGGTCCCTGCACCGAGATTTTCTATGATCATGGCGATCATATCTGGGGCGGGCCGCCCGGCTCTCCCGAGGAAGATGGCGATAGGTTTATCGAGATCTGGAACCTCGTTTTTATGCAATATGACCAGCAGGAAGACGGCACCCGCCTTGATCTGCCCAAGCCCAGCATCGATACCGGCATGGGGCTGGAGCGCATCAGCTCGCTCTTGCAAGGCTCGAATGATGTTTATGACACGGACCTGATGCGCAGCCTGATCGAGGCCTCGGCCCATGCCACCAATTCCGAGCCGGACGGGGCGGGCAATGTGCATCACCGCGTCATTGCCGACCACCTGCGCTCCACGTCTTTCCTGATTGCCGAAGGGGTTTTGCCCAGCAATGAAGGGCGCGGCTATGTGCTGCGCCGCATCATGCGCCGCGCTATGCGGCATGCGCATCTTCTGGGCGCGAAAGATCCGATGATGCACCGTTTGGTGCCTGAACTGATCGCGCAAATGGGGCAGGCTTTTCCGGAGCTGACCCGCGCGCAAAGCATGATCGAGGAAACGCTGGAGCTGGAGGAAACCCGCTTCAAGACCACCCTCGAGCGTGGCTTGAAGCTGCTGGACGGGGAGCTGGACAAGCTGGCAGACGGCGCGCCGCTGCCCGGCAAAACCGCGTTTAAGCTTTATGATACCTATGGTTTTCCGCTGGATCTTACGCAAGACGCGTTGCGCGAAAAGCAGCGCGAGGTGGATACCGCGGGCTTTGATGCCGCCATGGCCGAGCAAAAAACCAAAGCGCGGGCGGCATGGTCCGGCTCGGGCGAGGCGGCGGACGAAAACGTGTGGTTTGATGTGGTTGACAAGCACGGGCCAAGCGAATTTATCGGCTATATCGAGGAAGAAGCCGAGGGCCATATTGTGGCTTTGGTGGTGGATGGTGATGCGGTGGATGCTGCCAAGGGTAAGGTGCAAATCGCGCTGAACCAGACGCCGTTTTATGCCGAAAGCGGTGGGCAGGTCGGGGATGAGGGCCTGATTTTCACAGATACCGGCAAGGTGCAGATCACCGATGTGCGCAAAAAAGCCGGCGTATTTGTGCATATCGGCAAGGTGGTCGAGGGCGAAATATCCCTTGGGCAGGCGGCTGAATTGAAGGTGGATCATCTGAACCGCCGTTCCATTCGTGCCAACCACTCCGCCACCCACCTGCTGAATGAAGCTTTGCGCAATGTGCTTGGCACCCATGTGGCGCAGCGCGGCTCGCTGAATGCGGCCAACCGGCTGCGCTTTGATTTTAGCCACGCCAAGGCAATGACGAATGACGAGCTGGCCGAGGTCGAGATGGAAGTGAACCGCTATATCAGGCAAAACACGCGGGTGGAAACCCGGGTTATGACACCCGATGCGGCGCGAGACCTTGGCGCGCAGGCGCTGTTTGGCGAGAAATACGGCGACGAGGTGCGGGTGGTTTCGATGGGGGAGCTGGACGGTTCCAAAAAAGGCATCGATGGCAAGACCTACTCACTGGAGCTTTGCGGCGGCACCCATGTGAACCGGCTTGGCGAGATCGGCTTGTTCAAGCTGGTCTCCGAAGGGGCGACAGCGAGCGGCGTGCGCCGGATCGAGGGGCTGACGGGCGCGGGGGCCATGGGCTATATCGCCATGAATGATGCCCATTTGGCGCAGGCGGCAGCGGCGATGAAAACCACCGCCGAGAAGCTTCCCGGGCGCATTAAATCCCTGCTGGACGAGCGCAAGCAGATGCAAAACGAGCTGGCGAACTTTCGCAAACAGCTGGCGATGGCGGGCTCTGGGCAGGCCGAGGTGAGCGTGCAGAATATCAAGGGTATGCCTTTTTTGGCACAAAAACTCAGCGGTGTTTCGGGCAAAGATCTGCGCGGCATGATTGACGAGCATAAAAAACGCCTCGGGAAGGGAATTGTGCTACTGATTGCCGATACCGGTGATCGGGCGGCAATCGCTTGTGGCGTTACCAAGGGCTTGGATGTTTCGGCGGTGGATATTGTGCGCATTGCGGCAGAAAAGCTGGGCGGTAAGGGCGGCGGCGGGCGGCCCGATATGGCGCAGGCGGGTGGTGCGAGCGCTGAAAATGCAGATGAGGCCATAGCGGCCGTAATTGAAATGTTGGAGGCTTGAATGGCTGTTTATGCAATGGTTCATATCGATGTGAACGACGCTGAGGCATACGCGAAATATGCGGCAATCGCCGGTCCGGCGGTGGCGCAATATGGCGGTGAATTTTTGGCGCGAGGCGGGGAATGCCTGCATATGGAAGGGCAGGGGCGGGCGCGTAATGTGATTATCCGCTTTGCCGGTTGGGATACCGCCAAGGCGTTTTATGCCTCGCCCGAGTATCAAGAGGCGCTAAGCCATGGCCTGCCAGCGGCATCGCGCGAATATACCTTTGTGGAGGGTGTTTGAATGGCGGCCTATATCATTGCGCGCATCGAGGTGACCAACCTTGAGGCATATAAAGAATATGCCGCCAAAACGCCGGCGCTTGCTGAAAGCTTTGGCGGTAAATTTCTTGTAAAAGCAGGTGCTTATGAGCAGGTGGAGGGGGGAGGCCCTGATCGCCATGTGGTGATTGAAATGCCGGATATGGCCACGGCGCGGGCCTTTTATAACAGCCCTGAATATCAGGAAATTCTGCCGATTGCGCTGGAAAACTCGATCCGTGATCTGGTGATTGTCGAGGGCGCTTAATGGCTGGCGCTTTTTGAGAACAGGTGAATGACCAGCACGCCTATGATGATCAGCAGATAGAGATACTGGATGGGCATGGGACCTCCAAGAAAAAGGGCACCCGCGCGGGATGCCCATTAACTCTAGTCTTGGCGCGGCGGCTTACGCCAGTGCTTTTTGCAGGTTGGAGTCGATTTTCTCCAAGAAGCCTTCGGTCGTCAGCCACTTCTGATCCGGCCCAACCAGTAGCGCCAGATCTTTGGTCATGAAGCCGCTTTCCACGGTGTCCACAATCACTTTTTCCAGCGTTTCGGCAAAGCCCATCAGGGCGTCATTGCCATCAAGCTTGGCGCGGTGCTTCAGGCCGCCGGTCCACGCATAGATCGAGGCGATGGAGTTGGTCGAGGTGGCCTCGCCTTTTTGGTGCTGGCGGTAGTGGCGGGTCACGGTGCCGTGCGCGGCCTCGGATTCCACGGTTTGGCCATCAGGCGTCATCAGAACCGAGGTCATCAGCCCGAGCGAGCCAAAGCCCTGCGCTACGGTGTCTGACTGCACATCACCATCATAGTTTTTGCAGGCCCAGACAAATTTGCCCGACCATTTCATGGCCGAGGCCACCATATCGTCAATCAAGCGATGCTCGTAGGTAATGCCGGCCTTGGCGAATTTATCGGCGAATTCCGCGTCGAAAATCTCCTGAAAGATATCCTTGAACCGACCATCATAGATTTTCATAATGGTGTTTTTGGTCGAAAGATACAGCGGCCAACCCATTTTTAGCGCGTAATTCATAGAGGCACGCGCGAAATCGGTGATGCTGTCATCGCGGTTATACATCGACATGAAAATACCGGCAGAGGGCGCGTCATATACTTCGCGCTCGATCACCTCGCCATCATCGCCAACGAATTTCATGCTCAGCTTGCCCTTGCCGGGAAAGCGGAAATCGGTGGCGCGGTATTGGTCGCCAAAGGCGTGGCGGCCGATCACAATCGGGTGGGTCCAGCCCGGCACAAGGCGGGGTACGTTTTTGCAAATGATAGGCGCACGAAAAATCGTGCCGCCAAGAATATTGCGGATGGTGCCGTTGGGCGATTTCCACATTTTCTTCAGGCCGAACTCCTCAACCCGCTGCTCGTCCGGCGTGATGGTGGCGCATTTGACCCCAACACCGTATTTCTGGATAGCATGCGCGGCGTCGATGGTGATCTGGTCATCGGTGTCATCGCGGCTTTTCATGCCAAGATCGTAATATTTCAGATCAATATCGAGGTAAGGCAGGATGAGTTTATCTTTAATAAACTGCCAGATGATCCGGGTCATCTCGTCGCCGTCTAGCTCGACTACCGGGTTTTCGACTTTAATTTTGGCCATTGCTGCCCCCTTGATTAAAAGATTCGAATGCTTTTACGCTATATCGAGGCAAAAGGAAAGGGTGGTATACGGTTGTATACCCAATGTGCGTTTGCATCCGGTAGCGCCACATCGTATCACGCGCAAGGAACTATAGGAAAACGAGATGTCTGGCACCGATCACGCAAAACTTGAGGATTGGCAGGGGCCTGTGCCCGCGATCATTTTGGTCAAGCCGCAAATGGGCGAAAATATCGGCGCGGCGGCGCGGGCGATGTGGAATTTCGGGCTGGACCGGATGCGCCTTGTTGCCCCGCGTGATGGCTGGCCCAATGCCAAAGCCGTTGCTATGGCCTCGGGCGCAGGGCGGGTGCTGGACCAGATTACCCTTGCGGATAGCACCGCAGATGCGCTGGCTGACCTCAATTTTGTATTTGCCACCACGGCGCGCAAGCGCGATCTGACAAAGGTAGTTATGACTCCGGAGCGGGCAATGGCCCACGCTCATGCCCTGATTGCGGATGGTCAAAAGGTTGGCATCATGTTTGGCCCCGAGCGCGCCGGGCTGGCCAACGAAGATATCGTGCAGGCCAATGCGTTTATTTCGGTGCCGGTCAATCCGGCTTTTGCCTCGCTTAATCTTGCTCAATCGGTGTTGCTGCTGGCTTATGAATGGCGGCGGTTGGCCGGGCAGGAGGACGAGGTGCTCGATTTGTCAAAAACCCGTTTTGCCGAGGCGGGCGAGGTGCGGGCCTTTACCAGCCATTTGCAGCAGCGGCTGGATGATGTCGGGTTTTTCTTTCCCGAGGCAAAGCGTATCTCTATGATCGAAAACCTGGAAAATATGTTTGGCCGTTTGCCACTGACAGATGCGGATGTGCGCACCCTGCACGGGGTGATAAAGGCAATAGCGGAGCGCCGCCACGGGCCGCTTGGCAAGGGAGGCTAGAATGACTGCAAACAGAAATGTTTTTGAAGAGGTCGGCGAAAAGCAGCCCGCACCGCAGGTGAAAAAAGTAAAACCCGTGCCGCGCAAAGCGTTGATCATATGGCTTGGGCTTATATTTGTGCTTCTGGTAATTATAATCGCTGTGGGGGGGATGACCCGGCTGACAGATAGCGGGCTTTCAATTACCGAATGGAAGCCGGTGACGGGGGTTATCCCCCCTCTGAATATGGCTGACTGGCTCGAGGAATTTGGCAAGTATCAGGGGTCGCCCGAGTTTATGCTTCAAAACAGCGCTATGACGCTGGAGGAGTTCAAGGGGATATTCTGGTGGGAGTGGGGGCACAGGTTTTTAGGCCGGTTTATCGGGCTGGTCTGGGCTGTCGGGTTTCTATGGTTTTTGCTTCGGCGGCAGATTCCGACCGGCTGGACAGGGCGGTTTTTGGGCCTTGGCGTGCTCGGCGGGCTACAAGGCGCGCTGGGGTGGTGGATGGTATCATCCGGTCTCACGGGGCGGATGGTTGATGTGGCGAGCTATCGCCTGGCACTGCATCTGGGGTTGGCGTTTGTTATTCTGGGGCTGATCGCGTGGTCGATACAGAGCTTGCGGATGAGTGGTGCCGAGATGCTACAGGCAAGGCGGCGGCGTGAAGGCGGATTGATGGTCTGGGCCGGTATTCTGGTTGCCGTACTATTTGCACAGGTGATGCTCGGGGGGCTGGTTGCGGGCATTGACGCCGGGCGCAGCTATCCGACATGGCCGGATATGGCGGGGGAGTTCATGCCTTCTGGCAGCTTTGATTCTACACCGCTTTGGGCAAACTTTTTTGAAAACCCGGGGCTGGTGCAGTTTAACCATCGGCTGATGGGATATATTGCCTTTATTCTCGGGGTTGTGGTGTGGTGGAAAAGCCGAAAAAGCCCAGTAAAGGCAACACGCGCGGTGTTTTCTGTGATGCTGGCGGTGATGCTGGCGCAAGTGGTTTTGGGCATTGTTACCGTGCTTTATATGGCGCGGATGGATATCGCGATCACCCATCAACTGGGGGCAGTGCTGCTGTTCGTTCTGGTCCTCATGGCGCGGTTTGCGGCGGCTTATCCGGCGGTGGAAAAGGTCTCGCGAGGTTAGGCAGGGAGGTTTGCTCTGCTTGGCGCGGGTTTATCGGGGTTCTTGATCCCATTCAGGTGGGCGCTTTTCCAGAAATGCGGCCACGCCCTTTTCGGTTTCTCGGAAAAGCATGTTTTCGGCCATTGCTGCACCGGTAAAAACATAGGCGTCTTCCAGCCCCATTTCGAGCTGTTTGTAAAAGGACTCTTTGCCAATTTTAACCGCCACCCCGAGCTTTGAGGCCAGCTTTTCGGCCAGTGCACCGGTTTCGGCCTCCAGCTTGTCAAACGGCACCGCGCGATTGACAAGTCCCAGCTCTGCGGCCCGTTCGGCCTCGATAAAATCACCGGTAGTCAGCATTTCAAAGGCCTGCTTGCGGGGAATGTTGCGGGTAAGGGCAACCATCGGGGTTGAGCAAAATAACCCGATATTAATACCGTTCACCCCGAAACGGGTGCCTTTTGCCGCCACGGCCAGATCACAGCTGGCCACTAGCTGGCACCCGGCCGCTGTGGCAATGCCGTGCACCTGTGCGATCACCGGTTGTGGCAGTTTGGTCAATGTGGTCATGAGCTTGCCGCACTGGGCGAATAGTTTGTTGAAATAGGCTTTGCCACCGTCTGCTACCTGCCGCGCGGCTGTCATTTGTTTCAGGTCATGGCCGGCGCAAAATACCTTTCCGGCACCCTTTAGCACGACTACACGGATTGAGCTATCAACCGCGATGGCGTCCAGCTCTGCTTGTAACGCCACCAGCATTTCCTCTGACAATGCATTCAGCGCCTTTGGCCGGTTGAGGGTCAGGGTGGCGACGGCGTTGGCGTCATTGCGCAGAAGAATATCATTCATGCTCTTGATCCTTTATCTTTTCGGCCTCAATGTGGGGTAAATATTTGCCAAGGGGAAGTAAAAATGCAGCCCAAGATGACAGTTTTGCAAATGCGGGATTTTTTGACAACCGAGTTCCCCGAGGTGGATACCCGCTATCAGGTGCGCGACCTGCCACCGATGGGGGCGATCATCGCCAAGCTGCCCGATGCGCGAGATCTGCGCCCGGGGGGCACGCTTTCGGGTGCGGCGATCTTCGAGCTGGCGGATATTACCTTTTATGTGGCGACACTGGCGATGATCGGCCCGAAAGCGCTGACCGTTACCACCAGTGCGGCGATTGATTATATGCGCAAACCGGCCGAGGGCGGCATGTGGGCCGAGGCGCGCATTCTGAAGCTCGGCAAGACCCTGAGCGTGGGCGATGTGATGCTTTATTCAGATGCGCATGATAGGCCGGTGGCCCATGCCAACATCACGTTTTCTATACCGCCACGGGGGCAGGGTGTGGGGTAAAATAATACCTAATTGCTAAGATATTGTTATTACTGCTAAAATTGAGTCGTTTAGCAATTGACTGTGCATTTCAATCCGTTAAAACCCCTTTATCAAGATTTGCACGGGGTGAGCCTGTGCGCTTTCCCTCCGATAACGGAAACGAGACCATGAAAACATATTCAGCCAAACCGGCCGATATCGAGAAAAAATGGATCCTGATCGACGCTGAAGGCGTGGTTCTGGGTCGTTTGGCGTCGATTATCGCCATGCGCTTGCGCGGCAAGCACAAACCCACTTTCACCCCGCACATGGATATGGGCGACAACGTGATCGTGATTAACGCCGAAAAGGTGCAGATGACCGGCAACAAACGTGCCGACAAGCGCTATTACTGGCATACCGGCCACCCGGGCGGCATCAAGCACCGGACAGCCGAGCAAATCCTCGAAGGCCGCTTTCCTGAGCGCGTTCTGGTTAAGGCTGTGCAGCGTATGCTGCCCGGCGGCCCGCTTTCCAAGCAGCAAATGACCAACTTGCGCGTTTATGCAGGTGCCGAGCACGGACAAGAGGCCCAGCAACCTGAAGTATTGGATGTTGCATCCATGAACCCTAAAAACACCCGGAGCGCTTAATCATGAATGATGAAATCAAATCGCTCGACGACCTGAAAGAGGCCGTGGCCGAAAGCGCCGTTGAGCTGGTAGAAGAGAGCGCACCGCTGCGCGAGCCGGTTCGTGACGAGCTTGGCCGCTCATACGCCACCGGCAAACGTAAAGACGCGGTTGCCCGTGTCTGGATCAAGCCCGGCTCGGGCAAGGTGAGTGTCAATGGCAAGGAAATGAACGCCTATTTCGCCCGCCCTGTGCTGCAAATGCTGATTAATCAGGCGTTTTCGGTTGCCGGTGTAGTTGGCGAATTTGACGTATTCGCAACCGTAAAAGGCGGCGGCCTTTCGGGGCAAGCCGGTGCGGTAAAGCACGGTATCGCCAAAGCACTTCAGCTTTATGAGCCAAGCCTTCGTGGCCCGCTCAAGGCTGCCGGCTTCTTGACCCGTGATGCACGCGTTGTGGAGCGCAAAAAATACGGCAAGCGCAAAGCGCGCCGGAGCTTTCAGTTCTCGAAACGCTAGGTTTTGCCCATACTTTTGGAAAGGCGCGGCAATGCTCGCGCCTTTTTTTATGTCCAGTCATTTGCGCGTCTCCATGAATGTTGCAAAAGAGCTACTGTACTGGGTCGGAAAATGAGAATACTTGTGCTAAATTGTTGCTTTGCCGGCAGGAAAAGTTTACTAAAAGGTAGTTTTTGGTAAATTTTTGGGAGAGTCAATATGATTAAAACTTGGATGTTACTACTGGTAAGTGCTGTCGGCCTTTCGGCTTGCGTAAGCACAAACACCACTTTTCCGGACCCTCTGCGCGAAGGTCAGACCTATAACTGGCGGGTTGTTGATGTGCAGGCAACGGTGCCGCGAACGCTGACAACCACCGATGCCAACACTCAGATGCCAGATGTGGACATTATCTGGCGTGAAGACGGACCTGGCGATGTGTATGCTCAGGTTGAAGCCGTTATGGAAGACGCGATGGCGCAGGCCGCTGCCCGTTTCAACCCCGCCATCAAAGGCTCTCGCGCGGTTATCATCAAGACTGAACAGACCCAGTTTCACTCCTTAACAGAGCGGGCGCGCTCAAACATTGGCGGTATTCACAATGTTGATTTTATGCTGACAGTAGTGGATGCGAATACGAGTGAAGTGCTTGCTGGGCCGGCCCTGATCGAAGCGGATATCCATGCCTTCGGCGGTGCCGCGGCCGAGGCAGCCGTGGCGCGCGGACAAACCATGCGGGTGCGTATTGTACAGCACGTGGCTGACGTGATAGCGACATATCTTGGCGTAGCCGGTGATCGTGCGGTAATTCGTGAAAGAAAAGTGGAACTGGGCCGGTAAGCTACTTTCCACTGAGAACAAAAAGGCCGGCAATTTGCTGGCCTTTTTTTTGACCTTGTGAAAAGCGCCATATTTTGTAAAAAGCCAAGAAACGGGATAGGAGATAGGGATGCCAATAGGCGTATTTGACAGCGGTTTGGGTGGGTTGACTATCCTGCGCGCTTTGCAGAGCCATCTCCCGGATCAGGCTTTTATGTATCTTGGCGATAATGCCAATACACCTTACGGCACGCGAGATACCTATGATGTATTTGATTTAACAACAAAATCCGTCCAAACGCTTTTTGATAAAGGGTGCGAGCTGGTGATAATAGCCTGCAATACAGCTTCGGCATCGGCCTTGCACCGAATGCAAGTGAGCTGGCTTCCCAAGGGAAACAAGCGGGTATTGGGGGTTTTTGTTCCCATGATCGAAAACCTGACCAAGCGGGATTGGGGCGACAACACCCCCCCCACCCATACCGGGCTAGAGAATGTTGCGGTTTTTGCTACGCAATCCACGATCGAAAGCGCAGCCTTTCCACGCGAAATGAAGTTTCGCGCGCGGGATGTCGAGGTTTTTGGCCATGCCTGTGACGGTTTGGTCGAGGCAATTGAAGCCGGAGATACTGCGCGCTCGGAAGTTCTTGTCAAGGCACATGTCGAGGCTTTGCTTCAGCGCTTGCCACAGCCTCAGGCGGCGGTTTTGGGCTGCACCCATTATCCGATTGTCGAAAAGCTCTTCAGAGCGGCCTTGCCGGACAATACCAAGCTGTTGAGCCAGCCCGGTATTGTTGCCGAGGCAACAACGGACTATCTGGGCAGGCACAAAATATACCGCGAAACCGGCGATACCCGTTATTTTACGACAGGAGCAACAGAGACGGTCGGCAAACTCGCCGAGCTGTTTCTGGGCCATTCCGTCGCGTGGAAAAAGGTTTAAGAGATGAAAAATATAGTGATACTGGGCGCGAGCGGCTATACGGGTGCCGAGCTGGTGCGGCTGCTGGCAGGGCATCCGGAAATCAGGATTTCAGCTCTTGGCGCAGACCGAAAGGCAGGTATGGCTTATGGCGATGTATTTCCCCATTTGCGGCATCTGGATTTGCCAATATTGCGCACAATTGAGGAAATAGATTTTTCACCGGTTGATTTGGTTTTTTGCGCTTTGCCACACGCGACCTCGCAACGTGTAATCAAGGCCTTGCCGCCCCATATCAAAATTGTTGACCTTTCTGCCGACTTCAGACTGCGTGATGTTGATGAATACGCAAAATGGTATGGCGGTCCCCATGCTGCACTAGAATTGCAAAAAACGGCTGTTTATGGATTAACCGAGTTTTACCGCGAGGATATAAAATCCGCCCGCCTTGTGGCCGGAACCGGTTGCAACGCCGCAGCCGGCCTATTGCCTGTTTTGCCGCTACTAAAAGCCGGGCTGATTGATCCGGAGGAGATCATTATTGATCTGCTTACCGGTGCTTCCGGTGCCGGTCGTGGTGCCAAAGAGGGTATGTTGCATGCCGAGGTTTCGGAAGGCGCGCATGCTTATGCCATTGCCAGCCACCGGCATCTGGGCGAGTTTGATCAGGAATTCTCTAAAATGGCGGGGCGCGAGGTCAGGGTCAGCTTTACGCCGCATCTTTTACCGCAAAATCGCGGCATTCTGGCTACGATCTATGTGCGTGGCGAGGCAGAGGCCTTACATGCTGCTTTGGCCGCTCAATACAAAAACGAGCCGTTCATCTATGTGCTTCCTTTTGGGCAAGCGCCAGCTACCAGGCATGTAAGGGGTTCAAACTATTGCCATATCGGAGTTGCGGCTGACCGCCGTGATGGCCGAGCGATCGTTTTTTCGGCACTTGATAACCTCACAAAAGGGTCATCGGGGCAGGCTTTGCAAAACGCCAATATAATGTTAGGTCTTGATGAGCAGCTCGGATTGGAAATGGTCCCTTTATTTCCGTAAGGAAATGCCTATCTCTTATAAAACGGAAAAGGAAATGTTATGGCAGGGTTGAGAAAAAAGCGGCGCATGAGTATGATTTTTGTGGGGCTATTATTGATGATGGTTGCCGCTGTGGTTGCCGGGGCTGCCTTCAAGGACGGTATCGAGTTTTTCCGCTCTCCAACGCAAGTGGTTGATCAAATGCCCGGCCCGGACGAGCGGTTTCGTCTTGGCGGTCTGGTCAAGGAAGGTAGCTGGGAGAAGGGGGATGTCCATCGTTTTGTTATCACGGATATCACAAACGATGTTCTTGTTGTTTACAAGGGCATTGTGCCAGACCTGTTCGGAGAAGGGCAGGGCACTATCGTGACCGGCAAGCTCGTGAACGGCGAGTTTATTGCTTCCGAGGTACTGGCCAAGCATGATGAGGAATACATGCCGGACGAGGTTATCGATGCTTTGAAAGCACAAGGTGTGTATGTGGAGCCTTCAAGCTGAACGATCTAGCTTTTTCCCGCTAGCCTGTTGCATGGTGAGCGGGGCAGCGTACGGTAGTGTTATCGGTTATTAGTTAATTTCAGCGATCTTTAGTCAAATTTTCATTAATTTGGCGGAGATGGCAATGCAGAACATTGACGAAATTACCGATGGAATCATCCGGCGTGAAGGCGGCTATGTCAATGATCCTGATGATCCGGGTGGCGCAACAAAATTCGGGGTCACGATCGGCACCCTGCGGCGACTGGGGCTGGACCTGACGGGTGACAACCGGATTAACCAGCGTGATGTGCGCGCGCTAAGCCGGGAGCAGGCGGCCGATATTTTTAAAAAACAGTATTTTGAGGCCCCCAAAATCGGGATGTTGCCCGCGCCACTCCAGCCAAGTGTTTATGATATGTATGTCAATGCAGGGGGGCATGCGGTAAAAATACTCCAGCGGTTGCTTGGCGAATTTGGCTTTCCGACACTGGCTGATGGATTGATCGGGCCAAATACTGCCCAAATGGCCGCGCAAGCGATGGATGCTGCACCGGATTATCTGGTGGACGCTTACGGTATTGCACGGCGAAACTATTATTACGGGTTGGGAGATGCCCGTCCGACTCTGAGAAAATTTGCCCGCCGCAGGGATGGGGGCAAGGGGGGCTGGATATTGCGGGCCGAGGAATTTATTTCGGCGAGCTACCGGCTAAGTGATGCGGCACATCTCGCCCGTGTCAGAGGCTGGGCATGAGCTTGTTGGGGATAGGCCGGGCGGCGCGTGACATAGGCGGCGCGGTGACCGAGGTTTCGGAGGTTTTTACCGTCAACCGAACCAAGGCCGAAATGGCTACACTGGCGCGCTATGAGGCCGCCTTAGCGCAGGCGGGGGCTGAGTTCCAGCAAGGGAGTTCTGGTTGGTTTGATAGATTTGTCAATGGGTTAAACAGGCTTCCTCGACCGATTATGGCGCTTTCTACGGTGGGGCTGTTTGCCTATGCAATGTCAGACCCTGCCGGGTTTTCGGTGCGGATGCAGGGGTTGGCGTATATTCCCGAGCCGCTATGGTGGTTGCTCGGGGCTGTGGTTTCGTTTTATTTCGGGGCGCGGGAGTTGAACTATTTTCGTGGATACCGCGCCAATATTCCGCCCGCTTTTGTGGCTGGCAGGCCGGTAATCCAGCCGCAAAACGGGGCAAACTCCGCGCTGGTGGATTGGTTGAATTCCAGTAAGTGATGCGTCGCTTTGGCGCGATCACGAAAATGCAATTTGATCCCTTGGCTGTCTTGCGTATGATGTCCCGATATAGTTACCCGGGGATTCGAAAATGTACGCAGAGCTTGGCCAATACGCGATCATACTGGCACTGATTTTTGCTGTTATTCAGGCAATTATCCCGCTGATCGGGGCACAAAAAGGCTGGAATAACTGGATGGCGCTGGCGGTGCCAACGGCCCAAATTCAGTTTATCCTGCTATTTCTGGCTTTTGCCGCCCTGACGTACTCTTTTGTGGTCTCGGACTTTTCGGTACTTCTGGTCGCCGCCAATTCCGCAGTGGACAAGCCTCTGGTCTATAAATTCACCGGTGTCTGGGCCAACCATGAAGGCTCGATGCTGCTGTGGAACCTGATTTTAGCCATATTCGGCGCAGCGGTCGCGACCTTTGGCGCCAACCTGCCGCCGGCCTTGCGGGCGCGGGTGCTATCTGTGCAGGCGATGATCGGGGTTGCCTTTCTGGCCTTTCTTATCTTTACCTCAAATCCGTTTTTGCGCCTCGAAAACCCGCCGCTTGAGGGCAGCGGTTTAAACCCGCTGCTGCAAGACCCCGGGCTGGCGCTTCATCCACCGTTTCTTTATCTCGGTTATGTCGGGCTTTCTATGGCCTTCAGTTTTGCGATTGCCGCCCTGATCGAGGGTAAGGTAGATGCCGCATGGGCACGCTGGGTGCGGCCATGGACCCTTGCTGCGTGGGTTTTTCTGACCCTTGGTATTTCGCTTGGCAGTTGGTGGGCTTATTACGAGCTGGGCTGGGGCGGATGGTGGTTTTGGGATCCGGTCGAGAACTCCTCGTTTATGCCGTGGCTGGTGGCGACTGCGCTGCTTCACTCGGCCATCGTGGTTGAAAAACGCGATACCCTGAAGGCCTGGACCGTATTGCTGGCTATTCTGGCGTTTTCATTCTCGCTGATTGGCACCTTCCTTGTGCGCTCCGGCGTGCTTACTTCGGTTCATGCCTTTGCGACAGACCCGCGCCGCGGCATGTTTGTACTCCTTATTCTGGCTCTGACCATCGGCGGGGGGCTGACCATGTATGCCCTGCGCGCAAACAAGCTAAAATCCCATTCCGTATTTGCGACATTCTCGCGAGAAAGCGGGCTGGTATTGAATAACCTGTTGCTCAGTGTGTCGGCGGCGGTAGTGCTTGTGGGAACCATGTGGCCGCTGGTCATCGAATTTGCCACCGGTGAGAAGATATCTGTTGGCCCGCCTTTCTTCGATATGGCTTTCACGCCCTTTATGATCGTGCTGGTTATGGCCTTGCCCATTGGCTCCATATTGCCGTGGAAACGCGCCAACCTTGGCCGCTCGATGAAGCCGCTCTGGGGGGTTATGGCAATATCTGTCACGCTCGGTGCGCTTGTCTGGAGCCTGCAAACCGGCGGCAGGATAATCGCCCCCATCGGCATGACGCTGGCGGCATGGATCATTCTTGGCGCGATTGCGGATTTTGGCAATCGTATCCGCTTTCGCAAGGTGCCTTTCGGGGAATCGATGCGGCGGCTGGGTAATCTGCCGCGCTCCGACTGGGGCAAAGTGCTGGCTCATAGTGGCATGGGGCTGATAATATTCGGCATTTCCTCCGTGACAGCTTGGGAGATCGAGGATATCAGAACAACCCGTTATGGTGAAACCTATGATGTCGGCAGCTATACCTTTACGCTCAATAACGTAAAAGACCTGGAAGGGCCTAATTATTCGATTGTGCGTGGCGAAGTGCTGGTCGAGAGCGAAACCGAGAGCTTTTTGCTTTATCCTGAAAAGCGGATATATACCGCACAGCAGCAGCCGACAACCGAAGCCGGTATTGACATGGGGTTGACCCGCGATGTCTACATTGTGCTTGGTGACAAGCAGGAAGCTGGCGGATATGCGATGCGGGTTTATATCAAACCTTTCGTAAACTGGATATGGATTGGCACATTGGTGATGTCTCTAGGCGGTTTGGTCAGCCTGTTTGACCGACGCTTTCGTGTCGCGGCGCCCTCGCGCAAAGGCCGCAAAACCACAGCAGCACCGGCGGAGTAGACCATGAAATATTTATTAATCATCCTGATGTTGAGCAGTCCGGCTATGTTAGCCAGTCCGGCCATGGCGGTCGAGCCAAGCGAAATGCTTGATAATCCGGAGCTGGAAGCAAGGGCGCGTGTTATCTCGAAAGGGTTGCGCTGTCTGGTGTGCCAAAACGAAAACATTGACGATTCAAACTCCGGCTTGGCAGCGGACCTGCGTATATTGGTGCGAGAGCGCTTGACCGAGGGAGATACCAACCAGGGTGTTGTTGATTATATTGTCGACCGTTTCGGCGAATATGTTTTGCTCAAGCCGACCTTCAGCGGCACAAACATGTTGCTTTGGGCGTCCGGGCCGCTGCTGCTCATTTTGGGCGGAATTGGTGCGGTTTCCTTTATTCGCAGTCGTGGCAAGCAGCGCCCCGAAACAGGTCTGGATGAAGACGAAACCAAAAAACTTGCGAGCCTGTTGGAAGACTGACTTCACGTTCGGGCTTTTCCTCTGCGTGGTTTCGGCATAGACTTTGCTGAAACCATGGAGAAGATGATGCAATACGAAACCATCCTTTATGATGCCACCGATGACGTGGTAAAAATCACCCTCAACCGGCCACAGGTCATGAACGGGCTGAATGCCCAGATGCGGGTTGACCTGTTGCATGCGATCAAGCACGCGCCGCTTGACGGGCGGGTTGTGGTGCTGACAGGGGCAGGGCGCGGTTTTTGCTCGGGGCAGGATCTTGGCGACAGGGTTAATGCCGGCGATATAGACATGGAGCGCACGCTGATGGAGGAATACGAGCCTCTGCTCAATGCTATCTATGAGTGCCCGGTGCCAACAATTGCGGCGGTAAATGGCCCGGCAGCCGGGGCCGGGGCCAATCTGGCGCTGGCGGCAGATGTAGTTATTGCAGCGCAATCGGCTTATTTCATTCAGGCCTTTGCCCGTATTGGCTTGCTGCCCGATGCCGGCGGCACCTATTGGTTGCCCCGCCAGATGGGCTTTGCCAAGGCGATGGGGGCCGCTCTTTTTGCCGATAAAATCAGCGCCGACGATGCTGCCAGTTGGGGCATGATCTGGGAAAGCGTGCCTGATGATGCCTTTGCCGCCACCATCAATGAGCGCGCCAGCAAGCTGGCAAGCGGCCCGACAAAAGCCTATAAATATATCAAACAAGCGATGCGCGCGAGCTTTGACAACTCATTACCCGAGCAGCTCGCGCTTGAAGCAAAGCTTCAGGGTAAAGCAGGCAAGACACGCGACTTTGTTGAAGGGGTAATGGCTTTCATGGAGAAACGTCCGCCCAAATACGAAGGCCGTTAACATGCGCCTCGATCAGGCAAGTCGCGCACCGGTTCCGTTTGATCTCGTGCGCGGATGTGAGGTGCGAACCCTGTTTTCTGATCAGCCTGCACCGCTTCAAAACCTGATCGAGGGGGTTGCTGGCTGTAGCGCCTATCTGGCCGCATCGTTGCAGCGCGAGCAAAAATGGCTGCGCCATGCCGCGCACCAGCCGCTTTGGCAAGCGTTTGAAGCGCTGCTTACCTTTGACCAAGCCAGCTTTCAAACACTCTCGGATTCGATGCGCATCGCCAAACGCCGGGGGGCTTTACTTATTGCGCTGGCTGATATTGGCGGGCTTTGGGCGCTGGAGGATGTCACCAAAGCGCTGACCATACTGGCTGAAAGGGCGGTCGATACGGGGTTGCGATTTTTGGTCAATGCCGAGGCGGCGCGCGGTAAGCTCAAGGCCGCCAGCCCCGAGGATGCCGCCGGTATGTTTGCACTGGCGATGGGAAAGATGGGTGCCTACGAGCTGAATTACTCGTCCGATATTGATCTGATAATCCTGTTTGATGAAACCCGCCACCCACCGGAAGAATGGGGCGAGCTGCGCGCTACCTTTATTCGCATCACCAAACGCCTGATCAAACTGTTGAGCGAAAACACCGCCGAGGGTTATGTTTTTCGCACCGATCTGCGGCTGCGCCCCGATGCGTCAGTGACCCCGGTTTGCATCGCGACCGAACCGGCGGAGCGCTATTATGAAAGCCTCGGGCGCACATGGGAGCGTGCGGCCTTTATCAAGGCGCGCGCCTGTGCGGGGGCGATGCAGGCCGGTGAAAACTTTCTTGAAACCCTTGAGCCATTTGTGTGGCGTCGGCATCTTGACTATGCCGCGATCGAGGATGCCCACGAGATGCGCCTGCGTATTCGTAGCCACAAAGGGCTGCACGGCGCCATTATTACCGCTGGTCACGACCTGAAGCTGGGGCAGGGCGGGATACGCGAGGTCGAGTTTTTTGCCCAGACCCAGCAGCTTATTCTGGGGGGAAAAGACCGCTCGCTACGCATGCGTGATACCGTGGGCACCCTTGTGGCACTAGCTGCGCGAGGGGCCATACCCGAGAGTGCATCCAAAGCCCTGATCAAGGCATATCGGGCGCACCGCTTGCTTGAGCACCGGATCCAGATGATGGATGATGCCCAGACCCATATTATCCCCGAAGACCCTGTAAAAAGGCAACAACTGGCGGTATTTTGCGGTTTTGACGGCTTGACGGCCTTTGATGCAGATTGCCTTGAGCGGCTTGAGCAAGTGCACAAGATCACCGAGGGCTTTTTTGCGGATGAGACAAAAGCCGAGCCCGCGCCGGAGAGGGCACCGGCCCGGGCTGACGAGATCACCAAGAGCTGGAGCAACTATCCTGCCCTGCGCTCTGACCGTGCACGCCGGATTTTCAAGCACCTTGAGCCAAGGATAATGTCAAGCCTATGTGCGGCCCAAAACCCGGATGAGGCACTTTTGCAGTTTGATGCCTTTTTACGCGGTCTACCGGCGGGGGTGCAGGTGTTTTCGCTATTCAAGGCTAACCCCGAGTTGCTGGATTTACTGGTCGATATCTGCACCATGGCCCCCGAACTTGGCCGCTACCTCGGGCGCCACCCTCGCGTGCTCGAAGCGATGATCGTGCCGGAGTTTTTTACGCCGTTAGTGTCGCTGAAGGTGTTGAAAAACGAGCTTTTGTGTGAGCTTGGCAGGCTGTCCGATTTTGAAAGCCAGCTTGATTTTACGCGCATATGGGCGCAGGAGCTTCGCTTCCGGGTCGGGGTGCAGCTCCTGCGCGGCATTGCGGACACAGATGAAAGCGCCATGGCCTATTCCAACATTGCCGAGGCCTGCGTGGTTGGGTTGTTTGAGGCGGTAACCGCGCATTTTGCCCGCCGCCACGGGCCGCCTCCGGGCAAGGGCGCGGCGGTGATCGCCATGGGCAAGCTTGGCTCAAGGGAAATGACGGTGTCCTCCGATCTTGATCTGATTGTGGTTTATGATGCGGACGGGGAGAGCGCCTCAGTGGGCAAACGCCCGCTGGCGGTTCAGCCCTATTATGCCCGCTTTACACAGGCACTGGTTTCGGCACTGACGGTTTCGACCTCCAAGGGCGGGCTTTACGAGGTCGATATGCGACTGCGCCCCTCGGGGAGGCAAGGGCCGGTGGCAACATCCCTCGGTGCTTTTGACACCTACCAAAACACCAAAGCGTGGGATTGGGAGCACATGGCCCTACTGCGCTCGCGGGTGGTGGTTGGCCCGGTGGCTACCGAGGTGAACGCGGTGATCCTGAAGGTTTTGCGCCAGCCGCGCGACGAGGGCAAGATACTGAAATCGCTTGCTGAAATGCGTTCACGTCTGGCTGATTCCAAGGGGGTAGGCAGTCGCTGGGGGGTGAAATACGGCGCGGGTGGGTTGATGGATGTTGAACTGCTAATTCAGGCGGGGGGGCTGATAGCCGGAGCAAGGCCGGGGCAGCGGGTGGAAAACCTGGCAAAGGCCGGTTGGCTGGACAGTGGCGAAGCCACGGCTGTTGTGGCCGCTTTGCGGCTTTTTCACGGGGTGCAGCAGGTGCGCCGTTTGGCGGTTGAAGGGGTGTTTGACCCCGCCAAGGCAGGGCAGGGTGCCGTGCAATTGCTGTTGCGCACAACCGGCATGGCCACTATGGAGCGCTTGGAAAACACACTGGATGATGTCAGGAGTAATATGAAAGCCTTGATTGAAAAAAAACTTGGCACCCTGAATGCAGGAGGAAAAAATGCCTGAAGATGATTTACGCGGCCTGATATCGGAAGCCTATAAAATTGAGGGAATTTCGCCACCGGAATGCCGCTCGATATTTCTGGACTGGGCGCTGGAGCCGCGCGAGACCGGAGAAATGCGGGCCGCCGCCATTCGGTTGGTGGAACAATACGAGCCTATTTGGCCGGAGCATCCAATGACCGGAATTTTGCGTGAAGCTATGATAGAACTCACCTTTCCCCCCCTTAGGCGCGGCGGGCGCAAGACGCGAACCTGAATTATCATCTTGCCGTAGCAAAACCGCTCAGGGTTTGTTGATCCGGCGAAAGGTCTTTGGGGAAGAGCCGGTGGTTTCTGTAAACAAACGAGTAAAGTAGGCGGCGGAGCTAAAGCCGAGATCTTTAGCTATCGCCCCGATTTTTTGATCTGTTTCCTTGAGCAAATAGCGCGCCTCTTCCATGGTTTTCTCACGTATAAAAATCGTGGCAGGCTTTCCGGCGGTTTCGCGGCATACACGGGTAAGGTGGGTTGTGGTGACGCCAAGCTCCACGGCGTAATCCCGCACTGTATCTTTTGTGGCGTAGCGGTCATTCAGGCGGGAAACAAAGCGGCGCATCAGGCGGCGCTTGGCACTGTCCTTTTCCAGCTCTTTACGGTTGTTGCTGGTGTCGAGCCGGTTGTAGAGCACGGCCAGCAAGCCTGTGGTGTAGATTAGGGCTGTGCCGCGCAAGGGCTGCTTGGTAATAAACTCCTCCTGAACCGCGACAAAAGCATTACTGAGCTGGCGCTGGTAAAGGGGTTTTAATACGGAAGTCAGCAGTGGTGTGGCGGGCAAGGGCAGGCGAAGCGTTGCCGGCAAGCTGACCTGCCAGCCAATTGTGCCCGGAGATAGATCAAGATGAAAAAGGATTTCGGCAGGCACAAACATTGCGGTATTTGGCCCAAAACCTTGCTGGGTGCTGTCAATAATCGCCCGGCCACCACCACGGGTGAACCACATAAGATGGTGGTTGCTTGCCAGAATAGGCGTGGAGCGCCCGCTCGGATTTCGCGTGCTGCCGGTGAGCGCGTGGCTCGTGATACGGTTCCCGATTATCTCGGGATCTGCGACTGGTGTGCGCACGGGTTTGCCTCAATCTGCTTGTTTTTTGCAAGAATCGGACATTGACCACATGATTGCAAGCTTTTTATTTTTGCTTTATTTGTTGAGGGGCGGGATTCAGTGATGTCTCCCAAGAGGTTAGGGGAGGGAGGCCGTTATTTTGTCAGCCAGCTTTTCTATGTCGAGCGTGGATGATGCCTCGATTTTCTGCCAATGCTGCATTTTGCTGCGAAACCATGTACGTTGTCTTTTAGCAAACTGTCTGGTCAATGTTTTTGATTTAATTACAGCATCTTCCATGGTGATCTTACCATTTATTGCCTCGATTATTTCTCGTGCCCCTATGGCCCGGCTAGAGGGTAATTCCGGGTTGAAGCCAAGATTATTTGCACTTTTACATTCTTCCAGTGCGCCTGTTTTCATCATGGTATCAAAGCGCCTCTCAATGCGCTTGTTTAGCGCCTGTGTATCCCAATGAAGCACGATATGTTCGGTATTGTTTATACTTAGCAGTGGCTTAACCGGCTTTTTGTGCCAGTAGAGCAGACCATGCCCCGAACTGGCATGCACCTCCCACGCGCGCTGGAGGCGGGCGGGGTTTTGCTGATCAAGCGTTGCAAGTGTGTCTGGGTCATTTTTGCCGAGATAATTAACAAACCACTGCACGCCATCTGATTTTCGGCGCATATCACCCTCGGTGCGGATTAATGATGGCACGGGTGGAATATAGGACAGGCCGCCAGTGAGGGCAGAAAAGTACAGGCCAGTGCCACCAACTATGATGGGCAAAGATGTCGTAAAATCAAGAGCATCCGAGACATCTTTAATCCAGTCACCGACGGAATAGCTTTGGTTGCGGTCAACATGCCCATAGAGCATATGAGGGGCGCGCTTCAGCTCGTCATCTGTCGGCCTTGCGGATAGGGTTTTCCAATTCCGGTAAACCTGTATCGCATCGGCATTGATAATCACGCCGCCTGTTCGGGCTGCCAAGGCCAGCGCCAATGCAGATTTTCCCGAGGCGGTCGGGCCGGCGACAAGAATAGCTTTGGTTTTCATCTTGATCACAAACTGTAATTTAAAGGGTCACATTGCCCAGTAAGTAACATAATATCTATTATGCGCAATACGTACGCTCGGGTACTAAAGTCTATTATACTGATTTTTTTGCTTTTCGGTCCACCCGACACGAATATTATACCCCTCCTCAAGGGGCTTTTCCTCCAGAACAAGATTGTTGGCAAATAGCCACGCACGGCTTTTTCCGTCTTCGTAACGCACAAGCAGGGTTTCTTCGGTCACCGGCTCGGCCAGACCAGCCTCGATCTTTTCGTAAAGCTCGTCCATGCCCTGACCACTCAGCGCTGACAGCACGGATGTTTTGGGTGAGCGTTCCGCCTGGTTCTCTATTCCTTGCTTTTTATCTTCGTCCAGCAAGTCAATTTTATTCCAAACTTCTATCATTGCTTCAAACTGGCTGTCTCCGACCCCGAGTTCAGTAAGAATCTCGCGCACATCCTGGGCCTGCGCCTCTGTATCGGCATGTGAAATATCGCGGACATGCAAAATTAGATCTGCGTCCAGCACCTCTTCGAGGGTTGCGCGAAAAGCGGCGACCAGCTGGGTTGGTAGATTGGAGATAAAACCAACCGTGTCAGACAGGATAACATTGCGCCCGTCCGGTAGCTTTATCGCGCGCATTGTCGGGTCCAATGTGGCAAAAAGCATGTCTTTTTCGAGCACAGATGCACCAGTCATCCGATTGAAAATACTGGACTTACCGGCATTGGTGTAGCCAACAAGCGCCACAATCGGGTAAGGAATTTTTTTGCGGGCGGCACGATGCAGCGCCCGGGTCTTGACCACTTTGGCAAGCTGGCTTTTGATGCGCAGTATTGCGTCCGAAATCGCTCTGCGGTCACTCTCGATCTGGGTTTCGCCGGGGCCGCCAACAGTGCCCATGGCACCTCGCTGCCGCTCCAGATGGGTCCAGCTTCGCACGAGGCGGGATTTTTGATAGGTCAGATGGGCAAGCTCAACCTGAAGCACCCCTTCACGTGTCGCCGCCCTATCCCCGAATATTTCGAGAATAAGCCCTGTGCGGTCAAGCACTTTTACCTGCCAGCGCTCTTCCAGATTGCGCTGCTGAATCGGAGAAAGTGTGCCATCGATGATTACAAGCTCTACCTGCTCGCTCTCGAATATGTCTCCCAGCTCAACCACCTTGCCAGAACCAAACAGCTCTCCGGCTTTTGGCTTGCTAATGGGAACAACAAGTGATGTGCGGATATCAAGATTAAGCGCTTCGGCCAGACTGACCGCTTCAGCGAGTGCATTTTCGGGCAAACGGCGCTGACCCACCCTGCCCTTCAGGTTTGGATGCAAGACAGCGGCGCGGAGTTGATCGGTCAACTACGCACTACCCTCGGAATCATATAGATTCACCGGCTGAGATGGCATGATGGTGGATATCGCGTGTTTATACACCAGTTGCGAAGCTCCGTCACGGCGGAGCAATACGCAGAAATTATCAAACCAGGTGATAACGCCTTGAAGTTTAACACCATTCACAAGGAATACGGTGACCGGATTCTTTTCTTTTCGTACGTTATTAAGAAACGCATCTTGCAAGTTCTGCTTATCGGCAGCCATTTTTCAGCCTTTTTATAGCCCCGGTATTCGGGGTCGTTGATTATGTTATAGATAATGGGGGTTTAGCACGCCGATTTCTAGTGCTGAATACAAATAATTGGCAATTTTTATAATTACTGCCGCCAGTAGTCAGGGTTGAGCAATGCAATCAGAGCCAAAGTTTCCACCCGACCAAGCACCATCGCAGCCGAAAGTATATCCAGCGCCGCATCGGGTAGGTCAGTATAGTGGGCCGCATTTTCCCCCAGCGCCATATAAAGAGGGCCGGTGTTTGTCAGGCTGGCAATGGCCAGTGCAAACGAGCTTTCAAACTCGATGCCCAGTAAGGAAAGTGCAAGCGCCACACCGACGATAGACATTAAAAACAGCATGAGAAAAACCCATGCCAACTCGGCACCCTGCCGGCGAAACCGGCGAGTGGAAACCCCCGAGCGCCCGACTGAATGCGGGTGCAACAGCCGCTCCATTTCGCGGGTACCATGGCGATAAAGCGAATATATTCGCAGCAGTTTAATGCCCCCGGCCGTTGTTGCCACCCCTCCCCCCATCACAGCAAGGCCAAAAAGCAGGATGCCCGGCGCTCGCAAGCCAGACCAGCTTTGCGCCTCGTGCCAGTGGGTGCTTACAAAGCCGGTGGTGGTCAGAAACGAAATGGTATTGAACATCCCGCCCCAGATCGCGCCCAGCCCGGCCAGAGCATTCTCTCCGGCGTCCACCTCCAGGGCTGCCAGCCAGTGGCGGATAAACAAAAACAGCGGTATCCCGATCACCACAAGCATTGTCAGCTGGAACTCCGGATCTTTAGGCAGGTTGCGCACGGTGGCAGGAAAGGTGGCGAGGTTCATCAATCGCGACGAAACAGCAAGCAGTAAAAACAGTGCGATCCAGACTTCACCCATAATCCCCGATTGCGCTCCACCGATACCCGAAACCGGAGAAATGGCGCTGGTGGCCAAAGTGCCCATGGCGTGGATCACAGCAATAAACACACGCTCGCCGCTAAAGATCAAAACAAGAGCGAGCAAGGCGGTAAAGGCAAAGTAGGCTGGCCCAAGCACTCTGATAGCCCGTAAAATACGCACGTCATTCGCGACCTTCTGGGCGCCTCCCTTTGGCTCGGCAGTCATGGTTTCACGTATTTCATAGCCACCGACATTTAGTGGCTCTAATATAGCCATTGCAGCGACCAACATAAAAAACCCACCGAGCCAGCCCACTACCCCTCGCCATAGATGAAGAGATTCAGAGATGCGGAACGGATCATTAAACAAGGTAGCACCCGTGGTGGTGAAGCTTGAAAGCATCTCGAAATAGGCGCGCCGAAAACCAAGAGTGGGCAGTAGCTCCGAAAATGGCAAGGCCAGAAAAACAGGCAAAAGCGCAAAGGACAGGATCAACGTAATCAGATTGGCCCGTGATACATTGCGGATGGTGCGGTTCATCATCGCTGTCCCGACCATCACCGAAAATGCCATTATCAGTAGGCTATACTGGAAAAACACCCGCGCAATCAGCCAGTCTTCCTGCCGCGCGGCATGGGCCGCCGGCACCAGCATTGCCAATGCCCCGATCATCATCAGCAGCACAAAAAGCGGATATTGGCGCAGCGAGTTCATCGCCTAGAAATAATCCAGCGAGACCTGAAAGAGCCTTTCGACCGCAGGCACATCTGCGGCAAGGGCAAAAACGATCAAGGCGTCACCCTCCTCCAGCTTGGTATCGCCGCGCGGCACCATCAGAACGTTATTTTTTTGCACTGCGCCCACCTTGGCACCTTCCGGCCAGTCTATTTCGCGAATACGCTTTCCGGTTATCGCGGATGTACCCATCACCTGCGCCTCGATCACCTCCGCCTCGGCATCTCCCACCGAATAAACCGCACGAATGCGGCCATGGCGAATATGGCGCAGTATTGATGAAACAGTCGTGGTCCGCGGATTGATAAAGGCGTCGATCCCCAGCGGAACCATCAGGCTGACAAGGCTCGGGTCATTGACCAGTGCAACCACCAGCGAGCAGCCCATGGCCTTGGCCCGCGCACAAGATAGCAGGTTGGTCTTGTCGTCATCTGTCACGGCCAGCAAGGTATCTGCCTTGGCAATACCGGCCTCTTCGAGCAGCTCCATATCCAGCCCGTCACCATGCAGCACAATGGTGCGTTCAAGCGCATCGGCGGCAGTTTCGGCAATGGCGCGGTCCAGTTCAATAAGCTTGACCCGGGTTCGCGCCTCGCCCTGCTCCAGCTTTTGGGCCACCCCGAGTCCGACATTCCCCCCGCCGATAATGACCGCGCGCTCTCCTTTTTTTTGGGTTTTTCCGAATATTTCCAACGTGCGCGGAACATCGGTATTGGCCGAAATCACATAGATAAGGTCTCCGGCAAAGAGCTGGTCACCCGGCTCCGGCACAAACATCTTGCCCTGTCTTGATACTCCGACCACCACCGCATTCAGGGTTGAAAACAACTCGGTCAATTGTCGCAAAGGGGTATGCAGCACAGGACAATCTTCTGACAAGCTGATACCGAGCAGGTCCGCATCTCCGTCTAGAAAGCTTTCAGTATCAAAGGCAGCGGGCACGGCTAGGCGGCGCAGCGCGGCTTCGGCGACCTCGCGCTCGGGTGAAATAACCACATCGATCGGCATATGATCCTGCCGGTAAAGGTCGGAGGAAATAGCATCAAGATATGATTGCGAGCGCAACCGTGCAATCTTGCGCGGGATATCAAACATTGAGTGTGCGACCTGACAGGTGACCATGTTGACTTCATCGGCAAAGGTGGCTGCGATAATCATATCCGCATCACGCGCGCCGGCACGCTCCAGCACATCGGGATAGGAGGCAAAACCGGTAACCCCGTTTACGTCAAGGGTCTCGCTGATCCGGCGGATGAGAGATTCGTCCCTGTCGACAACGGTTACATCGTTGTTTTCGCGTGATAAGTGCCGGGCGATTTGCCAACCCACCTGCCCCGCGCCGCATATGATGACTTTCATAAAGCTGTCCTGTTTGTTCTGGCGTCCGAGTATGCCTGCACTGGCGCGCTCCGGTCAAATGTTAATCGTTATCCATCTGCCCGGCGATACCGAGGGTTTTGAGCTTGCGATGCAGAGCCGAGCGCTCCATGCCAACGAATTTTGCCGTTTGCGAGATGTTACCCTTGAAACGGTCTATCTGGGCGCGCAGGTAGTCGATCTCGAAAGCCAGCCGCGCCTCGCGCAGTGACAGCAGCATCATCGAGGAGGTCAGATCACCCCCTGCCTCGCTGGTTGCTGCTGTGCCTTCGTCTTGCGGTATTTCCGAAATTTGGATCGGGCCGCTATCCGGCCCCAATATCAGCAGTCTTTCAAGGGTATTGCGCAGCTGGCGGATGTTTCCCGGCCAAGCCATGATCTGTAGCTGTGTTAGCGCCTCTTCTGTCAGGCTGCGCATGGAAAGCCCCTGCATGGTGTTGAGTTGCTTGAGAAAATAGGCGGCCAATAGCGAGATGTCCTCGCTCCGGTCCGCCAGAGATGGTACTGTAACCGGCACGACATTCAGCCGGTGAAACAGCTCGATACGAAAACGCCCCGCATTTATTTCGGCCTGAAGGTCGCGGGTAGTTGCCGATATAAAGCGAATATCGACCCGTACCGTATCGTGGCCGCCACGGCGTGTGAAGCTTTGGTCCACCAGCACCCGGAGAATCCGCGACTGGGTTTCCAGTGGCATTTCCGAGATTTCATCAAAAAACAACACCCCGCCATGGGCTTTTTCGAGCAAGCCGGGCTGCACAGTGCCATCGCGTTCACTACCAAATAAAACAGCTTCCATCTGTTCGGGGCCGATGCTCGCTGAATTGACGCTGACAAACGGCGCTTCGGAGCGCGGGGAGTTTGTATGAATATAGCGTGCAGCGATCTCCTTGCCGGCGCCAGCCGGACCGCTCAGCATCACCCGGCCATTGGTCTTGGCAACTTTGTCGAGCTGTCCCTTCAGGGATTTAAATGCCGGACTCTGCCCAACCATTTCGCAATTCGCCGGCTCTGAAAAACGCAGGGATTTGTTCTCTCTGCGCAGCATCGAGGCTTCGAGCGCACGTTCGACAACCACCAGTAACTGGTCAATATTAAAGGGTTTTTCTATGAAATCGTAAGCCCCTTGCTTGACCGCTGCCACCGCTATTTCTATATTGCCGTGGCCGGAAATGATCACAACCGGAATGGCAGGGTTATCCTGTTTTGTCTTTTTCAGAATGTCAATTCCGTCAAATTCGCTGTCTTTTAGCCAGATATCGAGAATAATCAGATCTGGCTCGGCGTGGTTGATCTCGCTGAATGCGGTTTGGGAATTGCGGGCAAGCCGCGGGCTGTGCCCTTCATCTTTAAGGATATCACTGATCAGTTCCCGAATATCCTGCTCGTCGTCAATAACAAGGATGTCGCTCATTTCGGTTCCTCATATGTATTTGTTAAGGGTAAGGTAATGCGTGCTTCGGCACCGGCATGGGTGTTGCCAGAAAAAACCGGCGCGGCTTGCAGCTCCAGCACGCCGCTATGCTCTTCGATGATTTTCTTGACTATGGGCAGGCCGAGGCCGGTGCCGTTATCCCTGTGGGTGACGTATGGCTCGAAAAGCCGCGCCTTGTCTGCCGGCAAGCCGATACCGTTATCCTGAATGCGCAGCACAATATTATGCTCGGTTTTTTCAAGCACGACATTGATGATACCGGGGTAGTTCCCCAAGGGCTTCTGCCGGCTGTCTATGGCTTCTCCCGCGTTTTTCAGCAGGTTTGTCAGGGCCTGATTGAGCATGGTGCCATCTGCCATGATTTCCAGCGGCTCTGCGGGCAGATGGCTGGTAAAGGTCAGGTCAGGTCGCCCTGATTGCGCCAGTAAAACAGAACTTTTTACCAGCTCGACAATATCAAGAGGCTTTGGCTCGGGGGCCGGCATACGGGCAAATTTGGAAAACTCGTCAACAATGCGGCGCAAATCATTGGTTTGGCGGATGATAACATCACTTAGTCGCTCCAGACTATCGCGTTCATCACCCACTTTAGGGCCATATTTACGCTTTATCCGCTCTGCCGAAAGCTGGATAGGGGTCAGCGGGTTTTTGATCTCGTGGGCGATTCTTCGTGCCACATCGCCCCAGGCCGCCATACGCTGGGCCGATACAAGATCACTGACATCGTCAAATGTGACAACAAAGCCCTCGACCTCGCCATTTTGAGGGCGGCGCGCGCCCATGCGCACAAGCAGGGTTTCGGTGGTGCCGGCACGGGTAAGCTGAACCTCGTCCTGCACCACATCATGCTCGCGGGATTTGAGCTTTTGAAACAGGCTGGAAAATTCGGGTGTCAGCGCTGATAGCGGCTGGCCAGTGGCGTATTCCAGATCCAGCATCCGGATGGCGGCAGCGTTGATAAACTCCACCTTGCCCGCGCGGTCCAGCCCGATCACTCCGGCAGTGACGCTGGAGAGCACCGAATCAAACAACCGGCGCTGGTGTTCCGTCACTTCATTGACCGATACCAGCGTATCCCGCTGGTTTTTGAGCTGCTTTGTCATGCGATTGAATACCCGCCCAAGCATGGCGATTTCATCATCGCCCTGCTCTTCGCGCACCCGTACATCAAGGTCGCCCTCCGATACCCGTTGCACAGCACTCGCCAACCGCCCCACTGGCCGCGACAGCTTTTCGGCAAACCACAGGCCAAGCCACATGGCCGCAAGAATAACTACAACCGCAAACCCGAGATAAATAAGTGCAAACTCGAACAAAAGTCGCCCGCGATCTGATTCGAGCTGCTGATAAAGCTTTACGGTCGCCTGGGTTTCATCCAGAAGGTTAAGGATATTGCCATCGACATCTCGGGTAACAAAAAGATACCTGTCCGAATAGCCATTTAGTTGTTTGAGCGCGCGAAATTCGCTATTCACCCAGTCCTCGATCAGCACAACCTCGCCATTCCTGGCATTTTGGATGTCTTCAGCGCTGGGCGGCTCATAGTCAAACAGATAGCTGCGATCCCCCCGGGCGATGATCTCTGACACCCCGTTGACCACAAAAGCCTCGGCCAGACTGTCTTGCATTGTATCCTGCCCGCGAGAAAGGGCATCGCGCATTTCCCCCGCGCCGACAAAGTTATACCGGGGTCGTTGGCGCTCGATAAAAGACGCAAGGAAGATAGTATCGTCCGAAAGACTGATGCGGTGCTCACGCTCATAAGCCTCGGCTGCGCTCAGCGAATTTCCGACAACCTGTTGAACCCGCTCCGAAAACCAGCCCTCAAGGCCAAAGTTTAGTGTGACCGTGGCAAAAATAGCCACCAAAACCGTAGGCACCAGCGCAATGAGGCTAAAGACCGTGGACAAGCGTAGATGTAGCTTGGAGCCAGCCGAGCGCGAACGGCGGGCAGCCACTATTCTGACAATCCGTCGAGCAACAAACGTAGCCAGAAACAGAGTATAGACTACATCGGCCAGCAACACTGCGCGCAGCTGTTTGGGGTTGGCCGGCCCGTCAACAGCGCCAAGCAGCAAGGTTGTTGTCAGCGCCAAGACCGGCCCGGCGACAACCAGCATCAGCACCAGATAGCTTTTGACCAGCCGGCTGTTTTGCCACCGCCTGAGGCGGTGCAGACCGGTTGCTACTATATCTTGTTGTATTCGGGCCACAATATCCGCGCTCATTGCTAAAACTGTTGCAATATTACATCATTTTTTTGCTGCGCAATACCTCAATATCCAGTTCACGGATTTTTTTTCGCAATGTATTGCGGTTTATACCCAGAAGGTCCGCTGTTTTCAGCTGGTTACCGCCGGTGGCCTGAAGCGAGAGCTGGATGAGAGGCCGCTCTACCTCGCGGATGATTTTATCATAAAGGCCAGGGGGAGGCAAAGTGCCGGTATGCTGCGAAAAATACTGTTTAAGATGTGCCTCGACCGAGGCAGAGAGCCGCTGTTCCCGTTGCGGCTCTTTTGGACCCAGCTCCATATGCGCAGCCAGTTCGCGGCGAATGATACTGGCGCCAATTTCCTCTTCGGGGCAAAGCACGGTCAGCCGCTTGATAAAGTTTTCCAGCTCGCGCACATTTCCGCCCCAGATATGGCTGCGCAGGTGGTCCAGCGCCTCGGGGGTGATGGTTTTTTGCGGCAATCCCCCTTTGGCGGCCTCTGTAAGAAAATGCCGCGCCAGATCGGGGATATCCTCCAGCCGCTCGACCAGCCTCGGTAGCCTGATCGGCACGACATTGAGCCGAAAAAACAGATCTTCACGAAATCTTCCCTCGGCTACAAGGGTTTGCAAATCGTGTCTGGTGGAGGCTACCACCCGCACATCATCGCCCCCCTGCTCTTGCAACACGCGCAAAAGCCGCATTTGCGCTTCCAGCGGCATATCATCAACATTATCCAAAAACAGCGTGCCGCCAAAGGCCGCTACATACAGGCCATTGGGGTTGTCACTGCTACCGAAAAGCTCGCGCTCAATCATATCAGGCGGGGTGGCGGCAAGGTTGATCGAGATAAAAGGCGCGGCTTTGCGCGGGCTAAAGCTGTGTAAAGTCCGCGCGACGATCTCTTTGCCGGTGCCACTATCACCAAATATCATTACGCCAAGATCGGTGTGGGTCAGCCGCGCCAACACGCGGTAAACCTCCTGCATCATCGGAGAACGCCCCACCAGCGGCAAGCGCTCGCCGCCCTCACCAGCAATGATGGTAGGGTGCGCCTGCTTGGTTGCCTTATTTACCAGCGCCAGAAATGCAGAAAGATCAAAGGGTTTTGGCATATAGTCAAACGCCCCCGCCTCTGAGGCCCGCACCGCCGTGGTTACGGTATTTTGCGCCGACATTACAATAATCGGTAGATCGGGGCGTTTTTTGATAATGCGTGGCAACAAGTCCAGCGCATCACCATCGGGCATCATCACATCGGTTACAATAACATCCCCCTCGCCCTCCTCCACCCATTTCCACAGGGTCGAAAGATTGCCGGTGGCCCGCACCCGACAGCCCGCGCGGGTCAGCGCCTGGCTCAGCACAGTGCGGATAGAGCGGTCATCATCGGCCACAATTATCGTGCCATCCATCAGCGCGTCTCCTCTTTCCAGACCGGCAGCAACAGTCGAAATTCGGTGCCGTTGCTGTCTGATTTGCAATCAACGATCCCGCCGTGATCGGCAATAATTTTCGATACCAGTGATAGCCCAAGCCCGGTGCCGCCCGCCTTGGTGCTGACAAATGGCTCGAACACATCATCAAGAATGGCGGGCGCAATCCCCGGCCCGTTATCTTTTATTGAAATCTCGATTGGCAGGCTCTGGCTGCGTTTTCCCGGCAGCGCGAGCCTGACCCCCGGCCTAAAAGCGGTTTTGAGGGTGATCGCCCCGCCTGCCCGCATGGCCTCGGCGGCATTTTTCAGCAAGTTGAGCAGCACCTGCATAAGCTGGTCGGCATTGCCCGCCGTGGGCGGAATCGAGGGGTCAAACACCTCGGAAAACCGTATATGCTTGGCAAAGCCGGCGGCGGCGGCGCGTTTGGCACGGTCAAGGATATCATGGATATTGACCGCAGCAACCACCCCTGGCCCCATATCACCAAAGGCCTCGACCCGGTTTACAAGGTCACCAATGCGCTTGGCCTCGTCCTCGATCACCGTTGTCAGCTCTCGGTCCTCGGGGCCAAGCGTGCTGCTCAGCAGCTGCGCCGCCCCCGAAATACCGGCCAACGGATTGCGGATTTCGTGCGCCAGCATCGCGGCCATACCGGCCACCGAGCGCGCGGCGTTGCGGTGCGACAGCGAGCGGTCCATCTTGTCGGCTATTGATCGCGGATGCAGCATCAGCAGCACTTCGCCCTCACCCAGCCGCGTAGCCTGCACATTGGCCACCCCGCGCGCCTGCCCGCCCCAGCCGACCTGAACATCATGCAGCACCACCGAGCGCATACCGCCCTGTGCTTGTGCCACCGCATCAACCACGGCCGAGCCTTCGCGCGCAAACTCTTGCAATGGCTTGCCGCGCATTTGCTTTTTGGAAGCCATGCAAAAAACCTCGGCAGCGTCGTTTATTTCGGCGATATTAACCTGGGCGTCGATCACAAAAGCAGGAAAGGGCAGCGCCAGCCATATCTGCTCAAAGCGCATATTCATGCCGCCCGCCTTTCACCCAGAAACGCCCGCAATTCGCGCATGACCTTAACGGGCTGGTCCAGCCGCATCAGGGTGCTGCGCAACTCGTTTCCGCCCGAAAGCGGTGCCAGATACCAGCCCAGATGCTTGCGGGCATTCAGCATGCCAATATGAATTCCATAAAAAGAAAGCATGGCTTCGTAATGGGTTATGATTGTTTCTTCAAGGTTTACCAGTGGAGACAGCCCTTGTATCTCGGCCAGTAGCCACGGCTTGCCGCGTGCACCGCGCCCGACCATCAGTGCATCGGCTTTTGAGTGGGTTATCGCCGTGCTGGCGCTGGCACGGTCCACGATATCCCCGTTTACCACCACCGGAATACTGACCGCCGCTTTCACCTTGGCCACGGCTTTCCAGTCGGCGCGGCCCTTATAAAACTGGTTGCGCGTGCGCCCATGAACAGTGATCATTCTCACCCCCGCCGCCTCGGCGCGCGCGGCGATATGGTCGGCATTGTGGTTATCATCCCAGCCAAGGCGCATTTTTACACTGACCGGCACATCGACCGCATTCACCACCGCCTCGATCAACTTTAGCGCGTGGTCAGGGTCGCGCATCAGCGCCGAGCCAGAATAGCCGGAGGTGACCTTTTTGGCCGGACATCCCATGTTTATATCAACCATCCGCGCCCCCATGCCGACCAGCATTTTGGCGCTCTCGGCCATCCAGCGGGCCTCGCGCCCCGCAATTTGCACCGCTGTCTGGCCATTGCCCAGCCCTAGCTCGGCACGATTGTGGACCTCGGTGCGCTTTTTGGCCTGCGCCAGCTCTTGCGAGGCGATCATCTCCGACACCACTAGCCCCGCGCCAAAGCCCAGCACCAAATTCCGAAAAGGCAGATCACTGATACCGGCCATCGGTGCCAAAAAAACAGGCGGCTTGGTCGGAAAGTTGCTAAAATCGAGGGGCAAGTGCTTAATCCTTGTGCAGACATGATGGTTTAGCCGAGCCATGCCGCCCGATCAAGGGGGCAAAAGCGATTGTTGCGGCATTTGAGATGGGTTATGCAGGGGAATGATGCAAAAAACCTCAGCTTTAATCGTGGCCGCAGGGCGCGGTACCCGCGCGGGAGCGGGCATACTACCCAAGCAATACCGGATGGTTGGCGGGCAGCCGGTGCTGGTGCGCACTTTGCGTGCGCTTCTGGCGCATCCCGCGGTCAACGATGTGCAGGTAGTGATCCACCCCGATGATATAGCGCTGTATCAGTCGGCAGTGGCGGGCATTACGGGCCTGCGTCCGCCGGTATTTGGCGGCGACACCCGCTCCGGCAGTGTGCTGAAAGGACTGGAGGCGCTGGCGAAAGATGCCCCTGATTTTGTGCTGATTCACGACGCTGCACGGCCGTTTTTGCCGCTTGTGGTGATTGACGATCTGCTGAACGCTTTGCAATCGGCCAAAGGCGCGTTTCCGGCACTGCCGGTGGTTGACGCGCTGTGGCAGGGCGAAGACGGCCATGCTGTTGCGCCCGGGGATCGAGACGGTCTTTACGGCGCCCAAACCCCGCAATCCTTTCATTTTAAGGCAATTTTGAGCGCCCATAACAACGCTACCGCCCCGGCAGATGATGACGTGGCGCTTGCCGTGGCTCAAGGGATCAAGGTAGCAATTGTACACGGTAGCGAGCGCAATTATAAGCTCACCACACCCGCCGATTTTGCCCGCGCTGAAAAGGAAACCGCAAAAATGGATATTCGCACCGGTAACGGGTTTGACGTGCATGCTTTTACCGAAGGTGATGCTGTTATTTTATGCGGGACCAAGGTGCCGCATAGCCGGGCTCTTCTGGGCCATTCGGACGCCGACGTTGCGATGCACACCATCACTGACGCGCTGTTTGGCGCCTTGGCCGAAGGCGATATCGGCCAGTGGTTTCCGCCCTCCGAAGCGAAGTGGAAGGGGGCTGCCTCCGAGATATTTTTGCGTAAAGCTGTGGAGCGGGTGGCGATGCGGGGCTTTGATATTTGCAATATTGATTGCACAATTATCTGCGAATCTCCAAAAATCGGCCCCCATGCGTCCGCCATGCGCGCCGAGATCGCCCGACTTTGCGGTATCGGGGTGGATCGAGTGTCTATCAAGGCGACCACGTCTGAAAAACTAGGGTTTACTGGCCGCGAAGAAGGAATAGCGGCCATGGCAACCACCACTCTGGTGAAAATATGAGCAAAATGATTGCAACCCTGTTTGGCATCGGGCGTATTCCTTTTGCGCCCGGCACATGGGGCAGCCTTGCGGCTATTCCACTGGCGTATGGTATCCATTACCTCGGCGGGTTTCCGGCGCTTTTGGGGGCGACTGTTGCCGTATATTTTGTCGGCCTCTGGGCCACCACCGAAATGACACGGGGGGCGGAAAACCACGACCCTTCGGAGATTGTTATCGACGAGGTTGCCGGACAATGGACCGCCCTGCTGGCAGTTTCGGGCGGGTTGTGGTTTGCCGGTGTGCCGGGGCATATTTTTCCCTGGCCCGGCTGGGTCAGTGCATTTTTGCTGTTTCGATTGTTTGATATCTGGAAGCCATGGCTGGTAGGCTGGGCTGACCGTAAATCAACCCCGACAGGGGTGATGCTGGACGATGTGATTGCCGGTATATTTGCTGCGCTCATCACCATGGTTTTTGCCGGTGTTTATCACGGGTTACTGGCGTGAACCTTGCTGCGCAGGTGTTAGCGGCTGCCCGCAAGCGCGGCTGGCGCATTGCTACTGCTGAAAGTTGCACTGGTGGTTTAGTGGCCGCAGCGCTGACCGATATTGCCGGATCTTCCGATGTGTTTGATTGCGGGTTTGTAACCTATTCATATGAATCAAAACAGAAAATGCTGGGCGTTTTGCCGAAAACTCTGGAAAAATACGGAGCGGTCAGCGCGGCTGTTGCTGCCGAAATGGCGCGCGGCGCGCTGCAAAATATGCATGCCGATATTGCGGTTTCCATTACCGGTGTTGCCGGGCCGGGGGCATCCGAAAACAAACCCGAGGGCATGGTCTGGTTTGGCATTTGCACCCCTGACGGCGGCAAAACAGAGCTGCACGAATTTGGCCCGCTCGGGCGGCAAGCTGTGCGTAATGCCAGCACAAATGCCGCGTTAGAGCTGCTTTTGCGGGCCATAAAGAGCTGACGCGCGATCCTCGAAGGCACGCACGATCCGCCGCATTGCCTCGGTAAACACCACCCCGATCACGGCTTGCAGCACCTTTGATTTGAACTCGAAATCAACATGGAAATCAGCAATGCAACCGCTATCTGTCGGAACGAAATGCCAGTAATTAACCAGATGTTTAAACGGTCCGTCGAGGTATTCAACCTCGATTTTATGGGTATCAGGGTGCATGGTAACCCGGCTGGTAAAACGCTCGCGAAACAACTTGAAGGAAATTATCAAGTCGGCATCGACCACCGATCCCCCTTCTATCTCACGGGTGCTGCGGATGCGCGCGCCAGTACACCAAGGCAAAAACTCGGGGTACTTGGCAATATCAGCCACCAGCGCAAACATTTGTTCGGGGCTGTGGGGCATGGGGCGGTGCTCTGAATGGGTGGGCATAGCATTTTCTCGGTGACGAATGGTTTCACCTGCAATAAAGTAAATTAGAATCAAAAGGGCAAGGGCATGGACCACTCAAACTACGAAATAGATGAAATGATTTCGGCTAAATCCATCGCGGCCCGGGTCGAGACCCTCGCCAAGGAGATTTCAGAGCATTTCAAGGATACCGACAAGTTGATCGTGGTCGGGCTGCTGCGTGGCAGTTTTATCTTTATTGCTGATCTTGTGCGTGAGCTTGACCTGCCGGTCGAGGTCGACTTTCTCGAGGCCAGCTCTTATGGCAACTCGACAGAAAGCTCGCGCGAGGTGCGGATATTAAAAGATCTGCGCGGCGAGATCGAGGGGCGGGATATTCTGGTGGTCGAAGATATCGTTGATACCGGCCACACGCTTGAACATGTGCTGCACCTGCTGAGTTCGCGCAAACCAAAGCGGTTGATGACCTGTGCATTGCTCGACAAGCCCTCGCGCCGCGAAACCGGGGTCAAGGCTGACTGGATCGGCTTTGAAATCGAAGACAAGTTTGTGGTTGGCTATGGCATTGATTATGCGCAACGCAACCGTAACCTGCCCCATATCGGGGCCGTCCGGTTTACCTCATGAATTTGTTTTGGCTGCTGCGGATGAAGCGCTGGGTGCAAAACCCGCCCGGCCCGCAGCACCGCAAGCTGATCGCCGCTGTTGTCATCGCGGCATTTTTGCTTTTCGGGTTGGAGCGGGTTTTTGGCTGGCCTGATTGGCTGACAGTGAACCAGCGCATGCGCTAGGAGCCGAACTTGGCCAGCCGCGCAGCGCGCAATTGGGCGAAATCGTCACCGGCGTGATAGCTTGAGCGGGTGAGCGGCGTAGAAGAAACCATCAAAAAGCCCTTACCAAAAGCGGCGCTCTCATAGCTTTTAAACTCGTCCGGCTCTACAAAACGCATCACGGCGTGGTGCTTGGGCGTGGGCTGCAAGTATTGGCCTATGGTTAAAAAATCAACATCGGCGGCTCGCATATCGTCCATTACCTGCTGCACGCCTTGCTTGTCTTCGCCCAAGCCAACCATAATACCGGATTTGGTAAACATTGCCGGATCCAGCTCCTTGACCCTTTGTAGCAGGCGCAGACTGGAAAAATAGCGAGCGCCCGGGCGCACTGTAGGGTAAAGGCCCGGCACGGTTTCAAGGTTGTGATTAAAGACATCGGGCTTGGCATTAACAACGGTTTCAAGCGCGTCCGGCCCGCACTTGAGGAAGTCCGGCGTGAGCACCTCAATCGTGGCTGCGGGCGCGCGGTGGCGAATAGCACGAATGGTCTGCGCTATATGCTCGGCCCCGCCATCCGCCAGATCATCGCGGTCAACGGAGGTGATCACCACATGCTTTAGCCCCAGCTTTTCAACCGCGTCGGCCACCCTGCCCGGCTCGAATACATCCAGCGCGTCGGGCCGGCCCGTGGCGATATTACAAAAAGAGCAGCCACGGGTGCAAATATCGCCCATGATCATCATAGTGGCATGGCCCAGAGACCAGCATTCGCCAACATTCGGGCACCCGGCTTCGGCGCAAACCGTGGTCAGGTTATTGTCTGTCAGTATTTTGCGGGTATCGCGATAGCCTTGTGATGTTGGCGCCTTTACCCTTATCCAGTTGGGCTTGCGCAATATGGGGGTATCGGGCTTGTGGGCCTTTTCGGGGTGGCGCTGGGATTTGTCTGAAATATCGCGGGACATGGTCGCTCCTCTATTCTGCCTATGCACTAGCCTAAAACCACCCTGCTGTCAGCCTCAAACTTGCGTCAAATAGCTGTATTGCATATGTTGAAATACGCGCTCATAACGACCGTATTCTTGCCTGCCTGTCTGCTCCGGAGATGCCTATGTCCAAAACAACCCCGACCTCGCTTGCCATCCACAAAAGCACCGAACATAAAATCGGCAAGCTACAGGAATTTATGAAGCAAATTGTCTTTGGCGGCAATGACGGTATTGTTACCACCTTTGCTATTGTCGCAGGGTTTGCCGGAGCAGGTATGGAAGGCACGGCCCAGATAGGCGCTATTGCGGTGCTGCTCTTCGGGGTTGCCAATCTGTTGGCCGATGCCACGGCCATGGGCTTGGGCGAGTTTTTATCTGCGCGCTCAGAGCAGGATGTATATAAGGCGACACGCGATAAGGAGCTCTATGAAATTCACAATAACATAGAGATGGAACGTGCTGAAATGTACGAGATTTTGGCTGACCATGGCATGAGTCGTGAAGATGCTGTGCAGCTTACCGAGGTCTTTGAGCGCAACCCGGAATTCATGGCCGATTTTATGATGCAATACGAAATCGGCATGTCTGATCCATCCGGCGACAGCCCTGCAATGAACGGGCTGATGACCTTTTTGGCGTTTATCGTTTTTGGTGTGGTGCCGCTCCTGCCTTATTTTCTGTTTACGGCTGACAGTTCGACCTTTTACATGTCGGTATTCGCGACACTGGCGGCCCTGATCGCGCTTGGCCTGCTGCGCTGGAAGGTGACCAACGAAACCGTGCTGCGCTGTGTTGGCGAGACCGTGCTTGTTGGAGGTATTTGTGCGGTGGTGGCCTTCGGGGTTGGGAAAGTGTTTTCCTAAAATAGGTTAGCCCAGTTCCAGCGTCATTACTCCGAATTCGGCAGGGTCCGCCTTGGGCGGTTTACCCCCCTTATACATCCTCGCGGTAGAAAATACCGGCACCATGCCAAGACCACGGCACATGGCATTGGCCGCTTGATTGCGGGAGGGCACATCTATCGAGACCAGCCCTTGCTTTTCGCCGGTTTGATAAAGCAAAGCGGCTATCAGCGCCTCGGCACTCTCTGTGTTTTCGGCATAAAGCGGACCGATTTTAAAGCCCTCGGCGCAACGGCGGATTGTTCCCATAGCCTCGACGCGCCGTATGGTTTTTTGCAGCAATGTGGTGCGGTTTTTGCTATTTTTCAACCATGCAGAAAGATAACGCGGGCGCTGCTGGTCAGCTATACGCCGATCAATAGCCAGACAATCATCAAGCATATCAGGGGTGAATGCTTGATAGGCTTCGTTGTTTTTAGCGGTAATATTACCCTGATACCTCAAGGTATTATGCGAAAAGGAAAAACCGGAGCGGGCATAGTTTTCCTGCTGGTCCAGCACCCCGTCCAGCCCAACCATCCGCTCGCCGAACAGCCGCATTGCGGCCTGCCATATCTGCCAGCCAAAGCCGCGGCCCCGATAGGCCGAGTGGCAAATATACAGGCCCAAAAACCCGAATTCGGCGCTATGCCGGATGGCAGATATCGCCGCAACGGGGATATCTTGATGCCACCCCATCAAAAACCCGTCAGGGTCGGCTTCATAAAAGGCGGTGGCATCGTCCAGCCCCGGGTTCCAGCCTTCCCCGGCAGCCCAGTCAAGAGCTAGCTCGAGGTCTTGCAAGCTCATCGGGCGGATTTCCATAGCCTCGCTCTAGAAGTGAATCGCGCGGCCATATGCGTCCAGCACCGATTCGTGCATGGCTTCGCTCAGGGTCGGGTGGGGAAATACGGTGTTGATCAGATCTTCCTCGGTGGTTTCGAGTTGGCGACCAACCAGATAGCCCTGAATAAGCTCTGTCACCTCGGCCCCGACCATATGCGCGCCGAGCAGCTCGCCTGTTTTGGCATCGAATATGGTTTTTATCAGGCCCTCGGCCTCGCCAAGCGCGATCGCCTTGCCATTACCCATAAAGGGAAACCTGCCGACCTTTATCTCGTGCCCGGCCTCTTTGGCCTTGGCTTCGGTCATCCCCACCGAGGCGATTTGTGGCTGGCAATAGGTGCAACCGGCAATGCTCTCGGGCTTGACAGGATGGACCTTTTTACCGGCAATCTTTTCGGCAACCATCACCCCTTCATGGCTGGCCTTATGGGCAAGCCACGGCGCGCCGGCAATATCGCCAATCGCATAGATACCCGGAACCTTGGTGGCACAATAAGCGTCGGTTACAATATGGGTGCGGTCAAGCTTGATCCCCAGCGCTTCCAGCCCCAGCCCCTCGGTGTTGCCAATAATACCAACCGCCGAAATCACGGTATCGAAGGTTTCTGTCACGGTTTTACCGCCGGTCTCGATATGGGCTGTGACCTTGCCCTTGGCACGATCAAGCTTTTTGACCATGGATTTCTCCATGATCTTCATGCCCTGTTTGACAAATTGCTTCTTGGCAAAAGCCGATATTTCGGCATCCTCCACCGGCAACACCCGGTCCAGAACCTCGACCACGGTAGTGTCAGCCCCCAACGTATTGAAAAAGCTGGCAAACTCTATGCCAATGGCCCCCGAGCCGATGACCAGCAGCTTTTTTGGCATGCGTACCGGATCAAGCGCATGGCGATAGGTCCAGACCAGATCACCGTCTGCCTCAAGGCCCGGCAGCTCACGGGCGCGGGCGCCGGTGGCAATAATGATGTTTTTGCCCGAAAGGGTATCACCATTGACCAAAACCTTACCTGCCGAGGGTATACTGGCCTCGCCCATTACCACGGTCACCTTGTTCTTTTTCAGCAGGTGTTTCACACCGGCAGAAAGCTGTGTTGCCACCCCGCGAGAGCGCTTGACCACAGCCTTGAGATCATAGGAAATCGCATCGGCCTTCAGGCCAAACTCTCCGGCGCGCTGCATCAGGTGGTATATCTCTGCCGAGCGCAGCAGCGCTTTTGTCGGGATACATCCCCAGTTCAGGCAAATGCCCCCCAGATGCTCGCGCTCCACCACGGCCACTTTCAGGCCAAGCTGGGCGCCGCGAATAGCCGCCACATAGCCGCCAGGGCCGGCGCCAATGACGATGAGATCGTAGGTAGACATAAGATTCCCTTCAATTAACAATCAGCTGCGACAATAACGCTCCATACGGAAGGCACAAGAGCAGAGAGGGAAGTGCAGCCCTGCTTTTGCGGTATATCTAGCCAAAAAGCTCGTGGCAAAGTTCGAGCGCGTCCACCAGTTTGTCGACCTCCTCAACGGTATTATAAAGCCCGAAACTGGCACGACAGGTGGCCGACAGCCCGAGATGCTGCATTAGGGGTTGGGCGCAGTGGTGGCCTGCCCGCACGGCTATGCCCTTTTGGTCAACAATGGTCGAGATATCGTGGGGGTGCGCGCCGCCAGCCATGGTGAAACTGAAAATTGCGCCCTTGCCCGGTGCATTGCCTTGCACGGTCAGCCAGTTGATACCGGCAAGCCGGCTCTGGGCATAATCCCTGAGCGTGGCTTCGTGGGCGGCGATGTTTTTCATGCCAAGCCCGGTCATATAGTCGATGGCGGCACCCAGCCCGATGATCTGGACAATACCCGGCGTGCCGGCCTCGAACTTGTGGGGGGGCACGTTGTAGCTGACATTATCACGGGTCACTTCGGCGATCATATCACCACCGCCCATAAAGGGCCGCATTTCGGCCATCCGCTCGCGGCGGATAAATATCGCACCCGAAGCAGAAGGGCCATAAAGCTTGTGGCCGGTGACAGCATAAAAATCACAGCCGATATCGGCAACATCGACCGGCATATGAACCGCCGCCTGCGAGCCGTCAATACAGGTGGCTATACCACGCTCGCGTGCCGCGATGCAGACAGATTTTACATCAACCACCGTGCCAAGCACATTGGACATGTGGGTTAGTGCCACCAGTCTGGTTTTCGGGGTCATCGCGTCAATCACGGTTTGTGCATGCAGCGCGCCGTCTGCATCCGGCTCGACCCATTTTAGCACCACCCCCATGCGCTCGCGCAAAAAATGCCACGGTACAATATTGGCGTGATGCTCCATGACCGAAAGCAGTATTTCATCACCCGCCTTCAAATTGGCCACGCCCCAGCCATAAGACACAAGGTTAAGCCCGTGGGTGGCACCCGTGGTGAAAAGCACTTCATCTTCAAAGGGGGCGTTGAGAAAGGCCTGCAACTTGCCGCGCACCGCCTCGTATTTGTCGGTCGCAAGATTGGAAAGGAAGTGCAAGCCACGGTGAACATTTGCATATTCCTCGCTATAGGCGCGTGTCACCGCATTTATCACCACCTGCGGTTTTTGGGAGGAGGCACCATTATCAAGATAAACCAGCGGCTTTCCGTGCACTTTTCGCGCCAGAATAGGGAAATCCTTGCGGATTTCATTTACGTCATACATGTTTCAGGCCTTTAGATTATCCCGTTTGCGCGCATGTATAGCGCGAAAAACCACAGGATCATAGCAGTGAAGGTCATTGCGGCAAAGACCGGAAATGTTTGCTTGAACCTGTGGGCCTCGGCAACCCCGCCAGAGATAAAATAGACAAACGGAATAAGGCTCAACCAATAAGGGGCTTGCGATATGAACTCGTCCTGAAGTAGTGGAATTGCTGTTTCCAGACTGGCAAACAAAACCGTGATCATGGCAAAAAGCAAGCCAAACGGTGCCGCTACAAAACTGCCCCAAAAGACCCCTGCACGGGTATCCTTATAGCTGCCCTCACCGCCAAATATACGCGCCACCAGCCCCAAAACCATCGAAAACAGATAGATCGCCCCTGTTCGCACAAACAGCGCCACAATCAGCCATATGCCGATTTCGGCCGGCAGCAAATCTCTGGCACCCAGAGTCGGAGCAACAACCGCCTTGAGTGACCATGAAAGAAAGAACACCATATCCGACAACAAAATATAAAAAAGCAGCCGGCCCTCGGAGGGGTTTTCACCGATCAGGCGGCGGGTCGAGGCCCGCATATCGGACCAGGCATCGTATACCCGCGCTGCCAGCCCGTTTCTTTTGGTCTGATAGGTGCCGATATCGGTGGAGAAAATACCGGAGCGTAGCGAATCTGTTTCAAGCTCATGCTTGAGGTCTTCCATGTCCTGAACTACTTTTTCGTCATTCATATTTATTGCCCCACGATGAACATCCTGAAAACAATGATAATTCCGAAAGCTGTCAAAATTATGGCAGCCATGGTGATATATGGCCTTTTAAAGCCTTCGGCTACGCTCAGGCAAGAGGCCCAAACATAAGAAAACAACAAAAACATAAATAACGCCATGCCCTGCGCGACTATTTCGTAAGGTAGCGCCATTTGCACTACGGTCGATACAAGCGCCAGAGGTGACACCAGCAGCAAAGACCAGAACAACCCCAGCCGGGCATCAAAAAACCGACCTTTACCGCCAAACAACCTGGCCAGAATGTGGGAAAGTGCCGCCAGACCATATAGCATCAACGGCGCAAAGAAAAACGAGCCAACCAGATTGGTTACAAAAAGCGCCGCGCCGGAAACATCGTCACTTGCCGCTGCCATTGAAAGCCGCAAAAGTTCAGGAGATCTGGCGATGAAAAAAATCAAGCTGGCGATGACCACATAGATCAGCACCCGTTCTTCCCCGGGACTGGATGCCATCTGACGCTGCATCGAGGCTCCGAACCCCTTGTATGACTTGATTATTTCGCGGGTGACCGTCATGCGCTATGCCGCTCCGCCCAGCCAGAAAGGCGGGTGCGTATATCCTCCGCCAGTTCTTCATTTTCGATTTCGGCTATTGCCTCGTCAAGAAAAGCCAGGATCATCATGTTTTGCGCCTGCTTGCGCGGCACACCGCGAGACATCAGATAAAACAAGCTGTTTTCGTCCACCGCGCCACAAGTCGATCCGTGCGAACAGGCGACATCATCGGCATAGATTTCAAGCTCGGGCTTGGCAAGAAAGTTGCTGTCATCATCAAGCAGCAGCCCTTGTGATATCTGGTAGCCATCGGTTTTTTGAGCATCGGCCTTTACCAGAATTTTACCCTGGAACACTCCTGTAGCACCGTTTTTCAATACCTTTTTGAAAACCTGCCGGCTTTCGCAATCCCGTGCATCATGGGTAACAAAAATCGTATCATCATGCAGAAAATCACCATCGCCAAGGCAAGCGCCGGCAACCGAGGCTTTGGTATCATCGCCATCAATATCCAGCACCACTTCGTTACGGGTCAGCTGACCGTTGACCGTCAGCGTAAAGGATTTGAAGCGGGCTTCAGCGCCAAGGCGGGCAAATATGTGGGTAATGGCGAGGCGGGTATGGTCGCGCCCCTGTGCGCGCAGATGATGGAACGAGCCACCATCCGCAACATCCACCTCCATCACAGTGTTCAACCGCGCACCGCCAGCGCCATTTTCCAGTACGGTCAATTCAGCACCGCTTTCAACCCGGATCACATGGTGGAGCAGCACATCGCTCTGCCGGTTTTCACGGCAATAGCGCAAGGCGACAGGTTTTGTGACCTTGCCGTTTGCCCGAATAACAACCCCCTGCCCTGCCATCGCGGTATTGAGCGCCGCAAAAGGGCGTGGAACAGGGTTTTGCCCACGAGCTTCGAACACACCAAAGAGATCACTGGCCCAGTGAATATCGACTTCAAGCGCCTCCTCCAGCGTCATTATCTCTAGGTTTTCACCCTGCAGATCGTCGGATAGATCAGGCCGGTAAACCCCGTCAACAAAGGTGATCAGAAGTTTTTCCACCCCGTCAAAGACCGGCGTTTCATCAAGCTGTAAAACTTCCACATCGGGTGCCTCGGCCCCGTTCAGCGCTGCGGGGTTGGTGTAGCGCCAATATTCATCCCGTCGCCCGGCTGCCCCGAGCGCCAACACCCTGTCTCGCGCCGCGCGCCTTGCGCTCAAGGCCCATCCCGCCCCTGAACGCGGCGCGCTATGGCGCGCCAGTAGAGCTTCGGCAAGGTTTTCGCGCTTCACTTCGCCCATCACACCACCTCGTTCATCAGGCCTTCATAGCCATTGTTTTCAACTTCAAGTGCCAGCTCCGGCCCGCCGGATTTGATGATTTTTCCATCGGCCATAATATGCACAACATCCGGCACAATATGGTCCAAAAGCCGCTGATAGTGTGTGATTACAAGAAACGAGCGTTTGCCGTCGCGCAGCGCATTCACGCCCTCGGCCACCAGCTTCATCGCATCCACATCGAGGCCGGAATCCGTCTCGTCCAGAATGCACACCTTCGGCTCCAGCATCGCCATTTGCAGAATTTCATTGCGTTTCTTTTCACCACCCGAAAAGCCGACATTAACCGGCCGTTTCAGCATATCTGCATCAATTTTCAGCGCCTTGGCCTTTTCGCGCACGATCTTCAGGAATTGCGCTGCGTTCAGCTCATCTTCCCCCCGCATTTTACGCTGCGCGTTCACCGCCGTGCGGAGGAACGTCATGTTCCCCACCCCCGGAATTTCCACCGGATATTGAAACGCCAAAAACAGCCCCGCCGCCGCGCGCTCGTCCGGCTCCATGTCAAGCAGGTTCGCGCCATCCAGCAGCACCTCGCCCTCATCCACCACATAGCCACCCTTGCCCGACGCCACATAGCTCATCGTCGATTTGCCAGAGCCATTCGGCCCCATAATCGCATGCACCTCGCCCGCGCCAATCTTCAGGTTCATCCCCTTCAGGATCTGCTTGTCTTCATCCGCCAATGAGGCTTTCAGGTTTTTAATCTCAAACATAATATTTTTCCTTCTCTGTGGCCTCTTGGCCCAAAATTTCTAACCAACCGAGCCTTCAAGGCTAATCGCCACCAGCTTCTGCGCTTCCATGGCAAATTCCATCGGCAGGGATTGCAGCACTTCCTTGGCAAAACCGTTCACGATTAAGGCCACGGCCTCTTCCTCGCCCATGCCGCGCTGGCGGCAATAAAACAGCTGCTCGTCATCCACTTTACTTGTGGTAGCTTCATGCTCTATCCGGCTGGAATTGTTGCGGCATTCCATATAGGGCACCGTATGCGCCCCGCATTTATCGCCGATTAACAGGCTGTCACATTGCGTATAATTCCGGCTGTTTACCGCCTTCGGGTGGATAGAAACCAGCCCGCGATAGGTATTTTGCGCCTTGCCCGCCGAAATGCCTTTCGACACAATCCGAGACTTGGTGCGCTTGCCAAGGTGGATCATCTTGGTGCCGGTATCGGCCTGCTGCATGTTGTTGGTAATGGCGATGGAATAGAACTCGCCCTGCGAGTCATCGCCACGCAAAATACAGCTTGGATATTTCCACGTTACCGCCGAACCCGTCTCCACCTGCGTCCACATCACCTTGGCGCGGTCACCTCGGCAATCAGCACGCTTGGTCACGAAGTTATAAATCCCGCCCACGCCGTTTTCATCGCCGGGATACCAGTTTTGCACGGTTGAGTATTTAATATCCGCATCTTCCTGAATAATCAGCTCCACCACCGCCGCGTGCAGCTGGTTTTCGTCGCGCATCGGCGCCGTGCAGCCCTCGAGATAGCTCACCTGCGCGCCTTTTTCAGCGATAATCAGCGTGCGCTCGAATTGGCCGGTATTTTCGGCATTAATCCGGAAATAGGTGGAAAGCTCCATCGGGCATTTCACGCCCTCGGGGATGTACACAAACGAGCCATCCGAGAAAACCGCGCTATTGAGCGTGGCATAATAATTGTCGGTCGGCGGCACCACGGTGCCGAGATATTTCTTCACCAGTTCGGGGTGATCCTTGATCGCTTCGGATATCGAGCAGAAAATCACACCCGCGGCCGCCAGCTCTTTTTTGAAGGTCGTGCCAACAGACACACTATCAAACACCGCATCCACAGCCACCTTTCGCCCCTCAACAGGGGTGTCGCCCGCGCCTTCAACGCCCGCCAAAATCGCCTGTTCACTCAAAGGAATACCCAGTTTCTTATAAGTTTCCAACAATTTCGGGTCCACATCATCAAGACTTTTTGGTTTCTCGATCATGCTTTTCGGGCGGGCATAATAATAAATATCCTGAAAATCAATTTCAGGGTAGTTCACCATCGCCCACTTAGGCTCTGTCATCTTCTCCCAGCGGCGAAACGCATCCAGCCGCCATTCCAGCATCCATTCCGGTTCTTCATTCTTGCTGGAAATTAGCCGCACGATGTCCTCGTTCACGCCCTTGGGCGCATATTCCATCTCGATATCGGTGGCAAAACCATACTTATACTTCTCGCCAACGGTTTTGACCGCATCAACGGTTTCCGCATCAACGCCATCCTTGGCAATACTTTCTTGCGTAGACATTATTTCCCCTCTCGCCGCGCCTTAAAGCGCTTATATTCCGTGAGCCACGCCGTTGCGAAGCTATCCAATTCTGCTGCCGTGGTGCTCGGGCCTATGCTCACCCGTATCGCACTGCTGGCGGTTATTTCATCATATCCCATGGCCTTCAACACCCGGGACGCCTTCACTTTGCCACTAGAGCAAGCCGACCCTGCCGACACCGCGAACCCCGCGAGGTCCATCAACATCACCTGCGTTTCGGCCTTCCAGCCCTTTACTGCAAAGTAGCTGGTGTTGGGCAATCGCTCCACATCTTTGCCAAATATGATCAACTCCGGCACCTCGTTCAAGAGCCGTTCCTCAAATACATTACGGTTTTGCTCAACTATTTGCCAGAGACCATCTTCGAGGTCTTTTGCCGCAGCCTTCGCCGCCGCCCCCATGCCGGCAATGCCGATCACGTTTTCGGTGCCGGAGCGCCGGCCCATCTCCTGCCCGCCACCCTTCAGCGCTGCAGGCACCTCAATCCCTTTTTTCACCACCAATGCTCCCGCGCCCTTTGGTCCGCCAAATTTATGCGCCGAGACCAGCGCCCGAAAAGCGCCGCTCCAATCAAATGCATAAGGCACTTTTCCAATCGCCTGCACCGCATCCACCAGCCCTAGCCCCTCGGGAAGATCATGGATAATGCCGGTCTCGCCATTGGCCTGCTGCCATGCGGTTTTTGCCAGCTCGGCAGAATTTTCGCTATCGGTATAGGCCAGCACGCAGCTATGCTCATAGGCAGGGCTGCAATAGCCCTGCCCGTCCAGCGCCAGGGCCGCCGCCTCGGTGGCCGAACTGGTAAATATAATATCCGCCACTGAAGCCCCGATCGCATCGGAAACCTGCTCGCGAGCGCGCTCGACAATCGCCCTGGCCGCCCGCCCCTCGCCGTGTACCGAGCTGGGATTGCCGAGGCAGTCCATCGCCTTGAACATCGCAGCACGCGCTTCCGGCCTAAGCGGCGCAGTGGCGTTCCAGTCAAGATAGGCGCGGCTCATGGCTTAGGCACACCCGCAGGTATCTACGCCGCAATCTTCATCAACCACATCAATAAAATTGGGCACAGCGGCGCAGGGGGCCATCGAATCTCCGGCGATATCGCATAGTCGGGTCTGGTGCAGAAATACATAAACGTGAGCCGAGAGCTGCTCCCAGAGCTTGTCGGTCAGCACTTGCGCGTCTGTCCCCGCCTGCGCGCCGCTCACCCCTGCGCCACGGGTCATGGCATCCATGTTTTCATCAACCGCACCCAGAATTTCGGAAATACGGATAGAATCACACGAACGCGCGAGGCGATACCCCCCCCCCGGCCCGCGCACGGATTCTACGATTTTGGCGCGCCGCAGTTTAACAAACAGCTGCTCAAGATAGGCCAGCGATATATCCTGACGCTCGGAAATCTCGGAAAGCGACACCAATTCATCCGCGCCGGCATTGGCCAGATCGGTGAGTGCAATCATCGCATATCGGCCTTTTGTGCTGAGTTTCATGCCCTTGCTCCCATGTGACTGTTGACGCAAGCCAAGTGAAACCTTAACTACGCTTGGTAGGTGGAATATATTCCCCCCGTTAAATGTCCTTTTAAGAAACCCGAGTGAAAAGGTCAACCTTTCATGTCGGAGCAAAAACACGCGGAGTGACGCACCATGCCCGAGGTTATATTTCCTGGCCCAGAAGGCCGCCTAGAGGGTCGCTACCACCCGCAAAAAGCCAAGGACGCGCCGATTGCCATCATCCTGCATCCGCACCCCGAAATGGGCGGCACGATGAACAACAAGGTGGTCTATAACCTGCACTATAAATTTTACGACATGGGCTTCACTTGCCTGCGCTTCAATTTTCGCGGGGTTGGCCGCTCGCAGGGTGAGTTTGATCAGGGTATTGGCGAGTTGTCAGATGCAGCCTCGGCGCTGGATTATCTGCAATCGCTCAACCCGAGTGCCAAATTTTGCTGGGTGGCCGGGTTTTCGTTTGGCGCATGGATCGGTATGCAGTTGCTAATGCGTCGCCCGGAGATCACCGGTTTTGTGTCGGTTTCACCACCAGCGAATATTAATGATTTCACCTTTCTGGCCCCCTGCCCGGCCTCGGGCCTGATCATCAACGGTGCTGCCGACCGCGTGGTGCCGCCCTCATCCGTAGTTGATCTTTCCGACAAGCTTAAAGAGCAAAAAGGCATCACCATCACCCATACCGAGGTTGAGGGTGCCGGGCATTTCTTTGACCCGGGCATGGACGAAATGCTGGATAATGTGGATGAATACGTGCGCCGCCGGATGACCGAAACCTCGCGCTAAAGCGCCGCCATCGCTTGCAGCATAAGCTGAAAAGGCGCGCCGGGCTTGGCGATCTGGTTAACCGTGCCGGTCAAATAAACGCCGGTTTTCGGAGCAAAAAACATAAATGCCCCGGAAAGGCCGGAATGGCCAAGCAGGTCTGGCTGCTTGTTGAAGGGTGAAAAGAACCACGGCGTGGCAAACAGCATCATCCCGCTGCCATATTGCAGCGGAAACATCACCTTGCGCCAGTCGTAAAGCCCTTGCAGAGCCGCCGGTTCAAACAACTTGCCCCCAAAAAAGCCGCGCAAAAATACCATCATTTCCGGCGCGGTCGAGACAATGCCGCCATCCGGGCCAAAGCTGGCCATCGCTTTGCGAATTTCAAGCGGCGCGGCTTTATAGTTGAGGATGCACGGGGTGAGATCAGCGGCATCGGTATAAAGATAGGTTTTGCTCAGGCCAAGCGGCTCAAATATACGGCGCTTGAGGATGCGGGCCATATCGCTGCCCTCGACCCGCTCAATAATCCGGCCCAAAATCTGGTAATTGCTATCGGAATAAAAGGCTTTTTGCCCGCTACCCGGCGCAAATTTGGCGGGCATCGCTTTGGTCCAGCGCAGCGCGTCTTCATAGCTCCAGCCCACATCCTCTCCTGATTGCAGCCGCCCGAGCAGGCTTTGGCCATTGGTTTTTTGCTGGAAATAATCCGGCAAGCCGCTGGTATGGGCCATCAGGTGGCGGATGGTCAGGGCATGGCTATAATCCTGCCCTTTTAGGCGGTGCAGCCCTTGCAGTTCATCGGCTGGCATGTGGCTGGCGAGCGGATCATCAAGCGATATCCTCCCCGCCTCGGCCAGTTGCAGCAGGATAGCGGTGATGTATAGCTTGGTGGCTGAAGCAATGAAAAACGGCTGGTTGGTGGCCAGATTGCCAGCGCTGGTGTCAAGCGCAAACCCGTCATCCCGACGATAGATTGACAAGGCAATACCGGGAAAGGCCGGCTTGCGGGCCTGTCTTTCAACCATCTGGCTTATCTTGCCTTCAGCTGGCATACCCGCCCCCATGTTACTGCCGTTAACATATGGGCAGGGCCACCGATGTCAATCAAATAGCAAGCTGGGCCTTTCAATCATCGCTGGTTCTGCTATTTAGCAACGATATTAAACTGACTGTGGGATAATCCGATGACCTATAAACCCAAATCCGAGTTTTTGCAGGTGATGCAGAGCCGCGGATTCATGTCCGACTGCACCGATCTTGAGGGGCTTGACGAAGCCCTGATTGCGGGCGTTGTGCCGGGGTATATCGGCTTTGATGCCACGGCAGACAGCCTGCATGTCGGCTCGCTGATCCAGATTATGATGCTGCGCTGGCTGCAAAAAACCGGCCATAAGCCGATCACGCTAATGGGCGGCGGCACCACCAAAATCGGCGATCCTTCGGGCAAGGATGAGTCCCGTCCGCAGCTCACTACCGAAAAGATCAACGAAAACATCTCCGGTATTCGCAAGGTTTTCAGCAAATATCTCGAATTTGGCGAGGGCAAAACCGATGCGGTGCAGCCCAATAATGCCGAGTGGCTGGAGCAGCTCAACTACATCGATTTCCTGCGCGACTATGGCCGCCATTTCACCATAAACCGGATGTTGAGCTTTGATAGTGTTAAGCTGCGGCTGGATCGCGAGCAGCCGCTGACCTTCCTTGAGTTCAACTACATGCTTTTGCAAGCCTATGATTTTATGGAGCTAAACAACCGTTTTGGCTGTATGCTGCAAATGGGCGGCTCGGACCAATGGGGCAATATTGTGAACGGCATCGACCTCACCCGCCGCATCAAGCAAAAATCGGTTTTTGGTCTGACAACGCCTCTGCTGACCAAGGCGGATGGCTCCAAAATGGGCAAATCGGCCTCGGGGGCGATCTGGCTGAACGAGGACCGCCTCAGCGCTTACGAGTTCTGGCAATTCTGGCGCAATACGCTGGATGCCGATGTCGGCAAATTTTTGAAGCTCTTCACCGAAATTCCGCTGGAGGAGTGCGAGCGCCTCGCAGCCCTTGAGGGCGCCGAGATCAATGACGCCAAGATCGCGCTGGCCAATGCCGCCACCGCCATGGCCCACGGTGAGGTCGCTGCCCAAGCCGCCGAGACCACCGCGCGCGAGGTTTTTGAAAAGGGCGGTGTAGGCGATGATCTTCCCACCCTCACCTTGCCTGCCGCCGAAATCGGAGACGGAATCAGCATTGTGCAGCTTTTTGTCAAAACCGGATTGGTAAAATCCGGTAAGGAGGCCAAGCGGCTGATCCATGATGGCGGTGCGAAGCTCAATGATGCTTCTGTCAGTGATGCGGGCACCATGGTTTCGGCCGAGGATATCGCGGCAACGATCAAGCTGTCAGCGGGCAAAAAACGGCACGCACTGGTCAAGGCGGGGTAGCGCCTGCCGCCCGGCGTCAGTTTCCCAGCATCCATTCGCCATCGGGGTCAAAGGCGTGAAAGGCAAACGCAAAAACCACTTCGTGATCAACCGGATTACCCTGCATATCAAACACCCGGATAGAGCCGATATCACGGCCCATGGCTATTTCCCTGCTATCAAGCGCCGAAGCCATGCCGGCCTGCCAGACAATGCGCACACCCGCCTCCTCGATCACCCCGGCATTTTGCAGCCGTGCCATCGGCCAGGCCCTGTGGCCAACCCGTATCACCCGCGATAAAGGCTCTATTCCGAATGGTGGCGGAGCGCCGCTATATAAAAACGGGCGTGCGGCGCTATCGTAGCTATCATAGGGGTTTTGGCCGTAGGGGCGGTTAAAACCAGTTGGCTCGGCCATCAATAACCCCTCGGGGTTGCGCTCGGCAAACTCCTGTAGTGATTCTGTCCAGCTGACGATCTTGGTCAGGGATTGGCCGGTATAGGCTCCGACAATGGCATTTCCGTTATATTGCTGCCACCAGCTTTCGGTTTCGCGATCATAGATAATGAGGTTTGATTTGCGCAGCTTTCCGGTCACTCCGAAATTGAGTACACGGCTATTGATGCGGCGATCAAACACCACGCCGGAATTGCACAGCGGGCAAAAGGTTATGGCAACGGGGGTGTCGCCGACTTGGTCGTTGATGACCTCGTGCCATGTCAGATAGCGCAGCGGGTAGGCGCGCGCCGCCTGCCCCGCAATTTCGAGCGCAACCACCGGCTCGCGCGGGTTGATATCAGAGCTGTCAGGGGCAATGAAGGTTACCTCGTCCAGCGCCGGAATACCGTCTCTGGGAGGACCACCGGAGAGTATTTCAATAAACTCGACACTGGTTTTGGTGAAATCGGTCAGCGGCCATTCGTTTTTCCAAAAGGCCACCTGTGCGACAGCGGGTAGCGCAAACAGCAGCGTGGCAATCATGGCAACAGGTCTAAGCATTTTGGCCCCCTATTAAAGCAATATATAATAGATGGGCCAAAATGAAAAATTTATCTAGTCCGTGTCACGGGCTTGTGACGCGGATTTATTCCGACGCACCATCGGCTTTGATGTAGGCGCTGGCGATATAATCAGGTGTATCGGCGACCGCACCGTTAGCGCCGCGGCTGCCTTGCTTAATGGCGTTGACCACATCCATCCCCTCGATCACCCGGCCAAACACCGTATATTGGCCATCAAGTGAAGCCGCGCGCTCGAACATGATGAAAAACTGCGAATTGGCAGAATCAGGATTGCTGGACCGCGCCATGCCGACAACACCGGCATCAAAGGCAAGATCGGAAAACTCGGCCGGCAAGTCGTTGAGCGTAGAGCCGCCACGCCCGGCCTTCCCGCCTTCATAGCCCTCGAACATACCAAACTCGACATCACCGGTTTGCGCCATAAAGCCCTCGATCACGCGATGAAAGGCGACCCCGTTATAGGTTCCTTCGCGCACCAGTGTTTTGATTTGCGCCACATGCAGCGGGGCAACATCAGGGCGCAGCAATATCTCTACAATGCCCTCGGCCTCGCCGGAAATTTCCAGCACAAGCACGTTTTCGGGGTCAATATCCTGAGCGAGCGCGGGGCTGGCAATGGCAATACCCGCCAGCGCCAACACTTTCAAAAAGCTACGGCGGATCATGCGTCTGCCGCCACTTTGACCGATTTCATCCGCCCCGGCGCTGCGGGTGGCTCACCTTTGGGGATCGCATCAACATGCTCCATCCCCTCGATTACACGGCCATAAACCGTGTATTGCCCGTTAAGAAAGTGGCCATCTGCCAGCATAATAAAAAACTGGGAATTGGCCGAATCCGGGCTTTGGCTGCGAGCTGCGCCAATCACACCACGATCAAACGGCAGTTTGGAAAACTCGGCCTTCAGGTTTGGCTTGCTGGAGCCGCCTGTGCCGGCAGCGCGCAAATTAAAGTTGTCTTCCATATCGCCGTTGGCGACATCACCGGTCTGGGCCATGAAGCCGTCTATTACGCGGTGGAAGGTCACATTGTCATATTCACCGGCGCGGGCCAGCTCTTTCATGCGCTCCACATGGCCAGGGGCCACATCAGGCAAAAGTTCGATAACGACATTGCCGCCCTCTACTTCAATGATAACGGTATTTTCCGGGTCTTTGATATCAGCCATTTTGTTCTCCTTTGTGGCATTTTCGTTAAGATAATGATGTGCGAGGCAAAGGAAAAGCCCTGATGCCGCTTTTCTTTTGCCTATGCATGGCCTAAATCCCTCTCCATGACAGAACCTATTCATATTATTGGCGGTGGCATGGCCGGCTCCGAAGCTGCTTGGCAGGTGGCCGAGGCCGGCCTGCCCGTGGTGCTGCACGAAATGCGCCCCGATACCGGCACCTTTGCCCACCAGACCGGTGATTTCGCCGAGCTTGTCTGCTCCAATTCGTTCCGCTCGGATGATGACGAGAGCAATGCCGTGGGCTTGCTGCACTGGGAAATGCGCCAAGCCGGTGGGCTGATTATGGAAATGGCCGACAAACACGCCCTGCCCGCCGGTAGCGCACTGGCGGTGGACCGGCACGCCTTTTCTGGCGCGGTAACAGAGCGGTTGCGCAACCATAAAAATATTAGTTTTGAAAGTGGCGAGATCACGGCCCTGCCCGATTGGGAAAATACAATAATTGCCACCGGCCCGCTCACAACCACCGCTTTGGCCGAGGCTATCCGCAGTGCTGCCGGTGAAGACGGACTGGCGTTTTTTGATGCGATCGCCCCGATTGTTTATGCCGAGAGCGTCAATATGGACAAAGCGTGGTTCCAGTCTCGCTATGACAAGGGCGAAACCGAGGCTGACCGCAAGGCCTACCTCAATTGCCCCATGGACGAGACGCAGTATAACGGCTTTATTGACGCGCTGCTGGCTGCGGAAAAAACAGAATTCAAGGATTGGGAGCGCGACACGCCCTACTTTGACGGCTGCCTGCCGATCGAGGTGATGGCCGCGCGGGGACGCGAAACCTTGCGTTTTGGCCCGATGAAGCCCGTCGGATTGACCAATTCGCACGCGCCAGACATCAAGGCCCACGCCGTCGTGCAGCTACGCCGCGACAATGCGCTTGGCACCCTGTTTAATATAGTCGGCTTCCAGACCAAAATGAAATACGGCGCCCAGACCGAGGTGCTGCGCATGATACCGGGGTTGGAAAATGCCGAATTTGCCCGGCTTGGCGGCATTCACCGCAACACGTTTATCAACTCACCGCGTTTGCTCAACAACCAAATGCAACTGAAAACAAACGTAAATATCCGCATGGCCGGTCAAATAACAGGGGTTGAGGGCTATGTGGAAAGCACCGCCATGGGCTTGCTCGCAGGCCGCATGGCGATTGCTCAGGCGCGGGGCGAAGCCTTGGCGCCACCGCCGAATACAACCGCAATGGGCGCGCTTATTACCCATATCACCGGCGGAGCCGTGGCCAAAACCTTTCAGCCGATGAATGTCAATTTTGGCCTTTTTCCGGAGGTTGATGCCAAAAAGGGGCGGCGCAATCGCAAAACCCGTTACAAGGCTTATACTGACAGGGGCAAGGCGGATTTTCTGGCATGGCTTGGCCCGAATTGACCTGGAGAGAGCGTTTTGCGCCCTCACCCACCGGCCCGCTGCATCTTGGCCACGCATATAGCGCGCTTATAGCGTGGGATCAGGCCCAAAAAAACGGTGGAGAGTTTATGCTCCGCATCGAGGATATCGACCTTTCACGCTGCCGCCTCCGTTGGGAAACACAGATATTCGAGGACTTGGAGTGGCTTGGTATCCACTGGCCCAAACCTGTGCTGAGGCAATCACTGCGCCTGTCCGCCTATCGGGACGCGCTCTTCAGGTTGTGGCGCGAGGGGCTGCTTTACCCGTGCCGCTGTACCCGCAAGGATATCACCGCTGCGGCCAGTGCGCCGCAGGAAGGGCCGGAAATACACGGGCCGGACGGGTTGGTTTATCCTGGAACATGCCGAAATAAAATTGTTTCCTATCGGGATTATCCGCTTCCTGACAGTCCCCTGAGGCTAAATATGGCCATGGCCGGGTTTTATGGTGAAAGCCGCTCGGGGGCGGAGATGTTTTATTTTACGGAAAGCGGCGCCGGCCCGAACGGGGAGACGGGATTGATCGAATTCAGCGCTGAAGACGCGCTGTTGAATATCGGAGATATCGTACTGGCGCGGCGCGAGATGGGCACATCCTATCATCTTTCTGTTGTGCTGGACGACGCCTTTCAGGGGGTGAGCCATGTCAGTCGCGGCGAGGATCTTTTCGAGGCGACAAAAATACATGTTATTTTACAGAAAATATTGGGACTGCCCACGCCGGTCTATCATCACCATGCACTAATCCGAGACGAAACCGGCAAGCGGCTGGCCAAGCGCGACGACGCGCGGGCGATCTCCAAATACCGGGAGGAAGGGGCCTCTGCACGGGATATCCGGCAGATGGTCGGGCTTTAAGTCCCCCTCACTCAGGCTCGGTCAGCTCCAGCTCCTGGCCGTTCCTGACTGCGGTATAAAAACAACTACGGCGGTTTGTGTGGCAAGCGGGACCGACTTGCTCAACCAATGCCAAAAGGCAATCACGGTCGCAATCAAAACGCATGTCTACCAATGTCTGAACATGACCGGAGCTTTCGCCCTTGCGCCAAAAGGCTTGCCTTGAGCGCGACCAATAAGTCATCCGGCCGGTTTTCAGGGTTTCGCTCAGGGCTTTCTCATTCATCCATGCCAGCATAAGTACTTCAAGCGTTCCGGCATCTTGAGCGATGACGGAAACGAGACCGTCTTTGTTATACCTGAGCGTATTACTATCAAATTTTGTCATTTCGCTTTTCAATCTCCGCCAGAGTGCCTATCTATCCTCCAGACATACTCAACAGGTGCTTCCAATGCCAGATGATAGTGATCTGATTCGCCTCTACTCGGGGCAAATTCTGGCTCTTGCCGCCGATATCCCTCATGCCGAGTTGTTGGAAAACCCAATGGCGCAGGTCAAAAAACGCGCGCCGCTTTGTGGCTCAAACGTAACTGTGAGCCTTGATTATGACGGCACGTCAATCACGCGGTTTGGTCAGGATGTGAAGGCCTGCGCTTTGGGGCAGGCTTCGGCCTCCATACTCGGCGCACAGGCAATCGGCGCGAGCGAAGCGCAAATCAGGGATGCACGCGACCAGCTGTATGCGCTGATCAAAACCGACGGAGACACACCCAAACCTCCTTTTGAAAAATTCGAGGTGTTGCGCCCTGCCCGTGCCTATAAAAACCGCCACGCTTCCATTATGCTGGCGATCGAAGCCACGCTTGAAGCCATCAGTGAAATAAAAAAGGCGCAGCCCTGAGGCCGCGCCGAGGTGGTTGCCCGGCCAAGGCAGAAAAAGGCCGAGCGAGCAAACTCTCAATTGGGTGGCAGCTAGAACGACACCAAAACCAACACCATGGCAAAAACAGCACCGAGCGCAAGCGCATCTTCCAGCAACTCCTTGGCGTCCGATTTATCGAATTTTCTGATCAGGGCGGTCATTATGTTCTCCTTTTAGCGGGTTAGTCGCTGTTAAGTTTCCTTAATGTTCTCTATTTGATCCGACAAGTCAAGAACATTTTAAGAACATAACGGCTATCCCACATTCAAAAGCAAAAACGCCTTATCCCGATCCATCAAATAAAGCAGCACCCGCGCCATCAGCCCGCGGGCCGAATTCAGCTCCGGGTCGTTCTTTAGCAGCAGCCGCGCATCATCCTGTGCGATGCGCATTAGATCTGCGTGAATTTCAAGATCAGCCACCCGAAACTGCGGCAGGCCTGACTGGCGAACCCCGAGCAGATCACCTGCGCCGCGCAGTCGCAAATCCTCATCCGCGATTAAAAACCCGTCTTCACTTTCGCGCATAATTTTCAGACGCGCGACCGCACTCTGGCCCAAAGGCGGGTCATACATCAGCAAGCAGGTCGAGGCCTTTTCTCCGCGCCCCACCCTGCCGCGCAGCTGGTGTAGCTGGGCCAAACCAAAGTGTTGTGCCCCTTCAATCACCATAATAGACGCATTCGGTACATCGACGCCGACCTCTATCACGGTTGTCGCCACCAACACACGGGTTTCGCCCGAGACAAAACCGGCCATCGCGGCGTCTTTCTCCTCCGGCTTGAGCTGGCCGTGTACTAGCCCCACGGCATCCTCCCCCAAAGCAAGGCGCAGCGCCCGAAAGCGCTCTTGCGCCGCTGTCAGCGCCATCACCTCTGATTCTTCAACCAAAGGGCATACCCAGAATACCTGCTGCCCCCGCGCAATCGCGCCGCGAAGCTTTTCTACCACCTCGTCCATTCGACCAGAAGATATAACAACAGTTTCAATGGGTTGCCTGCCCTCTGGTTTTTCGTCCAGCACTGAAATATCCATATCGCCATAATGCGCCAGCGCCAATGAGCGCGGAATCGGGGTTGCTGTCATCACCAGAATATCGACCGCCCGCCCCTTTTCGCCCAGCTCCATACGCTGCGAGACACCAAACCGGTGCTGCTCGTCAATAATCGCAAAGCGCAGATCTTTATACTCCACATCTTTTTGAAAAACAGCATGCGTGCCGAGCAGAATATCAATACGCCCCTCGCGCAGAGCCGCAAGCTTGGCCGCGCGGGTTTTTCCCTTGTCGCGACCCGTGAGAATTTCAAGCCTCAGACCTACCGAGGCGGCCATCGCGCCAAGCGAGGCCATGTGCTGGCGTGCCAGTATTTCGGTTGGAGCCATCATTGCCGCCTGCCCTCCGGCTTCGACCACCGCCGTCATCGCTAATATGGCAACCAGTGTTTTCCCTGAACCAACATCACCTTGCAGCAATCTGTTCATGCGAATTGGCGCAGCAAGATCATCCACGATCTCGGCCACAGCACGGCTTTGCGCCCCTGTGGGGGTAAATGGAAGGCCCGCAAGCAGCTTTTTTCGCAGCTGCCCGCTGGAAATGGTAGATATCCCCTTGGCGCGTTTTCGATGGGCGCGGGCCAGCGCCAAAGTGAGCTGGTGGGCAAATAATTCGTCATATGCCAGCCGCTCGCGGGCCTTGGCCGCCGGCAATAGATCAAGCACCGAAGCCGGATGGTGGGCCTGATCAAGCGCCTCCTTCCAGCCTGGCCAATTGTGTTTTTTGATCAGGCTTGGCTCTATCCATTCGCCCAGCTCGGGTGCCAGGCACAACGTCGATATAACCGCCTTGCGCATCATGCGCTGGGTCAGGCCTGCAACCAGCGGATAAGACGGCTCGAATGCCGGTAATTTTTCTGCTTCATCCGGTGGTAAAATATGCTCGGGATGTGTCATCTGCGCTACCCCGTCATATAGCTCGACCTTGCCCGAGACGATCCGGCGCTCGCCAAGCGGCAATTGTGAAGTGATCCAGCCACCATTCGGGCGGAAAAACACAATTTGAAAATCAAGATCCCCATCGGAAACCACCACCCGAAACGGGCCGCGCCCGGCGGCTTCCCGATAGGAGAGAACCTCGACCTCAACGGTCGCAATGCCCGGAAAGGTAAACCCTTTCAAAGACTTGAGAAGCGTTCTATCTATACCGGAATGCGGCAGGGTAAGCAGCAGGTCTTTAGGGCGGGAAATATCGGCCCGCGCCAAAGCCTCGGCACCTTTGGGACCAATACCCTCAAGCTTCCGGACATCGCCAAAAACAGGGAACAATATTTCAGGGCGCCGTGACATGGGCTATTTCAACGCGTTTGGTCGGCAAGAGCAAGCCATTCTTCTTCGCTCACCACCTTGACCCCGAGGCTTATGGCCTTTTTTAGCTTGGAGCCGGCCTTTTCGCCCGCCACCAGTATATCGGTTTTTGCGGAGACCGATCCGGATACTTTTGCTCCCATCATTTCTGCCCGCGCCTTTGCTTCCGCACGGCTGATCTGGCTAAGGGTGCCAGTGAAAACAATGGTTTTTCCCGACAGGGGCGAGGCATCATCCTGCTGCAAAACAACATCCTCAACGGTCAGTTCAGCCACCAAACCCTCGACCAGATTACGCGTGGTCTCCTCGTGGAAATAATCGACAACCGAGGCGGCCATCACCGCGCCAATACCGTCGATATTGTTCAGCTCGTCCCATGCCTTGCCCTCATGCCCCTGCGCTGCATCCATCGTGGCAAGAAAACCCTGCCAGCTTTGATAGGCCTTGGCCAGGGTCATAGCCGCGCGCTCGCCTACATGGCGGATGCCGAGAGCAAAAAGCAGCCGGTTGAGGGGGATGTGCCGCCGGATATCAATAGCATTAAAGAGGTTTTGGGCCGATTTATCCGCCCAGCCCTCCCGTTTAGCCAGTGCATTTTCGCCCTGCCCATAGCGCCGCTTCAGGGTAAAAATATCCGCCGGCTCCCGCACCCAGCCAGCCATTACAAATGCCTCGATCTGTTTGCGGCCCAGCCCTTCAATATCGAACGCGCCACGGCTAACAAAATGTTTTAATTTTTCAATGCGTTGCGCATCACAGTTAAAGCCACCATTGCAGCGTGCCGTAGCCTCGCCCTCGGTGCGGCTGGCCTCGGCGCCGCATACCGGGCATCGCGTGGGAAAAATATAGGCCGTGCTTTCTTTCGGGCGCCGGCTGAGGTCAACATCCCTGATCTTGGGAATGACATCTCCGGCGCGGTAAACCTCGACCCAGTCTCCCTCACGGATATCCCTCCCCTTCCGTATCGGATTTCCGTTTGAATCCAGCCCCTTGATATAGTCCTCATTGTGCAAAGTCGCATTGGAAACCACCACTCCGCCCACAGTGACCGGCAGCAAACGGGCAACTGGCGAAAGCGCCCCCGTGCGGCCAACCTGAATGTCGATACTTTCAAGGCGGGTCCATGCGGTTTCGGCCGGAAATTTGTGTGCAATAGCCCAGCGGGGCGTGGTGGCGCGCATACCCAGCCTTGCCTGTAAAGCCAGATCATTGACCTTATAAACCACCCCGTCGATATCATAGCCAAGATTGGCGCGGCGGGTCTCTATCTTTCGGTAATGGGAAATCAGCGTTTCGGGCGAAGTGCAAAGCTTGGTCAAGCCGTTGGTTGCAAAGCCAAAACGCTCCAGTTGCTCAATCGCCGCAAACTGGGTTTTGGCCAAGGGAGCAGAGAGCGCACCCCACGCATAGGCAAAAAAGGCAAGAGGCCTTGCTTTGGTGATGCTGGCATCAAGCTGGCGCAAAGATCCGGCTGCTGCGTTTCTCGGGTTGGAAAAAGGCTTTTCGCCAGCCTGCATTTGCCGGTGGTTTAGCGCGCCAAAATCTTCGTGGCGCATATAAACTTCGCCGCGCACCTCAAGCACATCCGGCGCGCCAGAAATTTCATGCGGGATCCCCTCGACAAAACGGGCGTTTGCCGTGACATCCTCGCCGGTTTCACCATCACCGCGCGTGGCTGCCACAGCCAAAACCCCGTTTTTATAAAGCAAGCTAAGGGATAGGCCGTCAATCTTTGGTTCGGCTGTATATTCTATCACGCCGTCAATCTTCAAAAACTTCCGCACCCGCATATCAAACTCGCGCACATCCTCATCGGAGAAAGCATTGCCGAGTGATAACATAGGCACGGCATGGCGCACCTTGGAAAAACCGGAAGCTACGGGCGCACCGATGGTGAGCGACGGGCTGTCTTTGCGCTGCAGATGCGGAAACTGTGCTTCTATCTCGCTATTTCTGGCCATGAGCGAATCATATTTCGCATCATCCATGATGGGCGCATCTTTTGTGTGATAAGCATTTTCCGCCCGCGCCAAAAGCTTTGCAAGGCGCGCCAATTCGGCGCGCGCCGTGCTTTCGCTTAAATTACCAACTGGAATATCCGTCAAAGCCCCACCCCTTCTTTATAAAAAGGATTAGGGTTTTTTTTGCAAATCAGCAAGCTGAGAAATGGCTGAGCTCAGAGCTAAACAGCGATAGATTGCGGGGTATCCACGGGCACCGGATCTCGCAGGACATAGCCACGGCCCCAGACTGTATCTATATAGTTGTCGCCATCCAGCGCGCCTGACAGCTTTTTGCGCAATTTGCAGATAAACACGTCGATGATTTTCAGCTCCGGCTCATCCATCCCTCCGTAAAGGTGATTGAGAAACATCTCTTTGGTCAGGGTTGTGCCTTTTCGCAGGCTTAACAGCTCGAGCATCTGGTATTCCTTACCGGTCAAATGCACAGGCTGCCCGTTTGCCTCGACGGTCTTGGCATCCAGATTAACAACCACATTTCCGGTGGTGATCAGAGATTGGGCATGGCCTTTTGATCGGCGCACAATCGCATGAATTCTTGCGACCAGCTCCTCCCGATGAAAGGGTTTGGTCATATAGTCGTCCGCGCCAAAGCCGAATCCCTTGATCTTGTTTTCGGTATCATCCATTCCCGACAGGATAAGGATCGGCGTATCGATTTTGGCCAGCCGCAACTGCCGCAATACCTCGTGGCCGTTCATATCGGGTAGATTGATATCCAGCAAAATGAGGTCATAATCATAGAGCTTGGCAAGGTCGATACCCTCTTCCCCTAGATCGGTGGCATAAACATTCAGATTGGCACTCGCCAGCATCATTTCAATGCTTTTCGAGGTCATCGGATCATCTTCAACAAGCAGAACTCGCATGGTTATTCCTTTTTATCACCATCCCTACGCAACTTGGTTAACAATTACCCAAAATAGTTAACCAATTGTTACGACTGCTTAAACTTTATAAGCATTCGCTATGGCTGTCGATAGTTTTGCAGCTTTGTAACCTTCAGGCCGCCGTGCCCGTGGCTGGTCATGGCCTTGACCCAAGAGTCAAATTCCTCTCCTGAAATATCATACATTTCCAGCGCTTCCTCGCGCCTGAGCATACCTGCAGCAACCGCCGTTACTACTGTGGCCTTTCGACGCGCGACCCAGCGCATGGTCTTGACTGATGGAAGATCCGATCTTGACAGTATCGTGCCGTCGGGGAGCGCCACATAAACGGGCCCCTTTTGTCGTCTGATATACATGTTCCCTCACTTGGTTTATTCCCACGCTGTCAGCTTGCGCCCGAGGCCTTAACGAAGTATGAAACCGGCTCTTGGAAGTGTTTACAATTCTCTTATATTAAACACTAAAATGGAGCATCACATGCCTGATACCGCGATAAACAGCCTTGGGTTTGCCAAGCCTCCGAGCGAGACGCGCGTAGTCGTGGCGATGTCTGGCGGGGTGGACAGCTCTGTTGTGGCCGCCTTGCTGGCGCGTGAGGGCTATGATGTCGTCGGGGTTACGCTCCAGCTTTATGATCACGGTGCGGCGTTGGCCAAAAAGGGCGCTTGCTGTGCAGGGCAGGATATTCATGATGCCCGCCGTGTCGCCGAGGCAATGGGCTTTCCGCATTATGTACTGGATTATGAAAACATCTTTCAGGAGACCGTGATCAACGAGTTTGCCGATGCCTATCTGGCCGGCTCCACGCCGGTGCCCTGCATTCGTTGTAACGAAAGAGTGAAGTTCAGGGACCTGATGGGAACCGCCCGTGATCTCGGGGCTGACTGCATGGCAACCGGTCATTATATCCAGCGCAAGGTTGGCCCACATGGCCCCGAGCTGCACCGCGCTGCGGATTTTGACCGCGACCAGAGCTACTTTTTGTTTTCAACCACCCCTGCACAGCTTGACTATTTGCGTTTTCCTCTTGGCCATCTGGCATCAAAAGCCGAAACCCGCGCCCTTGCGATCGAGTTCGGGCTGGATATCGCGGATAAGCCCGACAGTCAGGATATCTGCTTTGTTCCCAATGGTTCTTATGCCGATGTGATCGAAAAACTGCGGCCCGGCGCGGCAGAACCCGGCGATATTGTTGATCTCGAAGGCAATATTCTGGGTCAGCACAAGGGGGTTTTGCGCTACACGATCGGCCAGCGCCGCGGCTTGGGCATTGGTGGCGGCACCCCGCTTTATGTGATTCGGCTTGATGCGGACAATCGGCAGGTTATTGTCGGCCCGCCCGAGGCACTCAAGACGTCACAGCTTTTTTTGAAAGAGATCAACTGGCTGGGAGATACCCCGCTTGAAAGCACCGCGCAAGACGGGCAGGATATACTGGCCAAGGTTCGCTCGACCCGCCCGCCCATTGCGGCAAGGCTATACGCTGACGGGCCTGACAGGGCGCGGGTTGAATTGCTGGAGGCCGAAGCCGGGGTTTCTCCCGGTCAGGCCTGTGTGTTTTATGCGCTGGAAGGTAGCCGGGTATTGGGCGGCGGCTGGATCACCCATCGCAAAACCCCTTAAAGATCAGAGCGCAAGCAACAGTCATATATTTTAAAGGGCTGATGGCCCTTGTTGAGCCAGCAATCCGCCAATACGCACCGGCTCTATCCGTGTGGCCAAGCCCCTGCCCCCGGTCTCTATATAGACTCCGCAAAGGGTGGCTTCGCCTGTGGCGGGGGTAAAGCGGCCCTTGCTCATGCCGGTCAAAAACCGACGCAGCGGCTCTAGTGGCTCCATCCCGATCACCGAGTTATAATCGCCGCACATACCGGCATCACTCAGGCAGGCGGTGCCTTTTGCCGATATCCGCGCATCTGCGGTCGGCACATGGGTATGGGTGCCAACCACCAGCGAGGCCCGCCCATCGAGCCAATGCCCCATTGCCATCTTCTCCGAGGTCACCTCGGCATGAAAATCAACGATCACCGCATCAGCCACCTGCCCGAGCGGGGCGGCCTTTAGTGCGGTATCAAGGGCAGAAAACGGATCATCAAAAGGGCGCTTCATAAAGACCTGCCCAAGCGCTTGCGCCACAAATACCTTTTTGCCGCCGCGCGTCTCGAAAAGCCGCGCCCCCACCCCAGGTGCCACTCTGGCAAAATTGAGCGGGCGCAAAATACGCGGTTCTTTCTCGATCGCCACCAGCATATCGCGCTGGTCAAAGGCATGGTCGCCCAATGTTACCACATCGGCGCCGGCCTCGAAAAACCCCTGTGCATGACTGCCGGAAAGCCCCATGCCGCCGGTTGCATTTTCGCCGTTAACCACAACAAAATCGAGATTCCACGCCGCGCGCAGCTTCGGCAGGTGTGCCGCAATCGCCTTGCGCCCCGCCCTGCCCATAACATCACCTAAAAACAGTATTTTCATATGCCAAGGGATTAGCGGTGAAAAACCGGCTTCACAAGCCTGTGGCGCAAATATCTTTACCCCGCGTTCAGATTTATCTGCGATGTAGAGATAAGTTTACGAAAAATAGTCGAGTTATGAACCAGATTGCCACCACCAGCCCGCAGCAAACCGCCGTCAGCCGCCTCAGCCAGCGGCAAAAGGCTGCGATCATTGTCAAACTTCTGGTCGGGGGCGGTGTCTCGCTGGACGACCTTGATCTGGATGCCGATGCCATCTGGAAGATCACCAACGCCATGACCGGTCTCGGGGTAGTAGGCAAGGATGTCGTGGACGGGGTCACCGCCGAATTTATCCTCGAAATGGAAAGGATGGGGCTGGTTTTCGAGCGGGATGTGGATGGCTCGCTCAAGGCAATGGAAGGCCAGATAAACCCGGATACCTTCAGCCAGGTCAAGGACCGCCAGAGCGGCTCCGAAGAAGAAAACGCCTGGCGCTATCTATCTGGTCTGGATGCCGGCCTGCTTGCCGCGCGTATTTCCGAGGAAAGCCCGCGTGTGGCGGCGGTGATTTTATCTCGCCTCGCTCCGGCGCTCTCTGCCGAGATCGTCGGGCAGGTGGATCAGGATAGCGCCAAAACCATTCTTGCCGCGATCACCATGATCACGGATACCAGACCCGAAACGGTTAACCGCATCGGTATTTCGCTGGCGAAAAGCCTGCAATTAGACAGCAATGGTGGTGAGGTCGACAGCGCTGCCGAAACTATTGGAGCAATATTGAATGTCTCCCAGAGCGATTTTCGTGACAACATGCTTGAGAAATTCGCGGCTGATGATCCGCTCGCCGCTACCGAAATTCGCCGCCTGATGTTTACCTTCGAGGATATTCCAACACGGATTACAGGGCGGGACGTTTCCAAAATCCTTCGCGGTGTGGATGACGAAACCCTTGTAAAAGCCATTTCCGGTGCGGGAGAGAGCGCCCCCGAGGTGAAAAGCTTTATCATGTCGAATATTTCATCCCGCCTCGCGGAGCAGATAGAAGAAAGCATTACCGACCGCGGGCCGGTAAAAACAAAAGATGCCGACAAAGCCATGACCGAAGTAATCATTGCCATCAAGACACTGGAGAAATCCGGCGAGATCACCCTGATTATACCCGAGGAGGAGGAATAGATGGCTCAAGCCCTGCTTTCCCGTATGCTCAAGCCCCGTAGCACTCTGCCCGAACCGGATATTGCGGCAGATGGACTTGCCGGAATAATGGCCAAATCAGCCTCGGTCGCCGGCCTGACCCATCTGGAAGCCCAGATGGAGGCCCAAAGCCGTAAAGCCCGTTTGACTACCCCTGCCGAATTCATCAAAACCCTGCCCGAAAATGCTCTTGTCTTGACTATAGAGTGCCATGTTGAGGCGCAAATCGGCATGATCGGGCTGGACCCAGAAATTATCACGATTATAAACGAGTTACTCACCGGTGAAATTGGTCGAGAACCGGCAGCGCCACGCCGCCCCCCCACCGCGGTGGACATCGCCCTGTGCCGCCCTTTTCTGGATGGTATAATGGCCGAATTCAATAACTTGCTTCAAACCCTGCGCGAAGGCCGCCCGACGGAAACCTACCACACAGCCGACCGCCTGAAAGATCCTTCGCCACACCAATTTTCCGAAGTGCCCTATACCGCCCTGACGCTAGAGCTGAGCTTTGGTCAATCGCTGCGAAAAGGGCATATTTCATGTCTGATTCCGACAGCAAATACGGATTTTGACAGTCAACATCTGCCCCAGAATACTGACGATAGCACATTTAATGACACCCTCACTCGCGTACTGGAAAACGCGCCGGTTATCCTTGATGTGGTGCTCTACAGAAAACAGATGCCGATCGGAAAGATACTACAGATCAAACCCGGGGACATGCTGGAAATACCGGCGCGGGCATTGGAAAACCTGTCAGTTGAAAGCAAAAAAGGCGCGGTTCGCAAAAGCCTGATGCAGGCGCGACTGGGCGAGTATCAGGAAATGCGCGCCGCCAAAGTTACTCGAATCGGGGCGCTAAAAGAGCAGATCGACAATGCCAAACTGCTCTTGAGCGAGCAGGAAATTCAGGAAAGCCCCCCCGCCGCTCAAGGTTGAAACGCGCGGGGGAGCCTATGTTTTTTATGCTTTTACCCGCTCCCAAGGGCGGGAAAAATCGCCCAGCACGGCGGTGATCGCTTCATCTGAAAGTGAAGAATCATCCGATTTAACTTGTGCCACCAACCCGTGCTTTTTATCCTCAACCACCTCAGGTACGGAGGCTTTCAGGCCGGCCTTCTTGAGCGCGTCGGTATATATCCGGGCAATCGCCAGTTTGCGCAAATCATTTTTCAGGATCTTGCCAACAGCGGTTTTGGGAAGCTCGTCAATGATTTCGACATATTTCGGAATGGCAGCGCGCTCGTCCACATGCTCTTGCAGGTGTGCCATCAGCTCGACCTCGGTCACCGTCGCATCATCCACCAGCTCGACATAAACACAAGGCAGCTCGCCGGAATAGGCGTCGGGCTGGCCGATAGCACCCGAAAGCGCCACAGCCGGATGCCCCGCCAGAACGTCTTCGATAACAGCCGGATCAATATTGTGCCCGCCACGAATAATCAGGTCTTTGGCGCGGCCGGTAATCCAGACAAATCCGTCTTCGTCAACCCGGCCGAGATCACCGGTGCGCAGGTATATTTCGTTAGCAAAAAGCCCTCTGTTCTTGTCGGCTTCGACATAGGTGGCCCCGACGACAACGCCGGGGTTGCTTACACAAATCTCGCCAACCTCGTTTACAGCGCGTTCGGTATTGACCCCGCCCTCTGGATCACAATCATAGATTTTGACATCGGAATAAGGAAACGGTAGTCCGACCGAGCCGATCTTGCGCTCTCCTGCTACGGGGTTGATCGAAATCAGACAGGTCGCTTCGGTCATGCCGTAGCCTTCCAGTATCCGCACACCCGTGGCTTTTTCGAATTTTTTGAACAGCTCGACTGGCAGCGGTGCCGAGCCGCACAGCGCATATTTCAGGCTCGAAACATCGGCATTGACCTCGCGCTGCATCAGCGCCGCCACGGCTGTTGGTACCGTAACCATAAAGCTCGCCTGATGGCGCTCGATCAGCTTCCAGAAATTGTCAAAAACACCATCCCCGCGATAGCCTTGCGGCGTTGGCATCACCATTTGTGCCCCCGAGGCGATACAGGTCATCAATATCGGGTAGGCGGCAAAAACATGGAACATCGGCATCGGGCAAAGCAGCACATCCTCGGCGGTGATGATCTGGTATTCGGCACACCAACCGTTATAGATCATGCCGGAAAAACGGTGCTGCGCCACTTTGGGCATGCCTGTCGTGCCACCAGTATGAAAATAAGCGGCAATCCGGTCTTCCGGTCCCTCCACCCATTTCAGGGTTTTGCTCTGCTTGTCCGCCTCGGCATTGATATCCTTGACCACGGCGCTGTGCTTCACCTCGACCTTTGGCCGCAATAGCGGAATAAGCCAAGCGAGTGGCGGCTTGAGGTAACGCTTGAGGTCAACCTCCAGAATGGTTTTCACCTCCGGCGCCAGTGCCACCGCATCCGCCACTTTTTGCGCGACATCGGTTTTTGGGAATGGCGCAAGCGTAACAACCACTTTGGCCTTTGTTTCACGCAGGATAGAGCCGATTTGTTCGGCTGACAGTAACGGGTTGATCGGGTTGACAATGCCCGCCGTAGCGCCGGCAATAAAAGATATTACCGCCTCGTTACAATTGGGCAGGATATAGGCCACCACGTCCTTTTCACCTACACCGAGGCTGCGAAACAGGTTGGCATACTGGGCCGTGCGCTCGCGCAGCCCTGTCCATGTAAGGGTTTCCTCAGGGTCATTTGGCCCCGATTTCAACATAAATGTCAACGCTTTGCGCTGCGGGTATTTGTCGGCGGTTTGGGAAAGAAGCTCAAACAAAGTGTTGGCGCTCCAGCGTCCCGAAACATCCATTTCTTGTTCTACAGCCAGTTTTTCGTTAATCGTCGCAATTTCCACGTTTTCATTCCTCCTGAGTTTTTTTGAAGGATGGCGGTAAATTGCCCTTGGGGCAAGCAAAACCTTAACTTGCTTGACCTTCGGTAAACTGCAATTTTGCCAGCCGCGCATAAAGACCATGTTCCCTGACCAGCGCATCGTGGGTGCCCTCGGCGACGATCCGGCCTTCGTCTAGCACGACAATCCGGTCTGCTTTCTTAACGGTAGCGAGGCGATGCGCAATAATCAGGGTCGTGCGCTCCACCGCCATGGCTTCTACAGCCTGCTGCACCGCGCGCTCGGATTCAGCATCAAGGGCGGAGGTTGCCTCGTCCAGTAAAAGAATCGGCGCATCTCGTAAAATAGCCCGTGCGATGGCGATTCGCTGTTTTTGCCCGCCTGAAAGCATCACCCCGCGCTCGCCGACATAGCTATCATAGCCTTGCGGTAATTTACTGAGAAAACCATGGGCAGCGGCAGCCTTGGCGGCGGCGTAAACTTCGTCATCGGTGGCATCGGGGCGCCCAAAGCGGATATTTTCCATGGCCGATGTCGCAAAAATAACCGGCTCTTGGGGCACCAGCGCCATTTCCTTGCGCATCATCTGGCGATCAAGCATGGACAGGGGCACACCCTCAAGGGTTATTTCGCCGCTATCAACATCATAAAACCGCATAAGTAACTGGAAAATAGTAGATTTGCCCGCACCGGACGGACCAACAAGCGCCACGGTTTCCCCTGGTTTTATTGTCAGATTCAGGTCTTTCAGCGCCACTATTTCCGGGCGAGCCGGATAACTGAAAGTGACATTGTCAAAAGTGATTTCGCCGTATAGCGGGCTGGGCAGGGATTTGGGCCGGGCAGAGTCTTTAACCGGATCTTGCGCATTGATCAGCTCGACCAACCGCTCGGTGGCGCCAGCGGCGCGCTGCAATTCCCCCCAGATTTCGGAGAGCGCACCGACAGCACCGGCAACCATCACCGAATAGATGACAAATTGTACAAGCTGCCCCGCCCCCATTTCGCCTCGTTGCACCACACCGGCGCCCATCCAGAGCACGGCCACAATGCCGGTAAATACCAGAAAAATAATACTGGCAGTCATGATCGCACGGGTAAGGATGCGTTTTTTTGCAGTATCAAAGGAGCTTTCAATCAGCAGGCCGTATTTGGCACGGCTTTGCGGCTCGTGAGTATAGGCCTGAACCGTTTGCGCAGCCAGTAGGGTTTCGGATGCAACACCGGAGCTATCTGCTATTTTGTCCTGGCTTTCGCGTGACAGGTCTCGCAAGCGGCGGCCAAAAATCACAATCGGCACCACCACAAGCGGCACGGTCAGCAGCACCAACCCCGTGAGATAGGCCGAGGTAAACAGCATAAATACCAGCCCGCCAAGAAAAATAAGCACATTGCGCAGCGCCACGGAGATAGACGAACTGATAACCGAGAGAATAAGCGTCGTGTCTGTTGTCAGCCGCGAAAGCACCTCGCCGGTCATGATTCGCTCGTAAAAAGCCGGAGACATACCGATAACTTTATCATAAATAGCCTTGCGAATATCTGCAATCACCCGCTCGCCGAGACGTGTAACCAGATAAAACCGCAATGCCGTGCCCAGAGCCAAAGCACCCGCAATAATTATGGCGTAGATAAAAACCTGGTCAATATCACCCAGATCATTTTGTGAAAAACCGTCAACCAGCCCGCGTGCCACTAACGGAAAGGTCAGCGATAACCCGGCGGTTAGCATTAATGTGGCAAGCGCCCCCCAAAGCATCGTGGAGTAAGGCGCTAAAAAAGGAATAAGTTGCCGCAGTGGCCCGATATTTTTGGATTTTTCACGATCGCCCGGATTAATTTGTACCATTGCGGCTCCCTCAACATTTGCCCAAGCAAATAAACCTGCACCGAGCCAAGCACAAGGGCGCTATTGATCACAATAGAATGTTTGAATGAAGTGGTGCTGCCTTCCAGAACCGGATAACGGCAATGCTCTCTTATCAAATCAACCTATTTGGAGCTATAGGCGTTGGCGTCAGACAGATCACTGTCGTCTGTGTGTGCTTTTTATGGGGGCTTATGCCCTCACCTAAGCCGTGTTTGTTTATTGAAACTATAAGAAAGCCAATGGAGCGGGTGATGGGAATCGAACCCACGTATTCAGCTTGGAAGGCTGCTGCTCTACCATTGAGCTACACCCGCGACACGGGCCTCTTATAAGCGGGGGGACAAGGAAGGATCAAGCCCATTATGCAGTTTCCAGCGGCTTTATGACCTGCTAATATGCGGCAAATTAAAAAGGGACATCCATGGGATTTGCAACCGTCATCTTGGCCGCCGGCAAGGGCAGTCGCATGAAATCCGACATGCCAAAGGTGCTGCATCCTTTGGCTAGCGCCCCGCTATTGGCCCATGTTTTGCGCTGTGCTGCCGAAGCTGGCGCGGCAAAAACCGTGGTCGTCATCGGGCATGGGGGCGAGGCAGTGCAAAAGGCCGCCTTGGCGCTGGATGAGACCGCACTGATTGTCGAGCAAGCCAGCCAAAACGGCACCGGCCACGCGGTATTGCAAGCAAAATCGGCGCTCGCAGGATTTGAGGGCGATGTGATCGTGCTTTATGGCGACACTCCGTTTATCAGCCCCGATACCCTTGACCGAATGCTGAAGGCCCGCACTTCGGGGCAGGATGTGATCGTGCTGGGCTTTGAGGCTGCGCGACCCGATGGCTATGGCCGGCTGAAGCTGGAGGGCGATAGTCTTGAGGCTATTATCGAACATAAAGACGCCAGCGAGGCCGAGCGCGCCATCAGGGTTTGTAATTCCGGTGTGGTCTGCGCGGATGCGAAAAATCTGTTTGCGCTACTTTCCGAGGTCGGGGATGATAACGCCAGTGGCGAGATATATCTGACCGATATTATCGCCATAGCGCGTAGCAAGGGCCAGCGCTGCACCGCCATCCTGTGTGACGAGGCTGAAACCATGGGGGTGAATTCCCGCGCCGATCTGGCCCTGGCCGAGGCCGCCTTTCAGCGCCGCGCCCGCATCGAAGCGATGGATAACGGCACGACGTTGATTTCGCCCGAAACGGTATATTTTGCACTGGATACGGTGATGGGCGCGGATGTTCTGATCGAGCCGAATGTGTTTTTCGGCCCTGATGTGAGTGTTGAGAACGGCGCACATATCAAGGCATTTGGCCATTTCGAGGGCTGTCATATATCCGAGGGCGCGGTTATCGGCCCGTTTGCCCGCCTGCGTCCGGGGGCGGAAATTGGCGCTTTTGGCAAGGTCGGAAACTTTGTCGAGATCAAAAACGCGGTGGTGGGCAAGCGCGCCAAGGTAAACCATCTAAGCTATGTGGGCGATGCGGATATCGGCGCGGAAAGCAATATCGGCGCGGGGGTTATTTTTTGCAATTATGACGGGGTGTTCAAGCACCATACCACGCTCGGGGAGCGGGTTTTTATCGGCTCCAATTCGGCGCTTGTATCGCCGGTGAATATCGGCGATGACGCCCTGATCGGCACCGGCTCCGTGGTCACAAAAGATGTGCCTGCGGGCGATCTGGTGTTGGCGCGCACAGCGCAGGTGAATAAAAAGGGTCGGGGTAAGCGGCTGATGGATATGCTGAGGGCAAAAAAGAAATGAACGAAATCAACCAACTGCGCGCGTTAGGTGCGGCTGATAAAGCCGCCGAGATGATAGCCTACCATAAGCAAACCCGCGAAGTGCTGGGGGTGGCAAACCCGCAGATTGACGAATTGGTCAAGGGCTGGCGGGCAGAAATGGACATTCAAGCCCGCGTGGCGCTGGCCGATACGCTGTGGAAATCCGACATTTTCGAGGCTCGTATCGCGGCGACCAAGCTATTATTGCAAGCGCGAATTGCGCCCGACGAGGCCGTTTGGGCGCTAATCTGCGCGTGGGCACCTGAATTTGATAGCTGGGCGATATCGGATCACGCCTGCTCGGCGGGCAGCAAGCGGCTGGTGGTGCAGCCCGTGCGGCTGGACGAGGTCGAGGGCTGGACCCATGCCAAAAACATGTGGCAGCGCCGCGCGGCTTTGGTGATCACCCTGCCTTGGGCCAAGCTCAACCACCTATCCCCCGAGCAGCGAAAGGCGCGCGAGCGTATCCTTGGCTGGGCGGCGCGCTATGTGGATGACCATGACTGGTTTATGCAAAAAGCCGTGGGCTGGTGGCTGCGCGATCTGTCCAAGCACGATGCCGATCGTGTGCGGGTGTTTTTGGCCAAACACGGCGAGCGGATGAAGCCTTTTGCCCGCAAGATTGCGCAAAAACACCTATAGCATATCCTTTAGATAAAACCCCGTGTGGCTATCCTTGGCTTTGGCAATATCCTCGGGCGTGCCGGTGGCGATAATCTCGCCGCCGCCATCTCCGCCTTCGGGGCCGATATCAATCACATAGTCGGCGGTTTTGATCACGTCCAGATTATGCTCGATCACCACCACGGTATTGCCCTGATCCACCAGCTCGTGTAGCACCTCCAGCAGCTTGCGGACATCTTCAAAATGCAGCCCCGTGGTTGGCTCGTCCAGAATATATAGCGTCCGCCCCGTTGATCTCTTGGCCAGTTCCTTTGACAATTTCACCCGCTGCGCCTCACCGCCCGAAAGCGTGGTCGCCTGCTGGCCAACCTTGATATAGCCAAGCCCGACCCGCAAAAGCGCCGTCATTTTATCCCTGATGCTCGGCACGGCGCGGAAGAATTCCGCCGCCTCCTCCACCGTCATATCCAGCACATCGGCAATACTTTTGCCCTTGAAATGGATCTCCAGCGTTTCGCGGTTAAAGCGCGCGCCCTTGCAGCTTTCGCATTCCACATAAACATCGGGCAAAAAATGCATTTCGATCTTGATCACCCCGTCGCCCTTGCACGCCTCGCAGCGCCCGCCCTTCACATTAAAGCTGAAGCGCCCGGCCTTATAGCCACGGGTTCTGGATTCCGGCAGGCCCGCAAACCAATCCCTGATCGGGGTGAAAGCGCCGGTATAGGTGGCAGGGTTGGAGCGCGGGGTGCGGCCAATGGCGCGCTGGTCGATATCTATCACCTTATCAAGGTATTCAAGGCCGGTAATCGCCTTGCACGGGGCCGGAATTTGCCGCGCGCGGTTCAGGCGCATTGAGGCGGTTTTAAACAGGGTTTCGATGGTGAGGGTGGATTTCCCGCCGCCCGAAACGCCGGTCACACAGGTAAAGGTGCCAAGCGGAAAGCTGGCGGTCACACCTTTCAGATTATTCCCTGTGGCTTCCTTGACCACAACCTTTTTGCCATTGCCCTTGCGCCGCTCCAGCGGCACCTCGATGCGGCGCTTGCCGGTCAGATATTGCCCTGTGATCGAAGCCTCGCAAGCTTCAATCTCCGCTGGCGTGCCTTGGGCGATGATCTCGCCGCCGTGGATACCCGCACCGGGGCCGATATCCAGCACATGATCCGCCTCGCGAATGGCTTCTTCGTCATGCTCGACCACCAGCACCGAATTGCCCTGATCGCGCAGGTTTTTCAGCGTCGTCAGCAAGCGCCCGTTATCGCGCTGGTGCAGGCCGATGCTGGGTTCGTCCAGCACATAAAGCACCCCCGTAAGCCCGGAGCCGATTTGGCTGGCGAGGCGAATACGCTGGCTTTCACCGCCAGACAGCGTGCCGGAAGCCCGCGCTAATGTCAGATAATTCAGCCCGACATTGACGAGAAAGCCGAGCCGCTCGCGGATCTCTTTCAAAATCGCCGCCGCGATCTGGTTTTTTTGTTTGCCGAGCTTGGCGGGCACGCTCTCGACCCAATCCAGCGCCTCTTGTATCGAAAGCTGCACCACCTGCCCTGCATGCATATCGGCGATTTTCACCGCCAGCGCCTCGGGCTTCAGGCGGTAGCCTTTGCAGGCCTCGCAATGTTTGGTGTTTTGGTAGCGCTCGAATTCTTCGCGAATCCAGTTGCTGTCGGTCTCGCGATAGCGGCGCTGCATATTCGGGATCACCCCCTCGAACGGCCGCTTCACCTCATATACCCGCCCGCCTTCATCATAGCGGAATTTGATCTCCTCGCCCTTGGAACCATAGAGCATCACCTGTTGCACTTCCTCTGGAAGCTCGCTCCACGGCAATGATTTTTTGAACTTGTAATGCTTGGCAATGGCCTCGATGGTTTGGCGAAAATACGGTGATTTGCCCTTGTTCCACGGGGCCAGCGCGCCATTATAAAGCGTGATGGATTGATCCGGCACGATCAGGTTTTCGTCAAAAAACATCTCGACCCCGAGGCCATCACATGCAGGGCAAGCGCCAAAAGGCGCGTTAAACGAAAACAGCCGCGGTTCGATTTCGGGGATGGTAAAGCCGCTAACGGGGCAGGCATAATTCTCGGAAAACACATGGCGCTCGGCGGTATCATCCGCGATCTCCAGCACCGCGATGCCATCAGCCAGATCAAGCGCGGTGCGCAGGCTGTCCGCCAGCCGCGTTTCCAAACCCTCCTTCAGCACCAGCCGATCCACCACCACATCGATATTATGGCGGAATTTCTTGTCCAGCACGGGCGGCTCGTCCAGCTCGTAAAATTCGCCATTCACCTTGATGCGCTGAAAGCCGGTTTTGCGGAGCGCCACAAATTCCTTGGCATATTCGCCCTTACGGTCGCGCACAATCGGGGCCAAAAGATAAGCACGGGTGCCCTCCTGCATAGCCATAATGCGGTCCACCATCTCGCTCACCTGCTGCGCCTCGATCGGTAGGCCGGTGGCGGGGGAATAAGGCGTTCCGACCCGCGCGAATAGCAGGCGCATGTAATCATAGATCTCGGTAACCGTGCCAACGGTAGAGCGCGGGTTTTTGGAGGTGGTTTTCTGCTCAATCGAGATCGCCGGAGAAAGCCCGGAAATATGGTCCACATCGGGTTTTTGCATCATATCAAGGAATTGCCGCGCATAGGCGCTGAGGCTCTCTACATAGCGGCGCTGGCCCTCGGCATAGATGGTATCAAACGCCAAGCTGGATTTGCCCGAGCCGGAAAGGCCCGTGATTACCACCAGCTTGTCGCGCGGGATATCCACATCGATGCTTTTCAGGTTATGCGCCCGTGCGCCGCGCACCTCGATATTCTTAAACATACCCCTGCCCCTTTGTTTGCGGCGTGCCTATCACAAGGCCGTGCCAAGCACAAATATGAGAACAATTCATAAACATTGCAAGTGATTTTCCCGATATTACGGTGTTATACAGTAATATTCACTTTTATGAATGTTAGGGGTTGATAATTGATGTGGATCAATTATCTCTTAGCCAACAATTAACACACGAGGGAATTCCCCATGAACATGCCATTTAGCCGCCCTGCCGCCGTGCAAGGCATTGCGCCCGCCGACGCGGTTGCAAAAGCAAACAACAACGAAGCTATCGTTATCGATGTGCGCGATATCAACGAACTGATGTCATCTGGCACTGCCAAAGGCGCACTGCACATTCCGTTAATGATGATGCAAACAAAAGCAGACCCGCGCCACCCCGAGTTTCACCCCGAGCTTAATGTGGATAAGCCTGTCATCCTTTTCTGTGCAAGCGGTGCCCGCTCCGGTATGGCGGCACAAGCACTACTCGCTAACGGCTTCAAGGAAGTTTATAATCTTGGGGGCCTGATGCACTGGCATCAAGGTGGCGGACAGGTTGTTGCCGCCGGTTAATACCAACCACATAGGCCAAAGGGCCGGTTTTATCCGGCCTTTTTATACCTAGAATTGGTCATCAAGACAGGTTTTATGCAGTGACCAAGGTCTGGTCTTTCAGCTTTTCACCTACATGCTCGTTCAGATCTGAAAGAGAAAACGGTTTTTGCAAAAAGCCGGCATTCTTGATTGCGTGCTTTCCGTTTTCAAATACATCTTCGGCATAACCAGACATAAATATAACACCGGTATCCGGGTATTGCTCCAATGCCTCACTAACCCATGTTGGCCCATCCTTTCCCGGCATGATAATATCCGAAATATAGAGATCAAACGCGCCGCCATTTTTCCTGATAATTTCTAGCGCATCCTCTGCACAGGCCGCCTCGGTCACTTCGTAGCCACGCATTTCAAGCGCCCGCTTAGCAAATGAGCGCACGGGGTCTTCATCCTCTACAAGGAGTATTTTACCGGTTTGGGGTGTCATATCCGGTTTTGCCTCCGGCTTTGGCGGCGAGGGGGCAATGGTGTCGCCCGTGCCCTCGTAGCAAGGAAGGTAGATAAGAAACTCGGTGCCGACCTCGCGCACACTATCAACAAAAACAAACCCGCCTGTTTGCTTGATTATCCCGTAAACAGTAGACAAGCCAAGCCCTGTCCCCTCGCCTACTCTTTTTGTAGTGAAAAACGGCTCGAAAATCTTGGGCAAGCAGTCAGGGTCAATCCCCGATCCGGTATCCTTGACCCTGATGCGAACATACTCGCCTTCCAGAACAACCGCCCGGTCCCGCCTTAGCGGCGCGTCGAGTGTTACATTTTCGGCCAATATAAGCACCTCGCCGCCTTCCAGCATGGCATCCCTTGCGTTTACTACGAGGTTCATAATGACCTGTTCAAACTGGCGCTCATCCACACGGACAAGGTTCAGCACCTCCTCTATATCTATTCGCAGAGTCACCTTTTCTCCGAGCAACCGGTTGAGCAACTCGCTCAGCTGAAACAGAGTTTTGCTAAGGCGCAATACCTTGGGCCGAAGGGTTTGCTTGCGCGAAAAGGCTAACAGCTGGCGCACCAGCGCCGCTGCGCGGTTGGCATTCTGGCGGATCTGGATCAGATCACCATAATCTCCATCACCGTTTTCATGGCGCAAAAGCAACAGATCGCAATGGCCGTTTATAGCGGTCAGCAGGTTGTTAAAATCATGAGCCACGCCGCCAGCCAGCTGCCCGACTGCCTGCATTTTTTGGCTCTGGACAAACTGCGCTTCTAAAACTTTCAACTCGGTTCTGTCACTCAACACCACCACAAGGCAGGTGCGGTCAATGAAATTCATTGCCATTAGCGAGACCTGAAGAAAAACCTCGTTGCCATTGCGCAAAAAACGCCCCATTTCGGTGGTGCGCGAGCCGCCCGCCTTCAGCGCTTCCTCCACCCGCACCCGCATCGAGCGCCCCAGACCCTCGATCTCGTCACTAAAATCAAGGCCAACCATATTTGAGCGGCCAAGCAAGGCTCTTGCGGCGCCATTTACGCAGTCGATCACGCCATCCTGGGTTAGGCGAATTAGCGCGACAGGAAGGTCTTCAATGATCAGCTGTAAGGCGGCAACATCAAAGGCAACCTGGCTATTAGGGCGTGGCACGACCCCGGATCGCGCCCGAAAAAGCAGAAATGAAGCCACAGCCATCGCGACAAAAAGAATTACCCCCAGCAGGCTGGCCAATATATATTGGCTTTGTGAAGTAGCGTAAAAAGCTCCTAACAGAAAAAACGCATAAGCAAGAAGCCCAAACCCCAGCCATAAATTCCACTTGCCTGTTTTTACTTTTGAAACTGCCACTTTATTCTCACACAAATACTGCCCCCCCAGTTCACACGCTAAACATTAATTTTTGATAAATAAAATTCAACAAAAACTTTAGGCATCCAGCTTTTCCAAAACGGAAATATAAAATCCGTCCCCTCCGGTCAGTGGGCTAAGCCGCCGCTCGGTTACGGATTTCCAGTTGGAAAACTGATTAAGAAAATACGCTGTCTGTTCGGAATTTTCGCAGTTGAAGAGAGAGCATGTAGCATAAACTAAAAGCCCGCCATCACCCACCAATGCTTGAGCATCGGCCAATATTTTCCGCTGCAACCCGACAAGTTCGGCTACTTTCTTTTCTCCGATACGCCACTTTCCATCGGGGTTGCGCCGCCATGCGCCACTGCCCGAGCAAGGCGCATCGACCAGCACAAGGTCAAATTTCTTTGTAGCGTCCAGATGGTCCGGCGAAAGTATCTGGATATCGGCCCCCGCCCGCTGTGCGCGCTCGGGCAGGTCTTTCATTCGGAGGGGGTTTGCATCATGGGCAAAGAGCGCACCCTGCCCTTCCATCTGCGCCGCCAGCGCGAGGGTTTTGCCGCCGCCCCCTGCGCAATAATCCAGCACATTCATCCCCGGCTTCACCCCCGAAAGCTTTGATACAACCTGACTGGAAACATCCTGCAATTCGACAAACCCGTAGCGATAAGCCAACGAACGGTTCAGTTTTCGCGGGTTTTCCGTAATCCGCAAGGCACCTTCAATTCCTGCCACCTCTTGGGTAAATATAAGATCCCGCGCCAGATATTTTTGTGCCTCTTCTAGCGTGGTTTTTAGTGTATTTACCCGTAAATCCACTGGCGCCCGCGCCTGCATAGCCGTGAGTATTTCGGGCAGATCATCGCCAAGCGAGCGCCGCAATTCATCATCGAGAAAATCCGGGTAATCATAGCGCACAGGATCCGGTGCCGGAGTGGGGCGGGCAAGCCGTTCGCGCTCTTCTTCACTGATAGCCGCCGGTGCAAAACGCATATCGCCAAACAATTCATCAAGCGACGCGCCAAACAAATATTGTTGAGCCAGAACCAGCCCGCGCCCGCTCTCCTCACCCGCCAGATGCGCCAATGATCGCTTGCGCCGCAAGGCATCAAACACGATATCACGCACCGCCGCACGGTCCTTTGAGCCAGCAAAACGAGAGCCGCGTGCCCAGCGGGTCAGTGCCCTCTCGGCCGGATCTCCGGTTAATATCTGGTCAAGCAGCTCGATGGCGGCGGAGAGGCGGGCAGAGGGTGTCATGGCAGAAGGATTTGCCTGTGAATGTCTCTGGACGCAAGCAGAAACTGGCGCACTCTGCCCTTCCTGCCAATAGGTAAATAATCAGCCACCCCTATAATTCGGGCTTTCGCGGGTGATCTGCACGTCATGCACATGGCTTTCGCTCAAACCCGCCGAGGTGATTTTTACAAATTTGCAACCATTTTGCATGGCTTCAATGGTGCCATTTCCCGTATAGCCCATGGCCGCGCGCAGCCCGCCAACGAGTTGGTGCAGCACCGCCCCCGCCGCACCCTTATAGGCCACCTGCCCCTCTATCCCCTCTGGCACAAGCTTTTCGGTTGCCACTTCTTTCTGAAAATACCTATCAGCCGAGCCGCGCGCCATGGCGCCAACACTGCCCATACCGCGATACGCCTTATAGGAGCGCCCCTGATACAAAAACAGCTCGCCGGGGGCTTCATCTGTGCCTGCCAGCATCGAGCCGATCATCGCGCAGCTTGCCCCCGCCGCAATCGCCTTGGCAAAATCGCCCGAAAACTTGATGCCGCCATCCGCGATCACCGGATGCCCGGTTCTGGCGGCCTCTTTAGCACAATCAGACACCGCCGTAAGCTGTGGCACGCCGACCCCTGCCACTATCCGCGTGGTGCAGATAGACCCCGGCCCGATACCAACCTTGACCGCATTGGCTCCCGCCTCTATCAGGCTGCGCGTCGCTTCCGCTGTCGCAACATTACCGGCAATGATCTGTATATCCGGTGCCGCAGCGCGCAATCGGGAAACCGCCTCTGATACCGCGCTTGAATGCCCGTGGGCGGTATCTATTACAACAATATCAACCCCTGCCTCGAACAGCGCCATCGAGCGCGCAAATCCGGCTTCACCCACGGTCGAGGCCGCCGCAACACGCAGCCGGCCCATCTCGTCCTTGCAGGCCTGCGGGTTGAGCACCGCTTGCTCTATATCCTTGATTGTCATCAGCCCTGTCAGCCGGTTTTCATTGTCAACGATCAGCAGTTTTTCTATCCGCCGCGCCTGCATGATGCTTTTGGCCTCGGTTATATCCGCCGGTTCGCGCAGCATGGCAAGGTTTTCGGAAGACATCATGGTAGAGACCGGCGTGTCGGCATCAGTGGCAAAGCGCATGTCGCGGTTGGTAACGATCCCCAACACCCGCCCGTCCGCGCCCAGCACCGGAAAGCCCGAAACCTTGTAGCGCTCTTGCAAGGCGTGGGCATCTTTGAGGGTTTGATCCGGGGTGAGGGTGATCGGGCTTTCGACCACTCCGCTTTCAAAGCGCTTGACCGCCCGCACCTGCCGCGCCTGCTCCTCGATATCGAGATTGCGGTGTATCACCCCGATCCCGCCCGCCTGCGCCATAGCAATCGCCATTTTGCTTTCGGTCACGGTATCCATCGCCGAGCTGAGCAGCGGGATGTTCATCGAGATGGTTTTGGTCAGCCAGGTGCCGGTTTTGGCCGAGGTAGGCATAACGTCGGATGCCCCGGGAACCAGCAATACATCGTCAAAGGTGAGCGCCTCGGATATGTCCATCTGGACCTCCCAGTTTAAGGGTTATCTTTGACGCTTTTATATCTCATGTTGCAGCGAAAAAGGGAAGCCCTAAGCCGTGGCCGCTCCGGTTTTTTTAGCCAAATCGCGCTTTGTCCACATTTTGAGGGTTTTATAGGCAATAAAAAGGATCAACGGCGTGCCGATCAGCACCCCGGCCAGCGCGCCGGTGTTGGCGATAGTGCCATAGCCTTTGCTGATCGCCATGATGTTGATATTGATAAATGCCGCCACCGGAAAAACCATCTCGCCCCAGATCGGGGCAAAGCCTGATTTGGTCATCCAGCCCGCCAACACCAGCATGAGCAGGGCCAGCAGCCAGGCCAGCGCTAGAAAAACCACAAAAACCACCTCCGGGCCAAATTGCCCGAAACCCAGCCCCAGCAGGCTTGGCGGCAGCAAAAAAGCGGCATAGGCCGGGCGCAGGGGCGCGGGCGGGCGGTTGCGGGCCAGCTTGAGCGCAAGCCCGATGCCCAGCCAGATAAACGCAACCAGCGAAGCATAGACAAATATCTGGCTTAACAGCCCGTAACCCAGCGAAAACCCGGCCATCGCCGCGGCGCTCAGGCCGGTAAACGGCAGAAACAAATACGGCGTTATACCGCGCGCGGCCTTGGGTGTTTTCAGCCGCGAGTTTATGATGAACAGCAAAAGCAACAAAAACAGCCCCACCCCTATCCACCAGAACCAACGCGCAATTTCGCCTTTTGACAGCACCCCCATCGCCAGCACCAAAAAGCCAACGGCAAGGGCGCTAAGCCCCGCCTGCCCAGGTGGTGCGCGCAAATCCTCCAGCAACGCTCCCGGTCGAGCCAGCAGCTTGGCCAAATACGAGAGGCTAAAAAACAGCAGCAATGCAGCTGATATACCGAGCATAAAATCCCCCGCCGCCACCGGATAGCCCCATATCCCCGCCAGCCAGCGCAAGCCATTCGCCAACCCCAACAGCCCAAGAATAACCGGAAAAATAGCGGGCGGCGTGCTGCGCCACAGTGGTTGCCGTTTCATTTTATGCCCTCCAGACCTGCCGCAAGTAACGTTAATATCAAGTGGAATTACAAGCATTACTTGCCATGCAATCCAGCAGGCTGCACTATAAGCAAAAGAGGATATTCAAATGAGACTCGCCACTCTTCTTTTTGCCCTTTTTCCCATGGTCGCCCAAGGGCAATCCGATACGCCCCCAGTCAACACCCGGATAAGTGATGTGGTTTCCGCCGTTGGGCCGGGCTGGAATGCCTCGGCTTTTTATAAGGCTATATTGCTGCGCGAGCGAGATTTCGTATCGCTGTTGATCTTTCAAGATCCGTTTGATGATATTCCCGAGGTCTACGCCCCGGAAATAGCGTTCACCGGAATTCTTCGGGGCATGGTGCCGTGGCTTGAATTTGCCGAAGATGGCGCGCTGTTGCTGCGCAGTGAAAACCGGGCCATAGGGCGCAATAAATGGGAGCGGACCCTGACAATCATTGAGCGCGACAATCGCTTTATCATCAGCGCCTTCAGCCTATCATCCTATGATTTCCTTGATCTGAGAAAATACACCAACTGCACCATAGATATGCTGGCAGGGACCATGCAGGTGAATGAAAAGCCTGTTTCACCCTTCCCGCTCCCAAATGAGATTTTACTTGTGGACTGGAGCGAGGCGCACGAAAACTTGTGCTATGTAGAAAAAAGCGACTAAATTGAGCCAATCCCCAATCAAAGCCCAAAAGGAATTTTCAAGCATTACTCATATATTTTTGCTGTAATGATTCCCAAGCTTGATTTATTAATGGTCAACACAGCCGAATACTCTCGAGAGTATAAATAGTAGTTTTTGCCGCGAACTTCTATTTTCGAGATTGGGGTGGATAGGATTATTTTATGACAGTGCCGAACAATATCATCGTCAGCCATACCTCGAAGATTCAAATTTCTTGCTATTCTGACTAAGCCCATTTCAGTGTTTTTGAAGTTTGCGGCAATAAATTTTTTGGTATCTTCCGTAATATTTTCTGTGGCAAGGTTTTGTCCGCACATGTGCGATTAATCCTATCATGACGAGCGATGCTTTGGAGCATATCGTATCAGATTACATTTGCGCCCAGTTTGAGGGGCACAAAAAATTGATGGCACAGCAAAAATCAACCTTCACCTAGCCCTTTAAACCCTGTCGCTACCACGAATTTTTCCGAGCTATCCTTGCGGGAGGCTGGCGGTTTTACATGCAGCACCTTGCCAAAATTAGCCCGCAGTATCTTCAGCACATCCGCCTCGGCCCCGCCCGCCAGCACCTTGGCGACAAAAGTGCCGCCCGGCTCCAGCACATCCAGCGCAAAGTAAAGCGCGGCTTCAACCAGCGTCATGATGCGGATATGGTCCGCCCCCCGATGGCCCGATGAAAACGGCGCCATATCGGACATAACAACATCGGCCTTGCCCCCAAGCCATGCCTTGACCTTGATATCGGCGTCATCTTCGAGAAAATCCAGCACATGGATATCAGCCCCCGCCACATGCTCGACCTCTTGCAGGTCAATGCCCAGCACGGTGCCTATTTTTTTACCCTTGCGCTCCCCCAGCGCATTGACCCGCTCAACCGATATCTGGCACCAGCCCCCCGGCGCACAGCCAAGATCAACCACCTTGGCACCGGGCAGCAGGAAGCGGTATTTGTCATCCAGCTCCATGATTTTAAAGGCGGCCCGCCCTCGGTAACCCTCGCGCTGGGCGCGCTGCACATATGGGTCATTGAGCTGGCGCTCCAGCCACAAGGTGCTGCCAATCTTGCGGCCTTTGGCGGTTTTTAGCCGCACCTTGAGGTCGCGCTGGCCCCGGCCAGAATTGTTTATCTTTTGCCCCGGTTTTCTCATGACTGCCTCTCAAACGCGCCGTCGGCGTTCATCATCGAATATAACATACCCTCGCGTAAGCCGCGATCCGCCACCCTGATATGGCGGGTGGGCCAAATGCGCAATATCGTTTGCAATATCGCCGAGCCGGACATGATAAGCTGGGCACGGTCACGCCCGATACCCGGCTCTTCGCGCCGCCCGGCCGGGCCGAGCCTGAGGAAGTTTTCGACCACGCGATTTACATCTTCCGCGCCCATGGCCATGCCGTCCACAAGAGTGCGGTCATAGCGCTTGAGACCAAGGTGCATAGCACCAACCGTGGTGATGGTACCCGAGGTGCCGATGACCTGAAGCCCGTCCATCATCGCGCGGGTGCTGCCCTCGATATAGGGGGCGAAATCTTCGAGCAATTCCTCGAAATACCACGCCATCAGGGCAAAACGCGCGCTGTCATCACCAACATCGGAATAGCGCTGCATCAGCGTTGCCACCCCGAGCGGCACCGATATCCAGTCCACCACCCGGGCGCCGAGCGGGGTTTTCAGGCCCTTGGTGCCATTGCCCGGGCTTAGCTCCATCATGGCTTTGGTTTTGTTTTCGGGGTTTACGCCGCTGAGATCTATCCAGACAAGCTCTGTCGAGCCACCGCCGATATCCACCACCAGCACTTGCCGGGCCTGTGGCGAGACAAGCGGCGCACAGCCGACAACCGCAAGGCGGGCCTCCTCCGAGGGCGCGATAATTTCGAGCTTCAGCCCGGTTTCGGCGCGAATGCGGAGCATGAATTTTTCGCCGTTGGTTGCGCGCCGGCAGGCCTCGGTGGCGACCAGACGCTTGGCGACAACCCCCTTGAGCTTGAGCTTTTTGGCACAAACATGCAGCGCCTGCACCGTGCGGGTGATACCCGCATTGGAAAGGGAGCCGGTGCGCTCCAGCTCAAGGCCAAGCCGCACCGATTTTGAAAACGCATCCACGATCTGGAAATGCCCGCCTTTTGGCGTAGCAATCAGCATTCGGCAGCTATTTGTACCCAAGTCAAGCGCCGCATAAAACGGCCCCTCCCTTGCGCTCAAGGGAGGTTTTGGCGCCAGACCCTTCGGTCTCGCTTTATTCATTGTTCAAGCCAATCTCTGCTCCGCCACGGCGGAGTGTTTGGAGATAGGATAGCACGAGATTGAAGCTTTAGGCAACCAGTCCGTTTTGCGCAGCAAAACTATTCACCGACACGCCAAGGCCACGGCAGATATTATAGGTGAGGTCCGGATTATTGAGCGTGTAGAAATGCAAGTGCTGCACGCCCTCGGTCATCAGGTCATCACACATTTCGGTGGCAAGCGCGGTGGAAAGAATTTCAGTCTCGTCTTGGCTGTCAGCGTTTTCAAACGCCTTGTGCATCCAATCCGGCACATTCGCTTGGCACATTTTGGCAAAGCGGGTCATTTTGGCAAAGTTCTCGATGGGGAGAATGCCGGGAATGACGGGCACGTTTATGCCCGCCTTTACGGCTACATCACGGAAGCGTAAAAAATCGTCTTTCTCAAAGAAAAACTGGGTAATGGCCTGCGAAGCCCCCGCATCCACCTTGCGCTTGAGGTTTTCTATATCGGCGTCCAGCGACAGCGCATCGGGGTGCTTTTCAGGATAGGCTGCCACGGAAATATCAAAATCCCCTGCTTCTTTCAGCCCTTTCACCAGTTCGGCGGCGCTGGCAAAGCCTTCGGGGTGGGGCGTGAAGTGGGTTTCGCCCTTGGGCGCATCGCCGCGTAGTGCCACAATGCGCTTCACGCCCATTTTGGCGTAGGCTTTCGCCACGCTCAAGGTCTCGGCTTTAGAAGCTCCAACGCAGGTCAGATGCCCCGCAATATCAAGCCGCGCGCGGTCCTTAATCGTGGCAATCGCCGACATCGTGCGCTCTCGCGTGGCCCCGCCCGCCCCGTAAGTGACGGAAACGAATTCGGGCGCCAAGGGCGCAAGCCGCTCGACCGAGCGCCACAGGCGCAGATTCGCTTCGGTAGAATGTGGGGGGAAAAATTCAAAGGACAGACTCGGGGTCTGTTTTTCAGTTTCTGTGTGCATCGGTCCATACCGTCAATGAGTTTTGCTGTGGGTTCAACATACACCCTATTTGCAGCATTTCAACCATCCTTTACAGCGCACTCTTTACAAACGTGGTTTTTGGCCCCTAATGCGTATAAACAGGAGAGTGAAAATGGCGAAAATGGTAATTGTATATTGGCGGGATATTCCGGCGCAGGTGATCGTTGGCAAGGGGCGCCGCGCGGCCAAGGTGCAGCTCGATGAGCGATTCGAGCAGGCGATTGACCGCGCCGCGATGAAGGTTGGCGCGGCGGGCAGTGATGATTATCTGGCGGAGTGGCGCAAATCAGCGCCTGTTGAGGTCTCGGGCAGCGATCAAGAGGTCGCAAATGCGCAGGCCGAAGCGCTGGAGCGCAAATATGATAAAGAAAAAATCAAATCCCTGATTGCGAATGACGGCTGGGAGCCAGCCTGAAACGGAGCTGCCATGAATGTTGTGCCTATAACCACTCCCCCTGCCCCGCGCGGGTTTTTGAACGGTTTCTCGATTGAAGTGATGCCGCGCACGGCGGCCAAAATCCCTGACTTCAAGGCAATATTACCGGCGGGCACCCGGGTTTACATTGCCCATATCGCGGGCACCCCGATCGAGGATATGCTTGAAACCGCCAAGCGACTGGTCGCGGACGGCTTTGAGGTGATGCCGCATTTTCCGGCGCGGATCATTGCCGACAATGCCATGCTGGAAAACTGGGTGCAGCGCTATGCCGAGCTTGGGGTTTCCTCGGCACTGCTGCTGGCGGGCGGGGTTAATGCTCCCGAGGGTGATTTCAGCGATTCGATGCAGCTGCTCGAAAGCGGGGTGTTTGACCACTTCGGCTTTAGCCGCCTGCATGTGGCGGGCCACCCCGAGGGAAATCGCGATATCGGCACCGAGAGTGAAGTGATGGCCGCGCTCAAGTGGAAATCGGACTTTCAAAACCGCACCGGTGCCGCCATGGCGATTGCCACGCAATTTGTTTTTGAAGCGCCGCCGGTGATCGAGTGGAGCGCACGGATGCAGGCCGCTGGCGTGCATTTGCCGGTGCATATCGGTGTGGCAGGGCCAGCAAAACTGCAAACCCTTATCCGGTTTTCGATGGCCTGCGGGGTTGGCCCCAGCCTGCGGGTGCTGACCCGGCGAGCGCGCGATATCACCAAGCTCATCCGGCCCTTTACCCCCGAAACCCTGCTGACTGATTTGGCGGCACACAAAGCCGCCCACCCCGATTGGGCGATAGAATCGGTGCATTTTTTTCCGCTTGGTGGCATACGGGCGACAACCGACTATATCTCGGCGCAAAGCGACACCGCTGCCCGCCTGCGAGCCTGAAGGACATATTATGACCCGCACCATCATTGAATCAAAATCCAGAACCGCAATCATCGGTTTTGACCAGCCCTTCTGTGTGATCGGCGAGCGCATCAACCCCACCGGCCGCAAAAAGCTGGCCCGCGAGCTGGAAGCCGGTGATTTTTCAACCATCGAGGCCGACGCGCTGGCGCAGGTGGCGGCGGGGGCCACCATGCTCGATATCAACGCCGGCGTGGTTTATAACTCGAACCCCAACCCCAACGAGACCGAGCCGCCCTTGATGCAGGAGGTTATCCGCCGGGTGCAGGCGCTGGTCGATATTCCGCTTTGTATCGACAGCTCGGTGCCCGCGGCGCTTGAAGCTGGCTTGCAGGTTTGCCACGGGCGGCCGCTGCTGAACTCGGTGACCGGCGAGGAGGAAAAGCTGGAGCTGATCTTGCCACTGGTAAAGAAATATAACGTGCCGGTGGTGGCGATCTCGAATGACGATACCGGTATTTCAGAAGACCCGGAAGTGCGCTTTGCCGTTGCCAAAAAAATCGTCGAGCGCGCGGCTGATTTCGGCATTCCGGCGCATGACATTGTGGTGGACCCGCTGGTAATGCCGATTGGCGCTATGGCGACTGCTGGTTTGCAGGTGTTTGAACTGGTGCGCAAACTCAGAATGGAGCTGGGGGTGAACACCACTTGCGGCGCCTCCAATATCAGCTTTGGCCTGCCCAATCGTAACGCTGTGAATGCCGCATTTTTACCAATGGCGATTGCCTCGGGCATGACCTCGGCGATTATGAACCCGCTGCACAGCCTGGAGATGGACGCCATTCGCGCCGCCAATTTGCTAACAAATAATGACGCTCACGGTGGGGCGTGGATCAAGGCCAACAAGCCCGCACTGGCCGAAGGCGAAGTTGAGGCGGGCGCTCGAGGCGCTCGAGGCGGGCGGCGGCGGCGTAGGCCCTAGCCAACCGCCTCCTGCGCCTGATGGCGGGCTGAAGCCCGTCCTACGTTTCATTCTGCACCTTTTTTAATCTCGGTGATTAAATTTTAGGCATAGAGGTCGGAAACTTCATCTCCAACCCCTGCTCCACCGACATTCAAATTGCGCCGTATGCCGTGCAATGCTTAACAAGTCGCATGCAATCAGGAGCATCGACATGAAAAAAATCGAAGCCATTATCAAGCCGTTCAAGCTCGACGAAGTGAAAGAAGCGTTGCAAGACGTGGGCATTCAGGGACTGAGCGTGATCGAGGCCAAGGGGTTCGGCCGCCAAAAAGGCCATACCGAGCTTTATCGGGGCGCCGAATATGTGGTGGACTTCCTGCCCAAGGTCAAAATCGAAATCGTGCTCAACGATGATCAGGTGGAAGAGGCAATAAAAGCCATTATCGACGCCGCCAAAACCGGCAAGATCGGCGACGGAAAAATCTTTGTTTCCTCCATCGAGCAAGCCATTCGCATTCGCACAGAAGAAGACGGGCCAGACGCTCTATAGCAATCGCCCTTTAAATAAAGGAAAAACCAATGAGTGACATTCAAGCAGTTCTCGACAGCATCAAAGAAAACGACATCGAATATGTGGACATCCGCTTCACCGACCCGCGCGGCAAGCTTCAGCATGTTACGCTGATCAATGACGAAGTGACCGCCGATTTTCTCGAAGAGGGTTTTATGTTTGACGGCTCCTCGATTGCCGGCTGGAAAGGTATCGAGGAAAGCGACATGAAGCTGATCCCCGATTGCTCCAGCGCCTATATCGACCCGTTTTATGCCGAAAAAACCCTGTGCATCCATTGCTCGGTTGTCGAGCCGGATACCGGCGAGGCTTATGCCCGCGATCCACGCTCCACCGCCGAAAAAGCCGAGGCCTACCTGATTGCCACCGGCATTGGCGACACCGCGTATTTTGGCCCGGAAGCCGAATTTTTCCTGTTTGACGATGTGCGCTTCAGCAACACCATGAACAAGGTCTCTTTCGAGGTGGATGCGCAAGACGCTTCATGGAACACCGATACCGAATATGAGATGGGAAACATGGGACATCGCCCCGGCGTCAAGGGTGGCTACTTTCCGGTCAACCCAACCGATGCCGCCCATGATATTCGCGGCGAAATGCTGAGCACCATGAAGCGCCTCGGCATGAAGGTGGACAAGCACCACCACGAGGTTGGCTCTTGCCAGCACGAGCTGGGCTTGGTGTTTGGTACCTTGGTCAAGCAGGCGGACGAGCTGCAAAAATACAAATATGTGATCCACAATGTGGCGCATGCTTACGGCAAATCCGCCACCTTTATGCCCAAGCCTATCGCGGGTGATAACGGCACCGGCATGCATGTAAACATGTCGATCTGGAAGGAGGGCAAGCCGCTATTTGCGGGCGATAAATACGCTGATCTCAGCCAAGAAGCGCTCTATTTCATCGGTGGTATTCTGAAGCACGCCAAGGCGCTGAATGCGTTTACCAACCCTGCGACCAACAGCTACAAGCGCCTGATCCCGGGTTTTGAAGCGCCGGTGCTGCGCGCCTATTCCGCCCGCAATCGCTCGGGTTGTGTGCGCATTCCATGGGCTGAATCCCCCAAGGCCAAGCGCGTAGAAGCTCGCTTCCCTGATCCGGCGGCCAATCCATATCTGTGCTTTGCCGCGCTTTTGATGGCCGGTCTTGACGGTATCAAAAACAAGATCGACCCCGGCGAAGCCTCTGACAAAGACCTCTATGATCTGCCACCCGAAGAGCTGGCCGGCATTCCAACGGTTTGTTCCAGCCTGCGCGAGGCGCTGGAGGAGCTTGAGGCCGATATGGACTTCCTGACGGCGGGTGATGTGTTTACCAAGGACCAGATTGAAGGCTATATGGAGCTGAAATGGGAAGAGGTTTATACCATGGAGCATACGCCGCATCCGGTTGAATACGGCATGTATTACAGCTGCTAGGGTGGCGGGGCTGAAGCCCGCCCTACATTTGGAAAGGGCGCCTTTTGCGGCGCCCTTTTTGCTTTAATAATCCTTGGTAACCCGCAGATAAGGCTTCATAATTTTCAAGTCAGGGTATTTGGCCTGCGCATCTTCGGTGGTGACCGAAAGTGGCACGATGGCTTCGTCGCCCGGCGTCCAGTTGGCGGGCAGAGCGATGGTTTTCTCGTCAGCTATTTGCAGCGCATCAATCACCCGCAGAATTTCATCAAAATTCCGGCCTACATTCATCGGATAGGTCATGGTCAGGCGCACCTTTCTGGCCGGATCAATGATGAACACCGAGCGCACAGCGGCGGTATCGGAGGCCTCGGGGTGGATCATCTCGTAGAGCTTGGCTACCTTGAGATCAGGGTCGGCCACGATCGGAAATTGCAGGTCGGTATTCTGGGTTTCGTTTACGTCCGAAATCCACTTCATATGTTCCTCCACCGTATCGGTCGAAAGCCCCAGCGGTTTTACGTTGCGCGCGGCGAAATCGGCGGCATGCTTGGCGGTCATGCCCATTTCGGTGGTGCAGATCGGGGTGAAATCGGCGGGATGGCTAAAGAAAAACACCCACGAATCTCCAGCCCATTTGTGCAGGGAAATTTCTCCTTTGGTGGTGTTTGCGGTAAAATCGGGGGCGGTTTGGCTTAGATATATGGTCATTTTTTTGTCCTTTTCAAAAGCGGCAAAAAGCGTTGCCTTGTCTTCTAGCTAAGGGGCCATGCCGGTATTTCCAGAGGCTGCGACATCAAATTCACGTTGCTCGGCGGGTGCTGGCCGCAAGGTCGCTGGCTCTGGCAAACTCCGGTCATTTCGTCGCAATTCTGTTTTTGATTGTTACAGCGGGTTGCTTTGGCGAAGTATTGGCATAAATGTTGATGGAACCACGGAGGCAAAACCATGCCAAGCGAAAAACTGACCTTTACTGGCCATACCGGTGCCGAACTTGCCGCGTTGTTTGACAAACCAAACGGGCCGGTGCTGGCAACAGCGATCTTTGCCCATTGCTTTACCTGCTCAAAAGACATCCTCGCCGCCAAACGGATATCGCAGCGCCTTGCTTCGGCCGGCATCGCGGTATTGCGGTTTGATTTCACCGGTCTGGGCCAGTCTGGTGGTGAATTCACCAATACGGATTTCACCTCCAATGTCGGAGATCTGGTGAGTGCGGCGGCGCATATGGACAGTATCGGCATGCCCGTTCGCCTGCTGGTCGGGCATTCGCTCGGCGGGGCGGCGGTGCTGAAGGCGGCGGGCGATATTGCCAGTGTCAAAGCCGTGGTGACCATTGGCGCACCCTCTGATCCGGCCCATGTCACAGCCAATTTCGGCTGCCAGCTGGACGAGATCAATAAAAAGGGTTCGGCAGAGGTCAGCCTTGCGGGGCGGGGATTTACCATTACCAAGGCCTTTCTTGACGATATTGCCTCTGCCGAGCTACTGCCTGCCATTGCCGCCATGAAAAAGGCGCTGCTGGTGCTGCACGCCCCGTCTGATGGAATCGTTTCCATTGATAACGCTTCGGAAATATTTCTGGCCGCCAAGCACCCAAAAAGCTTTATCACCCTTGATAAGGCCGACCACCTGTTGAGCAAAGCGGAAGATGCCCAATACGCCGCCGATGTCATCGCCAGCTGGGCAGCACGCTATCTTGACCTGCCCAAGCCCGCCGCACCGATCGGCGCCCCCGAGGGCATTGTGCGCGTAAGCGAGGCGGATGTCGCCGGGTTTCGCCAGGATATAGCCGCAGGGCCAAAGCACCATGTCACCGCCGACGAGCCGGTGGCTTATGGCGGCACCGATGACGGGTTTACCCCCTATCAGCTGGTTTCTGCCGGTCTGGGCGCTTGCACCAGCATGACCATCCGCATGTATGCGCGGCGTAAAAAATGGCCGCTAGAGCATGTTAGTGTTGATATCACCCATGACAAGATCCACGTCACCGATTGCCAACACTGCGAAACCGTTAACGGCAAGATCGACCAGTTCAAGCGGGTGATTACGCTTGAAGGCGATCTGGATGCTGACCAGCGCCAACGCCTGATGGCCATCGCCGATAAATGCCCGGTGCATCGCACGCTGCACAACGAGGTTGAAGTTCTTACGGTAGAAGCTGCCCCTCACGGGAATGTTTAGAATTGTGGGTTGACGATTACAGCGCAACAGACGAATCTGCGCGGCAAATAGGGGAAAGTAATGAACAACCAAACGCCAGTGCTGGAAAAGTTTTCGCACCCTGATATTACCGCCAATGGCGAAAAACGCGCCTCGGTAAAGCTGACAGGCGCCAAAACGCTATGGTTCAATACCGGCACGCTGTGCAATATCACCTGCGCCAACTGCTATATCGAAAGCTCGCCCGAAAATGACCGGCTTGTCTATCTGACCACCGCCGAAATGTCCCCCTATCTTGATGAAATAGAAACTCTGGGCTGGCCGGTAACCGAAATCGGTTTTACCGGCGGCGAGCCTTTTATGAACCCCGAGATCATAAAAATGCTCAAAACGGCCCTGACGCGCGGCTATGAAGTATTGGTGTTGACCAACGCCATGCGCCCGATGATGCGCCCGCAGATGCAGGCGGGCCTGCTCGCCCTGCAAAAAACCTACGGAAACAAACTGACCCTGCGCATATCGCTAGACCATTTCGATGCCGCCCTGCATGATGAGGAGCGCGGCAAAGGCGCGTTTGATATCAGCATAAAAGGCATGCACTGGCTGCGCGACAACGGCTTTGAAATGACCGTGGCCGGCCGCACCCTGTGGCACAACAGCGATGCCGAAAGCCGCGCCGGATACGCCGAACTATACGCAAAGCACAACTTCAAGATAGACGCGCAAAGCCCCGCAACAACAGTTCTTTTTCCTGAAATGGACGAGCGTGCCGAGGTGCCGGAGATTACCACCGAATGCTGGGATATTCTGGGAAAGCACCCCGATGAAATCATGTGTGCCAGCTCGCGGATGGTCGTCAAGCGCAAAGGGGCTTCCAACCCGGCCGTGCTCGCCTGCACCCTGCTGGCCTACACCCCCGAGTTTGAAATGGGCACCACCCTGAAAGAGGCCGAAGCCGATGTAAAACTCAATCACCGCCACTGCGCCAAGTTCTGCGTGCTTGGCGGCGCGAGTTGCAGTGCATGACCTTCGAGGCGTTTGAAAGCACCGGCCACATATGGTTTCGCAGTGCCCTGGATGCTGATGACCTGACCCTGTTTGATCAGGCCCGCAATCTATCGCCGCGCCGCACCTTCAGGCTGGACTTTGCCTTGGGAGATTTGCCCACACCACTGGCTTGGGCAAGGTGACAGGGCGCGTATTTATCGCCCCTTCAGTGCATCCTGAAGCAGGTTTTTCACCACCGCCATATCGACCTGATTTTCAACAAAAGCCTGCCCTATACCGCGCGCAAGAATAAAGGCGATGCGGCCATCACTAACCTTTTTATCCTGCCCCATCAGCGTGATCAGCCCGTCGGCATCGGGCAAACCGCCAGCAATATCCGAAATATCCGTTTTCATCCCCATGGCCGCCAGATGGGCGCGCACCCGGCTCGGGTCTTCCTGCGCGCAAAGCCCGAGGCGCATCGAAAGCTCGAAAGCCAGCGCACAGCCGATGGCTACACCCTCGCCGTGCAACAGCCGGTCGGAATAGCCGGTAGCAGCCTCAAGCGCGTGACCAAAGGTATGGCCAAGGTTGAGCAGCGCCCGCTCGCCATGTTCTTTTTCGTCGCGCGCCACAATACCGGCCTTCATCTCGCAAGAGCGGCGAATGGCATGGATGCGCCCATCCTGATCACCCGCGGCCATAGCTGGCCCGTTTTTCTCCAGCCATTCAAAGAAATTCGCATCCCCCAACAACCCGTATTTGACAACCTCGCCGTAGCCCGAGACAAACTCGCGCGGCGCAAGGGTGGCCAGCACATCGGTATCGGCCAGCACCAGGCGCGGCTGGTGAAATGCCCCGATCAGGTTTTTGCCCTGCGATGAGTTTATACCGGTTTTGCCCCCGACCGAGCTATCGACCTGCGCCAGAAGCGAGGTCGGTATCTGGATAAAATCTACCCCCCGACGCAAAATGGCGGCGGCAAAACCGGCGAGATCACCTATAACACCGCCGCCAAAAGCCACTACGATATCGCTGCGCTCGACCCGCTCGGCGATCAGCCACTCGACCGCGCGCTCAAGCCCGGGCCAGCCTTTGGTTTTTTCGCCCGCCGGCAGGGTCAGCGCCTGCATGGATATGCCCGCATCCGCCAACCCGCTGCGCAGGGTATCCAGATGTAGCGCGGCGACGTTTTCATCGGTAATCACAAATACCCGTTTTTGTGGCACAAAGGGGCGCACCAGCGCTCCCGCATTGGCCAATAGCCCCGGCCCGATATGAATATCATAGGCGCGCGCACCCAGCGCCACATTGAGAGTTTCGCTCATTTATCCGTATCCTTCTCCGTATCCTTCACTGCATTGAAACCGGCCAGCGCCCGCATAATATCGTCGACCACGGTTTCGTGGCTATTATCCATGTGGCTGTCTATCACGATGTCGGCAGCGGCATATTGCGGGTAGCGCGCCGCCATCAGCTCCGCCAGCACATTTTTCGGATTTTCGGTCTCCAGCAAGGGCCGGCCGGACTTGCCCCTTACCCGCTCCCACAAGGTATCAAGATCAGCGCGCAGCCAGACAGATATGCCCACCCGCTCGATCTCGGCGCGCACCATAGGTGCCATAAACGCCCCGCCACCGGTGGCCATCACGCCGGGTGCGCCCTCCAGCAGGCGCGAGATCACCTTGGCCTCGCCATCACGAAAGGCCGGCTCGCCGAGGCGCTGGAATATTTCCGGGATGGGCATGCCCGCCGCCTGCACTATCTCGTCGTCCGTATCCACAAAACCAACCCCGAGCCGCGCCGCCAGCCGCTTGCCCACGCTTGATTTGCCACAGCCCATCAGCCCGACCAGCACCAGTGTTTTGTCTAGTTTGCGCAAAGCGGCGCCCATGGGAAAAACTTTCAGGTTTCGGCGATTGCTGACAGGCAGAAACCGCGCTAATGTGCAAAAAAACCGGAGCGGGACGAATTCCCCCTCTTATCAACCGGTTTATCATTGTGGCAGATGAAGGCAAACCCCGAAAATGGGGAAGAAAGGGCAGAAATGATCAAACGTTTGATCAAGTATCTATTTATTCTGGCGTTGCTCGGGGCGGCAGGTGTGGCGGGCTATGCGCTATTGTTCGACCTGCCCGCCGAGAAGACCGAAGTCACCATTTCGGTGACCCCGCTTGGCCAATAGCCATGCGTCTCGGGCTTGCCATCGCGTTTATGCTTGCCACGGCGGCACAGGCCCAGCCGCCGCGATCGGCCATTGACTGGCTTTCCCAAAGCCTGAAAGAGCCACCCAATTTTGTCATCAACCCGCCCGGGCGCACTGGCCACCCGCTGAACGGCACCATAACCACCTTGCCTCTTGATATGGTGAGCCGAGATGCTGCCGGGCTACTGCCTCCCGAGATCACCGGCTTTCCGCGCAATCTCTGGGGCGATACCCCGGTCAGCGAGATTATCCCTCTGATGCAGGCGGTCCGTCCCGAGGCTCTGCCCGAGATCGCGGCCCTTTACCGGCAGGTATTGCTGGCCCAGAGCGACCCGCCACAAAATAGCGCCAGTCATGGCCAGCTCTTGCTTGCACGCATTGATCTTTTATTCCGGATGGGGGCGCTCGACGCAGCCGAAACGCTGATCTTGCAAGCGGGCATCGACGGGCCGGAAATCTTTCGCCGCTGGTTCGAGATCAGCCTGATCGGCCAGCGCACCAATGCCCCCTGCACGGCGCTGCGCGCGCGCCCTACCCTCTCTTCCGATGTTGCGACACGGGTGATATGCTTGGCCCGCTCGGGAGACTGGAACGCAGCCGCGCTCACGGTTTCACTGGCCGAGACTCTCGGGGAGGTCATGGTCAAGGACGGGGATCTTTTGGTCCGGTTTCTTGACCCGGAGATGTTTTCAGGCCTGCCCGATGCGGGCAACCCCGACCCGCTCGACCCGATCACCTTCACCCTGCGCGAATCCCTCGCCTTACCCCGCCCCGATGGTCCGCTGCCTCTGCCCTATCTAAACGCGGATATGGATATACGCACGCCCGCACGGCAACGTATTTTGGCTGCCGAGCGGTTGGTGCGGGCAAATACGGCCCCTCCAACCCTGCTTTTTGCCGCCTATCGCGGGGCACGGGCAGCATCTTCCGGCGGGGCATGGGGGCGCGCCGAAGCGGTGCAGGCCCTTGATGCCGCGCTGGTTTCAGATAATGACGAGCGGATGTATAATGCCCTGCGCGATGCGCTGGAGGTTTTTTTTGGCACCGGTCTCTATTTTGCCTTCACGGTGGAATATGCCGACGCTCTTGCCCATTATCCTCCCGGCCCCGAGACCGCCCTTCTGGCCCCGGAATTGCGGCGGCTTTTGCTGCTGGCTGGTCGTCCGGTTGCGGTTTGGGCCGGGCTGGGCAGGCCAGATGATAAAAAAACCCTTTTTGCGACCCAGCTGGCCAGCAACACCCCGGTTGTTGAGATATCCTCGAAAGAAACACCGACCAACCACGCGATCCATGCCGCTTTCACCGACATCCCGCCAACCCGCTCGGACCTGCCAGAGCTACTGAAAAAGATAGAAAACGGCAATATCGGCGAGGTGATTTTACGCGCCCTTTCCTTACTGGCTAGCGGAAAAAACGGCGACCCTGCCGAGGTGCAGGCAGGGCTTTTTCTGTTGCGCAAGCTCGGGCTGGAGGACGCAGCCCGGCGTGCAGCTATTCAGCTATTACTGATCCCGCGTGGCCCGACATGAACGGGCGGCACTGGATAGCCGCCTTTCTAGAGGCTATTCAGGCCGAGCGCGATGCCGCCCGAAACACGGTGCAGAGCTACGGGCGCGATCTGGCTGATTTTGCCCGCCATACCGATATAAAAACCGCAAATGCCGAAGATATCCGTGCCTACCTGCTGGCGCTGGAAGCCGAAGGGCTGGCCGCCACAACAAGGGCGCGGCGGCTCTCTTCCATCCGCCAGTTTTTCGCCTTTACCTTTGAGGAGGGGCTGCGAAAAGACAACCCGGCCACTCGCATAAAAGGGCCAAAACGTAAAAAAACCCTGCCGAAAACCCTGAGCGAGGGCGAGGTGCAGATACTGCTTGATGCCGCCGCCAAAACAGGGAACACCGAGCCGCTAAAGGCGCGAAACCGCTGCCTTTTTCAACTGCTTTATGCTACGGGCCTGCGGGTGAGCGAGCTGGTCGGGCTGCCTCTGGCGGCGGCGGGGGGAGATCCGCGCATGATACTGGTGCGGGGCAAGGGCGGGCGTGAGCGCATGGTGCCGCTCAGCCCCCCTGCCCGCAAAGCGCTGGCCGGATGGCTGACACTGCGCGCGGCAGGCCTGAAGGACAAGGCCCGCACCTCGCGCTATCTGTTTCCGGCGGGGCGCGGAGATGGCCACCTTTCGCGGGTGCAGTTTTTTCGGCTGGTCGAGCAGGTTGCCATTGCGGCGGGGCTGCCAGCGGGCGCGATTTCCCCCCACACGTTGCGCCACGCTTTTGCCACCCATTTGCTGGCCAACGGCGCCGACCTGCGCGCCATCCAGATGCTGCTTGGCCATGCGGATATTGCCACCACCGAGATATACACCCACGTGCTGGACGAGCGGCTCAAGGCACTGGTGCTGGAAAAACACCCCCTAGCGAAAACGCCGTAGCCGCCCGGGCAACACAATAAGCGAAGGTATCACCGGTAGAGACCATAACAGCCCCCGGCTTTCCGGCCATAGCCAGCACGGCTTTCAGGGCCTGAAGGTTGCCGTATGCCCCGCCAAAAAGCAGCACCGGCCCGTCTAGCCCCCCTATATCCGAAATCTTCATATACCCCGCTTGCGGTTCGCCGCGTCTATCGCCATAATAGCGCCGCTTTAACAAGGATTTAAGGGTATGGACGCCGCGACTACCGAGATTATGACCCAAAGTTATATCAGCGAAATATTGTGGGTGGGCGGGGCTATCCTGCTGTTGCTGATCATCTCGGGGTTTTTCTCCGGCTCTGAAACCGCGCTAACGGCTGCTAACCGCGCCAAGCTGCACGGTATGGCCGAAAAGGGTGACAAAGGCGCAAAGCGCGCGCTGTTGCTGACTGATGATAGCGAAAAGCTGATCGGCGCGGTACTGCTTGGAAACAATCTGGTCAATATCCTTGCTGCCGCATTGGCAACCACTCTTTTTACCCTGCTGTTCGGGGCTAACGGTGTGGTGGTGGCAACCGTAGTCATGACCCTGCTGGTGTTGATTTTTGCCGAGGTTTTGCCCAAGACCTACGCAATAACCAATCCGGAGGCGGCCGCCTCGCGGGTATCTCGGGTGCTGGTGCCGATTGTGTTTTTTCTCTCGCCGGTGGTGGCTATTATCCGGATACTGGTGCGCGGTATATTGCGGCTGGTCGGGGTGCGCACTGATCCTGACGCCTCGGTGCTGGCTGCCCATCAGGAGATCGCCGACGCCATTTCGCTGCACCATGCAGAGGGCATGGTGGCCAAAGTTGACCGCGACCGCCTGCTCGGCGCACTTGATTTGAAAGAGCGCGAAATCAGCGAGATTATGCTGCATCGTTCCGATATAGAGATGATAGACGCCGACAGCTCTCCGGGTGATATCCTCGCCCAGTGCCTACAATCCAGCCACACGCGCATCCCGCTTTACCGTAACGAGCCGGAAAATATCATCGGGGTTATCCACGCCAAAGACCTGCTACGCGCAGTGCATGAGCAGGTTTCCAACAAGGGGCTGGAAAGCCTCGAAAAAGTTGATTTTCTGGCCGTCGCCAAGCCACCATATTTTGTGCCTGAAACCACCTCGCTTGATGACCAGATGCACGAATTTTTGCGTCGCAAGGTCCATTTCGGGCTGGTGGTTGATGAATACGGCGCGCTGCTCGGGCTAATCACGCTGGAGGATATTCTCGAAGAGATCGTCGGGGAGATTGTCGACGAGCATGACGTGGTCGAGGGCGATATCAGCCGCGAGACGGATGGCACGATCATTGTTGATGGCTCGATGACCATCCGCGATATCAACCGCCAGTGCGACTGGTCATTGAGCGACGAACACGCCAACACGGTTGCCGGGCTGGTGATCCATGAAGCACAGATGATCCCCGCCGAGGGGCAGGTCTTTTCGTTTCAGGGAGTGCGCTTCGAGGTGCTGAAGCGCGAGATCAACCGCCTGACCAAGCTAAAGCTGCGCAAGATCGGCTGAGGCGGGCTTCAGGTGCCAACCCAGTTGGCTGGGTCCACATATAGCCCGAACCAGATCGACCACAACCCAAGCAGCACAAACACCCCGCCAATGATCCAGCGCATGTTGACGAGCCGCTCCGCCATACGGTCAAGCCAGTCCGCCATGCGCGGCACCATGGCAAAAACCACTAAAGGCAGTGATAAAAACAGCCCGAACAAAAACATCATCCAAAAGCCGGTCAGCACCGTGCCGGTGGTCGCCACCAACCCAAGCAGCCCAAACAGGATCGGCGCAGCGCAGGCCGGAATATTCAAGCCAAAGGCCAACCCCAGCACCCACGGACTGCGCGCCTTTTTCCACGCGGCTGGCGCAAGGGTGATCTTTTGCTTCACCAGCCCCGCCTGCCCCAGCATAAACGCCAGCCCGACCGCCAGATAAATACTACCAAACACCAGCCAGATGCCGGTTTGCACCCCGATCAGCTTTTGCCCGATAAGGGCAATGATTGCCCCGAACACCCCCGCTATCAGCGAGCGCACCAAAACAAACACCATCACCGCTTTTATCTTCATCGCCCTTGAGCGACTCTTTTGGGTATCCAGAAACAGCAAATGCCCGCCAATAGTGCACGGCTCGATAAACCCCAGTAGCCCCAGCCCGACCGGCAGCATTATCAACACCTGAAAAGAAAGCTCCACTTGTTCCCCTTTTTTTGCCTTAGCTGGACTATCCAGCCACTAGAAGGTCAAGTAAAATCAAGCTCACACATGCGCGAGCTGCCCCGAATAGCAAAGATATACCCACAAGATGTTGTCGCCCCCCTGCCCTTTCTGCCATAATGTGCCAAAAAAGGAATCGAGTCATGCCCAGTGATCTGTTTAACGAAGATGGCGCCTCCAGCGATTATAACGCCTCTTCCATCGAGGTGCTCGAGGGCCTTGAGCCGGTGCGAAAGCGGCCGGGTATGTATATTGGCGGCACAGATAGCCGCGCCATGCACCACCTTGTGGCCGAGGTGCTCGATAACTCGATGGACGAAGCGGTCGCCGGCCATGCCAGCCGGATAGAAGTGGAACTGCTGGAAGATTATTCGGTGATGGTGCGCGATAATGGCCGAGGTATTCCAGTTGACCCCCACCCCAAATTTCCCGACAAATCAGCGCTGGAGGTTATTTTGACCACCCTGCACGCGGGCGGCAAATTCACCGAGGGCGCCTACCAGACCTCGGGTGGGCTGAACGGGGTTGGTTCCTCGGTGGTTAATGCGCTTAGCGACAGCATGGTGGTCGAGGTCGCGCGTAACCGCGAGCTGTTTAGCCAAAGCTATTCGCGCGGCAAGCCTTTGGGACCGCTGAAAAAAATCGGCGCTGCCCCCAACCGGCGCGGCACCACTGTCACCTTCCACCCTGACCCCGATATTTTCGGCAAGCTCAAATTCAAGCCCGCCCGCCTTTACGAGCTGGTGCGCTCCAAAGCGTTTTTGTTTTCCGGCGTTGAAATCCGCTGGAAATCGGCGATTGAGGACGGCGAAATGCCAATGGAAGCAAGCTTTCATTACCCTGGCGGGCTGGCGGAATACCTGTCCGAGGTGCTGGGCAAAGTGATGGCCTATGCCGATACGCCTTTTGCGGGCAAGGTGGACTTTCAGGAAAAGTTCAACCAGCCCGGCTCGGTGGAATG
>JAKIUB010000025.1 GCA_021647745.1 Paracoccaceae bacterium | reverse complement strand
ATACGGAGCGGCCCCATTCCACCCACGGCATATTGACGCCCAGCGAGGCCTATGACAGAAAAACACAACCAACGAGATTAGCAGCTTAACAATGAAATCAAATTCATCTTATTTACGCTGCTAACTGGTCAAAATACTGGGACCACCTCAGTAAATGTTGCCAGACAGCCGCGATTAACAAAAATGTATTTTGATAGGCGATCATCCTTCCAGCTATATGAGCGATAAAATATCGGATTTATTGTCACTATCTGTTCAGTAAGGTCGCCCGTTATCCTAAAACTTACCTTTGCCATCCTGTCCGCCCTAAAAAGAGGCCAAGTTTCGACAAACCCGTAGCCGAGCCTATTGGTTTGCAGACGCCCCCCTGTTCCACCATCGGTATTTTTGAGGCCCGCACTACGGGCAAATTGCGATAAAGCAAACACATAAACATGCGGATCTATTGAAAAACTGTATGAGCCTTCAACAGGTTTAGCCCCAATCGCCAGCGCCAAATCTTTCAGGCTTTGATCCAACGTCAAAGCAAAATAGTTTACCTGCTGACGTTTGAGTGGATATCCCGACTCCATCAGGATTTCATCCAATTCCTCACCTTGCTCAATGCGGGATAGTGTAATTCTATCCAGTGGGAGCCGCCGATAAAAAATTCTCGTGCCAGATTAAGGGTTCTGTCATCATCCGCCAGAACATCGTCGTATGTTGTGTCATTTCTCAACGAAACGTCACGTTCGCGCATCCCGTCAATTTCCCGCCGAAAGTTCTCGCCTTGCACGGTAGCGATGGCAATGATCCGCGCCGCTTCTTCATCTAACATTCCTTCCGAGCGACACACTTGTGTTTGCGCAGTTGTGAGATACGCACTGGTACCAAGCAACAGGATCATCAAAATAGAGATCAGTTTTTTCATGTGGCGACTCTTTCTACTTTAACGGGTATTATCGGATCATATCTCACCCCGCGAGTCAATCTGCGTAGCTGGAAAATCATATTCCACCTGCATCATCGGTGATGGTATCCGGCCAGCGGCCCCATCAATCCAGTTCGCCTGGGCGTCGCCGGTGATCGTGTCAGCCCGGGCCGTGCCGATGACGTTCTCGTGACAACCGTTGAGCCATTCGTATAGGTCTCGGTCGTTGTTGTGCCCGTGCTTGGATCGGTGCTTGTAACCGTAACCGTAACCGTAACCGTAACCCTCCGGTTACAGTCATTGTTACCTTCATGATGTTAATCCTAGAGCGAGCAGCGGAATTTATTTTAGCCTAGCTAACTGGTCAAAATACTGGGACCACCTCTAAATGCAGGGCTGTGATTGCGTCTCGGTCGTCTCGTCATCGTATTCTCCTCTTTCCGGCTATATCGCCGATTTCGAGCAGAATATCCACTTACCCAAGCTGTTCAGTTTTCCCGAGCCTCCTCAATAATATCCAATTCCATATTCTACATTTGGAACCTGGAAAATGTCATGCTCTTGCTCGGATCGCTCTCTTTATCTGGCATTGCGCTCGCGCTAATGTTGCCTGAAAAAAACACTTCCGAAGTTTTGGAATTTGGGGCAGTTAGTAAAATTGACTGGCGATTAGCTACCTTTTTATTATTCGGAATGCTGTCTTTCATGGCCGGAAGGTAATCCCCCCGAAAATCAGTGATGTTCAAGCTGGACCTGTTGCGGAATTGTGCCGCTCCTTTATGGCGGTGGCTCTGCGAAAACCACCGAAGGGCTGCATCCATCACTCGGATCGCGGTTCCCAATATTGCTCGCACGACTATCAGAAACGTCTGGTTCAACATGGATTCAAAGCACCCATGAGCAGCAAAGGAAATTGCTACGATAACGCGGTCGTCGAGGCGTTCTTCAAAACCAGCAAGGCCGAACTGATCTGGCGGCACCCGCGTGGCACACACGTCGTGCTGCTGAATCGGCTATCTTTGAATACATCAACGGTTTTTATAATCCTCGCCGTAAACACTCGGCATTAGGTTGGAAAAGCCCGTTGGCTTTTGAACAAAAGGCCGCTTAAATGAGTAACCGGAGCGGCACTAAAGCACGACAGGTCTACACTGATTTTCGGGGGGACTACCGAAACACGTCAGCCCGGGCTCATCCCTCTAAGGCGCTCAGAGCGGCGGCGGAGGAATTCCAGTGTGGTCAGCAATACAATCGAGATCGCGACCATCAGGGTGGCCACGGCCAGAATTGTGGGTGAGATTTGCTCGCGCATGCCGATAAACATTTGCCATGGCAGGGTTTTTTGTCCGGCAGAGCCAACGAAAAGCACCACTACGACCTCGTCAAAAGAGGTGATAAACGCAAAGAGCCCCCCCGAAACCACGCCCGGCAAAATCAGCGGCATCTGGATTTTGAAGAAGGTGCGCACTGGTCCTGCACCCATATTGGCCGAGGCGCGGGTCAGGGATTTATCAAACCCGACCAAGGTGGCGGTTACGGTGATGATCACAAAGGGAATGCCGAGCACCGCATGGGCCAATACCACGCCAAGATAGGTGCCTTGCAAGCCAATGCGCGAATAGAAAAAATACATCCCAGCGGCCGAAATAATCAACGGCACGATCATTGGCGAAATCAGAACCGCCATAATGGCTCCCTTGAAGGGCACATGGCTCTGGCTTAGGCCAACTGCGGCCAAGGTGCCGAATGTAACCGAAATCAAGGTAGCCAACGGCGCGATCTGGAAGGAGTTTCGCAGTGCGTTTTGCCAATCGGCATTGTTGAAAAAATCAACATAGTGTTTGAGCGAAAAGCCGGCTGGATCCAGCGCCAGCATTTTGGGGGTGAAGGTGAAAAAGTTTTGTGCGTTGAAAGACAGCGGAATGATGATGATGATCGGGAAGATCAGAAAAAAGAAGATCAGCCCGCACATCAGAAGAAATGTGTAATGCCATATCCTTTGGCCAAGGGTCGCATATGGTGGAAGCTTGTTCATAATCTACCCCAGTTTCACGTTATCAATGCCGACAATTTTGTCATAAAGCCCGTAAAGGACCAAAACCAGCGCCAGCAATATGGCCCCGAGCGCCGCGCCCAAGCCCCAGTTTAGCGAGCTGGAAATATGGTAGGCGATGCGGTTGGAAATAAAGGTGCCAGAGGTGCCGCCGACCAAGGCTGGCGTGATATAATAGCCGATCGACAGAATAAACACGAGGATCGCCCCCGCGCCAATGCCGGGCACGGATTGCGGGAAATAAACCCGCCAAAAGGCTGTCGAATTGGTAGCCCCGAGGCTTTTGGCGGCGCGCACATAGGTTACCGGAATGGTTTTCATCACCGAATATAGCGGCAAAATCATAAAGGGCAGCAGGATATGAGTCATGGCGATGATGGTGCCGGTGGCGTTATTAATCAGCTCCAGCCGGTTATTATCGGCCACAATGCCGAGCCAGACCAGCGTGTCATTTATCACCCCTTGCTGCTGTAGCAGCACTTTCCAAGCTGAAGTCCGCACCAAAAGCGAGGTCCAGAAGGGCAGTAACACAAGGATCATCAGGATGTTGGAGGTGCGGGCTTTCAGGTTGGCCAGCAAAAACGCAATCGGATAGCCGAGCAGGAAGGTGCTTAAGGTTATGGTTACGCTGAGTAAAATCGTGCGGAGAAAAAGCTTCACGTATAGCCGCTCGTTTTCGGGGCGCGGCTCGATCCCGTCTGGTCCGTATTGCAAATCGACCGCATTCAAGAAATACCCTGCGGTATATTTTGAGGAATTGGCCTTGATCGTAACCCAAACCTCGGGGTCGCCCCAATCTTCCTCGATATCCAGAAATTGCGGCTGGAACGGGGCTTCCATATCCAGCTTTTTCACTTGCCGTCCGGTTTTGCGAAACAGGGAAGACATGCCCGACTGCTCATAATTCAGCCGCGCGCCCAGTTGGGTGTGGCGCTTGGCGGCCACCGCATCCACCAGATCAAGCGCCAATGCGGCAAACACCGCTTCATCAGGCATTTCGCCGCTGGCGGCATCCCAATCATCCAGCGCAACGACCGTGCGCGGAATGGTATTGGACACAATATCATTTTCGACCGAGCGAAACAGCATATCGCCGATCGGGGCGATGAAAGTGATCAGCACAAACACCAGCAACGGGGCGATCAGCAAAAGTGCACGGATTTTCTGGCGGCGCAAAGCGCGGTTCAAGCTGGCCTTTAGCGGGCGACCATCGGCCGCAATAACAGGGCTTGAATCGGACATTGAGTCTCCTTGGTGCAACGTGCGGGTGGGGAAGGTGCGGGGCCGGCAAAGCCAGCCCCGCAATAGTTAGATTAGCGTACCAGCCATGCCTGGAATTTTGCATCCAGATCATCGCGGTAATCGGCCCACCAGCTGTAGTTATTTACGAAGGTGTTTTCAGCATTTGCCGGGTTTGTTGGCATATGCGGTGCCATATCAATGCCGAGCGTGGCATGAACGCCAACCAGCGCATTGGAAGACGCGCGTGCAGGACCATAAGAGATATACTTGGACTGATCAGCCAAACGCTGGGTGTCGGTCGCAAAGTATACATAATCAAGCGCGGCTTGCTTGCGCTCGTCGCTCAGGTTTGCCGGAATGATCCAACCGTCAAGGTCAAACATCTGCCAATCCCAAGCCATGCCCACAGGCTGGTCTTGCTCGGCGATCATCGAAAACAGACGGCCATTATAGGCAGAGGCCATAAACACTTCGCCGTCAGCCAGCAGCTGCACAGGCTCGGCAGAGGCGGTCCACCAGATGGTTTGGTCTTTGATGGTGTCAAGCTTGGCAAAAGCACGCGCTTGGCCTTCATCGGTTTCCAGCATGTCGTATACGTCGTCATAAGCAACGCCGTCACAGATCAAGGCCCACTCCATATTGGCAACGGGGCGCTTGTTCAGGCTGCGCTTGCCGGGATAGGTTTCCAGATCAAACACATCACAAGCGCCGGTTGGTGCGGGGGTGCCAGCTGGAACCATATCGGTGCGATAGCCGAAGGTGGTCGAAAACACGATTTGCGGAATGAAGCAATCCGACACCAGCATATCGCCAAAATCTTCAGAGGCGGTGGAGCCGTCAGCACCGGCAGCCAGCTGGCTATCAACGTCAATTTCCATCGCCAGGCCTTCGTCACACAGGCGAATAGCATCGGCGGCTTCTACGTCAACCACATCCCATGTAGTGTTGCCGGCTTCGGCCATGGCGCGCAGCTTGGCCACGGCTTCCGGCGAGCTTTCGTCATTGATGATGTTTACGCCGGGATTGGCAGCCATGTAAGGGTCATGATAGGCCGCTTGCTGGCTGGCGGAATAGGCCCCGCCCCAGGAAACAATGGTCATATCTTGCGCAAATATCGGCGTGGCGGAAAGCGCAAACACGCTGGCCCCAAGCACTATTTTGTTGAATTTCATAATTTTCTCCCAAAATTTACCCGAATTAGGAAAGCGCACGCCTCGGGCAAAACCGTGCACCCGTATTAAACCGCTACGCTATGAATCCAGCGCGCGGCAATCTTCGCTTTGCCAGCTGATCGGGGTGATTTCCCCGACCACGAGGTGCTTTTGCCCCGCCCCGTTTGGCACTTTTACAATAAACTGGTCATCGCCCGAAACCTCTAGGCGGCAGCGGATATGGTCGCCAAGGTAAATCAGCTCCAGCACCCGCGCGGTGGTGGAATTAGGGCCGTCCCCGTTTAGCGATACCCGCTCGGGCCGCAAGGATAGCGTGGTTTGTGTGCCAACCGCACCGCAATTCACCGCCAGCGCCTTTACCTTCAGCCCGCCCTCGACATCAACCGAAACCAGCGGGCCGTCTTGCGCGGTTATCTTGCCTAGCAGGGTATTATTCTCACCAATAAACTGCGCCACAAAGGCGTTTTCGGGCCGCTCGTACAGGTCATTCGGCGCCGCAAGCTGCTGAATGCGGCCATCCTCGAAAACCGCCACGCGGTCAGACATGGTGAGGGCTTCCGATTGGTCATGGGTTACATAAACCACGGTAATGCCAAGCTCTTCATGCAGATGCTTGATCTCGTATTGCATATGTTCGCGCAGTTGCTTGTCGAGCGCGCCAAGTGGTTCGTCCATCAGCACCAGCTCGGGCTTAAATACCAAAGCGCGGGCCAAGGCGATGCGCTGTTGCTGGCCGCCCGAAAGCTGGGCCGGACGGCGACCGGCGAAATCGCCCATCTGCACCATATCCAGCGCCTCTTTCACCATGCGCTCCCGCTCGGACTTGCCGATTTTGCGCACTTCCAGCGGAAAGCTAAGGTTTTCCCCCACCGTCATATGCGGAAACAGCGCGTAATTCTGGAACACCATACCAATGCCGCGCTTGTGGGGCGGGATGTTGTTGATCGGCTTGCCACCCAGCAAAATATCGCCATGGGTGGCGGTTTCAAAGCCTGCCAGCATCATCAAGCAGGTGGTTTTGCCAGAGCCTGATGGCCCGAGCATGGTTAAAAACTCACCTTTGCCAATGTGCAGGTTCAGGTCTTTCACCACCAGAATCTCGCCATCATAGCTTTTTTGAACCCGTTCAAACGCGACAAACGCGTCGCTTGAGCTACCAGACGCCAAATTCTCTCTCCATCATTAAGGAAATAGTCCACACTAATTTAGTAAAATTATCGTGTGCGCCCTTAATTTGCAAGATAATTTTACATTGGGGTTTTTCTGGTGGTCTGTTTTGAATCGATTGATCAGGTTCAGGTGTATTGCCAAGTTGATTTGGGACATTTGAGGGCTACTGGTTCAATATAGATTACTACATAGATTACTACGGTTTCTTCACGCAGGTATAGTCAGCCCATAGCCTGAAGGCATCATCTGATACCTCTAGTTGAAATCACCTCTGACTTTGAATCAGACACTCGGATTTCTTGTTTAGATTGAAGTTATTGATTGACTTGCCTTGATTAAAATCATTAATAAATGGTAAATTTATTAACATTACTTGTTATTAAGCTAAGGATACAATTTTGACACATAAGATATTGACGCCCGGTATTGTATTTTCACATTGGGCGGCTCGCCTGGCTACGATAACAGGTCTGGTTTTTGCTGTGTCTGTGGGTATGTCAACCACTGCGCAGGCGCAGAATGTTGATTGGCTTGTCCAGATTGGTGATACGGGCTTTGACCCGATGGCCGCTGGCGGAGATATCGAATACACGGTGCAGGTGCATAATAACGGATTCGATGACGCCCCTGTTACAACCATGGATATCATCCTGCCGGTAAATGCCGAAATGATTGGCGCCACCGGCACGATCAATAACTGCACACCTTTGCCAGCTACTGGCCCGATAACCGTAACCTGTGATGTGCCGGCGCTGGCTGCTTCGGGTGGTGCCAGTATGGTGGCCGTTGTGCGGTCTTCCGTGGCGGGCGTGATAAATGTTCTGGCCGATGTTCCAGTGAGCGCCGGTGGGGTTACGGATATTGATGCGGGTAACAACATAGAGGTGGAAGCCACTACGATCACTACCGGTTCGGATATCGGAGTGGAGTTGACAGTTCCGCCGACCGCATCTGCGGGTAGCTATGTAGACCTTGAATTTGTGGCCACAAATCACGGCCCGAATATCGCCAATAATTTTGAGCTGACCTTCCCGGTTCCGACCGGTTTGGTTGATGTTACTCCCCCGGCCGGCTGCACGCTTTCTTTGGGCATTTATACATGCCTGATCGCAGGCCCGCTAAACCCCGGCGATTCAGTGCCGCTTACCTTTAACGGGCAGATATCTGCGGCGGGCGGCTCCACGCTTACGGCTGTTGGCTCTGTGGTTAATTCAGATCCGGTAGACCCGATCTCCTCAAACAATACGGATATTGGTGATATCGCGGTGACCAGCGGGTCGGATGTTTCGATCAGCAAATCCCGCAGCCCGTCGGGCACGCTTTTGCTGGGGGATATCGTCGATTTTACCCTTGCTGCGCAGTATACCGGTGATAGCCCCACGGGGTTGACCATCACTGACACCATTCCCGGAAACTACCAGATTGACAGCGTTACGGCACCGGGCTGGACCTGTACCGTAGCCGGGCAAAATGTGAGCTGTACACGCGCTTCGGGCACAGTGGCCGGCAGCGATGTTTCGCTTGGCTCGGTGGTGATCGAAACTACTGTTATATCTCCCGGCACAGCGGAGAACACAGCGGTTATCAGCTCCACTGGTCCGGTTGATCCTGATATGAGCAATAACACCGCAACCGATGGCGGCGCTACCATTGAGGAGCCTGTGGTTGATCTGAGCGCTCATAAAACTGGCCCGTGGCCGGCCCTCGGTGTGGTTGGCGGCGAGCATACTTATTGGATCCGCACCAGTAATGTCGGCAATGCCGCGTTTTTTGGCACTATAGTGATGGTCGATTCCCTTCCCGCCGGAATGACAGTCGATTCAGCGAACCTCAATGGCTGGACCTGCTCGCCGGCGTTTCCCGTGGTTGGTCCGCAGGATATTACCTGTGAACGGGTTTATACCAGCGCTGCCCCGCTGGCCGCGGGTGCCGCCACCCCAAACGTGGCGCTTCATGTAACCCTTACCGCTGCCGGCACGCTGGCAAACGGATTGGTGATCAGCTCGCCCGATGCAAATATTCCCGAAACCAATCTGGCCAATAATACTGTCACCCACACTACTACGGTTACCACAGGGCCGGATTCTGCTGATCTGGACACCATCAAAACCGCTGCGGTGGACCCGATTGCGGCCGGAGAGGTGCAAACATATACGCTTGAAATCGTAAACGACGGCCCGACAGCATCTGAAGATATTCGGATCACTGATAATCTGGAAAATCTGATCAATAACAGTGTTGGCGCAACGGGCGCGGGCTTTATTTCGGCGACTCTGTCACCGGGCCTTGCCTCTGGCTTAACCTGCACAACCGTGGTTTCGGGCGGGAATTCGCGGGAGTTGCGTTGCGAAATCGTGACTTTGCCGGTTTGTACGGCAGGTAATGATTGCCCTGTTATAACAGTAGATGTGCGCCCGGGCCTGAATGCCGGTCCGCGCACCAACACCTTTAGAGCCATTTCCCGGGCCACACCTGACCCTGACCTTGACAATAATACTGCCAACGCGGGCTTTAATGTTTTGGCGCGCGTCGATGTGGCGGTGACCAAGGTCGCCAGTCCTGACCCGGTAGCTGCGGGGCAGGTTCTGGCTTATGTGATCACCGCGCGCAATCTGGCCAACGGGCTGAGCAGCGCGGAGAATGTTAGCATCAACGACGCGCTTCCGAATAATATGACCTTTATTTCGGCAACGCCCTCTGCCGGTGTTTGTGGCATCACGCCTCTGGCAGGCAGCGTAACCAGTGCAGGCAATAACATGATTGGCTGTAATCTTGGCACCCTTGCCAATGGCGCGCAGGCGACCGTCACTGTTTTGGCGCGGCCCAATTTTGCAACTATGGGTAGTGTAATCACCAATGCAGTTGTCGTGGCCACATCCACCACCGAAACCGACCTGAGCAACAATACCGATACAGTCGACGTTACGGTGGAGGCACCTGATCTCGATATTCTGGTCAACAAGGACGATAGTGTGGATCCGGTCATCATTGGCGATGATACGGTTTATACCATAACCATTACCAATGCCGGCCCTTCGGCATCTGAAAATGTTGTAATGACAGATATCATGCCCGCAACCCGGCTTTCGTATCAGAGCCATGTGGTGTCCGGTGCGGGGGTTTGTAGCACGGTGCCAGCGGTCGGCTCGCTGGGCCAGACGCTGATTTGCACATGGCCGTATCTTGCATCCGGTGCTTCGGAAACTGTTGAAATTACGGCGCGCGGTGTAGCCAAAGGCTCGTCGCAAAATACGGTTGCCATTTCGTCTGACGAGATTGTTGCCGGGTTTGACCGGCTGGCCGCGAATAATGACACGTCCGAGATTACGACAGTGCGGACAAGAACCGATATTGAAGTGGTAAGTAAAATTCCCTCATCGGATCCAATCGCTTTGAACGAGGACTTTTCATTCACCGCGTTGGTGCGGGTCAATACCGGCCAAGGCCTGGGCGAGGCGGATGATGTTGTCTTTAGCGATACCCTTCCTGCCGGGATGGTTTTGACCGGTGCGCCGGTGGCAACGGTTACCGTTGGCTCGGCCAGTTCTACGGTCTGTACCGGTGGCGCGGGTGACAATGCGTTCACTTGTGATCTGGGCACGGTCAGCAGCGGTGGCGAAGTCACAATCCTTATACCCGTTGAGGTTATATCGGTCAGCAGTGACCCGCAAACCCTTACCAATACCGCAACTGTAAGCACATCATCTGCGGATACTGTTCCGGCAAACAACACAAATAGCGGGCAGGTTTCTACGGTTTCGTCTTCCATCTCCGGCACGGTATTTCGCGATTTTGCCGATGATACCGGCATTACCGCCGGAGATACATTCGTGAACGGGGTGACCATCACACTGGTTGGCACCTCGTTTGACGGCCAGCCCATCAATCTTACAACCACAACCGACCCCAGCGGCAATTTCACCTTTCCCTATATTCCTGAAGGGGATTATACGCTGACCCGCGGCCCTGTGAGCGAAACCTACCTGACAGATGGCACCAATACTGCCGGCTCCGAGGGTGGCACGGTTTCCTCTCCCACGGTGATCAGCGCGATTTCGGTGCCAAGCGCTACGGACGCGATAGAATACCTGTTCCCGCTTATTCCGCAGGCACGGGTGGGGATTGCCAAGGAGGTTTCCGGTGCAGTGGTGACCAACGCTGACGGCTCTTTCAACACTACCTTCCAGATGGTGATTGAAAACTTCAGCCTTGAAGCCCTGATCAACATGGAAGTAACCGATCCGCTAGCCGGTGCGGCTCCGCTCTTTGGCACATACGAATCTCTCGCCACCCCGGCAACGGACCCGCTGGGCCTTGGCAGCTATACAATCCTTACGCAGCCGGCAGGTAGTTGTGGCGGACTAAACTCCGGGTTTGACGGATCGGGCGATAACGCGCTGGCCAACGGGTTCTCCCTTGCCAGCGGCAGCACCTGTACGATCAGCTTTTCGCTGCGTGTTCAGCCGACCAACCCGTTGCCGCCAGTATTGGCCTCGGGTGGGCGCTATGAAAATCAGGCAACCGTAACCGGCGAGGGCGAATTGTCTGGCCAGACCTCGGCCACCAACCCTGAATTGATCGATATCAGCAATAACGGCACCGACCCCGATCCGAATGGTGACGGCTCTGCCACAGGCGCGGGTGAAGGCAACCCAACGCCGGTTATCCCCAATATTGCTCCGGCTATTGCCCTGATTAAAACCGCAGATGCCAGCGCCGTTCAAACGCCACCGCAGGTGGGGGATGTGATTAGCTACAGCTTTTCGGTTGAAAACACCGGCAACGTGGTTCTGACCAATGTGATCCTGACCGAGACCTTGATTGCTGCGGTGCTGACTGGCGGGCCGATTGCCTCGCTTGCGCCGGGGGATGTGGATACGACAACCTATACCGCAACCTATACGCTGACGCAGGATGATATAAATGCTGGCGAGGTTATCAACTCTGCCACAACCACCGGCACCCCGCCATCGGGGCCGGCCGTGACCGATGTATCCGGCTCGACCAATACCGATAATACCCCGACGGTGGTGCCCCTTACCCCAAGCCCGGCCATTGCCTTGATCAAAACCGCAGATGCCAGCGCGGTGCAGTCGCCGGCGCAGGTTGGGGATGTGATCAGCTATAGTTTCCGGATTGAAAACACCGGCAACGTGACCCTGACCAACGTCACCCTGAGCGATGTTTTGGCGGGACTGGTAATGACCGGCGGGCCGATTGCCAGCATGGCACCGGGGGATGTGGATACCGCAACCTATAGCGCGACCTATGTGATTACGCAGGATGACATAAATGCTGGCGAGGTTATCAACTCTGCCACAACCAGCGGCACCCCGCCAACGGGGCCGGCCGTGACCGATGTATCCGGCTCGACCAATACCGATAATACCCCGACGGTGGTGCCTCTGGATCAGGAGCCAGCGATCACCTTGCTCAAAACCGCTGATGAAAGCGCCTTGCAAGTGCCGCCACAGGTTGGGGATGTGATCAGCTATAGTTTCCGGATTGAAAACACCGGCAACGTAACCTTGACCAACGTAACAATCAGTGATGCGCTGGCAGGTGTGGTGATAACCGGCGGGCCGATTGCCAGCATGGCACCGGGGGATGTGGATGACACAACCTATAGCGCGACCTATGTGATTACGCAGAGTGATTTAGATGCAGGTGACGTGGTCAATACCGCCACGGTTACCGGCACCCCGCCAAATGGGCCGGCGGTGACGGACGAATCCAGCACCACAACCTTGTTGATGACCACCAATGTGCCCTCTGGCCTGAGCATGGTTAAAACCACGCCGCGCGAGTTGGTAGAGCACGGAAGTCTGGTGCCTTATACGATCACCATCACCAATACTAACCCGGTTGTTATCGGTTTGGTGGATGTGATTGATACCTTGCCCATGGGCCTGCTCTATCAACCCGGCAGCGCGACCCTGAATGGTGCCCCCTTTGCAGTTGATGTGAATGGTGCGGTTATTACCTGGGCCGACATTACAATTGCGCCTTCGGGGGATACAGTTTTGACCCTGCAAGCACGGGTGCTCAACGGCGCGGGGGCCGGAAGCTTTGTAAATCGGGTCAATCTGGTTGACTCGATCACCGGTGTCGATCTGGTTGGTTTTGCCACGGCAACGGTGCGGGTGCTGCCGGTCGCGGTCTTTAATTGCAGCACGGTGGTTGGCAAGGTCTTTAATGATCGCAACGGTGATGGCTATCAATATAACGAGCCGGCCTCGGGGCTGGTAACAGAGACGGTTTATCGTGGTGGCAAAGGCAAGTTTGAAACCCTGCCCGTGCCGCAAGGTGAAGCTGGTATTCCCGGTGTCAGGCTGGTGACCGTTGACGGGCTGGTGATCACCACCGATGAATTTGGCCGCTATAGCGTGCCTTGTGCCAGCTTGCCGGCAACGGGTGGCTCGAACTTCATCCTGAAGCTCGATCCGCGTTCCTTGCCTGCCGGTTACAGCATTACCTCCGAAAACCCGCGGGTTGTGCGGCTGACGCCGGGTATGATGACCGAAGTTAATTTTGGCGCAAGCTTGAACAAGATTGCCCGGGTCGACCTAAATAACGCAGCGTTTGATGTGGCCGGTGCGCCCGTGACAACATTGCGTGACGGGATATTGCAGCTAGCGCAAAGCCTGACCGAAAACCCTGTATCCGTTGTCATTGCCTACCATGTTGGTGCCGGTGCGCAAGCTTCCGAGGTGAGTGAAGCACAGCGCCGAATGGAGCTGGTAGAGACAAGCCTGAGGCGTGCCTGGCGCGATGTCGGCAGCGGACCGCTTGAGATTCAAATGATGATTGTAAGAGCAGGGCAATAAAATGATGAGTATTATGAACCATAAAGCACTCTCTTCACGCAGGTCCCTATGGCTGTCTTCGGCATTGATCGCCACCCTGTCAGTCGGGCAAGGCTCTGCGCAATCGGACGCTTTTGCCAATACGGGGTTTTCAATTTCGATTGACCAAACGACGATAGCGGGTGCGCCGGCTATGCCGACACCCACCCATCGTAATGACCTGCTGGCCAATTTGCTCAATGTGGATGTCCGCTATGACGGGCTGGACAGCCGCCGCATGCTCAATGTTGTGACCGCCGATGGCAATACCGCCTATCGTGCGGGGGATACGATAGAATTTCGGACCTCGACCAACTACCCGGCCTTTGTTGATCGCGCCGAGTTGCGGATCATTGACCTTGGTGCGCGAGGCAAGCCGTTGCTCGCCACGCTGCCGATCAGCGCCAATGGCACAACCGGCTGGGCCATGCCGGATGGTGGCTCGGGGCAATTTGCCTATGTGCTGCGGGTCTATGATGCCAATGGCCGCTATGATGAAACCGTACCACTGGATATCCGGCGCGCGGTGAGCGTGTTTGACGCACAAGCCACCGGCATTGCGCCGGGCGAAGGTGAGGACAACACCGCCCGCCGGGGTATTCCCGTCCGTGGCGGGCTGATTACCGCATCGGGTAGCGGGGCCTATCCCAATAGCACGGTAACGGTCATGGGCGAAACCATTCCGGTGGATGCCAATGGCAACTTTGTGGTTAGCCGTATTTTGCCGGCCGGGGATCAGGTGGTTTCTGTCACCACGCGAAGCAGCACAATTGTGCGCGATGTACGGATACCGGAATCGGAATGGTTTACTGTCGGGATTGCGGATATCACAGCGGGTTTTACTGCCAATACCGGCGGCTATGATGCCGGCGGCTATGTGGATGGCCGAGTTGCTTTCTATGTAAAGGGTAAAACTGCCCGCGGCTGGAGTATTACCGGCTCGCTAGATACCGGCAATGGCCCGATCGGCGGGATTCTCTCCAGGCTGAACGATAAAGACCCGCAACGCATTCTGGACAGGCTGCGCAGTAACGGCACCAGTATGTACCCGACTTTCGGCGATGACAGCACCTATTTTGATGATACCCCGACCGCCGGGCGAATTTACCTTCGGGCCGAAAACGAAAATTTTCGCCTGACATGGGGTGATTTCAAAGCCGGCATGACCGGCAGCGCCTTGTTGCAAAATACGCGCGCTCTTTATGGTGCTGAACTGCGCTACCAATCTTCGGCTGTCACCGATACGGGGGAGGCCCGTGTGGCGGCTATCGCCTATGCCGCGCAGCCCGATACGCTTGGCCAGCGCGATGTCATGCAGGGCACCGGTGGTTCGATATATTTCCTGTCCCGTCAGGATATAAACGGCGGATCGGTCTCGTTGAGCGTGCAGGTGATTGATAAAGATACCGGGCGGGTTATTTCCTCTATTCCTCTGCAAGAAGGCCGGGACTATACGATTGACCACCTTCAGGGCATGGCTCTACTCACCGCGCCACTGGCGTCCACCGCTGCCGGTGCGGGCGTAGTTGCCAGCGGGGGTAATTCCTATACTGTCAACCTTGTGGCGCGGTATGAATACACCCCGACCAGCACAGCCATAGATGATCTGGCCATCGGGGGCCGGGTCGAAGCATGGGTGGGGAACAAATTGCGCTTTGGTGCAACGGTGATGCGCGAGACCACCACTCTTGGCGAGCAAAACATGGCCGGGGCCGATCTGCGGTATCAGCTCAGCGAAGCCAGCTATGCCAACCTCGAATTTGCCCGCAGTTCCGGGCCGGGCTTTGGTTATGCCAATTCGACCGATGGCGGCTTGACCATCATATCAAGCACGGGGGTAGCCTCCACCGGGGCCAATGCCATTTTGTTTGATGCCCGCATGGATTTTCGAGATCTGGGCTTTGGAGCCGAAGGCTTCCTTGGTCTGTATTACGAGCGTAAGGATACCGGTTTTTCGACCCTGTCCGAGAGCATAACCGACGGACAAACGCTATTTGGTGTTGAGACCGAAGTGGCTCTTGGGGCGCGCTTGACATTCGGGGCTGATGCCGAGTGGTTCCGGCTTGATACCGGCGATACCCGCAACGAGGCCGAGCTTCGGCTGGCCTATGCGATTTCAGATCGGCTAACGATCGAGGGCGGGGTGCAGTTTACTGATAAAAATACCCTGCTTGACCCGACCGAAACCGGGCAGCGCACCGATGTCGGCTTGCGGCTAAGATTTGCCACTTCGGATGTGGCAGAATATTATGTGTTTGGCCAGACGACTGTGGCCAAACAGGGAGGTCTGTCAGACAATAACCGGTATGGTGCGGGCTTTGATGTGCAAGTAAGCGACCGGCTTGGCCTGTCTGGCGAAGCTTCGACCGGAAACGCCGGGTTTGGCGGGGCGCTTCGCCTGACCTATGCTGCCACCGATCAAAACGAGATATATCTCGGATATACGCTGGACCCGACCCGCAGCGGTGCGGGGGGAGCCTTGGCTGATGATGGCAAGGTTGTGCTCGGTGGCCGGTACGCCATGACGGAGAGTCTGTCGCTCTACACGGAATCAGTTCTTGATATGCCATCCAGCCAGCGTTCTCTTTCGCGAATATTCGGGGTGAACTACACACCGAGTGATGCGTGGGTTTTGAGTTCCACAGTTGAAAGAGGCTCGGTTCAAGACCCGGTAAGCGGTGATTTTGAACGCTTGGCGCTATCGCTGGGGGCCGCCTATGATAACGGAGACGAGCGAAGCTGGCGGGCACGGCTCGAGTACCGCGATGAAAGTGGTACCGGCACCGCACGCGACCGGCTTACTTGGGGGCTTTCGGCCGGTTACAGCAATAAAACCAATGAAAACTGGCGGTTCTTGGCTAATGTAGACGCGCTATTCTCCGAGAGCATCGAAGGGAGTTTCAGAAATGGCGAATATGTAAAAGCCTCTGCAGGCTATGCTTTTCGCCCCGTGGATAACGAAAAGCTGAATCTGTTGCTGCGCTATACCTATTTGCGTGATCTTCCCGGCGAAGATCAGGTGAGTGCCGATGGTTCGGTTGATGGCCCGCTTCAGTTCAGCAATGTCTTTTCGCTGAATGCTGGCTATGATCTTTCGCCCTCACTGACCATTGGCGGCAAGCTTGGCTACAGGATGGCCAGCACCGCGCCGCGTGGAACCACAGTCTTTACCAGCAATACGGCCGTTTTGGCGGTTGCCAGGCTAGAGTGGCATGTGGTGAATAATTGGGATATCACAGGGGAAGGACGTCTTTTACACACGGTCGAAAGCGGTACGCTTGAATCGGGTGCCACGGCAGCCATTTATCGCCAGCTTGGAGAGCGGGTCAAGCTCGGTGCCGGTGTTGAGTGGGGTTCCGTTTCCGATGACCTGACCAATATAAACTATTCCAGCCGTGGAGCCTTCCTTAACCTGATCGCAAAATTCTAAGTAGCAGCTTTAATACTTTTCGTATGACTGCAATGGCTTGCGACCCTACGCGTGAAAGCTTCTACCGGGGGTGGTGTCAGATCAAGTCTGAGCTTGGCGTTTATAGTCCCGGCATGTGATGGTCTATTGATATGCGACCATCAGAAGGAAAGCCAACGGGCTTTTCCAACCTGGTGCCGAATGTCTGCGTCACGGGGTATGGAAGCTATTGGTGTATTCGAAGATAGCGACCTCCACCGCTCGGCGTATTTGCCATGAATGCCGCCAGATTAGCTCGGCATTGCGCTGCGCGGCAGTCGAATGCTTGCATTCGATGAGAGTGATGGTTGTGAAGAAGGTTTCCATTACCGCATTGTCATAGCAATTGCCCCTGCCGCTCATCGATACTTTGAAGCCATGGTTTCGCAAGGTTTTCTGATAGTCGTGCGAGCAATATTGGCTGCTTCGGTCAAAATGGTGGATGCAGCCCTTGGGTGATCGGCGCAGGGCGATGGCCATGTTTACCGCCCGGATCTCGCGAGGTCGCACTTCAGTTCCTGACAGAAAATGAAAGAATATAAAGAGGGTTGGAATGCTGTTGCGCACGATAAACTGAACGGTGGTTCAATTATTATCTTTACTCATAAATTTTTTTTGCTAGTCTATTGGAAACCGACAGGCAAAAGCCTGCGCATATCAGGGGCCAACAGCCCGGCATGGGAGGAGATGGCATGAACACAAGAGTTCTGCCCGAAGGCTTGGATACATTTCCAAAGCTGCTGGCAAGAAATGCCGGGCAGTGGGCAAATGTGCCTGCTTACCGCGAAAAAGAATATGGCATCTGGCAAAGCTGGAACTGGTCGCAAGTAGCGGAGGAAGTGAATGCGCTGGCGATGGGCTTTGTTGCACTGGGGCTGAACGAGGGTGACTATGTGGCCATTATCGGCCGCAACCGCCCCTATCTGTATTGGGCGATGCTGGCCGCACAGGCGGCAGGGGCGATCCCGGTACCCTTATACCAAGATGCAAATGGTGAGGAAATGGCCTATGTGCTCGAGCATTCGGGCGCGCGGTTTATTATCACCGAAGATCAGGAGCAGGTTGACAAGGTGCTGGATATTCAGGACCAGCTCCCCAATGTCGAGCAGATCATCTATCTTGATAAGCGCGGCATGCGCAAATACGACCACCAGAGCCTGCATGCCTATGAAGATGTGCAGGCCGAGGGCCGCGCGGGGCGTGCCCGCCTTGAGCCAGCCTTACAAGAACGACAGGCAAAGCTTGATGAAAATAGCACATGCGTGATGCTTTATACCTCGGGCACTACCGGCAAGCCCAAGGGTGTGGTGCTTTCGAACACCAATATCATTGCCTCTGCCAAGGCCAGCTCGGAATTTGACAACCTGAGCGCCGGAGACTCGGTGCTGGCCTATCTGCCAATGGCGTGGGTGGGGGATTTTATCTTTTCAATCGGGCAAAGTTGCTGGACCGGCTTTTGTGTCGCCTGCCCTGAAAGCCCCGAAACCATGCAGGCGGACCTGCGCGAAATTGGCCCGAGCTATTTCTTTGCGCCGCCACGGTTTTTTGAGGGATTGCTGACATCGGTGATGATCCGCATCGAGGATGCCAGCCCGCTCAAAAAGAAGCTTTTCCATAAATACATGGCGCACGCTAAAAAGGTCGGGCCGGACCTGCTCGACGGTAAGCCGGTTTCTTTCATGGACCGGCTCAAATACAGGATCGGTGATTTTTTGATATATGGGCCGCTAAAAAATACCCTTGGGTTATCCAGGGTGCGGGTTGGCTATACCGCAGGCGAAGCGATCGGACCGGAAATTTTTGAATTTTACCGCTCTTTGGGGATCAATCTCAAGCAGCTATATGGTCAGACGGAAGCGAGCGTGTTTATCACCCAGCAGCCTGATGGGCAGGTACGGGCTGATACCGTCGGTGTGCCGAGTCCCGGCGTGGAGCTGAAAATTGCCGAGAACGGCGAGGTATTTTATCGTTCGCCGGGGGTGTTTGTCGAATATTACAAAAACCCCGAAAGCACCGCAGATACCAAGGATGCCGAGGGCTGGGTGGCCACGGGGGACGCCGGGTTTATCGAGGAAAGCTCGGGGCATTTGCGCATCATTGACCGCGCCAAGGATGTGGGAAAAATGGCTGATGGCAGCATGTTTGCACCGAAATTCGTGGAAAACAAGCTGAAGTTCTTTCCCAATATTCTCGAGGCGGTGGTGTTTGGTGATGGGCGCGAAACCTGTGTTGCCTTTATCAACATTGATCTTAACGCGGTTGCAAGCTGGGCCGAGCGTAACAATATCGCCTATGCGTCCTATCAGGAGTTGGCCGGGCACCCTCAGGTTTATGACACAATCCAGAGCCATATCGAGGAGGCTAATAAATCGGTGGCCGCAGACGAAATGCTTTCGGGCTGCCAGATCCACCGCTTTTTGGTGCTGCACAAGGAGCTGGACCCGGATGACGGCGAGATGACCCGCACGCGTAAGGTGCGCCGTAACATCGTGGGCGAGAAATTTGCTGACCTCGTGGCGGCGCTTTATGACGGCTCGGAAACCATCGCCACTAAAACCGAAGTGACCTATGAGGATGGTCGCAAAGGTTCGATCAGCGCCACGCTTGAATTGCGCGACGTGGCTGTGGTGCCGGTAAAGCGCAAGGTGGCCGCATGAGCTACCTACCTGTTTTTATTGTATTGTCTGTCGTGCTGGCAGCGATGATGGTCGCTGTGTCGGCGCCGCTTGATTATGCGCAGTCAGCGCCGCTGTTTTCGGTTGTCGCCTTTGCGTCGGCACCGGTGGTTTTGCACAAGATTAAAGATAAAAGCATGGCTGTCGGATTTTTGATTGGGCTTTCCCTGTTTGGCAGCGTGCCGCTGATGCGCTTATTGGAAATTGACGGGTTTATTGGTGAAACCCTGATTACCCTGACTTATACCGCTCTGATGTTTACCATCGGGCTTGGCTGGAAACGGAGCTGGAAATGAACGACGAAAGCCCGCAATCGTATGTAACCCCTGATGGCCGCACCATTGGCGGTAAAGTATTGGAAATGAGAAATATCACCCTGCGCTTTGGTGGTGTGGTAGCGATCAAGGATATTACCTTTGATATTCGCGAGGGTGAAATTCGCGCGATTATTGGTCCGAACGGGGCTGGCAAATCCTCGATGCTCAATGTGATCAACGGGTTTTACCACCCGCAAGAGGGCGAGATATATTTTCACGGCAAAAAGCGCAAGCCGATGAAGCCCTACCAGATTGCCAAGCAGGGCATTGCCCGCACCTTTCAGAATATCGCGCTGTTCAAGGGGATGTCTACGCTCGACAACATAATGACTGGGCGCTTCAACCACATGAAAACAAATTTTTTCTGGCAGATGATCTGGAAAGGCCCCGCCGAGCGCGAAGAGGCTGAAAACCGCGAGATTGTCGAGAAGGTGATTGATTTTCTGGAGATTCAGGCGATCCGCAAAACCCCTGTCGGGGCGCTGCCTTATGGTTTGCAAAAGCGGGTAGAGCTGGGACGGGCCTTGGCGGCGCAGCCCAAGCTTTTGCTGCTGGATGAGCCGATGGCGGGTATGAATGTGGAAGAAAAAGAGGATATGAGCCGCTTTATTCTTGATGTGAACGATGAATTTGGCACCACGATTGCGCTGATCGAGCATGATATGAGCGTGGTGATGGATATTTCCGACCGCGTGGTGGTGATGGATTACGGCAAAAAAATCGGTGATGGTACGCCAGACGAGGTGCGCAACAATCAGGCGGTGATTGATGCGTATCTCGGCGTGGATCACGGGGAAGGGGATAGCAATGTTTGAGCAACTTTTATTCGGGATCGAAGCCGCGATAAACGGGCTGATGACCGGAGTGATGTATTCGCTTATCGCGCTTGGCTTTGTGCTGATCTTCAAGGCTTCGGGGGTGTTTAACTATGCCCAGGGGGTAATGGCGCTGTTTGGCGCACTGACGCTGGTGGGTATTCAGGAGGGGCAGGTGCCCTTTGCCCACCTGATCAACGCGATTTTCGGCACTAAAATCACCAATTTTGCGTGGGAGGTGCCGGCACTGGCCGCCATTGCGCTCACGGTCGGGGTGATGATTATCTTTGCCTGGCTGGTGGAGCGATTCTTGCTGCGAAACCTGATCAACCAAGATCCGATCATTCTGTTCATGGCCACCATCGGGCTGGCTTATTTTATGGAGGGTATTGGCGATCTGATGTGGGGGTCCAATATCAAAACCATCAATCTCGGGCTTAATCAGGGCATAAACGAAACCATTGATGCGGCGACTTACGAGTGGTTTGGCTACGGGTTTTATATTGATAATCTGGATATTACAGCCGCGATTATTGCGGTGATACTGGTGGTGGCGCTGACGGTTTTCAGCCAGTATTCCACCACCGGGCGGGCTTTGCGCGCGGTGGCGGATGATCATCAGGCTGCGCTTTCGGTTGGTATTTCTCTCCGTTCAATCTGGGTGATTGTCTGGGGCATTGCCGGGTTTATCGCACTGGTTGCCGGGGTGATGTGGGGGGCCAAATCGGGCGTGCAATTTTCGCTGGCACTGATCACGCTCAAGGCGCTGCCGGTGTTGATGCTGGGAGGGTTCACCTCCATCCCCGGTGCGATCATTGGCGGTATGATTATCGGGGTTGGCGAAAAAGTGTTCGAGTTTATCGTTAGCTCCAGTTGGTTTGGCGATGCGCTGGGCTTTACCATGAACGCCACCGAAAACTGGTTTGCCTATGTGCTGGCCCTTATTTTCCTCGTCTTTAGGCCACAGGGCCTGTTTGGCGACAAAATCATCGAGAGGGTTTAGGCCATGTTTTATCGTGAATCCGGTGACTTCAAGAAATCCTACGCTGAAGACAGCCAGACCTTCCCGCTGAAGCTGGATCGCTATGGTTATTATGCCATCCTTTTTGTGGCGTTTCTGGTGGTGCCGTTTGTGATTAATGATTATTGGGCCTCGGCGGTGCTGATCCCGTTTCTCATCTGGTCGATTGCCTCCTTGGGGCTGAATATCCTCACCGGCTATTGCGGGCAGGTCAGCCTTGGCACGGGCGGGTTTATGGCGGTGGGGGCTTATGCGTCTTATAAGCTGATGACCTCGTTTCCAGAGCTGAATATCATGATCATTGTGCTGCTTTCGGGGGTGATCACCGCTGGTGTCGGGGTGATTTTCGGGTTGCCAAGCCTGCGCATCAAAGGGTTTTATCTGGCGGTGGCCACCTTGGCGGCGCAGTTCTTTCTGATCTGGCTGTTCAACAAGGTGCCTTGGTTTTACAACTATTCCGCCTCGGGGCAGATCACCTCGCCCAAACGCGAAATGTTTGGCTTTGAAGTTACCGGGCCAAGCGCGACGGCCGAGGCTAAATACCTGTTTATACTGGTGCTGGTTTTCGGGCTGGCATGGATGGCGCGCAATCTTACGCGTGGGCGCATTGGCCGCTCCTGGATGGCGATCCGCGATATGGATATCGCCGCCGAGATCATCGGGGTCAACCCGCTCAAAGCCAAGCTTGCCGCTTTTGCTGTCAGCTCTTTTTATATCGGTATTGCGGGTGCTCTATTTTTTACCGTCTATCTGGGCGCGGTGGAAGTGGGCGAGGCCTTTGGCATTCTGAAGTCATTTCTGGTGCTGTTTATGATTATCATTGGCGGGCTTGGCTCGATACTGGGCAGCTTTATTGGCGCGGCATTTCTGGTGCTTATGCCGGTGCTGTTAAAAAATGTCATGGTTGGCACCTTGGGCTGGCCGATTGATCTGGCCGCGCAAACCGAGCTGGTGATTATCGGGTTTTTGATCATGTTGACGCTGATATTGGAACCACACGGCGTGGCCCAGCTCTGGCGCTTTTTAAAGCAAAAATTACGCTTATGGCCTTTCCCGCATTAGGGGCAGGCTAAACCGCTACCGGAAAACCGGAGCATTCATCTATGTCAACCTAAGGGAGGAACGACATGAAACTGAAGAAACTGGCAGCTTATGCTGTCGCGGCCACTATGGCTGCAAGCCCGGTGCTGGCGCAGCTGGTATTCCCCAGCCTGAGCTATCGCACTGGCCCGTTTGGCGCTAACGGCGCTGAAGTGGCCGATGGTTTTGCCGATTATATGACCCTGCTTAATGAACGCGATGGCGGCATTGGCGGTGTTTTGACCAACGTGATCGAGTGCGAAACCGGCTATTCGACCGAAAAAGGCGTGGAGTGCTACGAGGCCACCAAAGGCGAGGGCGCATTGATTTATCAACCGCTTTCCACCGGCATGACCTATCAGCTCATTCCAAAAACCGCAGCGGACGGCATTCCGATGCTGACCACCGGCTACGGGCGCACCTCGGTGGCTAACGGTGCGGTCTTCCCGTGGGTGTTCAACTTTCCGGCCAATTACTGGAACGGTGCATCCGCCGCGGTCAACTATATGCTGGCTGAAAACGATGGCAGCCTAGAGGGCAAGACCGTTGCTCTGCTTTACCACAACTCCGCCTATGGCAAAGAGCCTATCCCGACTCTGGAAGCTCTGGCCGAGATGTATGGCTTTGATCTGACCCTGCTGCCGATTGACAGCCCGGGGCAAGAGCAAAAATCACAATGGCTGCAAATCCGCCGTGAAAGCCCTGACTATGCACTGCTTTGGGGCTGGGGTGTGATGAACCAGGTTGCTATTCAGGAAGCTTCCAATATCCGCTTTCCGATGGAAAATTTCATCGGTGTCTGGTGGTCCGGTTCCGAGAATGATGTGATCCCGGCTGGCATGGCGGCAGATGGCTATAAAGCCCTGACCTTCCACGCGGTTGGCACTGATTTTCCGATGTTTGACGACATGCAGAAATATGTTGTTGATGCGGGCCTTGCTGCTGGCAGCGGTGAAAACGTTGGCACGGTGCTTTATAACCGTGGCATGTATGGTGCTATGCTGGCAGCGGAAGCTGCAAAAGTAGCACAGGAAATGAACGGCGTGGCGCAGATTGATGCTGCCATGATGCGTGACGGGCTTGAAAACCTGGTGGTTACGGATGAAACCATGGCTGCCATCGGTCTACAGGGTTTTGGTCCAAATTTCGAGGTGAGCTGTGAAAACCACGGCGGCCCGGGTCTGGTGGCTGTGCAACAATGGAATGCGGCTGACCAGAAATGGACAATCATCACCGATTTCGAACCTACCGATATGGAGGTAATTCAACCGCTGATCGACGCTGATTCTGCTGCCTATGCGGCTGAAAACGGCATTGAGCCCGGCTGTAATTAAGAAAACCCCCCTCCCCGGCCGTGCGTCGGGGAGGGCCTTATTTTTAGGAAACTCCAATGCTGGATGATGTTGAAACCCGCGAGACCCTGCTAGAGGTCAACAATATAGAAGTGATTTACAACCACGTTATATTGGTGCTGAAAGGTGTGAGCCTCAGCGTGCCCAAGGGCGGCATCACCGCTTTGCTTGGTGGCAATGGCGCTGGTAAAACCACTACATTGAAGGCAATTTCCAACCTGCTGCGCGGTGAGCGCGGCGAGGTGACAAAAGGGTCGATCCTGTATCGCGGCCAGCCGATTGATAATCTCAATCCGGCGCTTCTGGTCAAGAAAGGGGTGATTCAGGTGATGGAGGGCCGGCATTGTTTTGAGCATCTCACAGTAGAAGAAAACCTGTTGACCGGGGCCTATACCCGCCGCGATGGCAAGGCCGCGATCAAGCAGAGCCTTGAGCTGGTCTATGAATATTTCCCGCGCTTGCGCGAGCGCCGTAAATCCCTCGCCGGGTATACCTCGGGCGGCGAGCAGCAGATGACCGCAATTGGCCGCGCCTTGATGAGCAACCCCGAAACCGTGCTGCTGGACGAGCCAAGCATGGGGTTGGCACCGCAGCTGGTCGAAGAGATTTTTGGTATTGTGCGCAATCTGAACCAAGAAGAAGGCGTATCTTTTTTGTTGGCAGAGCAAAATACCAATGTCGCGCTGCGCTACTCCGACTACGGCTATATTCTGGAATCCGGTCGGGTGGTGATGGACGGGGTGGCTGCAGAACTGCGCGAGAACCCCGACGTGAAAGAATTTTACCTCGGTATGTCGGATGATGGTCGTAAATCGTTTCGTGATGTACGCTCTTATCGCCGCCGCAAACGCTGGCTGAGCTGATGACGGAATATTTCGATCAGCTTGAAACCCGCTCTGCGGATGAACGCGAGATGGCGCTGGCGCGCGAGCTTCCCGCCCAGATTGCCAATGCCAAGGCCAATGCGCCAGCGATGGCGGCGCGTCTGGCGTCGGTGAATGCTGTTGATGTCAGCACCCGCGCCGCGCTGAAATATCTGCCCGTGCTGAGAAAGTCCGAATTGGGCTTGGCACAGAAGAACGTGCCTCCGTTTGGCGGGTTTACCTGTGAAGGAGGGATCAGCCATGTGTTTCAAAGCCCCGGCCCGATCTACGAACCGGGAGGCAGCGCGCCGGACTGGTTTCGTCTTGGCAGGTTTTTGCATGCGGCGGGTATTGGCGAGGGTGACGTAGTGCAAAACTGCTTTTCCTATCACCTGACTCCGGCGGGGATGATGTTTGAAAGCGGGGCGAAGGCTGTGCGGGCGGTGAGCTTCCCGGCTGGCACCGGACAGACCGAAATGCAGGCCGAGGCCGCTGCCCAGCTCGGGGTGACAGCCTATGCCGGTACGCCAGATTATCTTAAAATCATTTTGGACAAAGGTGATGAGCTGGGGCTGGACCTGAGTCGCATTACGCGCGCTGTTGTTGGAGGGGGCGCGCTGTTTCCTAGTTTGCGGGCTGAGTATGCCGATCGCGGGATCGCTTGCTTACAGTGCTATGCGACTGCGGATCTTGGCAATATCGCATATGAAAGTGCCGCCATGGAGGGGATGATTGTTGATGAAGGGGTGATCGTCGAGATTGTAACCCCCGGCACGGGAGACCCTGTGCCAACGGGAGAAGTGGGAGAGGTGCTTGTGACCACACTCAACCCGGATTACCCGCTGATCCGCTTTGCCACCGGTGATCTTTCGGCTGTTTTGCCGGGTGTTTCGCCTTGTGGCCGCACTAATATGCGCATCAAGGGCTGGATGGGCCGTGCGGATCAGACCACAAAGATAAAAGGTATGTTTGTACGCCCAGAGCAGGTGGCGGCACTTGTGGCGCGCCACCCCGAGGTAAAGAAGGTGCGGGTGATTGCCGAACGTGCCGGCGAGCAGGATGTGATGCGGGTGATGGTCGAGGCTGTCGGGGCGGATATCGAGGCGCTACAGACATCGGTTCAGGCTACGTTTAAACTGCGCGGTGTGGTGGAAATTGTGCCACCTGACAGCTTGCCGAAAGATGGTAAGGTGATAGATGATAAGCGGAATTATGACTAATCCTAGCTGCCCGAGAAACGCAAATAGTGTAAGGGGTGGTTTTGCGGCTGCAATGCGCTAATCTGTCTGGGTGATTCAGGAGGTTTGGCATGCATTTTTTAAAAATAGTTCCTTTGGTGGTTGCCCTGATGGGGCTGAATATTACGGCAGCGGCAGCACAAAATCTGGCACTGGTTCTGTCCAACAGCAACTATGAACAAGGGGTCAATGTCCCCGGCATTGCGCGCCAGCATCAGCAGATTGTCCGGGCGTTTCGCGATAGCGGGTATGAAGTGATCGAGGGAAGGGACCTTAACCGGCTGGAGACCCGCCAGCAGATAGAGCGGTTCGCCCAACGGCTGGACCATGCGGATATTGCTGTGGTCAGCCTACAGGGCCATATGGCCAACTTTCGCGGGAGATCGTGGTTTTTACCTTCAGATATAGCGGCGTCCTCTGTTACCAGTGTCGAGTTCCGGGGGGTGTCGCTGGATTATCTGGCGGTGCTGCTGGGGCAAAAACGCGGTAAAGGGCTAATGTTCGTCGGAAATTCCGGGCGTTCTGTTTTGTCTGTGCGCGGGGTTGCGGCGGGGGTGTCGGGTGTAAGCTTACCGCGCGGGGTGATGATGGTTACTGGCGATTACGGCGAGCTTGGAGCCACATTGCAAGACCGCTTTTTGCGCATCAATACCCGCATCGGAGATGTGGTGAATGGCTATATGGGCGGGCTAAAAATTTCGGGCGATGTGCCTTCAAGGCTCGTGATGCATGGCCGACAAGGTAGTAATCTGCCCCCTGCGGCACTGACGCCGGAAGATATCGAAAAGCGTCTCGGTTTAAGCCGGAGTGACCGCCGCCGGATTCAGCAGGATCTGACAATTATGGGTTATAATACCCGGGGGATCGACGGGATATTTGGAGCAGGCACACGCAGCTCAATTCGTGATTGGCAGCGTAGCCAGCGCTTTGAACGCACCGGATTTATTACGGGAGAGCAGTTGCAGGCGCTTCGCCGGCAAGCCGGGATAGAACGCGAAAACTACGAGGCTCAGGATCGGCGGTTTTGGGCTGAAACGGGGGCGAGTGGCTCGGAGCGCGGTTTGCGCCGCTATCTGGAGCGCTACCCGGAGGGGCTATTTGCCAACCGTGCCCGTGCAGAACTGGAGCGGTTTAATGGCCGCGCCGATGCAAGAGCCTGGGCGGAGGCGGAGCGGGTCAATACGGAGCGCTCCTACCGGCAGTATCTGAGAAGCTTCCCGAACGGGCGCTATCGCGAGATTGCTTTGCAGCGAATCAGTTCTCCGCCGCAAAATGTGGAAAACGATGCAAAACGTCAGGAAAATGCGCTGCGGCTGAATTCTCTGACACGGCTCCTGATCGAACAACGCATTGCTGACCTTGGTTACCGTGTGGGTGTGCGCGACGGGGTGTTTGACCTTTGGTCGCGGCAAGGTTTCCGCGCTTTTCAGCGCGATCGCAGGATGCCAGCTACCGGGTATGTTTCGGCGGATATGATCCGGCGGCTTTTGCTTAACCAATAGGGATGCACAAAAGAAAAGGACCGCGTAGCTAAAGCTGCGCGGTCATAATTCTTTTTATCGACAGGGTATTAGCCCTGACGCGCCTTGAAGCGTGGCTGGGTTTTGTTAATCACATATACGCGGCCCTTGCGGCGCACAATACGGCAATCGCGATGGCGGCCCTTCAGGGAGCGAAGCGAGTTCTTGACTTTCATAGTCTCTCTCCAATTTTGGGCGCGCTGGCGCCGGTTAATATTCATTCCGTCGGAGCGGAAAATGGTGGGCGTAACTGGGATTGAACCAGTGACCCCTTCGATGTCAACGAAGTGCTCTCCCACTGAGCTATACGCCCGAAAAAAGCAACAAGCCCAGCTATCGCCACGCCTGTGTGCTGTGTCTATAAGGGCAAGCGCGCAGGGGTTCAAGCGGTTTTGCAGCAGAAAACGAAGATCAGGAGGGTTTGAGGGGAATTCCCGTTGGGGTGCTAGGTTGGATATGCTAACATACTGAACCGTAAAGAGAGTTTAGTGTATGCAAAACAAGGCGTATTTTTTGAAAGCGGCAGCGATACCGCGCTCCTGTGCGGTGTTTTCCAGCCCCCATAGCGGGGCGGATTACCCTGCCGGATTTTTGCACCATTCCTGCCTTTCTCCCTTGCTGCTACGCTCTTCTGAAGATGCGTTTGTGGATAGATTCTTCCCCGACAAACTTGACGCTCCTGTGCTTTTAGCCCGCTATCCCCGCGCCTATGTTGACCTGAATCGCGAGGCAGGTGATCTTGACCCCGCGATCATTTATGGCGCGGCCCCGCAGCTGGCAAACCGGAAGGTTGCGGCAGGGCTCGGGGTTATTCCCCGAGTGGTGGCAAATGGCCGGGCGATACAGCTTGGAAAGATACCTCTACATATGGCGCGGGCACGGCTGGAGGAAGCCTATTATCCTTATCATGGGGCACTTCAGGGCTTGATTGAGGAGCAAAAAGCACGGTTTGGCCGTTGTATCCTATTTGATTTCCACTCAATGCCGCGCTCGGCTCTCGGTGCCCGCCGGTTCTTGACAAAACGGCCTGAGGTGATTTTAGGGGACCGGTATGGCACCTCTTGTGATCACTGGATCAGTGATGCCGTGGCCGGTATTTTTAACGATGCCGGTTTTTCTGTGGCCCGAAATGTTCCGTTTGCCGGGGGCTATATTACCCGGCATTATGGTAAGCCCCATCGTGGGGTGCACGCGATTCAGGTGGAGATCGACCGCAGCCTGTATATGGATGAAAAGCGGATCATACCGCGCGCTGGCTTCGCGGAGTTTCAGGCGCGCCTTACCGAGGTGGTGGTGCGGCTTGCCGATATTCTGCCTGCGGCTCAGGGGATGGCTGCTGAATAGCCCTTTAGCAAAAAAAGACTGCGCAGCACATGGCCTCGGGTAATAGGGGGAAACCTTCCGTGGGGCGGGTGTTTTTCAGGTGGTTTTGCAATGCAGTGCTTTAATGCCATGCAGCAAAATCATTTGAGCGCGCGCCCTTTCTGGATGGATTTTTTGCCGAATTTTCGCCGAATGCTATCGGTTGCGCTCTCTATGCTCTGGCGTTTGGGGGCTTCGCTGTCCAGCAGGTCGGGTATCGGGGGGGCGGAGCTTTGCGCACTTAGCTCCATCAGGCCGGTCCCGAGCAAGCGAAAGGGGGCGTGGGGTAGTGCATTTTGCAGTAACCGGTTGGCGATGGTATAAATAGTATCGGCATGGTTGGTTGGTGTGTCGATAGTTAACCGGCGGGAAAGGCTACGAAAATCACTGGTTTTTAGCTTGAGAACAATCACCTTGCCAACCTTTTCCTGCGCTTTGGCGCGATCGGCTGTTTGCACGCTTAGCCGCCAGAGATGGCCGTCCAGTGTATCAGGGTCAGCGGTATCAACCTCGAAGGTGGTCTCGTGCGAGATACTCTTCACCTTGGTTTGCGCACTTATTTTTTGGGAGTCTTTCCCGCGAGAAAGATCATAAAGGCGCAGCCCGATACTGCCATAGCGCGCCGTCAGTTCCTTGGCCGAAAAACGCAGCAAATCATCAATGGTGCGAATGCCGTTGCGCGCGAGCGAATGCTGCATTGCGGGACCAACCCCCCCGAGTATGCCCACCGGCTTCCCCTTGAGGAATTCACGGGTTTGCGCCTTGCCGATCAGGGCCATGCCGCGGGGCTTATCCAGATCCGAGGCGATCTTGGCGAGGAATTTATTATGCGATAGACCGACCGAAATGGTGATGCCGATGTCAGCCTGTATCCGGTTGGCCAGTTTGGCCAGTAGCACCACCGGCGGGGCCTTGTGCAAGCGGGCTGTACCGGTCAAATCCAGAAAGGCCTCGTCAAGCGATAGCGGCTCTATCGCGGGGGTTAATTTGTCCATCAAGCTGCGGATCTGGCGGGAAGCCTCGACATAGGCTTCCATTCGTGGGGGCACAATGGTGGCCTGCGGGCAAAGCTTGCGGGCTTGAAACATTGGCATTGCCGAGCGCACCCCGAAAATCCGCGCCTGATAGCATGCGGTGGTAACAACCCCGCGCCGGCCACCTCCGACGATCAACGGGCTGCCCTGCAGGGCTGGGTTATCCCTCTTCTCAACAGAGGCGTAAAAGGCATCACAATCCATATGGGCAATGGATAGCCGCCATAATTCTGCGTGCCGAATGATGCGGGGGGAATGGCATTTTGGGCATGGTCCGCCGGCAGAAAACGGGTGTAGGCAGTCTCGGCAAAGGGCGGGAATCGCGTCAGGCATGGGATATTATTGCCAAAACGGGAGATGTTCGCAAGATGTTCTTTTGGGTTGGCAGGGCCGGTTAGTGAAGCCGGGTGTTTTTGCCGTTGGCTTTTGCCATATCTTCAATGATCCGGCGGGCGGCGATTTTGGGGGCGGGGGCCTGCCATATGGGACGCCCGACCACGAGGTAATCAGCGCCCCCGGCGATGGCCTGCGCCGGCGTTGCCACCCGTTTTTGGTCGCCATTTTTACCGTTCGGCATGCGCACACCGGGGGTGACGATCAGCTTGCCCCCGGCTTCGGGCAGGGCGCGGATCAGGGCGGCTTCCTGCGGGGAGGCGATCACGCCGTCCGCGCCCGCCAGAAAGGCCAGGCGGGCACGCTCCACCACCAGATCATGCAGCTCGCCGGATTTGATCAGGCATTCATCCAGATCATTGCGCTCCATCGCGGTGAGGATGGTGACGGCGAGGATTTTGGTGGCGCTATTGCCACGGCCTGCGATAGCGGCGCGCACCACATGGGGATCACCGTGCACGGTTAGGAAATCAAGATCATATTGCGCCAGCCCGCGCGTGGCTTTTTCAACAGTCGCCGGAATGTCAAACAGCTTCATATCCAGAAACACCCGCTTGCCCATTTCCTTTAGTTCGATCGCCAAGGCCAGCCCGCCGCCCGTTAGCATACCCAGCCCGATTTTATAAAAGCTGACGCTATCACCGAGCTTTTCGGCCAGCGCGAGGCCTTCCAGCGCGCTGGGCACATCAAGGGCGACGATCAGGCGGGGGTCGGAATTTGACGCTGGCTTTGGCATGGGGCTGGTTCCTGTTTTCAGGGCTGCATAGGGCAAGCCGGCGGGCTATGCAACATCGCGGTAGATGATCCGCATATCAGGCTCTTCGGTGCAATACATATGCACCCAGATATAGGCATGCTGGAATAGCGCCAGCACCAGCGCGTTCCATGAGCCGGTGAGCAGCGCGATGGCCCAAAACCCCAGAAACACAAAGCTATACATGCCGTTTTCGAAATACTTGAAAATGCCCTGATTGACCATCGGCATATTGGCATAGCGATCATAGAAGTGATCACCTCCAAGGGCGCGCGGGATGGTGAAATATTTGATCACCGAATGCATGCCCCAGATCAACGGCACCAGCAACACACTGCCGGCAATGAGCTGCACCATGCGGCTGCCTTCCAGAGTGCCGATGCTGGCCAGCCCTGTAGCCAGCACCAAAAGCGGGCGCGCGGCCAGCATCGGCAGGAATATAGCACCCCAGATGGCGAGGGCCTTGTCTCCGAAAAGCCGCACCGCTAGATTAAGGTGCAACTGCAAACGAAAAACTACGGCAACGATAATTTGGTGTGCGACCGTGACGGCCAGCGCGATCTTGGCCCATGTTAGCGCGGAAACCCCCCATAGCCCGCCGCCATTATCCATCAGCCAGCTGCAGGCGCCGGCCACCAGCAAAATTGCCAGCATCGCGTGCTGGATTTGCCCGCGAAAGATTTCTGATTTCGGGGTGCGGGCGCGGATATCGGCTAGGCTGCGCATGGGTTTTCCTCCTGTTGGAAAATCCTAGCACCTTAGTGGGTAATTACCAAACCCCCTCTTGCAGGAGGTAATTTTCGACCCCATTTATATAGCAAAGGTCGCGCCATATGGGCGGCTTGATGTGAAGGCCGTTATGGCGTGCCGGATGGGCGCCAATATATGGATGCTTAAAGGAGAGAGACATGGATTTCGAAAAGTTCACCGAGCGCTCAAAGGGCTTTGTGCAGGCCGCGCAGACGATTGCACAACGCGAAAACCACCAGCGGTTTTTGCCCGAACACTTGCTAAAGGCGCTGCTGGATGATGAGCAGGGCATGGCGGGCAACCTGATAAAATCAGCCGGCGGAGACCCTGTGGTGGCCCTGCGCGCGGTGGAAACCAGCCTTGGAAAGCTGCCCAAAGTCGAGGGCGACACCCAGCTTTATATGGATAGCAAAACCAACAAGGTGCTGGACGAGGCGGCGCAAATCGCCAAAAAGGTCGGCGATAGTTTTGTGACCGTCGAGCGGATACTGACCGCGCTGTTGATTGTGAAATCCGAGGCGGCTGAGGCGCTGAAGGCGGCTGGCCTGACCGCGCAATCGCTGAACGAGGCGATCAACAAAATCAGGAATGGCCGCACCGCCGATAGCGCTAGCGCCGAGGATACCTATGAGGCGCTGAAAAAATTCGCCCGTGATTTGACGGAAGCGGCGCGTGAGGGCAAGATTGATCCGATCATTGGCCGCGATGAGGAAATTCGCCGCACGATGCAGGTGCTGAGCCGCCGCACCAAGAATAATCCGGTGCTGATTGGTGATCCGGGCGTGGGCAAAACCGCGATCGCCGAGGGGCTGGCGCTTCGGATCGTGAATGGCGATGTGCCGGATTCGATTGCCGGTAAAAAGCTGATGGCGTTGGATATGGGGGCGCTGATAGCCGGTGCCAAGTATCGTGGTGAATTCGAGGAACGCCTAAAATCGGTGCTGAATGAAGTGACCGATGCCGAGGGTGATATCATCCTGTTTATCGATGAAATGCACACGCTGGTCGGCGCGGGCAAGGGCGACGGGGCGATGGATGCGTCCAACCTTTTGAAGCCTGCTTTGGCGCGGGGCGACTTGCACTGCGTGGGTGCAACCACGCTGGATGAATACCGCAAATATATAGAAAAAGATCCGGCCTTGGCGCGGCGTTTCCAGCCGGTGTTGATCGAGGAGCCAACGGTGGAGGATACCGTGAGCATCCTGCGCGGCATCAAGGAAAAATACGAGCTGCATCACGGGATTCGCATTAGTGACGGGGCGCTGGTGGCGGCGGCGCAGTTGTCTGACCGTTATATCACCAACAGGTTTTTGCCCGATAAGGCGATTGACCTGATGGATGAGGCGGCTGCGCGCTTGCGGATGGAGGCTGATAGCAAACCCGAGGAGCTGGACGCGATTGATCGCGAGATTTTGCAAAAACGCATCGAGTCCGAGGCGCTGAAGAAGGAGAAAGACCAAGCCAGCAAGGACCGGCTGGAAAAGCTGGAGAAGGACCTCGCGCGGCTGCAAGAGGAATCCGACGCCATGACCAGCCGCTGGCAGGCCGAGCGCGACAAGCTGGCCGGCGCGCGCGACATAAAAGAAGCGCTGGAGCAGGCGCGGGCGCGGCTGGAGCAAGCCAAGCGCGAGGGTGATCTTGGCAAGGCGGGCGAGCTTTCTTACGGGGTGATCCCCAAGCTGGAGAAAGAGCTGGCCGAGGCCGAGGAAGCCGAAGAAAGTGACGTGATGGTCGAAGAAGCCGTGACGGCAGAGCATGTGGCCGGGGTTGTGGCGCGCTGGACCGGCATTCCGGTTGATAAAATGCTGGAAGGCGAGCGTGACAAGCTGTTGCGCATGGAGGCCGAGCTTGGCAAGCGGGTAATCGGGCAGGGGCAAGCCGTGCGCGCTGTGGCCAATGCGGTGCGGCGCTCGCGGGCTGGTTTGGCCGACCCGAACCGTCCGCAGGGCAGCTTCCTGTTTCTCGGGCCAACCGGCGTGGGCAAAACCGAGCTGACGAAAGCGCTGGCGGAGTTTTTGTTTGATGACGACCAAGCGATGGTGCGCATTGATATGTCGGAGTTCATGGAGAAGCACTCCGTGGCGCGGCTGATCGGGGCGCCTCCGGGCTATGTCGGCTATGACGAGGGCGGGGTGCTGACCGAAGCGATACGGCGCAAGCCTTATCAGGTGATCCTGTTTGACGAGGTCGAAAAGGCGCATCCGGATGTGTTTAACGTGCTGCTTCAGGTGCTGGATGATGGCCGTCTGACCGATGGGCAGGGGCGGGTGGTGGATTTCAAGCATAGCTTGATTATTCTGACCAGTAATCTTGGCTCGCAGGCACTATCAACCCTGCCGGATGACGCCGATGTGGACGCCGCCAAAGAACAGGTAATGGAAGCCGTGCGCGGGCATTTTCGCCCCGAGTTTTTGAACCGCTTGGATGAAATCGTGATCTTTGATAGGCTCAGCCGTGCTGATATGGACGGGATTGTCGACATCCAGATCGGGATATTGCAGCGCCGCTTGGTGGATCGCAAGATTACGCTGGAGTTTGATGATGCGGCGCGAAAATGGCTGGCGGATGAAGGTTATGATCCGGTCTATGGTGCACGGCCGCTGAAGCGGGTGATCCAGCGGGCCTTGCAAAACCAGCTGGCGGAGCTTTTGCTTTCGGGGCAGGTGCTGGACGGGGCGACCATCCCGATTTCAGCGGATGAAAGCGGGTTGCTTATCAGCACTGGTCCGGCGGTGCTGCACTAAGATTTAGGCCCATCGGCTAGTGTCGGTGGGCTATGGCCTCGCTGCGATCGGTGGCGGCGCGTTAAACCTCGTCGGGTGTTGTGCGGGCGTACACGCGCCGCGCGGCACCACTTTTGCTTGGGGCGGGGTGGTTAACGGAAGTGGATTATGCCATGCTAGGCATGGGTTTAGCACCCGCTTACTGCGTATAGAGGTTGAACAATGCTTTGGTGGCTGACCCGTTTTTTGATCCGCTGGAGCATACGGCTGGCGATATTGTTATGGCCGGTAACCTTGGTCGTGGGGGCCTATATATATCTGATGTATGTGCGGTGAAGGCTGTGCATGGCCGAGGTGCCGGCGGCGATCCTGTAAATGGTAGTCTGCTTTTAAGAATAAAGCTCCTTCTCAAAGGGGGGCAGTTTTAAACGCTCATTGACAACCAATGGCCATATCACCCAATTTTGCATAGCGCAGTTTAATCAACGAGATAGGTAAATCGGGCTGGACCAAGCTTGGAAACCGTAAGCGTCATGGGCAGATTTAGCCTATTCAGCGGGGAGGGGGAAGTGAGTGATGGCAATGTTAAAGATATTTGACTCAGCGTAAAGAAAAGCATACTTGATGTAAAGAATTGTTTACACGATTCGGTGCAGAAGGAGAAAAACATGAACTTTGAGGTCAAGAATATCTATGCCTCGCTGGCCAGCACGGTACTGGTTTTCAGCGTATATTTTTACATGATCAACGGTATGTATGGTGATGGGCGCTTTGACGGGCCAGAGGGGCTGATGCGGCTTGGCCAGATGATCCTGTGGCTGATTGGCGGCGGAATTGTGGTAAATATAGCGATGATGATCCTGTTCAACATCATCTTTGCCATTGGCGACAAGGATTCCAACCCAAGCACCCTGTTTGACGAGCGCGACAAGCTGATCGAGCTTAGGGCGGTGCGGATATCCTATCATTTTCAGGGGATCGGCTATGTGGGAGCCATGGTGATGATGGCGCTTGGCAGCAGTGCATTTATGGTTTTCAATCTGATGCTGGCGGTTTTTGCCCTGTCCGGGGTGCTGGAGGCCGTGCTGCGGCTGGCGCTTTATCGGCGGGGGTTTTAGCGTGGAAAAGGGGCAGGTCAGCAACATAATCCGGCGCTTGCGTTTTGAGCATGGAGAGATGACCCAGAAGCAACTGGCGGAGATTGTCGGGGTGACACGCCAAACCATCGTGGCGATTGAAAAGGCGAAATATTCGCCATCGCTTGAGCTGGCATTTTTAATCGCGAGGGTGTTTGACCAGCCGCTGGAGGCGGTGTTTACTTATGAAAGTGCAAGG
>JAKIUB010000024.1 GCA_021647745.1 Paracoccaceae bacterium | reverse complement strand
TGACCTTGCTTACTAAAAAAGGTGCGGTGAACGCCGCCCGTTGGCTCAATATTGCCCAGCATGGCACAGCACCATTGCCCGCTTGGGGCGTGGTATAGGTCCGGCACAAAGCGCAGGGTTTCTGGCATGGGGCAGGTTATCCCGCGTGCCCGTAAATAGGCTTCGGCTTTGCTGCCTGCAATCGGCTGGGCGCGTTGCCACATAGCGCGCGCGGTGCCTAGGTTCTTTTCCCTGATGCGGGAATCTTGCTCTTTGGCTTTGCGCTGGGCGTCAAAGTCCAATGCGGCCTTTTTGAAAGGTAAGGAAAGGCTAAGGGTCAATTCCTCAAAGCTGCATCCTGATTTGAAGCAATAAAGCAAAAGCGTGCCGTTAGTGCCGTCTTTGAGACTAAGCGCATTTTGGTCGCGGCGGCGCTCGGGTTGGCAGACAGGGCAAGGCGCTTGGCCCGCGCCTCCATGCCATTTGCCGCCAAGCTGGCGAGTGAGGTTTTGCGCATCCATTATGCGGCCCCTGCCAATATGATTGCCGCTTCAGCCAGCAGAATGTAAACGCCGTGATTTCCTGCGTAGGTGCCGCCGTGGCGCTCGATTACGGTTTTGATTTCAACGCCCATTTCTCTTAGATTGTGAATATATGCTGACCAGCGCGGCGCAGGTTGCGTGATAGGGGTGCAGCCCGCTTTGCCCGCCTCGATAAGGCGCAACATTGCCCAGCGATTGCGGCCCCTCAGGGTGCGCCTGAAAGTGTTCCCATTGGGATTTGTTACGGTGAAAATCGTGTTTTTAGAATTGCCTGCCATTGGAAAATCCTTTCATAGACAGGGCGCATCTGGTATGGTGGTGGTGTTCATACCAAAGCCACATTTCACCAGCCCGCGCCTGATTAAATTCTGCGCGGGTTGCTTATGCGGCGTCAGGGGTTACGCGGTGGGCTTCGGCCCATGCGTTTAGATCGACACCCCGATAAATAACTTTTTTTCCTAATTTTAGGTATGGAGGTCCATAGTTGCGGTGCCTCCATTGTGCCAGCTTTTCGCGGGTGCCAATGATTTCAAGTTCGGGGTCACCCAAACAGTAGTTGCGGGTGTTGTCAAATAAGTGTGCCATCTTTAACCTCTTTGAGTTGGCTTCGATGAACAACAAATATTTTCATATAGATTGAAAGTATGCGGGTAACTTTATTTATTTTCCCCACCCTTACTCGTTTCGTCTATTTCCTTTCAATTTTCCTATGGCCTCTGGGGTGGACCGCCGGATTTCCTCCCAAGCGTTGCGCCATTCTGGGTTGCTTTGGTCTGTGCGTTTAAACTGCTCAAAACATTCTTTTTCATATCCACTCGCCTTCCACGTCTCACTGTAATCACGCTCGATTCCGCTGGCTGTTTTGAGAGGGAGTTTTGGATGTACGTTGGAATACCACGTAGCTGCTTTTGCTGACGCTTCTTTCAATGTGGCCCCGATGAATATGAGATTTACAACGAATACCATTGCTTCATCATTTGCCATTTTCCTGAGAGGCTTTGTGTCTTTTGGGCGGCTTTGCACCTCACTTTTTCGGAAACTCTCCCCTAGCTTGAGTGTTTCTTCAATTAAGAGCGTGGGGAAAGGTATTTCGAATTTTTGGCAAATATCGCATGCGCGATTCAGATAAAACGGATGGCCGGTATCGAACCAAAGTTGTGTATTTGTTTTAATATTTTGCCAATCCGGGAAAGGTAGAATATTCAACTCCCTTAGGTCTTCTCCCATGAAATTGATTTTCCAAAATGTGCTTGTGTTGCGTAAATCCTTATAACCCTGTCCCATCATCCAATTCTCACTATTTTTCCATCTTCTCCAGTCGCGAATCCGGACCATCGGTCCATCAGAATACGCCTGCGGTCGAACAGGTCCGAACGGGCGTAGGCGCGTTCCACATTGTTACCGACATTGTGAGCGAGACTCATTTCGGCCACCTCACGCGGAGCGTTGGCAATCTCGCTGGCCCAATCCCTGAAGGTGCTTCTAAAACCGTGAACCGTTACCCCCTCAACCCCCATCCGCCGCAACAGCATCAGCATAGCCATGTTGGAAAGCGGGTTATGGCGCTTTTGGCCCTCAAACACGTATTCGCTTTGCAGCGCCTTGAGCGGCTCGATGATTTCAAGCATGGCAGGGGTGAGCGGCACCCGATGCAACTGGCCCGCTTTCATGCGTTCCTCTGGCACATTCCAAAGCCGCTTTTCAAAATCAAATTCGGCCCAGCGTGCGCCCAGCACCTCACCCGTGCGCGACCCCGTAAGGCAGGTGAACATAAGCGCTTTGGCGGCCATGGCAGAACGGTTTTGTAAATCGGCATAGAAGGCTGGCACGTCCTGCCAGTGCATGGCCATGTGGTGCTTCACCTTCGCTTTGACTTTGGGCAGCACTCCCGCATCCTTAATGGCGGTAACGGGGTTTTCCCCCGTGCGCCAACCCTTGGACTTGGCCACGTCCAGCACTATTTTTAGGCGCTGGGCGACCCTTTTGGCAGTTTCATGCTTTTGGGTCCAAATCGGTGAAAGACAAGCCAAAATTTCCGGTTGTCCAATTTCCGACACCAAGCGCCTGCCTATTTTTGGAAAGGCATAATCGCGCAATGTGTTGATAAACTGGTCACCGTGCTTTTTGTTGCGCCACGTTGGCAGCCGTTCCATATGCACTTGCCGCGCCACTTCCGCAAAGGTCGGGATTGCGCCCACCGCGCTATATTTAGGGTTTATCCCTTGCTTGGCCATCATGCGATATTTTAAAGCCCGCTCACGCGCTATATTAAGCGAAGTGACGTTGGCCCCGCCCAATCCAAAGTCAGTGCGCAATGGTGCACCCTTAGCGTTTCTCTGGCCCTTTACGGTCACCCGAAGCACCCACCGCCGCGCCCCTGAAGGGTCAACAACCAGAAAAAGCCCGTTGCCGTCACCATGCCGTCCGGCTGGTAGCGAGTCGATTATGCGTTTTGTAAGCTTGCCCGTTAAATGGCTCATTGAGATTTCTACCACGCTTCATACCACACAGCGAGTATAACAAAATCAAACTGAAAGTAAAGAAAACGTAGCAGCAAGGCCATGTAAGCCTTAAATATAAGGGGTAAACAGCGTTAAGTCGTATCAAAAGAAACTCAACAAAATGGGTGTCTGGCGGAGACGAAGGGATTCGAACCCTCGATACCGTTCCCGGTATACTCCCTTAGCAGGGGAGCGCCTTCGACCACTCGGCCACGTCTCCGAGGACGGGTTTATCCGCGAATCTAGGGTGTATACAAGCGGTATTTTGAGAATAATGTGTTTTCTGTGAGGCAGGGCGGGAGGAGCGCGGTGCGCATGCAGATGCTGCAAGGCAAGACTTGAACTCTTTGGGAAATAGCCGTATACCCCGCCTGTCCTGAACGGTGCGAATCGTTTGGGATGGCCTGCTATTGCTGCGGGTTGCAGGAAGCTCGGGATTCTCCTTTCGGGCCAGAGAGCGACAGTGGCGCGGTGAAGTAGGTAAAAGCAATGTCGTCCCGACCTCTGGCGAGCGCTATATGCGGACTCGGTGGCAGACCGGCAGCTCTCGGACGCGAACAACTTCACCGCTAAAGGTGAGCAAAGGAAGAACGATGAATATCATTGAACAGCTCGAAGCCGAGCAAATTGTGGCGCTCGGTAACGATATCCCGGATTTCAAGGCCGGTGACACCATCCGCGTTGGCTATAAAGTGACCGAGGGCACCCGCTCTCGTGTGCAGAATTATGAAGGTGTGTGCATTGCCCGCAAAGGTGGCAGCGGTATCGCAGGGGCGTTTACCGTGCGTAAAATTTCTTTTGGTGAAGGTGTCGAGCGTGTGTTTCCGCTCCACTCGCCCAATATCGAAAGCATCACCGTGGTGCGTCGCGGCCGTGTTCGTCGCGCCAAGCTTTACTACTTGCGCGCCCGTCGCGGCAAGTCGGCCCGTATTGTCGAAGATACCAACTACAAGCCCAGAAAAGACGCAAAGTAAGCGCCACTTTGCAATGAGGAGCAAAACGATGAAAAAAGACATCCACCCCGATTATCACATGATCGACGTGAAAATGACCAATGGCGACGTGCTGAAGATGAAATCCACCTATGGCAAAGAGGGCACAGAGCTTGTGCTTGATATTGACCCGACGGTTCACCCTGCCTGGACCGGTGGCGGACATCGCCTGCTGGATACCGGCGGCCGTGTATCGAAGTTCAAAAAGAAATACGAAGGCCTCGGGTTTTAAGCCTGACGTTTTTAAACAAAAAGCCGCTCCATTTCGGGCGGCTTTTTTTATAGCTTGAAGCGGTCAGGCAAGCTGTGCCAGCGAATGCCAAGCCTTGTTGCATGCAAAGGCCACCCGCATAGCATCGGCTTATCCGCGCTCGTAATAATGCCTCCACCCGCCAAATACAGCCACACGCAAACCCCAAAGTGTACCCACCACCAGCTTGGCCGAAACAGCGCTGACCGGATACTTGCCGGCACTCGTGCTTCACCGTTCTTTGATATAAGGCTCTCCACCGGCTTTTGGCGGGATGGCCTTACCCACAAAACCCGCTAGAATAACCACGGTCAGGATATAGGGCAGAGCCTGCATAAACTGCCCGGGCAGCACTATAATGCCAAGGTCGAGGGTTTGGTATTTGCTGCCGATCGCCTCCAACATGCCAAAAAGCAGGGTTGCCCACATGGCGGGGATCGGCTTCCATTTGGCAAAAATAAGTGCGGCAAGGGCGATAAAACCCCGCCCTGCCGTCATATCTTTGCCAAAACCGGCGGCGGCCGTGCCAAGGCTGAGATAGGCGCCGGCCAACCCGCAGAGGATACCGGTGATGATCAATGCCGAATAGCGCAGCTTGACCACTGAAATACCAGCGGTATCTACCGCGCCCGGGTTTTCGCCCACGGCGCGCATGCGAAGCCCGAAGCGGGTGCGAAACAATATCCACCATGTCAGGGCTACAATAAGAAAACCGAGATAAACGATGATATTATGCCCCGATATCAGGTCATAATAAATTGACCCGATCACAGGTACATCTCGCAACGCTTCGGCAAAAGGCAGGGTGATCGGCTCAAAGCGCTGGCCGCCACGCAGCTGTGGGGTTTGCCCCCCCATTTTGAACCAGTATTGCCCGACCAGCACAGTGATGCCGGCAGCGAAAAAGTTGATTGCGACCCCCGAGATTAGCTGGTTTCCCCGTAGGGTGATGGAGGCAAACGCGTGAATCATGGAGAGCATGATCGAGGCAAAAATAGCCGCCCCCAGCCCGACCCAGACTGCCCAGCCGCCCATGCCCCAGCCACCATCTGCCACTGACATGCCGGCAAAAGCCGAAAACGCGCCGCCGGCAAAAGCAGCCACCAGCATTTTCCCTTCCAGTCCGATATCGAATATACCGGCGCGTTCGGAATATAGGCCCGCCAGGCAGGCCAGCAGCAGCGGAATGGCAAAGCGCACAGCAGAATCGCTGAGCTGCAACAAATCGTTTGTCAGGAAATCCAGCATCACGCGCGCCCTCTTTTGCCTGCGTTCAGGAATATTTTCTCAAGCGGAATACGCACCATGTTTTCCAGACTGCCGGTAAACATTATGATCAGCGCCTGAATAACCGTGATCATCTGCGCCGGAATGCCGAGGGTAAACTGAAGTTCGGCCCCGCCTTGGGTTAGAATGCCAAACAAAAAAGCCGCCAGCACCACGCCCACCGGATGCGAACGCCCCATCAAGGCGACCGCGATGCCGATAAATCCGGCGCCTTCTACCGCGCCCAGCAACAGGCGTTCAGCCTCCCCCTGCACGGTGTTGACTGCCATCATCCCCGACAGCGCACCTGAAACAAGCATCGCGATCATGGTGATTTTCAGAGGCGAAATACCCGCATATACCGCTGCCTTTTCAGAGTGGCCAAAGGCCCGCATTTCATAACCCAGCCGGGTTTTCCAGATTAGTACCCACACTAAAAAAGCCGCGATCAGCGCCAGGAAAAAGCTGATATTCACCGGTGCGTATTTATCAAACCCGATACCAAACCAGCCCAGCATATCATACATGGTTGGCAAAGATGCTGCCGAGGGAAATTTTGCGCTTTCAGGCAGCGAGCCTTCAGCCTGCATCGGCCCAACCAGCAAATATCCGATCAGCGCCCCTGCGATCAGATTGAACATAATGGTGGTGATTACAATATGGCTGCCGCGCTTGGCTTGTAGATAGGCAGGTATTGCGGCCCATGCCGCACCAAAAGCCATCGCCGCAACTGTGCCAACTATTAAGGCAATGCTCCAGTGTGGCCAATCATAGGAGAGCATCACAAGCGCCACGCCAACCCCGGCCAGTCCGGCCTGCCCCTCGCCACCGATATTGAACAACCGCGCGTGAAACGCCACGGCTACCGCCAGCCCGGTAAAGATAAAGTTTGTGGTGAAGTATAGGGTGTGGCCGATACCAAAGGGGTTAAACGCCCCTTGAATCATAACCTTGACCACCTCGATCGGGTTTTGGCCGATCGAGAGCACAACCAACCCCGAAACCGCAAAAGCCAACATCAGGGTCAAAAGCGGGATCAACCCGAGATCGACCCACTTGGGCAGGTTCTTGTTCATGCTTTTGCCTCCGGATCAACGCCGGCCATCAGCAAACCCAACTCGCCTTCATTGGTGTTTTCGGGCAGGCGTTCGCCCTGTATAACCCCGTCAAACATCACCAATATCCGGTCGGACAGGGCTTGTATTTCATCCAGCTCGACGGAAACCAGCAATATTGCTTTACCCGCATCACGCAGATTGATGATTTGCTGGTGGATGAACTCGATCGCGCCGATATCAACGCCCCGCGTTGGCTGGCCAATGAGCAGGACATCGGGGTTGCGCTCGATCTCGCGGGCCAGCACGATCTTTTGCTGGTTGCCGCCCGAAAAGCTCGAAGCTATAAGCTGCGGAATTGGCGGTCGAATATCAAAGCGCTCCATCTTTTCGCGGGCGTCCTGCATCATGTATTTCTGGTTGGCGAGGCCGAAACCCTTGCTGTATTCTGGCTCGTTATGATAGCCAAATGCGGTGTTTTCCCAGGTCATGAATGGCATGACCAGCCCGCGCTGGTGGCGATCTTCGGGCACATGGCCGATGCCGCGCGCACGCCGCATGCCGGCATTGGCTTTAGGCGATATATCTATCGCTTCGCCCTGCATTCGCACCTCGCCACTTTGGGCTGCGCCGATACCGGAAATGACTTCCAGCAGCTCTGATTGTCCATTACCCGACACACCGGCAATGCCCAGTATCTCACCGCGTTTCAACTCGAAAGAGACATTTTTTAGCCGCTTCACTCCGTGGGCATCGGTCACACTGAGGTTAACGATTTCCATTACAGTTTCCCCCACCTGCGCGGGAGATTTATTAACTTCAAGCAGCACTCGCCGCCCGACCATGGCCTCGGCCAGATCTTCGGGGGAGGTGGAGGAGGTCGCGATTGTTTTGGTCATCTCGCCGCGCCGCATGACCGAAACACTATCGGTTACATCCATGATTTCCCGCAATTTATGCGTGATAATCACGATGGTCTTGCCCTGTTCTTTCAGATTGCGCAAAATGCGAAACAGGTGGTCGGCCTCGTCGGGCGTCAGCACGCCGGTTGGCTCGTCCAATATCAGAATTTCGGCCTGGCGATAAAGCGCCTTCAGGATTTCCACCCGCTGCTGGAAACCCACGGAAATATCCTCGATCAGGGCATCCGGGTCCACGTCCAGCTCGTATTCATCGGCCAAGCGCTTCAGCTCTTTGCGCGCCTTGCGCAAGCTCGGGCCAAGGGTGGCACCTTCTTCGGCCCCCAAAACCACGTTCTCCAACACGGTGAAATTATCCACCAGCATGAAGTGTTGATGCACCATGCCAATGCCCGCCGCGATTGCGTCATGGCTATCGTTGATCACGGTCGGCACACCGTTGATTTTCACGCTTCCGGAATCGGCTTTGTAAAACCCGTATAGGATAGACATCAGGGTGGATTTCCCCGCGCCGTTTTCGCCCACAATACCGTGGATCGCGCCTTTGGCTACGGTCATGGAAATATCTTTATTGGCCTGCACCGACCCGAAGGCCTTGGAGATACCTATCAGTTCAATAGCAGGGGCGGCTACATCGAGCCGCCCCGCATTTTCTGCCACTTCGGACATTTTATGGCCTTATTCTACAGGGCAGGAATTGTCGGCCATGTAGTCGGCAACTACGATTTCACCCGAGATGATTTTGGCGCGGGCTTCTTCAACAGCGGCTTTCATCTCGTCGGTGATCAGGCCTTCGTTGAACTCGTCCAGCGCCCAGCCAACACCGTCCTCAGCCAAGCCCATAACCTGAATACCGGCGGTGAACTCATCGTTGTTCACGTCGTTAAAGGCATTGAACACCGCCACATCAACGCGTTTCAGCATCGAGGTCAGCATGGTGCCGGGCTGCATGTAGTTCTGGTTGGCGTCCACACCGATGGCATAAATACCGGCGTCTGCGGCGGCTTGAAGCACACCACGGCCAGTGCCGCCAGCCGCGGCGAATACCACGTCAGAGCCGTTCTGGATCTGCGACATGGTTAGTTCGCCACCTTTTACCGGGTTGTTCCAGGCCGAGCCATCGGTGCCGGTCATGGTGGCCAGCACGGTGATGTCAGGGTTGGCCGCTTTGGCACCTTGCGTGTAGCCGCACTGGAACTTGCGGATTAGCGGGATATCCATGCCGCCAACAAAGCTCACGGTGCCGGATTCAGAGGCCATCGCGGCCAGAACACCCACAAGATAAGAGCCTTCGTGCTCGGCAAATATCACCGAGCGCACGTTTGGTGCATCAACAACCATGTCGATGATGACAAAATCTGTGTCGGGGAAATCAGGGGCAACGGTGGCCATGGCAGTGGCGTTCGAGAAGCCGGCAACCACAACAGGGTTATTACCGGCCTGGGCAAAGCGGCGCAGGGCCTGCTCGCGCTGGGCGTCGGATTGCAGCTCGAATTCACGGTATTCGATGCCGGTTTCTTCCTTGAAGCGCTCGGCGCCGGTGTAAGACATTTCGTTGAACGATTTGTCAAATTTTCCGCCAAGGTCAAAGATCACGGCAGGGTTGGCTTGTGCGCTGGCAAATGTGGCCGCGCCGACCAGTGCGGTGGTGGCGATTAGGGTTTTGAGCAGTTGCATATGTTTTCTCCCATGCTGCAAAAATCCGATCACTGGCCGGGGCGAGCAGAATCCCACACCGCCGGATCGAAAATACGATTTCCAAGTAAAGCGGGTATCGGGGGCAGGGGTCAATGGTTTTTTAGCCAAATGCCCACATCAATAATTCGCCGGCATCCCGCAAGGCAGGTGCCAGCCGCTAGAACGTGTATTTGAAGACCAGCGCCGAGCGTGCCGGACCCCTGATTTCTTTGAAGTAATTCGCGCGCTCACCCACTTTGTGAAAGCCTGATTTGCGATATAGCGCTATGGCGGCCGGATTGTTTGTTGCCACCTCAAGAAAGACCTCGCGGGCACCTCTGGTTGCGGCTCCGCAGAGAAAAGCATCGATCAAGCGCTGGCCGTGGCCGGCATTTCGGGCATCGGGGTGAATCGCGATGGTCAGAAGCTCCGCCTCCGGGCCAGCGATTCGGCCAAGGGCAAAGCCGTTGGTATGGAAAACCGGAAAACTGCCCGGGGTTTCGAGCAGGGTAGAAAACTCGTCTTCCCGCCACGGGCGCGGCGTGGTGAAACACAAGGCGTGCAGCGCGGCGAGAGCTTTTGGGGTCATCGCGCCTAAAGGGTTACGGCGCGCACTTCAACCACTTCGGGGATGAAATGCTTCAGCAGGTTTTCGATGCCGCTTTTCAGGGTCATGGTCGAGGACGGGCAGCCAGCGCAGGCGCCCTGCATATGGAGGTAGACAATGCCGTGATCAAAGCCGTGAAAGGTGATGTCGCCGCCATCTTGTGCCACGGCAGGACGTACACGGGTATCCAGCAATTCTTTGATTTGTTTTACCAATTCAGAATCAGGGCCATCATGCTCCGCGTGGCCAACTGTGCCGCTCTCGTCATCCATCACCGGATCACCGGATTGGTAATGCTCCATGATCGCCCCGAGTATGGCGGGCTTTATGTGGTTCCATTCCGTGGCATCGGTTTTGGTGACGGTCACAAAATCAGGGCCAAAAAACGCCCCTGACACCCCTTCAACTCCGAACAGACGCGTGGCGAGCGGTGAGGAGGCTGCGCTTTCCCGGGTCGGAAAATCGGCCGTGCCCATTTGCACAACGCTCTGGCCGGGTAAAAACTTCAGTGTTGCCGGGTTGGGGGTGGATTCGGTCTGGATAAACATGGGCTGGCCTTTCTTGCAGTTGGCTTTTTATGGTTCGCCTGACAAAAAAAGTCAAGTAATGCCGGTGTGGTACGAGGCGCTGTTTTGACGGTAAACGCGAGGTCAGGAAACGGCGATAATTGATTCTTTTGTCATGCTGCCGGGCACAACGGTGATCGGCACGGGCATATCACCACCCGAGCGCACCACCAGCTGGTTGACCAGCGGGCCAGGGCCGGAGCCGGAGGAGCCTGCTCCGAGGATAAGAATAGCGACATCCTTGTCCTCGCGCACCTGGGCCAGTACCTGCTCGACCTTTTCGCCTTCGCGGATCACCAGTTCCGGCTTGATGCCTTCCTTGTCGACCATCCATTTCGAAAATACCTTGAAATGCTCTTCGATGCGTTCGCGAGCCTCGGCGCGCATGGTTTCGCCAACCCCGATCCAGTGCTGGAATTCTTCGGGGGCTATCACGCCGAGGATTTCAACGCCGGTGCCGGTTTTTTTTGCGCGGATGGCGGCAAAGCGCAGGGCATTGAGGAATTCGGGGCTGTCATCCATGACCACAAGAAATTTACGCATCACAGGTCTCCGTTCGGTTTGCTGGTTCTATCATTGCCCAACAACGCTTCGGGCGCAACCGGGCAACGAAAAGGCGCTATATCAGGGCTGCCGGGCGATGATATCCACGCTCACGGGCGTATCGGTTGTGCGCACCGGCAAGCCGCGCCGGATCCAGCCGGGGCCAACCCCCGAGCCGGACATGCCTTCAACCACGTCTATGATGTCGGTCATGCCCGCATTATAAAGCTCGCCAGTAAGAAAACCCGAGCGATTGCCGGAACGGCAGATCAGAGCCAGCGGAATGTTCGGGTTTTGGGCGCGGATATCGAGCAAGGTCTTGATAAAACCCGGCGCGGTCATGTCTGCCTTCAGGGCAATATCGGCAAGGCCGGTATCGGCCCACTCGTCAGGGCGGCGGATATCTATCAACACCAGCTCCCCGGCGAGCGCCTTGGCGCGGGCCGCATCGGGGGTGATCTGCGCCACCTGGGCATTGGCCCCGGTCGCGATCACAAAAACAAGGGCAATAAACGGGAGAACCCGGGATATCATGTACATGGTGTATTCCTTAAAACAGATATTCGTTGATACAGATATAACCCTGTTGAAGCAAAATCACGAGTGCGTCAGAATGTCAGGGTTGCACCCGACACAAGAGACAGGGTGAAGATGTAGCAAAAGAAGGGCACATGATGGAATTTATCCCCTTGCAAAAGAGCCATTGGCCCATGGTCTGGCACATACTGGCGCCGGAATTTCGGGCGGGAGAGACCTATCCGCAAGCGATGGATATATCCGAGGGCGAGGCGCGTGCCTATTGGATGAACCCGCCGGTGCAAAGCTATGTGGCACTAAAAGACGGCGCTGTGCTCGGGGTGTTTTACCTCAAGCCGAATCAGCCGGCGCTGGGCGCGCATGTGTGCAATGCCGGCTATGCGGTGTCGCCGGAAGCGCGAGGGCAGGGGCTGGGCGCTGAAATGTGTATCTGGTCACAAGCCGAGGCGCGGCGGCAGGGGTATCTGGCGATGCAGTATAACCTTGTGGTCAGCACCAATACGAGGGCCGTGGCTCTGTGGCAGCGGCAGGGGTTTGAGATTGCCGGACGTCTGCCCAAAGCCTTTCGCCACAAGCGGCTGGGGCTGGTGGATGCTTTTGTGATGTATAAGGAGCTTTAGGGCGGGGGCGACCCCGCCCACAGGTTAGCGCCGCACAAATCCTACGATATCATAGGTTTGCTCCAGAATTGGCTGGGCGATGGCGTTGGCCTTGTCCGCACCCTTGGCCAATATCCGGTCGATCTCTGCGGGGTCCTGCATCAGGCGGGCCATTTCCAGCGAGATCGGCTCCAGCTTGGCGACCGCAAGATCCGCCAGTGCTGGCTTGAAACGGCCCCATTGCGCACCGCCGAACTCTTTGATCACGGCATGCGCGGAGGTATCCGAAAGCGCGGCGTATATTTCCACGAGGTTTTTGGCCTCGGGTCGCCCCCTCAACCCTTCGACACTATCGGGCAGCGGCTCGGCATCCGATTTTGCCTTTTTGAACTTCTTGGCAATCAGCGCAGCGTCATCCGTCATGTTGATCCGCTCCATATCCGAAACCCCGGATTTGGACATTTTTCTGGAGCCATCGCGCAGGTTCATCACCCGTGTGGCGGGGCCGTCAATAATCGGTTCGGGCTGCGGAAAGAAATCCACCTTGTAGTCGTGGTTGAACTTGGCGGCGATATCCCGCGTTAGCTCCACATGCTGTTTTTGGTCCTCGCCGACCGGCACATGGGTGGCATGATAGGCCAGAATATCGGCGGCCATCAGGGAAGGGTATGCATAAAGCCCAAGCGATACCGCCTCGGCATTTTTACCGGCTTTGTCCTTGAACTGGGTCATCCGGTTCATCCAGCCCACGCGGGCCACACAGTTGAATATCCAGCCGAGTTCAGCATGGGCGGATACCTGCGACTGGTTGAACAGGATCGATTGCTCAGGGTCGATGCCCGAGGCGATATAGGCCGCCACCAGCTCGCGGGTGGCGTGGCGCAGATCGGCCGGCTCTTGCCATACCGTGATTGCGTGCAGATCAACCACGCAATAAATTGACAGGGTATCGGGCGATTGCATCTCGACAAACCGCTTGATAGCACCCAGATAGTTTCCCATCGTCAAGCCGCCACTGGGTTTGATGCCGGAAAAGACTCGACGAGTGTGGACCGCATCAGCCATGGTGTGGTTCCCTTTCATTGGGGTAGATTGTGCCGGTTTATCGCGCGTCATGCGCAACGCGTCAACAGGAGTGCTGCAATGCAGGACCAGAATTTTCAGCCACTGCCGTGGTCGATCAAGTATATTGCCGGTATTCTGGTGATGGTGGAGCTGTTGCTGGCGGCTTCGGATATGGGCATCCTGCCCGATACCCATCTGCGCAACGGTGCTTTTGTTTATGGCGCGCTCTGGCCGGAAGTGGCGCGGGGCGGCTGGAGCGAGGCTTATTCCGGGCAGAGCTATCTTATGCTGTTGAGCTATGCGTTTTTGCATGGCGGGTTGCTGCATATGGCAATGAACACCGTGGTTATTCTGGGCCTTGGCAAGCGGTTGGGAGCAGTGCTGGGCAACGGGCAGTTGCTTTTGGTATTCGGTGTTAGCGCGGTTGCGGGCGGGGTTGTCTATCTGGCGCTTTCTACGGGTCAGGCGCCGGTGGTCGGGGCTTCGGGGGCGGTATTCGGCTTTTTCGGGGTCTGGAAATATTTTGAATATACCGCGCGGCGACGGATGGGGTTGAGCCTGCGGCCGATTTGGCAATTCATCGGCGCGCTGGTGGTGCTTAATGTGGCGCTGTGGTTCCTTGCCGATGGGTTACTGGCATGGGAGGCCCATTTGGGCGGCTTTATTGCCGGCTGGGCGCTGGGCATGGTATTTGCGCGCAGAGGTGGACAAAAGCGCCGCACGCCGGATAGATAGCCCGATGGATGAGATGCAAAAAACCAAGACTGCGATATTCAATCCGATTTCACCTTTTGTAGTGCTGCTGGTCGGGGCGATGGTGCTGATCGAATTTGTGCTACAAGCTGGCGAGCGGGGGTGGATTGGCGGGCCGGAGGCCGTGGGCTGGCGACTGGAGCTGGTGCAGAACTTCGGCTTTCATCAGGCAGTGTTTGAACATATCCTGCAAGGTGGAAAAGTGGAGCCAAAGGTAATTTGGCCGTTTTTGAGCTATATTTTTGTGCATCCGGATTTCACCACCATGCTGGTTGCATCCGCATTGTTGCTCGGCATGGGCAAGATGATCTCCGACCGTTTTTCAGGGCTGGCCGTGCTGGCTCTTTTTATTGGCTGCGGTTTGGCCGGCGCGCTGGTTTTTGGCTGGTTTTCACCCAAAGGCGGCTTTCCGTTAATCGGGGCTTACCCGGTGTTTTACGGGTTTATCGGCACCTATACATGGATCCGCATTGCCGAATTGCGGGCCGAGGGGGTGAGTATTTTACCTGCCTTCAGCGCGGTTGCCATGTTTTTGGTTTTTCGCAGCGTGTTTGCGCTGCTTTACGGGCTGTCCAGTAGCTGGGTGGCGGATCTTGCGGGGGTTATTGTCGGGTTTCTGCTGGCTTATATTCTGGCGCCAGACGGCAAGGACCGTATCCGTGGCTGGATCCGCGCTGCCCGCAGAAGGGGCACCTGAAAAGCCCGCTAGCGGCGCAGCATGGCTTTCAGCTCCGAAATACGCAGGGCACCCGTGGCCATTGCCGCGCCGCCATAGCTTAGCGCACCAACAAGAACCAACCCGGCCAGCGCCAGATAGCGCAGTGCGCCGCCCGAGAGCCAGGGGCCAAGCAAATAGGCAGCGGCCAGCAGGGTCGCCCCCATGATGATACTGGAAAATATGATTTTCGGAGCCTTGCTTTTCAGGCGGGCATCTACCGCAGCGGCAGCTCCGAGCCGGCGGCTGCCGATCCAGAGCAGCAACAGCATTGACCAGCCTGCCACGGTCGTGCCGATGGCCGCGGCGAGAAACCCGATATAGGGCGCAAGGCCGATGGCTAGCGCGGCGTTGACCACCATCGATACCAGCGCAAAGCGAAACGGGGTTTTGGTATCTTCACGGGCAAAAAACAGCGGCGCAAGCACTTTGGCAAGGACAAAGCTAGGCAGGCCGGCACCATAGATTGCCACGGCCAGCGCGGTATTGGCGGAGTCCGTGGCGCTAAAGGCGCCGCGCTCGAACAGCACCGAAACCAGCGGTAGGGGAATGACAACCAGCGCCACCGCTGCGGGCAAGGTGAGAGCGAACGAGAACTCCGCCGCGCGGTTGAGGCTATAATTGCCCCCCGCATCATCACCGGCGCGCAGCTTGCGCGACAGATCCGGCAGCAGCACCACGCCAATGGCAATGCCAACCACCCCGAGCGGCAGCTGGTAAAGACGGTCCGCATAGGAGAGCCACGCCACTGCGCCATCAAAATAAGAGGCGACCTGCCGCCCGACCAAAAGGTTTACCTGCACCACCCCCCCCGCCAGCGCCGCCGGAAAGGCGATAATGGCCAGGCGTTTCATTTCAGGCGAAAGCCGCGGGCGACGAGGTAAAAGCGTGATGCCCGCCTGCTTGGCCGCCCACCAGACCAGCGCCATCTGCGCCACCCCTGCCAGCAGCACCCCCCATGATAGTGCTACGCCGATCTCCCAGCCCATCACTGCGGCCAGATACATGGCCGCGACCAGTATGATATTGAGCAGCACCGGCGCGGCCGCAGCCGCTGCAAACCGGCCAAGAGCATTGAGCACCCCGCTGAGCAGTGCCGCCAGCGAGATAAACAGAATATAGGGAAATACAATACGGCCATAGTTGACCGTGAGCGCAAAACGGGCATCATCGGCAAAGCCGCTGGCCATGGCCAAAACCAGAAACGGCATGAAAACCTGCCCCAGCAGCACCGTGACCAGCACAATGCTCGCCAGCCCCGAAAGCGCCTCGCTGGCAAAATCCTGCGCGCCTTCGCCGGATTCAACCTTTTTGGAAAACATCGGCACGAACGCGGTGTTAAAGGCCCCTTCGGCAAAAAACCGGCGAAACATGTTGGGCAGTGAAAACGCGATCAAAAACGCCTGAGCCATCGGGCCGGAGCCCATGGTACCGGCGATCATGATATCGCGCACAAACCCCAATATCTTTGAGGCCAGTGTCCAGATTCCAACAGTAAAAAACCCGGAGACAAGGCGAATTTTCCGGATCATGCCATATCCTCTTGTTCGGGTTTTTTGGTGATTGCGTTATAGAGCTTGGCTTCAAGGGCGGCGCGTTTTTCCTTGGCATGGATCTTGTGACCAAACAGATCTTTGACGTAAAATGTATCTACCGCCTGCTCGCCGTAAGTGGCAATGATGGCCGTGGCGATAGATATGCTGTTGGCGCTGAGCGTGCGGGCAATATCGTGGATAAGGCCGGGGCGGTCGCGGGTGTCGACCTCGATAATAGTGTATATTTCGGAACCTTCGTTATCAAAGGTTATGGTTGTGGGCACCTTGAAGTCACGCTCGCGGGGCTTGATAATATCGCGGGTTTTGAGCGCATCGCGGGCGATAACCTCTCCTCCCAGAATACGCGCGATCATCTTGCTCAGCCGCGTCAGGCGGGATTTTTCATAAGGGGCGCCCTCGCTATCCTGTATCCAGAAAACCGCCGTTGCCAGCCCGTCCGAGCTGGTATAGGTGCGTGCGTCCACGACATTGGCGCCAACCAGCGCCAAGGCACCGGCAAGGCGGGCAAACAGGCCAGGATGGTCGTGCATCACAAAACAGGCGCGGGTGGCGGCGCGGTCATGGTCGACCTTTATGTCGGAGATAAACGGCTCGTCGCTCAGCTTTTTGATCAACCGCGCAAAGGCTTTATGGGTGGCAGTATCCAGCCCCAGCCAATAGGGGGTGTAGTGGCGTTCCAGCTCCACCGCGATCTCGGACTTGCTCCAGCCTTTCAGGGCTTTGGCCAGCTCTGATTGCGCTTCATCCTCGCGCTGGGGCTGGCTTTGTGCCTGTGCGCCACCGGTAAGCTGATCATGGGTGGCGGCATATAGCTGGCGCAGCAACATGGCTTTCCAGTTATTCCAGACATCCGGGCCGACACCGCGAATATCGCAGACAGTCAGAACTAAAAGAAGCTTGAGCCGGCTGACCGATTTAACGGTTTTGGCAAAATCCTGCACCGTGCGCAGATCGGATATATCGCGCTTTTGCGCCACATCCGACATCAGCAAATGGTGGCGCACCAGCCACTCGACCAACTCGCTATCCTCATCGGAAAGACCTAGCCGCGGGCAGAGATCACGGGCGATACATGCGCCGATCACCTCATGGGCCTCTTGGCGTCCCTTGCCGATATCATGCAACAGCAGCGCCACATAAAGCACCTTGCGGTTAATTCCCGCTTTCAGGATTTGCGAGGCGATCGGCAGGTCTTCGACCAGCCCCTGTTGCTCTATCCGGAACAGGCTGGAGATTACCTGAATGGTGTGCTCGTCAACCGTATAGGAGTGATACATGTTAAACTGCATCATCGCCACGATGCGGCCAAAATCGGGAATGAACGCCCCCAGCACCCCCAGCTCGTTCATCCGGCGCAGGGCGCGCTCGGGGTTGTTATGTGAAAGCAGCAGGTCCAGAAATATCCGGTTGGCCTCGGGGTTATTGCGAAAATCGTCATCAATCAGGTGCAGGTTGCGGGCGATCAGGCGCATGGCATCGGGGTGGATCAGAATACCCGAGCGCAATCCCTCCTCATAAAGCCGCATGAAGTTGATAGGGTCGGATAAAAACGCCTCCCTATCCACGACATCAAGCCGGCCATGGTGCAGGGTATAGCCGCGCGGGGTGCCATCGCGACCCCAGCTGAAAGCCGAGCGCAGCCATTGGCCAATGCCGGGCTTGGCCTTTACATGGCGCGCCTCGAGGTCGGTGAGGAATATCCGGGTCAGCTCGCCGACATTTTTGGCATGCAGGAAGTATTGCTGCATAAATCGCTCGACCCCGCGCATACCGGCGCTGTCGCTAAACCCCAGCACGCGGGCGAGATCGACCTGCATATTGAAGCCGAGCTTTTCAGAGGCCCGCTTGCCGAGCAGGTGCAAATGCGTGCGCACGGTCCATAAAAAAGTTTCGGCTTCGATGAATACCGCGCATTCATCCTTGGTCAGCATGCCGGCTTCGACAAGGTCTTTGGGGCCGTCGGCGTGGTTGATGTATTTGGCGATCCAGAACAGGGTTTGCAGATCGCGCAAACCGCCTTTCCCTTCTTTCACATTTGGCTCGACCACATAGCGCGCACCACCATGGCGGGCGTGGCGGGCGCCGCGCTCGGCGAGCTTGGCTTCGGTAAAATCCGAGGCGGTATTGGCAAAAAGTTCTTTCCAGAGGCGGGTGTCCAGCTCTTCGGCGAGCGTGGTGTCGCCGCAGATGAAGCGGTTTTCCAGCAGGGCAGTGCGGATGGTGTAATCTTCCCGGCCAAGGCGGATACAATCATCGACCGTGCGGGTGGCGTGGCCAACCTTGAGCCGCAGATCCCATAATGTGTAGAGCATGCTTTCGATCACACTCTCGCCCCAGGCGGTTTGTTTGTAGGGGGTCAAAAACAGCAGGTCGATATCCGAAAACGGCGCCATCTCCATGCGGCCATACCCCCCGACAGCTATCACACCCAGCCGCTCTGATGATGTCGGGTTGGCCAGCGGGTGCAGGTGCTTGACCGTGGTTGAAAGGGCCTGCTTTACCACTTGGTCAGAGAGCCACGCATAGGCACGGGTGGCGGCGCGGGCCTGATACGGCTCTTGCTCCAGTGCGCTGGCAATTACGCTGCGCCCGGTTGCTATGGCTGCGCTCAAAACCTCGACAAGAATCATGCGGGTTTCGGCCTTGTCCTTGGCCGAAAACAGCTTGTCTTCCAGCGCGGCCTTTATGCTGCCGCTATCCCAAATGTCACTGGGCGCGCCGATCAGCCCGCCCAGTGTGAGGTCTTTCAAGGCGTATTCCAAAGGTTAGGACCCGCCAACACCAAAGCTGCGCGGTGCGGCTGAAACCATGGTTGCAACACCGTTATTGACCTTCATAATTGCCAGCCCGCGCTCGTTGGTGCCATCAGTGCGGAAGCGGAAAATACCGGTAACACCGGCAAAACCGGCAGGGTCCGTGATGCGGCGGGCCGAAAAGGCATTGTTTTCTCCGGCAGCACGGGCGGCACGGATCATCGCGCCGACAGCAGCGATACCGTCATAGGCAAGGCCGGAAAGCTGGTGGGCATTCACGCCATAGGAAAGTTGGTAGCGGGTTTCAAATAGCAGGGTCAGGGCAGGGTCCGGCACGGCAAACCAGCCGCCTTGCAGGCTCGGCGTAACGAGGACTTCGTCCGAGCTGTCCCAGCGGGTTAAGCCCATAAACTGGGCATCCCGATTGGTACGATAGCTGTTGGAGCCTAGCGAGGCGGTAATAAATCCCAGCCCGCGTAGGGGCGAATCGGTAAAGAATACCGCGTTTGAACCGCTGGATTTCAGGGTGCTGGCAATACCAGCCGCCGCCACGCCCATTTCTGTCAGGTTAAGAGGATAAGAAACAGCGGTGGTCAGATTGCCGCCATTGCGGGCGATGGCGGTCTCGATGGAGCGACGCCCGGATTCCCCGGAAACCCCTTCTTGATAGACAATCCCGATATTGGCAAGGCCGGAGCCGACTGCATATCCTACCAGCCGGTTGGCCACGGTATCAAATGTGGTGCCCATAATGAATATATTACCGCCGGCCACCGACGTGGTGTTTGAAAAGCTTAATACATTTATGCCCGCGCGGGCGGCGATCGGCCCGATAGCGGCGGTCGAGGTCGAGTAGAGCGGGCCAACAATGATCTGGGCACCATCGGCCACGGCGCGGGTGGCGGCAGTGGCGGCGACTTGTGCATTGCCACCGGTTTCATATACGCGCAGGTCGATATTGACGCCGTTGAGATCTCGCACCGCCATTCGGGCGGCATTAACCATATTTTGCGCTAACTGGTCGGTGACCGAATTACCCGAGGCAAGCGGCACCATCAGGGCAACCACTACCGGCTGGTTGGGATCAACGGCAGCTGTGGGGGCGGCAAAATTGACTGGCTCGCAGGCAGAGAGGCCAAATATGGCTATGATTAATAACCAGGGGCGGGTGATCAGGGGTAGCAGGTGATTTTTTAAAAACATGGTTCCTCACAATATCTTAAAGCGACGGCTTAAAGCAGGCAATATAGACTCAACCGAGTCTACAGGGTAAAGCCTGCGCATAGTTATGTAAACGACTCGATAAAAGGCAAGCTGGAATATGGGCGGCATTTCTCCAAAAACCGAGCCAGGGCTGTATCTGGTTGCCACCCCGATCGGCACGGCATCCGACATTACCTTGCGTGCGCTGGACATATTGCGCGAGGCTGATGTGCTGGCCGCCGAAGATACGCGGCAGGCGCGAAAGCTGATGGATATCCACGGAATTGCACTGAATGGCCGCCCGCTATTGCCCTATCATGACCATAACGGGGCGGCCATGCGCCCGCGCCTTATAGAGGCGGTGCGCCAAGGTAAGGTGGTTGCCTATGTTTCGGATGCCGGCACGCCCCTGATCGCCGACCCGGGCTATCAACTGGCAGCAGGAATGATCGAAGCCGGATTGCCGATCACCGCCGCACCGGGGGCCTCTGCCGTGCTAGCAGCACTGTCATTGGCGGGCCTGCCGACGGACCGGTTTTTGTTTGCGGGATTTGCGCCGGTCAAGGCGCTGGCGCGGCGGCGGTTTTTCGAGGAGTTTTCGGCAGTTCCGGCTACGCTGGTTTTTTACGAAGCCCCGCGCCGTCTGGCGGATAGTCTGGCAATGATGGTCGAGGTGTTTGGTGGTGAGCGCCCCGCTGCCATGTGCCGCGAGTTAACCAAGAAATTCGAGGAGGTCCGCCGGGGCAGCCTCAAGGAACTGGCGGCATATTATGCTGATACTACTGCCCCCAAAGGTGAGGCGGTGCTGGTGGTTGGCGCGCCTCTCAAGCCGGTCGCCACCCCGGAGGCGATAGATACCGCGCTGAGGGAAGCCCTGCGACACAGCCGGGTAAAAGATGCGGCAGCCGAGGTAGCCGCCGTGTTCGACCTGCCCAGAAAACAGCTCTATCAGCGCGCGCTGGAGCTAGGAAAAAAATGAGCCGTGGCGCAGAATCCTTTCATAATGGCCTTGCGGCGGAGTCCATCGCGGCGCGGCACTACGAAGCGCTCGGTGGACGGGTATTGGCGCAGCGCTGGAAGATGCGCTCGGGTGAAATCGATCTGATTATTGACCTTGAAGATGTGCTGGTTTTTGTCGAGGTCAAGGCGCGAAAAACACTGGAAGCTGCAGTATTCGCCCTACGCCCGGCCCAGCAAGCACGCCTGATTTCTGCGGCCGAGAGCTATCTGGCCCAGCATTCGACTTTGAATGCACCGTGCCGGTTTGATCTTGTCGCGGTAGATAGCGCGGGGCGGATCGAGGTGCTGAAGAATATTATGGCCGGCTAGGCGAATGGCTGTCGGGGGAGTGTAGCCGGGTCAAGAAAACCGGTCTTTGAGCCGTTGAATTGGTGTGCGCGGGTCAGCGGGTGCGGGTGTGTCGGGCGAGGTAATGGCGGGCGTAATGGCGGGCTTTTTCTTGCCTGTCGAGGGGCGTGGCGGGTTGAGGCGCAGGGCTATCGTATTAAGAAACTTTGGCCCGTCGCCGGTAGCGAGATGGCTCACGCCATCCTCGATGCCGCGCAAAATATCATCAAGCCAGCCCGCTTCGGCCTTGGCGAAATCATGCAATACATAGCGCGCGACCTTGTCTTTGTGGCCGGGGTGGCCGATGCCAAGGCGCACGCGGTGATAATCCGGCCCGATATGCTGGTGCAATGAGCGCAGGCCATTATGCCCCGCATGCCCGCCGCCGGTTTTGAGCCGCACCTTGCCGGGGGCGAGGTCTAGCTCGTCATGAAAAACGGTGATGTCATCAGGGCTTAGCTTATAAAACCGCATGGCCTCGCCAACCGATTGGCCCGAGAGGTTCATGAAGGTGGCTGGCTTGAGCAGGATGACTTTTTCGGAGCCAATCCGGCCTTCTGAAACCAACCCCTGGAACTTGGATTTCCACGGAGAGAAACCCGTTTCGGCAATACGATCCACGGCCATAAAGCCGATATTGTGCCGGTTTTGGCTATATTTGGCGCCGGGATTGCCGAGGCCGATAAAAAGCTTCATGGGGCCTCCTGAAGGCTCGTGCTATTTGTTGCGCTGCTTTTTGCTGCCACTTTCTTTCGGAGCGCCTCTACCGGTGCTTTGAAAACAGCTTCGGCGCGGTCAAGGTAAGGCATGGCTTCCTGGCTACGCGAGGCTTCAATCATCAGCCTTGCCAGGCGCAGGGATTGCGGTGGGGCCAGCGGAGCCAGGCTCTCGGCTTTCTCAAAATACTCTATGGCCTTCTCCGGCAGGTTGTCGGCTATGGCAAAGTCGGCCAAACGGCGCCATTTGTCTTCGGTATTGTGGAGTTTGGCTGCGCGCAGCATGGTGTTGATCGCCTCTCGGTTGTCACCTGCGTCATAGCGAATGATGGCGGCTTCCCGCAGTAGGTTTGCGACTGCCGTTGCTCCGCCTTTAACATTGTTGATATCGGGAAGGTCGGCATTTAGCAGCAAAACGGCCCTATCGGGCTGAAGGTGGGCGGAAAGAGTTTTGTAGATAGGAAGCGCGGTTTCGGCATTCATTCGGTTTTTTGGCGTTTGGGCTTCATAATGTTTTACCAGTGTCTGGTCGACACTGTATTTACGAAGAAAATTAAAATAAGAGCACATGTAGATCAGTGGGCTAACCCCTTCGGCACAAGGAGGTAGGGGCGTCTCGTTAAGTAGCTCATCTAGGTTGCCTCGACCCAACATATGAAAAAATCTCTGAAGTGCGGGGCCATTATCAGCGGTTTTTTGACACTTCTCCAGATCCTCGGCAGAAACGGGGGCTTTGAAGGTGCGCTTGACTTTTGTTTCACCTGCGGCCGTTGCGGCAGCAACACGGTAATCAAGCCGCGTGGTGTAACCATCAGCAAAGCTGGTGAAAAAAAGCAGCCGTCCTTGCCGCCAGCTCGGGAGAAGTATGTTTAAGGCGCTTGGCTGGCTCATATTGTTTAACTTTCAGGGCTGTGTCAGCGTTTAATCTACACAAATTCAGGCAGCGTGCAAAGGAGGAAGTACCAGCTCTATCGGCAGGTTTCGATGCAATGGCCAGTTGTATTTGCAGCAAGTGCGTTATACGATTAATACGAGCTATATTTCTCTTCTATATTGAAAGTGTTGATTGATGAAAAAAACCGTTTTGCATGTTGGGCCATCAAAGACTGCAAGCACGACGGTTCAGAAATTTTTATCGGAATATGAAGGAAATTCTACATTCCATTATCCCCGTTGGGGTTGGACCAGACCGGATGCCGGGCATCACAATCTGGCCTATGAAATGCGCAAAGATGCGCGGTTTGACCCCTCATTGGGAGGGATAGATCGCCTGACACAAGATATGGCGGCTGGAAAAAACCTGTTTTTGTCTTCCGAAGACTTTCCGGTTTTTGCGCCGGCGGTGCAAAAAGTAAAAGATGTTTGTGATGATGCCGGGTATGAGCTTGAGGTTTTGTTTTTTGTGCGTGATCCGATCGCGCGGCTAAATTCGATGTATACCCAGCAGATCAAAACCTTTGCCGAAAACAGCGCGTTTCCGGACTTTATTAAACAGGCGAAGCGTGAAGATAAGCTGCATTTACGCCGAAATGTTCAATCTCCGCTGGAGAAAATAGGTGTGAAGGTTCGTTTCATGCCGTTCATTGGCAGCAAGCTTAATCAGATTTTTGCTGAAATGTGCGAGAGCTACGGGTTCACGGCTTCGGCAGATAATTTCGAGCACACCAATCCGGCCCCTTCGCCAGAGGAGATTGCGCTTTACCGGCAAATCGGGCATTTAATGAAAAAGTCCGACGTTAACCATTGGGAGGCAAGCAATCGCTTTCGCAAAAAATACGGGTTTGACAGCAAGTATTTCGGCTTTGACCAATGGCTGATCGATGATGTGCGCGAGACCTTGGAGCCGGAGTATGAGGATATGTCGGCCTTGGGGCTTGGCAACTATGCGCGCGAGCTAGAGGAAACATTCTGGTCTGCAAAGCCCAAAAACGCCAATATTTTGGATCAGGAAAGATTCCTTGCCTTCAAGGATGATGTTAGTGCTTTTATGCACTTGTAGGCTGGGCGAGGAGGGCGCTGACCATAGCGAAAAAGGCCCCGAAGCTACGCTCGCTTTTTAAAATACCAAGCTGCGTCGAGGTGAGGGTTTTCCCCAATTCAGCACTTTCCCGAAGCTTGCCAATATGATGGACATAGCCATCAATATCTGTCGGGCTGTCAACATAAAGCGGCCAGTCATTCCCGAGAAAGCCCGCAATACCGCCGATATTGGGGGTGATGATCGGCAGCCCGCGCGAGCCGATTTCGAGCAGGATATTGGGTGTGCCGTCGAACTTCGAGGTATATAGAAAGGCAAAGCAGTCTTTTATTGGCAATTCGTCAATATTGAAAAACTCGCCGCAGTTTTTTACGTTTTTTGGCATGGTCTTCCAGTTAATCTGGTCATCTCCCATCACTTGGCGGCCATACATCAAAAATTCGGTATCGGGCATAAGCGTGGCGATTTTGGCAACGATACCGGGGTTTTTCTGGCTGTCAAAACGGCTGGCCCAGAGAACTTTATTCCGCTTGGCGGGGGGCTTGGCGGGCTTGGGTAGCTCACTGACAGGGTATTTGATCGCAACTGACTGGCTGGCTGGCACGTTATAGGTTTCGGCCATTTCCGCGAGATACCAGTCACTGTCAAAGACAAACCGGTCAACCACATCAAGCAGGTCGGGGATATCGCGAAAATAGCCGTCATAATGGCCGGCCGGGTGGATATGAGGGCAAAAAGCCGAAACAAAAATACGGGTGCAGGCCTCTCGTATGCGTTCTTTGGTGCCGTGTGTGGTGAGGGCGCTATAGCCGGTATAAGAGTGGATCAGGTGCAGGATATCGGGGTCGAGCGCCTCGATCACGGTGGTTAAAATCTCCATCCGGTCATTGCGCGTCAGGTCACTATAGGGCTTGTCCATGACCTGCTGATATAGCTCTGGAAGGTTGAGGGTATTCATGTTTTGCGCCGCGAAGCGCGCTGTGACATTAGGTTTGTCCGCCATAATGATGAGCGGGTTTAGCCCGAGCTTTTCGGCAGCAAGATAATGCCACATCCCGACCAGCTCCGCCCCGCCGGATTCCAGCCAGGGCAGCAGGATGATATAGCCGTAGCGGTCGGGATGAGCCGTGAGAACAGCCTCTTTGAGCGGCAGAAGGCCAATGGAACGGGGGGTGGCCCATTCCAGTTTCTGCGCAAGAATATCCGGCAGTGGCCCAGAGCCGGGAAAGGCCTCGGCATGGCTGGCCACCTGCGTCAGTGCTTGCTGTGAGAGAGCCGAGGATTGTTGCAGTTTTTTCGAGTTTCCGATGGTGCCCAGTTCGAGGCTGTCCTGGCCATCAAGCAGTGCGCGGTAGGCCCCTGTTTCGATCACACCTTTTTGCCACCACCAGCTATATTCGCCTTTTCGTTCGGAAAAATACAGCCAGTCGGACCAGTGATCGGGGATGTCCTCTTGCTTGGGTATAAGGCGGCCTTCTTTTTGGCCGTGCTCCAGATAGTGGGCGGTCATATCGGCCTCGTCCCAGGTTCCTTTGGCCCAAAGCTCGATCAGGTCTGCATAGGATTGCCAATAGGCGGCAATATCCGGTTCTTTCATTTTGCGCCCTCCGATGGCATGGCAATGGCCACCGTTTCGTTACAGGCGCTTACCAGCTTGTCTTTTTTTCGGCTATAAGCGTAGAGCAGGGCGGCCAGCTCCTTGGCGCTTGCGGGTGGGGTGTTGGAAATAAGCTCGCGGGCAAGAATGACAAGCGGTGCTGTTTCGTTGCTCGCCAGCTGGTCATACCATGATGAAAATACCCAATGTGGCTCGGTGTGGTTGTGCCAGCGGCTTTTATAGGTGCCACTTTCCTGAAGCGATAGCGAAATTTGTGGCGGCACGAGCCAGATATGGGCGTTGTTTTGCAAAAACAGGTGAGCCTCTTCATACCATTCATGCGCGACCCAGCTATTTTCTGACTGGTATAGGAAGTATTGTTTCTGGTTCAGGGTAAGCCGGCTCAGAGTGATCTCGCCATGGGTATTGGAGCGGGTTTTGAGCCGCCGCGGAATGCGCAGGTGAGCCGGCAGGCGCTTTGGCGTTGGCAATATTTGCGCGGTGAGCAGGTCGGAGAGGTCAAACCCCGCCGTGCCGTTGATCGCCCGAAAACGATGCCTGGTTATACTGTTAAAGGCAGTGAGAATATCGGGCGTAAGGCTTGCCACCTGCCAGCCGTTTTTTTGGCTGAGGGCTTCAGCCGGGTCCGGCTGGGCAATCAGGGTGTAGGGCTTGCCGCCATGTGCCTTGGCCAGAGCTGAATTTGCGCCAATATTGATCAGGGCGGGGGAGAGCGGGTCGAGCCTTGTATCGGGCAACAGGCCAATTGTTTGCGTGAAGTTTTCCAGCAGGACTCGATGGAATTCGGTAAACAGGCGATGGAAAATATCCGAGCCGAGATCTATCAGGATAGCGCCCTGGTTTTGCACAAGAGGCCGCATCAGCAAACGGTTGAAATACCAGTCTTCGATCTTGAAATAGCTCGATATATGACCAGTAGAAATAACCTTGGCGCCAAAACGCCCCATCAGTCCGAAATCGGAAAAGACCAGATCACCCTCGTCTACCACCAATACCGGCTGGTGGGACTGGTTGTTATATGCCGCAGCAGCAGAAAGCATCAGCTCGATCACTTTGTCGGCCGCGCGCATATTATTGGCGGAGGCAAAGATGAATATCTTGGGGCGCGCATCCATGTCGCGCATTAGATACTGGGTGGCACTGGCGACATTATAGTTGAGGTTCGGCAATTGGGTGCGCAGGCTGCCGGGGGGCATGCCGCGATAATCAGTGATCAGGGATTCAAACTCCCCCTGAATGCCAACCTCCTCCCAGAACCAGCCCGGCGGCGGCCCGTCGCCCAATACCGGCTCGCCCTTTTTGGTGATCGAGTCACAAAAGGCCAGCGGTTTGTCTGCGCGCTCTGCCCGGCGGATCTCGACCTGGACAACACTGTCCGGCTCAAATAGCGGCGAGGCATCGTGGATCATGCCCGGCGTAAGCCCGAGGCTGGAATGGGCCGGTTTCATACGATAAAAACAGATGGTTTCCGGCAGGAAATAGTGGCGGATTTCCTTTTGGATAGTATGGCAGGACCATGTCCAGTCTTCATTGCCTATGCCGGTGTGTTTGTTGTTGTAGGGCATGGGGGTTTCGTCAAACAATTTGCGGTTCAGTACCGATTTGTTCGAGTAATACCACTCCGAAGCCAAAAACAGCGGGTGAAAGCGGGTATCCCACGAGTCAATCATCTGGCGAATGTTTTTCTCGGTACCAAAGCGGGCAAAAAGAGCTGTGTGATAGACGGTGCGCTCGTCTATTTTGCCTCGTGCCGCCATGTCGAAAAACTGCAAATACCAGTTTGATGAAAACAGATCGTCGCCATCATGCAAAAATACCCAGTCATGGCTGGCCTGCGCAATGCCAAACTCGCGCGCTGCCCCGAGGTCGCCAAAGGTGGCGGGGATAATCCGGTCAATCAGGTCCGTGAATTTTTCGGCCACGGCAAGTGTGGACTCATCGGCATTGTCGGCTATGGCCAGAACTTCAAGATGGTAGCCGCTATCTGTCGCGCGCTTTTTGGCCAGTGCGAGGCTGCGCAAGGTTGGCACCAAAAGCGCCCCTTCACGGTGGATGTTGATAATAACCGAGGCGTGTTGCAAAGGAAGGGCTTTCATTTCGGTTGGGCAGTGTAAATTGAGCAAAAAACCCGTCGAGTTGCAATCCCCATTAGTCGATCGACAGAATAATAGGGGCGCTTAGGCGTAGGGGAAGGGGTTTTGGCGAAGAAATGACCAGTGTGAGCGGGGCGTCTTGCCTGATTGGCCCCCACCGCATACGATATGATTGTCCGGGCTTTAATATACGCAGATTGCGGCCTTTGCTGTGCAGATCAAGCGCTTCGGAAATGGCGCTTTGTTGTAGGCTGACCGCGATATCTCCTGCCTTTCCATTATTGGATGCCTGAAGCGTGAGGATTCTGCTTTCTATTGGCCGGCCGGCTTCCAGCGCATAGGCTTGCGGGGGGCCGCTTATTATATCACAGGGCTGGTCTTTGCTACAGATCAGCGTGTCTTTCGCGACTAGGGAGAGGGAGAAGGGCTGCTTTACCAGCAGGTCTTCGCGGGTTCCAGATGGCACATCCACCCCGATCCAGCGCAATTTTTCCGGCCAGTAAGGAGCTGTGTCAAAGCCGAGATGGCGCAGGGAAGGGGCGGATGGGCGCGGGGAAAAAAGAGCCACAAGCGGGGCAGGGCCGAGTGCGAGGCTGATATCCGAGCGAGCAATGCGGGTAATCAGCCGCGCCATTAGATCCTGATCATCAGTAGTATCTATCAGTCCGAGATCCTGCTGGTGAAGCATGATACATGGCGGGCAAATACGAGGCTCCGCTATGCTCATACTGTTGAATTTGCCGGAGTAAACAATCATTTTCCCTGTAGCCTCTTCGCGGCCGTTGGCGCTGTATGCAGTGCCTGGTCGCGTGCTGGCCTGACCGTTGTCAATAAAGCCGGCTGTGGGCAGGGTTTCTGGTGTGCACAGAATAATGGTGTCGCTTTTTGTGTTCTGGGCAAGGATACGCCACTGGCTCCCGCGAAAATCCAGATCTGTAAATTTGTGGAAGCGGACCGGAGTATCGGTAGGGTCAATCGGGGTATTGCCAAAAGCGATGATTTGCCCGATTTCCCCCTCCAGTGGAGCCAGATGCTTGGCGATGCGCACAAAAGCGGCCTGATCCTGCACCGGTCCTACTAGCAAAGATGGGCGATGGGTGGCTTGCGCGGCAGGCATGCGGGCCGGCTGGGTAAAATAGGCCGGATCTGCTGCGCTATTGGCGCAGGAGCGGGGCTGCCATTCCAGCGCTTTTTCCATGGTGGCGGCGAGGCCGGTCGGAGTCGGCTCAAACAAAAGGCAGTTTTCGCCATCTTTCCAGTGCGGATCATTGGCGAAGGCGGGGCAATCCCTGGCCAGCAAAAGCGGGCGCATTTCGGCCGAAACCTCGTAAGCCAGCGCACAAAGGCTTTCGAATTTCGAGGGTTGCACAATGATAGAGCTTCGGATCGCGGCAAGGCGGTCTGCGCTCGACACTGTGGTCTCTATCCGAATGCGGCTCTGAAAGCGTGCCGGAATGGAAAGGCGCAGGTAGTCTATGTATTCGAGGTCAAACCCGTAAGAAACAAGTTTGAATTTCCCTTGAAAAGCGGTGCCGGCCTCCAGCATGGTGATCGCGGCCTTGATGAAAAGCGCCGGGCGCTTGAGGGGTTGGAAGCGCGAGGTAAAAAGAAAATCCTGCGCGCGGAGTGGGTTTTTGGGCGCTTGGGGCACGGGCCAGATCACGGGCGGAAAGGCAACTTCCACCTTGTCCAGCCAGGCATCATCAAAACCGAAATGGGTTTGGTTATACTTGGCAATAGCCGGCAGGTGGGCGATGACCCTATCTGCTTGCTCAAGAGAGTAGCGCTCCATTTCAAGGCGCGGTGCGAGCCAGCCGCCCCGCAGGTGGTGAAAGGGTTCTGCCGTAATGATCACCGAAAGGGTGGAATGGATGCGGCAGGTTATCTGGCTATTTTGGAAAGCAAAACCGGATTGCCGCGCTTGCAGGATTATGGCGCCGAGGCCCATATGATCGGGGATTTCGATATGGTCAAAGCCGCCACACTCATCTGCGGCAAGCAAAGCGGCGTGCAATACCCGTAGTGCGTGCCTGAAGGGGGGGGCCTGTTTGGTAAACAGAGCGGAGACTTCAAGATCGGTCAGTCCGAAATAAGCGGCGGCCTCCGGTTCAGGCCGGAAGAAATGCAGGGTGGCAATCTCGCTGAAATGATCCAGCAACCCTGTGTCATCAGCCGGCTCCCTTGCCAGCACGATGTGGATATCGGTGTTTTTGTCGGCCTGTTTGGCGTGGTGGATGATATTGTGCATCAGGCGCGCGATGCCGCCACGATCCGCCGGGTAGAGTTCGTCAAGGATGAAACAGATTCTGGTCACGTTGCGCTGCCCGCTGGTTGGTTTGGCGAATAGAGTCAATCTCTAGCCCAATACACACCCAAAGGCGAGCCGTAGCTGCTAGCTGGCTTGCAAGCTGTAGCCGAAGGGGGTGACGGAAATTGTCAGGGTGGTGTCCGTGCCGGCTTCCGGTATTCCAAAGCGGATCGGGACAACATCAATGAATTTCAGGGTCGGCAAGACATAGCCTGCATCCAGAAAGTAGCTGCCGATCCGGGCGGTGGCTTCGTAATACCCGCTCAGATCATCATTGGCCTCGCTCTCGGAAATCGAGACTTTTCCGTCTATGCCTGTGCTGAGCTGGGAAAGCACCCGCCATTTTCCCTCATGGACTTTCTGGAGTTCGATGTCGATTCCGCTGATCGGGGTGCCGCGCGTGTTGTCAAAAAAGCTAAGTGTTAATTGTGCCATAATGTATTCTTCTCGAATTAGGTCAAAACCGGGGTTGCGGGATCATGGCTGGTGGAAAAGCTGAAAGTATAACCAAACGGGGTTGCGCTGAGGTGGATAACCACATCACCCTCGGCTTTTTCTAGCCCGAAGCGTAGCGGAATGATATCCACCAGCTTTATCGGGGGCAGGCCGAGGCCTTTTTTATCAAAATACTGGCCAAGCAGCACCAGCACCTCGAAATAGCCACCATCGGTAATATCTTTTTCCGCGCAGAGCAGGGCATGGCCGTTGGCGCCGGTGATGACATCTGGATAGGATAGCCATTCTCCATCCGATATCTTCCGAAGCTGGACCAAAACCCCTTCAGCTTTTTTTCCGGTGGAGGAATCAAGAATGTTGATTTTAAGGCCCGTCATTTCCGGTGTCTCCAATATTGAATATCTACTGGACTAATAGAAGTTTAGTGCGGTTACAAGCTGTCCTCTCGGAGAGGTGATGTTTTCTCGGAGCGATTGTAAAACGAGGCTGAATTCGGATAAAGGGTGATTGTGTTTCGAGGTTGTGGTCTTAAGGTAGGGATATCGGGACCTATCAAAGCAGAGGGAGTAGCAAGCGGACCATGGGACAAAACGCATTATTTTCGTTTTTGGCAAGCAAGGGGTTGCCATTGGGGGGCGTGCCGGCTTCTCTATCCTGTATTCCACTTGCTGCGTGGCTGGAAAAGAAAAGTATCGTTTGGCAGGGGGCACTGCCGATAGCCGTTCTGGTTTCGCAAAAAGACAGCACAGATTTTGAGAAAAGCGCACTGGCCCGTTATTTATCCCAACAGGATGTACCGGTATTTTTTGCCAATGAAGCCCCCACAGAGTTGGAGCTTCTGCGCTGGATTTGCGATCAGGCTGTTATACGACTTGAGGCTGGGGGCAGGGCTTCCAGCGATTTGCGGGCCGAAGCGGCAGCACTGCGGCGAGATTATATGCAGCTCCAGCAAAATTTCGGCGCAACCGAAGACTTTCTTTATGCCGGTTTCGCACCGCAATTTGTCTGTAGTCGGGAGTGGGCTTACGCCAGCGGCTCGGTGCAGGCAGGGGCTGTGCGCCAGCGGCTCCCTGTAGGGTCTTCGGGCTTGGTTGCGGTGGATATCTGGGCGATGGCCAAAGGGCAGGGCCAGCTAAGGTTTACGCGCTTTACCGGTGAAGAATTTGCCCCGCCCGTGCCGTTTTTTGCCACTGGCGAGGGCTGGGTGCGCGTAAAGCTGGATAGGCCACTTTCTGGCTTGTCAGAGGACGTGCTGCTGGAGATCGACACAGATATTCCGCTAGGGTTGAGCTTGCCGACCCCGCTGGTCCAGTTTCAGGCGGCGGGCGCGGCGGCCCCCTTGGCCCTGCGGGTATGGAAAGGGCTTCCGGGTATCCGCATGCCTGAAATGATGCCTTCAAAGCATCGCCATATTCTGCCGGCCTCGGATATGCCTGATCCCGAGGTCAAGGGCGGGGTGGTCAAGCGGCTGCGCGGGCGGGATGCGTTTTCGCTGCATCCCGGTTTTGAAAGCCGGATGGAAGTTGTCTTTCGCGATATTGATGTGCCAATGGCCGCAAATATTGCCGCCTATGTGCAGAATTTCGGCCCCGAAACGGTCCGGCTTGCGTTGGAGGAGATTGGCGGATTGCCAGCGCGCGTGATCTACTTACAGGCGGAGAGCCACGGGCAGTGCGATCTAGAGATTGCGGCTGCTGGCAAGGTTGACCTTCGTTTCACCCTGAGCGCGCCCTCTCCGATGGTGAGCGTCTATATCCGTGGTCTCGAAATATGCCCGGTGGCCGGCTAAATGGCGCGGGTTGCGATTGTCATACCGGTTTGGCACCATCCGGCACTGGTGGACGAGGCGGTACTTTCTTGCCTTGAGCAGAAAAACCCGCCGGACTACCGGATTATTCTGGTCAATGACGGCTGTGATATGGCCCAGACAAGGCAGTCCCTTGAGGGCTGGCAGCAGGCCCATCCCGACCGCATCGCTTTGCTCAACCAGCCCAATCAGGGGCTGAGCGCCGCGCGCAATACCGGCATAGAGCACGCCTTGCAAGACCCAGATATAGAGGGGATATTTTTTCTCGATGCGGATAACCGGCTGGACAGCCATGCCCTCGCCCTTTTTGCAAAACTGCTGGATAGCCCCGACCCCGCCGGATGGTTTTATCCGCATCTTGACTGGTTTGGCATGGAGGCCAACGCCTCTAACGGTGAGGCATGGTCTTTGGCACGCTTGGCCTCGATCAATTTTTCCGACGCGGGAAGCCTTGTGCGACGCGAGGTTTTCGAAGCAGGAGTGCGATTTGACACCAACTTGAAGATCGGGTTCGAGGATTGGGATTTCTGGCTCGGGGCGGTAAAAGCCGGTTTTGTCGGCGCGCCGGTTCTGGAAAGTTTCTTTCGTTATCGAAAACGGCCGGAATCCATGCTCTCTACCGCCATGCGCTCCGATGATATCTTGCGAGATCAGCTGCGGGCAAAGCACAAGTGGCTATACGCCACCGAACGCCTGCCGGAAGCATGGAACACCGAGTGGCCACGGTTTGCCTTTTGTGACAGCGAAGGCGGCTACCGGATCAGCTCGGACCCGCGCGCACCAGCTACGGTAACCCGCGCGGATATATTGTCGGGCATATTCAACAAGCGCAGCAATCTTGCCGAGAGCCGCTTTCCCGGTATGTTGGTCTTTTATGCGGCTGAAGCGTGGGAGGATTTGCGCCAGGCAAAACTACTTGATTCGGCTCTTTACCAGCTTGAGGGCGGGCTTCGCGCCAGTCCTGTCGCCACCTTGAAGCTCACAAAAGGGGCTTTGTCCGTGCGGGCCGGGGCGCAGAAGCATGACAGCACTGGCGAGATACTGGGTGAGGCCGATTTTATCGCCATTTCCATGCACCATCTCGGTGCTGCGCTTGATCAGAAGGATATGGAGAGGATCATCGGGTATTTGTTGGAAAATGTTCCGGTCCAGCCTTTTGATATACAGCTGCCGGAGGTATCAAAGCGCCTCCGCACACCGCTGGATGCTCTGATGGATCTGGTCGGAGAGCTGATATTGGCACCCATGGCAGCGGTATCTCCCCGTCAATATACCAACTGGCGTGTGCCGGTTTTTGCGCCGATTGCCCGGGATGTGGCAGATAACAACGCCGATGGTCGCCCTGCATTGGCTGCCAAGCCTCCGGAAAAGCAGATCGGGTTTGTTGTATCGACCTTCCACTTTGGCGGGATAGAAAAATGCGTTTCTGCGCTGGCCCGGGCTTTGGTGGAACAAGGAAACACCTGCCACCTTTTTATCTATGGGAATGACGAGGCGGAGGCGGATCTCTGGATGTTCGAGCCGTTTTCGAAAGTCTGGGTGTTGAGCTATCCGCCGCTTAGAAACTGGGAAGGCGGGCGATATATGGGTACGGGAAGTGCCGAGCATCCCGGCCCTGATCTGCTGGGGGATGCCCTTGGCCCGTTGGCCCAGATGGATATCGCCGTGAATTGCGGGGTGGAATTTATTAACCACGGCTTGGCGGGTCTGCGCCAGCGTGGGGTCAGGACCGTGAGCTGGCAGCATCTGAGCGAAACCACTCCTTATGGCCGCTCCATGGGGGGGCCGTTTATGGTGCTCGGCCATGAAGCAGGCTATGACCGGATACTGACCTGCTCCAACCGGCTTGCTACTTGGCTGGCCGCACAGGGGGTGCCGCGCAGCAAGCTGCTACCGCTGCCAAACGGGCCGGGATATGCCTGCGAAAAAACACCAAGGCGAAACCTGCCGAAAGGGCGGCTCAGGGTTGGTTTTTTGGGCCGGTTTGATCCGCAAAAACAGGTAGAGTACTATATTGATGTGGCGCAAAAGCTGCGAGGGCGGTTTGACTTCAAGGCTGTAGGCGGTGCCGTGCTTGGAGTGGCCCCCGATTTTCCTGATTGGCTGCCCCCCGCGCCACCGATCAGAAGCCGCGCCGGGCTGGACGCATTCTATGCGTCGATTGATGTGCTGATAATGCCCTCGAAAGATGAGGGCCTGCCACTGACCATCCTTGAAGCCCAGCGTGCCGGCGTAGTGGTGCTGGCCTCAGATGTCGGGGCGGTCAGCGAGGCCATAATTGATGGCGATACCGGATTTTTATTACCTGCGGATAAGGTGGTCGAGAGATCGGTATCCGTGCTGGAGCGGCTCGATTCGAACAGGGGTTTGCTTATGCAGATAGCGCGTGCCGCGGCGGGCAAGCCCGATCGCTGGGAGCAGAACGCCACACTTTTTATTAAATCCTTGCTTTGAAGCAATATCACGCCAATCGCCGCTTGCAACATCGGACGACAAGCGCTATCCATCCGCTGCACTCTAGGGGTTTAGCTCAGTTGGTAGAGCGACGGTCTCCAAAACCGTAGGTCAAGAGTTCGAGTCTCTTAGCCCCTGCCAGTGCTTTCAGAAAAATCAACAATTTAGCGAAAAGTTTGACGCAGAGAATCCTGCGAAATACGCTTGCACACTTTTACACCTGTAGGGCGCTGGAGTTGAACGATGGCAAACCATCAGATAATTCGGGTGGATAATGGTCCGGAATATATCAGCGGCAGGCCGATGGCATGGGCGGCAAAGCGTGAAATCCATAGGGTAGTAATAGCGCGCGATAGGCCACTTCCACTTATTGCGTGGCGCTTTCAACGATGGCGTCGAGCAGGTCATTGGCGGGTTGCATGGAGGCGCCCGGGTATATCTGATGGCCTACTATGGTTTCATTCGGGGTATCCGGCAGCGAGTATACAAAGATTGTATAAGGGCAGTAGGCTATGTTGGTCGGGTCAGCCTCCAGCACTTGCCGCGAGACAATGGCCGAGCAAAAATTATAGAGGGTTGCTCCGGAATATAGCTCTACATCCGAGCCGACATCGGCCATGGTGCGCGAGAGCATGTCGCCGGTATAGCTGACAAAATCAATGGTTAGCCCCATGTCGAGAATGGCGCTTTCGACGGCAAACTCCATGTCGTCAACCGTTTCGGGGACTGTGACCGACATGATATTCTGAGCAGCCAGCGGGCTGGCCAGTAAAAGAATTGTGGTGGCTACGAGGTTGCGCATGATTTTCTCCCTATGCTTTTATCTGCCCAGTGCAGTCTTTTTGGGCTGTTTTACAACTATATTACGGTGAGAAGGGTTGGCGCAGAATGGTGCGCCACCTTTCGGCCGCCGCGCGGCGGTTGTCAGAAAAATATATTTCGTGGTGCTTGCCTGACAGGGCATGGCCGGACCTTCGTCCTCGAATGGTCCTATGTGCAATATCCGGACGCATGGTCCTTCGGCGAAGCTTTCAAAACGTAGCCCTTCCGGATTTGGAGGGATTTTCTTTTTGGCGGTAGCTTCCAGTGCCGCGTCTATATCCGCTTGCCCAACAAAATCCGGCGGGCTGACCTTTTTGGTGCTGGGAGCATAGATATCTTTGTGCTGCTTTTTGAGGTCGATCTTTTCCGGCATTTTATGTCGCCTCCTTGGCTATGCGAGATGCTCGACTGGCATGGCAAAAAACGATATAGCCCAATAAAACCAGCTATTTTCTATCTATATCTAGCGGCATAATATCTATGGCATACAAGCAAAGCAACTTTTTTCACTTTTTTTCCAAATAATCAAATTTAACGCTTGCGCGACTCGGGTGAACTCCCTAGATAACCAATCACAGGCAGCGAACAACGCGATGCGGAGTTGGTTGCAGGTTTACAGAGATGAAATAAAGCGGCGGATGCGCGGTAGCGCAACCAATGCTTTTGTCTCTGCGCTCTTTGAATATGCTAATAAAACGAAGAGATATGCGGGTGGTTTGGGTTTCGAACGGAGTTCGGACTATTTGTATATCATGTTACTTAGGTTTGATGGTTTTAGGATCATTTGACTGATTATAGTG
>JAKIUB010000006.1 GCA_021647745.1 Paracoccaceae bacterium | reverse complement strand
ACCATCGGGGTGTTAATCTCAAGGTAGCCGTCATCCCTTTGGCGGCGGCGCATATAGTCTTGCAAAATGCGATAAAGCTCCCAGCCATTGGGGTGCCAAAACACCATGCCGGGGGCCTCTTCTTGCAGGTGAAACAGGCCCATTTCCTTGCCAAGCCGGCGGTGGTCGCGCTTTTCGGCCTCCTCCAGCATAAACAAATGCGCCTTGAGGTCAGCTTTGTTGCGAAAGCCAACGCCATAAATGCGCTGGAGCATTTTGTTATTGCTGTCACCGCGCCAATAGGCACCGGCGACCGACATCAGCTTAAAACTGTCCCCCGGAACTTGGCCGGTATGGGCAAGGTGTGGCCCGCGGCACAGGTCTTGCCACTCGCCATGCCAATACATGCGCAGGTCTTCATCGCCGGGGATGCTTTCGATCAGCTCGACCTTATAAGGCTCGTTATTGTCCTTATAAAACTGGATGGCGCGGGCGCGTTCCCATACCTCGGTGCGCACCGGTTCGCGTTTGTTGATGATCTCGCGCATCTTTTTCTCGATGGTTTTGAGGTCGTCTTCGGTAAAGGGTTCCTCGCGGTCAAAATCATAATACCAGCCGTTTTTGATCACCGGGCCGATGGTGACCTGCACATCGGGCCACAGCTCCTGCACCGCGCGGGCCATGATATGGGCGGCATCGTGGCGAAAAAGCTCCAGCGCTTGTGGCTCGTCTTTGTTGGTGTAAATCGCGAAATCGGCGTCTGCCTCGATCGGGATCGAGAGGTCAGAAAACTGGCCATCGATGGCACAGGCCAGTGCGGCTTTGCCAAGGCTTTTGGAAATATCGGATGCCACCGCCGCGCCGGTAATGCCAGCCTCGTATTTGCGCACAGCGCCATCGGGGAGGGTGAGGGAAACTTCGGCCATATCGGCTCTCCTTTGAAGTTTGGCGCCTACGAAACGCCCGGTTACTGGAAGGGGGATGCATGGCGGCTTTCCACGCGATTGTCAAGAACCGGCGGGGCGCGCAGCGTGTGGTTTTGCCATATTGGCCATGGGCATGCTATAGGCGAGGCAAAGCAGATGAAGGATAAAGGCACATGGATAAAAATGCGTTTTTCAAGGCTGGCAGCGGGCGGTGTTTGGCCTATGTGCAAACCTCGGGGCGTGGGCCGGGGGTGGTGTTTCTTGGCGGGTTCAAATCGGACATGCAGGGCAGCAAGGCGCTTTATTTGCAAGAATGGGCGGCACAACAGGGGCGGGCTTTTTTACGGTTTGATTATTCGGGCCACGGGCTGAGCGACGGAGCGTTTACCCAAGGCTGTATCGGCGATTGGGCCGAGGATGCCCGCGAGATTATCACAGCCCTGACCGAGGGGCCGCAGGTGATTGTCGGCTCGTCCATGGGGGGCTGGATTGCTCTGTTGCTGGCTCGCGAAATACCACAAAAGGTGAAGGGGCTGGTGGGCGTGGCAGCGGCGCCCGATTTTACCGAGGATTCAATGTGGGGTGGGTTTGATGCGGATCAGAGAGCCACGTTGATGCGCGACGGGCAGGTCGTGCTGCCGTCAGAATACGAGGACAGCCCCTATATTATCACCCGCCGCCTGATCGAGGATGGCCGCAATAATCTGGTGCTGCGCCGCCCGCTAGATGTGCCTTTTCCGGTGCGCCTGTTGCATGGCACGGCTGACAGCTCGGTGAAAATGGCGGTGCCGCTGCGCTTGCTCGAGCATCTGTCGGGGCCGGATATCCGGCTTCAGATTGTCAAGGATGCGGATCACAGCTTTTCTTCGCCGCGCTGCCTTGGGCTGATTGCCGCGTCGATTAACGAGGTTAGCGGGCCACTCTAGCGCGGGTATTACCCAAGCAAAACCCCGACGGCTACCAGCGCCAGCCCGATAAAAGAAAAGCCGAGGGCGGCGGTGTTGAGCGCGATCAGGGTCTGCATGCGGTCTTTTGTATCTTCGCCGGCGATGGCATCTTTTTTTATTTTGAAGGCCATGCGGACAGATATCCCCAGTCCGACAAGGCCAAGTATAGTCAGCACAGCGCCGGCATAAACGATATATGTGTAGATATTTTCCATGGGGGTTCTTTAGGGCAAGGGTGCAAGATTGGCAAGCATTGCTCTTGCCCATTGCGGGTGTGGCCGTTAGGGTCGCGGCTCGAAATCCAGGCAGGCAGGAGATGATTTTATGGATGAAAATGACGAGATTCAGCAAAGCCAGTATCGGGTAACCTCGAGCGAGCTTCGCGCGTTTGTCGAGCGCTATGAGCGGCTTGAAATTGAAAAGAAAGACATAGCTGACCATCAAAAAGAGGTGATGGCCGAGGCGAAATCCCGGGGCTATGATACCAAGGTTTTGCGCAAGGTGATCGCATTGCGTAAAAAAGATCCGCAGGAGATATCCGAAGAGGAAGCGGTACTGGAGCTTTATAAAGACGCATTGGGTATGTAGGGGAGTAAAATCGGGGCCTTTCGCCGCATTGTGCTGTGGCAAAAGTGCCGCGATACTTTTAAAAAAAGGGGTGCGCCAAATGCAGCGACAAAAGGACGGCTTTGCCCATGAGAACACTACCTGACAAGATTTCCACACTTGAATTGCCCAACGGGCCGGTTCAGATTGACGAAGCCGGGTTTATTACGAACCCCGAGGCATGGAGCCGTATATTTGCCGAGCATGTTGCGGCAGATGAAGACATAGAACTAACCCCGCTTCACTGGCAAATAATTGATTTTATGCGACAATCCTATAGTGACCACGGGGTGGCGGTAGATGTGCGCCATGTGCTGAAGATGCTACAAAACCAGCGCGGCCTTAATAAGCATGATGTCAAGATGCTGCTGTTTGAGCTATTTCCTTACGGCTATGTCAAACAGGCGGTGAAGATGTCAGGCATGAAACAACCCCGAGCCTGGAGCACCGGCTGACAACCGCAAACCAAACCCTGCCCGCCACACGGGCCAATCATCAACCCAAAAAGGAACCTATGCCTGCTCGCTTCCCCTCCGGCCCGCTTATGCTTTACCGCGACCTGACCGCTTCAGGCGCGCTACGTGATGATGCCGCCCAGCGCCTCGCAGTGGAAAAGCTCCAGCTTCTGCACCGGCGGCTGGAGGGCTATAATCCGGCAAACCCCAGCCGCTTCGGGCGGGGGTTGTTTGGCTGGGGGCGCGAGCCGATTGATCAGATCGAAGTGCAGGGCCTCTATCTTTATGGCGATGTCGGGCGTGGAAAATCCATGCTGATGGACCTGTTTTTTGATACAGCACCTGTTGCCAAAAAGCGGCGGGTGCATTTTCATGCATTTATGCAAGAGGTGCATGCCGGCATCAAAGAGGCTCGCAAAACCTATCAGAAAGACCCGATAGAGCCGGTGGCCGCTGCCATCGCAGCCACCGCCACCCTGCTCTGCTTTGACGAGCTACAGATCGGGGATATTACTGATGCGATGATCGTCGGTCGGCTGTTTGACAAGCTGTTCGAGCGTGGAGTTGTTATTGTCGCCACCTCGAACCGCCACCCCGATGATCTTTATAAAGACGGGCTGAACCGTCAGCTTTTTGTGCCGTTTATCGCGCGGATAAAAGAACGCATGGAGGTGTTTCATATTGCCTCGGATACCGACTACCGGCAGGGGCTGCGCCGTGCGGAAACGGTCTATTTTACCCCGCTTGATGCGCAGGCGCATAGAAAGATGGATGCTGTCTGGCAAGCACATACCCGCGGGGAGGGTGCGCCGCTGGTTTTGCAGGTGCATGGTCGCGAGGTGGTGCTACCATTGTTTTATGACGGGATTGGCAGAGCCGGGTTTTCGGCCCTGTGCGAAGTTGCTTTTGGCGCGGCAGATTACCTGGCGATCGCCCGGGCCGTGCAAATATTGCTAATTGACGATATTCCGACATTAAGCCGCGAACAAGCCAGCGCGGCTAAACGGTTTGTTACCTTGATAGATGCGCTCTATGAAGCAAAGGTGAAGCTTTATTGCTCGGCAGCCGCACTGCCAGAAAATCTTTTTCAACAGGGCGAGGGCGCTTTTGAATTTGCGCGCACTGCCTCAAGGCTTCAAGAAATGTCTAGCGCCGGCTGGCTGGCACAAGCCTGAAAAGCCCGTAAACCCTGCACCAGCCCCCTTGAGCGCAAGGTATAAGTGCGGCGAGGCCACGGCTCCGTTGCTTGTTTTACTTAGGTAAAACCCGTATTTCTAATACTCAACACCTTCCTGCGCCTTGATCCCCGAGCGGAACGGGTGTTTGACAAGCTCCATCTCGGTCACAAGATCTGCAACCTCCAGCAGTTCGGGCCTGGCGTTACGCCCGGTTAGCACCACATGGGTCATCTCCGGTTTTTCCTCACTCAAAAACCGCACAACCTCGGCAATATCAAGGTAATCATACCGTAGGGCTATATTGATCTCGTCCAGCAGCACCATCTGGTTTTTTTCGTCCAATATCAGCTCTTTTGCCTTTTCCCATGCTGCCTCTGCCATTTCGATATCGCGGGATTTATCCTGCGTTTCCCATGTAAAGCCTTCACCCATGGCATAAAACGGGCAGATATCGGCAAACTTCTCGGTAATAAGTTTTTTCTCGCCACTCTCCATGCCCCCTTTGATAAACTGCACCACAGCACAGGGCCGCCCCCATGCAATGTGGCGAAAGATCATACCAAAAGCGGCCGAGGATTTACCCTTACCCTTGCCGGTATGGACAACAATAAGGCCCTTTTCGCCTGTTTTGCTTGCCATGATCTTGTCACGCGCCGCCTTCTTTTTGGCCATTTTTTTGTTGTGTCGCTCAAAATTGTCGCTCATGGTTTCCTCCTGTTACCCGCTCCGCGTTTTTTCGGCAAAGAGGCTATGATTGCATACCCCCTTTGTATTGCAAGGATCTGCGGCGCCCGTCAATGTATCTATGCTGTGCGGAAGTTTGTTTTGATATCATTGCCATTCTTGGCTAGGGTTAAAATATGATTGGTAAATCCGGTAGCTGGATATTGTTGGGCGCGTTGTTTTTGCAAGGCTGCGTCGAGCCTGCTCCGTCTCCTGCCCCCCTCGCGCCGGATTGCTCGACCCTGCGATGTGTTGCCCTCACCCTTGATGGTGGACCGGACGGAAACACCGCCAAAATTCTCGATATTCTGGCCCAAAACAGAGCAAAAGTGACCTTTTTTGTTATCGGAAGCCAGGTATCAAAAGCCCCCGAACTGGTGAAGCGCATGGTGGACGAGGGTCACGAGGTCGGCAATCATGGCTGGAGCCATGTGCCCTTTCCCTCCCTGACAGAGCTACAAATCAGGGCAGAGCTGGCCAATACCAACCAGGCGATATTTGATGCTAGCGGTGGCTACGAGGTGCAGATATTTCGGCCCCCGTACGGCAGCTACAGCCCGCGTGTGGCCGCTATTGTGTCTTATAATCCCGTGCTTTGGAATTTGGACCCCAATGATTGGGAAGGGGGGCGAAGCGCTGAAATATCTCGACAAGTCGGTATGGCGCAACCGGGAACAATCGTGTTGATGCACAGTTTTGTCGCAGCTTCGGTGCGGGCTTTACCTGATATCATACAACAGTTGCGCGCACGCGGGATTACTCTGGTAACCGTCAGCGAGCTGCTGCGCTCGGGGAGATCGCGGCCAGCACTTCCTTAGCCGCATTGCTGCGCGGCTGCCACATGCCACGATCAATCGCTTCAAGAAAGCGCGCGGCCATCTCCCCGAGTGCGGCAGGGTTGGCTTTTTCGATGAAGCTTCGTGTTGCCTCGTCCTCGATATAGGCCGCATATACCATATCAAAATGATGGTTGGAGACCGCGCCCGTTGTCGCCGCGAAGGCAAACATATAATCCAGCGTTGCCGCCATCTCGAACGCCCCTTTGTAGCCGTGCCGCTTTACCCCTTCTATCCATTTCGGGTTAACGGCGCGGCTGCGCACCACGCGGTTCATTTCTTCGGAAAGCGTACGGATAACCGGACGTTCGGGCCGGGAATGGTCCGGGTGGTAGCTGGTTGGCGCCTGCCCTCTCAATACCTCGATCGCTGCCGCTGCGCCGCCTTCAAACTGATAATAGTCATCCGAGTCCAGAATATCATGCTCGCGATTATCCTGATTTTGCACAACGATTTCAGCGTTTTTCAGGCGGCTTTCCAAGGCTGCGCGCGCGCCGGACCCCTCCGCACCGTTACCATAGGCAAAGCTGCCCCACGCAAGGTAGGCTTCGGCAAAATCGGTTTTGCTTTGCCACAGGCGTTCGTCAATCAACGCTTGCAGGCCCGCGCCATACGCCCCCGGCATAGCGCCAAAAATCCGGGCACCGGCAGCCTCGCCCAAGCTCTCTTTCTCGGCAAGGTAGCGGGCCGCCAGCGGGTTTTCCGCAGGGGGTTCATCGAGCAGCATCACCGAGCGCATCGCACTATCAAGCAAGTCGATTTGCGCCGGAAAGGCATCACGAAAAAAACCGGAAATTCGCAATGTTACATCCACCCGGGGCCGTCCGAGCACGCTTGATGGCAGTATCTCGTAGCCGGTTACGCGGGCGCTGTTATCATCCCATACCGGCTGCACCCCGATCAGCGCCATCGCCTGTGCGATATCATCGCCTCCGGTGCGCATATTGGCAGTGCCCCACGCCGTCAACACTAGCGCGCGCGGCCAGTCGCCGCTATCTTGCAGGTGGCGCTCTATCAGCAGGCTCGCGGATTTCCAGCCGAGCTTCCACGCGGTGCGGGTCGGCAGGCTACGACTATCGAGCGAATAAAAATTCCGACCCGTGGGCAGTACATCAAGCCGTCCGCGCGTGGGCGCACCCGAAGGGCCGGGTGCGATAAACTTACCCGCAAGCCCGCCCAGAAGGGCATTTATCTCTGCCGCGCCGCAGGCTTTGACCATGGGCGCCACCCGCCCGTGTACCTCTTGCACCACCATAATCGTGCGTTTCCATTGCGGGTCCGGCTTCAGCCCCTCGATCAGCCGCGCGGCCAGCCATTCCAGCCGCTCGACCGTATCTCCGGCAATGCGCCAGCTATCGGGCAAGGCTGCGCGCAAAACCTTGGGCTTTGGCCCCTGCCATTTTGCTCCCATCTCGCAGTCAAGCGGATCAAACCCCAGCTGCATATCTTCCGCCAAGGCGCGGATGATCGAGGCATCGCCGCCCACCCCCGCTCCACGCGGCACCCGTACCAGAGCCTGCACAAGATCACGCGCCAACTGCCCCTCGGGGGCCGCTCCAAAGATATGCAGCCCATCCCTGATCTGGCTTTCCTTCAGCTCGCATAGGTAGCTGTCAATCGCGCCAAGCGCGCTGTCGTCACCGGCGTTCCAGTCCACGCCGGCCTCTTCGTCCAGTCGTGTGCTGCGGCTAAGGTCGAGAATACTTTGGCGCAGCAAAGCAGTGCGGCGCGGATCCACACCGGCAGCTTCATAATATTCGTCCACCAGCGCTTCGAGATCGCGCATCGGGCCGTAGCTTTCGGCGCGGGTTAACGGCGGGGTCAGATGGTCTATGATCACTGCTTGGGTGCGGCGCTTGGCCTGTGTGCCCTCGCCGGGGTCATTGACAATAAACGGATAAAAATGCGGCATCGCGCCCAGCGCCGCTTCCGGAAAGCAGGTATTGGAAAGTGCCAGAGCCTTGCCCGGCAACCACTCCAGATTGCCGTGTTTGCCCATATGCACAATCGCGTTGGCCCTGAAGTGATGGCGCAGCCAGAAATAAAAGGCAAAGTAGTTATGCGGCGGCACGAGGTCTGGCGAATGATAGCTATCGGTCGGATCAATATTATAACCTCGCGCTGGCTGGATACCGACAACCACATTGCCAAACGCAAGAACAGACAGGGAAAAGTAGCCGCAATCAACCTCGCCCGGGGTGAAAAACGGATCAGTCTCCGGCGTGCCCCAGCGCGCCTCGACCCTGGTGCGCACCTCGCGCGGCAACTGGCCGTATTCTATCTGGTAATCCGCCATGGTCAGGCGCTCGCCGCCCTCGCGCTGTGCCCGATCTGTCAGCCAGTTGGTCGGGCCTTTCAATATCCGCGCCATCAAATCTGCCGAGTCAGTTGGCAGGTTTCGGGTAAGGTAGCCCGCCGTTTCGAGTGCCTTCAATACCCCGACGGTAGCGGCGGGAGTGTCCAGCCCGACCCCGTTAGCCAGCCGTCCGTCTTTGTTGGGATAGTTGGCCAATATCAGTGCCACCTTGCGCTTTGGCGTGGGGGTGGTGGCCAGCTTTACCCAGTTTGCCGCCAGCTCCGCGACAAAACCGATGCGCTCGTCATGGGCGCGGTAAGCGCTGATCAGGCACTCGGTGGCGGTATCAAAATAGGCCTCGCCCTTGAAGCTGACAGCGCGGGTCAGGATACGGCCGTCAATTTCCGGCAGAGAGACATTCATCGCGATATCGCGGGCAGAAAACCCCATGGTGCTTTCTGCCCACGCCGCCTCGCTACCCGCCGAAAATACGATCTGGAACACCGGTACGCCCGGAGCATCCAGCGGTGTTGACGGGTTTTCAGCCCCGCCTTGCTGGGGCGAGGAAACCGAAAAACTGGTGCCGTTAAGCACAATCCGGGGTGGGGCCTGTTTGAATATTTGCGCCAAAGTCGCCACCGAAAGCGGGTCTTTCAGCGAGGCGACAAAAACCGGCAGCGGGTTTAGCCCCTGCGCAAGCAGCGCCTTGATCATATGCTGGACGGGCTGAAGCCCCGCCCCCTCTACCAGCGCGCGGTAAAACACCAGCGCCGCTACCGGCCGACCCTCGACCCAGAGGTGACGCCGCAAGGATTCAACACTACCTTCTGCCTGATCCGGCGCATAGATGCCGGCGCGCAGCAACAGCTTTGCAGCCGGCGGCGCGGCGGTATTCTCCAGCATATGATTTGTGTAGCGCAAAAGATTGGCGGCATTTTCCGGCCCGCCCTCCACCAGATAGGCCCAGAGCGCATCATAACACTTATCTGAAATGGTCGAGAGGTTGCGCAGCTCACCGTCAGGCTTGTCATCGCCCGGCAGCACGGCCAGCAGCACCCCTGTTTCGCGCAGCCGGATGGAAAATTGCTCCATCCCGTAGGGCCAATAGGCTGCGCCGCCCAGCGCCCTGATAATTACCAACCGTGCTTTTGTCGCGGTATCATCCAGATATTTATCAATGGTAAAAGGGTGCGAAAGATGGCCGAGACTGGCAAGGCGCAAGCTGACAGGGCCATCATCCATTGCCCCGAAGGCTGCTGAAAGAGCCGCTATTTCGGTATCCGCCGCACTGATAATGATAACTTCGGCAGGGGTTTGCCCGAGATCTACCGGCTCGCTCCCGTCGGTGATCTCGCCCGCCTGCGCCTGAAGTAAATGCATCCGTTACCCCTCTCTCACGGGCCACTTCCAGCGACTAGTCTGCCAGAGCGGCAGTGATCGCGGCCTTGTCCAGCCCCGCCTGCCCGATAACCACAAGCGAGGTTTTACCCTGCTCGGCGGCATTCAGCGGCCGGTCAAAATAGTGTTCCACCCTCGGGCCAACCGCCTGAATAACCAATCGCATCGGCTTGCCGGCCACCGCAGCAAAGCCCTTGAGGCGCAAAATATCATGCTTGATAACCACCTGCCGGACCCGCTCGATAAAACCATCCACATCCGGGATATCGCCCAGCACAGCCTGAAAGGTTTCAAAGTCGTCATGGTCATGGTGATCATCGCCTTCATGGTGGTGGTGGTGGGCATGGCGCCCGGCCATATCCCCCTCGGAGCCAATGCCAAGGCCGAGCAGGGTGGCTGGGCTGACCGCCCCCTTCACCGCCCTCACAAATTGCACGCCCGTGCGGGCCTTCTGCCTGAGTTTTTCCTCCAGCTTTTCAGCCTCGCCAGCGCCCAGCAAATCTGTCTTGTTAAGGATAATCATATCGGCACAGGCCAGCTGGTCCTCGAACAGTTCCGATAGCGGGGTTTCGTGGTCGAGCATATCATCTCCCTGCCGTTGGGCGTCAATCGCTGCCTCGTCATGGGCAAAGCGGCCAGCCTGCACAGCTGCGCTATCCACCACCGTGATCACCCCGTCCACCGTCACCCGGTTTCGGATCTCCGGCCAGTTAAACGCCCGCACAAGGGGCTGCGGCAAGGCCAGACCCGAGGTTTCTATCACAATATGGTCGGGCGGCTCGGCGCGATTCAGCAGCTTTTCCATGGCCGGAATAAAATCTTCCGCCACTGTGCAGCAAATGCAGCCATTGGAAAGCTCGACCACATCATCGTCTTCGCAGCCCTCAATGCCACAACCCTTGACGATATCGCCATCAACGCCGAGATCTCCGAATTCGTTAATAATCAGCGCCAGCCGCTTGCCGTTTGCATTCGCCAGCAAGTGTTGCACGAGGGTAGTTTTGCCCACCCCCAGAAAACCGGTGATCACCGTTGCCGGAATTTTATGCGTCATTATTTTCTCCTGAAAGCCCGATCTTCTTTTAAGCCCGTTTCCCGGCGAGCTGTCCAGCCCAAAAGAACCCGTGTCTCAAAGAGGTAGAAGCACGGCAAACTTTTACGTAGCTGGCCTGCCAGAACCTTTTTCCAGCGCCGCTGCCTCGCGCCGCTCCCGCGCCAGCGTGCTCAGGCCAAAATCATCCAAAATCGAATAAACGGCGGGCAAGACAAACAGCGTGATCAGGCTAGATGCGGTCAGCCCGAAAACAAGGCTTGCCACCAGCGGGATCAGGATCTGCGCCTGCAAGCTGGTTTCCGTCAGGATCGGCATCAGCCCGGCAACGGTGGTGAGCGTGGTCAGAAATATCGCCCGAAACCGCGCCCGCGCCGCGCGAGATGCCGCCTCGGCCACGGTTTTGCTGGTTCCGTGTTCGCGCTTGACAAAATCGACCAGCAATATCGAGTTATTCACCACCACTCCGGCCAAAGCGACAAATCCGAGCATGCTCGGCATCGAAAAATCCAGCCCCATCGCCATATGGCCAAAAATAGACCCGATCAGCGAAAACGGAATGATCAGCATAACCACCAGCGGCTCGACATAAGAGCGAAACAAAAACGAAAGCAGCAAAAACACCCCGACCAGCCCGATGCCAAACCCTTTGACCATCGATTTCTGGGTGGTTTCGGCCTCGGCCCTCTGGCCTTCTACATCCAGCAGCAGCGAGGGGTAGCGCTCTTGCAACTCCGGCACAAAACGGGCCAGCGTATCGCTGACGATGGCGGCGGCATTGGCAATGCGGGTATCTATTGTGCCCTGCACGGTCAGGGTGCGCAGGCCATTTTCGCGGTTTATCCGGTTATACCCTTGGCCATAGCTCACCTCGGCCACCACCGCTAGCGGCACAAAGCTGCCATCGGGGCGGGTAATGATAAAGTTGTCAAATTGCGACAGGCTGTTTTGCTCGATCTCGGCAAACTGTGCGCTGACCTGCAATAGCTGTCCATTGACCAGCATTTCGCTGACCGTCGTGCCAAAGTAAGCGGCGCGCAGCTGGTCGGCAACCATCAAAGCCGTGATCCCCATTGGTCCGGCCGCCTCGGTCAGGGTGATCTGCAATTCGCGTTTTCCCGGCCGCAAGTCATCCAGAATGGAGGTTACGCCTTCATAGCGCCACAGCCAGTCCTGCAATTCCAGACTGGCCTTTTTCAGCTCCTCCAGATCATCGCCGCGCAAGCGCATATCAATGGCGATCCCCGCCGGGCCAATAGAGGCCTCGGCGTATTTGAGCGAAATAACATCAGGTACCGGGCCAACCGCTGCGCGCCATGCCGCCATCACCCCGTCCGGCCGGATATTGCGCAGGCTTGACGGAAGCAGATCAACACTCACCGTTGCCACATTGGCGCCGCTCTCGAAGGCATCGCGGTTAACCCCGTAGGAAACAGTTACATTGCGGATAAGGTCTTGGCCATCCGGCTGCGGGTGGGCGGCATTAAGCTCTTTCAGGCCGCTTTCCAGCCGCTCTACCACCGCTTTGGTGCGCGATAGCGGTGTGCCTTGGGGCAGCAATACCCGCGCTACGACCGTATCTCCGTCCAGCTCGGGAAAGGCCGTAAATTTGATATACCCCCCCGCCAGCATCCCCACGGATAGCAGCAGTACCGCAATGCTCAGACCAGCGGTAAAATAACGAAACCGGATGGTGACATCAACCATCGGGCCAATGATACGCTCGGTGGTAAACTTCATCGCGCGGTCCACCCTGTGGCGCACCCCGCCCACCTTTGCCCGCTTTTCCAGCGTATGCACCAGATGGTGCGGCAAGATCAAAAACGCCTCGACCAGCGAAACTACCAGCACAAACAGCATCACCACCGGCACCACCCGCAGCACCGCCCCGAGATTGCCCGAAAGGAAAGCCAGCGAGCCAAAAACCATGGCCGTGGTGGCAAAAGAGGCCAGCACATTGGGAAAGACCTGCGCCGCGCCATTGATCGCGGCATCCAGCGCGCTATCGCCCTTTTCGCGGCGCTTGGCGATGTTTTCGGCGATCACGATAGCATCATCCATCAGCAAGCCGATCACGATCAACAACCCGAGGGTTGTCATCAGATTGAGCGAGTAGCCAACCATTGCCATCAGCGCCACCCCGCCCATAAAGGACACCGGCAGCCCCATCGACACCCAGAAGGCAAACCGGAACCCGAAAAACAGCCACAGCACCATAAATACCAGCCCCAACCCCTGAAGGCCGTTGATTACCACCAGCTCCAGCCGCTCGCGCACGACCGAAGCGCCATCGGTGATGATTTCCAACTCGACCCCGGGGGGCGCTTGTGCCAGCTCAACTTCAATAAACCCCTCCAGCGCATCAATAATTCTGAGTGAATCTTCGGCCGGTGTCTTGGTGATATCAAGCACGGCGGCTGGTGTGCCGTTAAAGGTTATATCATTGGTATTGCTGCTGAATTTTTCAGAAATATTGGCTATCTGGCGCAGAGAAACCCTGCCGCCCGTGGTTGAGGAACGCACAGTCAGATCCCCGAGGCTAGCAATATCGCGCCGCTCTTCCGCTACCCGGATCAGCAGTGTTTCCTCATTGCTCTCGATGCTGCCAGCGGGCAGGTCAAGGCTACCGGCCTGCACTGCCTTTGCCACATCCGACACCGATATGCCAAATCGTTGCAGCGCTTGCGGGTCCAGCCCGATATGCAGCTCGCGGGTCGAAAACCCCTTGATGGTCACAATCGGAATACCACCATAGCGCAGCATGCGGGTGCGTATCTGCTCGGCGTAATCCTTGAGGTCGGTTGTGGTTTCTGGTCCGGTTATTGCCACAGAAGCCACAAAATCTGTCAGCCCCAGAGGTTTTATTACGGCAGTTTCCGCCCGCGACGGAAAATCGCTGATCCCTTCGATTTCGGATTTTATATCAGCCACAAAGGCCTGAAAGTTCCCGCCCTCCCGCTGGCGCACAACCGCACGCGCCAAGCCTTCACGCGCCTCGCAGGATTGGCGGTCAATGCCGGTAACCGCATCCAGCGCCTTTTCGATCCGCTCGCAAACCGCGCGCTCCACATCTTCGGGTCGCGAGCCGGGGTAGGCTACACTGATCTCGACCTCGTCGGGCATCGGGCGCGGAAAAGTCTCGCGCAGCAAAGTCGGGCCGGCGAACAACCCCGCCAGTAAAAACAGCGCCATGAACAGGTTGGCAATCGTTGGGTGCGCGGCAAAAAACCGGATCATTTTACGGCTCCGGCCAATTGCGCCATCAGCGCTTCGTCAAGGGTGGTCTCTAGCAACATACCCTCTATCGCCGGTCTGGGCTGGCTGGCCAACACGTGGCTACCCACCGGCAAGCCCTCTGTGACCAGCGCGACATCATCCTGCACAAGGTAGGGGGTCAGCGGCAAAATACGCAGGCGGTCTTCCTCGTCCGCCACCAGAACCCGCCCCTGAGACAAGGCCGAGCGCGGGATAAGCAGGCCCGTGACCGGCGGCGCGCTCAGCACCACTTCGACAAACATACCCTTGGTCAGCGGCGGGCGGGCTGCTCTGCCGGCATAGGCATTTTGTACCCGCACGATCACCCCGAGTGTACCGGATTTCTGGTCAATCGTGTTGCTGATGCGCTCAAGGGTCGCTGGCCATTCGGCAAAGTCTTCACCAAGCTGCAAACGCACGACAGCTTCAATTCCAAGCCCCTTCAGCACATCGGACATTGTCTCGGGGTCAAAAACCGATACATCATCCACCATCCGCGCGCCGGCAAGCAGATCACTCATATCCTTGATCGAAACCTGCGCCTCGACCTCGGCTGTTTCTATACCGTCAAAGCTGGCAATGCTCTGGCCAACCTTGACAAACTGCCCTGTTTCGACCGTGCTTTGCGCAACTCGCGCGGCAAAAGGCAGGGTAAATTCGCTGCGGGCGAGGTTTAGTTCGGCACTGGCCAGCGTAGCTTGATAAACCGCGATTTGCTCGTTTTGTGCGATGCGCTGGGTCGGGATCAGGGCAAGGGTGCTTTCGATATTCTGGGTTTTTTGCCGCTGGGCCAGCATGGCGGTGCGCGCCCCGTCCAGCACGGTTTGCGAGACTGCCTGACTGTCAAACAACGATTGCGAGCGGGCAAGGTCGCGGGTTTTCAGGGCGAGGGCTTCTTGCTCGATCTCCAGTGCTACCCGCTGGCTGGCCTCGGAAACCCCCAGTTCGGCCAAGCGCGCCTCGGCTGCGCGGATATTGGCCCGGGCCTGTGCAATCGCGAGGTTGAAATCCTCTTTGGAAAGGCGCAACAGCAGGGTTCCCGCCGGCAGGATTTCCCCTTTTTGCATGGCAGGGTTAACGTATTCGGCCGTGCCACCCACTTGGGCAATCGCCTCATAACTGCGCCCCGGCGAGACCAGACCATAGCCCGTGAGCCGGGGCGACAGGGCCACCATGCGTGCCTCTATCACCCGGACAGCCGTAGCGCGCTCGGCCAGCTCTATACGCGCGGGCGGGGGCTTGTTGGTGATGATAGTGCCCAGCACAAAAGCACCGGCCACAACAACCGGTAGCGTGATCAGGATCAGTTTTAGTGCAGGTCTCATGATGTTGCCCTTGGTTCGGCCACGCGAGGCGGTGTAAGTTAGCGACTTACAACTTATACTGTGTGCGCCGGCTTTTCAACCGTCAGGGAGAAATATTGTCAGGCGGCGTAATGCTAAGTTATTGCACGATTTTTACGCTTTGTCCGGGTATGGTGGCGCTTTGTCGCGGCAGGCCATTCAGCACCATAAACCACGCCTGTTTTTGCGTGGGCACATTCATCTGTGCCGCAAGAGATGCGAGAGTATCCCCCTCCTTCACCTGATATACCGCGATAAAACGCCCTGTGGCATTTACGGCTTCATCAAGACGCAGGGGCCGAAAGCTTTCGATGGTTTGCCATTGCAGCACAGCGCTTTCCCCATCACCACGCCGCACGGTGCCGACAAATCGAATCAGGCTGTCGCCAAAGCGGATCACGGTCAGTCGCACTGTGCTGCGCTGCCCATGTTGACGCAAGCGCAAGGTAGCGGTGGCGGCATCCAGCCCGTTGATCTCCAGCTCGCGCAGGTTTTCCAACTGGCGAAAAGGCCGTTCGCGGCGCGGGATCCCGCTTGCCCAGACTTGCAACGCCTCACGCAGGCTTTTGTGGTCGGGCGCGCCGCTCATGATCAGAGTCGATCGGTTCTCCCCACTCATAATAATCTGGCGGGCCTCATTGCGGATAGAAAGCCCCTGCGCAGCCTCGAAGGTAAAACCAAGCCCGGGGTGGAAGAACCGCTGCCCGCGCACAATGCCACCCCGCGCGCTCTGGCCATAAACCATGCCGTCAATCATGGACATAAAGGCAGCGCGATCTTTGGCACCTGCTTCATTTGCCGCCAAAGCGCGGGCGCGCCGCTCGCGCTCCGCCGGTGCCGGGTGGTTGGCAAAAAACGGGGTTTCGCCCTCGTTGTAGGGGCGGCCGGCAATTTCGGCGCGCAAGGCAGCATTGGCCGACATCGACACCAGAAAATCAGCCTGTGCTGCCGGCAGATAGCCCGCGAGGCGCAGCAGCTCTATCCCGCCGGCATCAGCGGCAAATTCCTGCGCCTTGGAGTAGCTCCCCATCTGGCTAAATGCAGTTTCCACCCCCGAGCGCAGCGCATTGGCCAAACGGTCTTCGCCGCTACCAAAAATACCTGTTACCAGCGCGCCAATCGCGCCGCTTATCAGCGCATCTTTACCCGCTTCATTGCGCGACTCAACATGGGCTTCGACAACATGGGTAATTTCGTGGGCTAGTATAGCGGCCAGTTCGGCCTCGTTATTGGCCAGCGCCAGCAGGCCACGGGTGACATATATATACCCCCCCGGCAGTGCAAAAGCATTGAGCTCCGGGCTATCCAGCACGCTAAAACGCCAGAGATCATCGGGGCGGGCCGAGACAGCAACCATCTGCGCGCCGATCATGGCCACATATTCTGCCAGCGCCGGGTTGCGTATCTCACCCCCGTAGCGTGCCAGTATGCGGGGGTGGTCACGGGCGCCAATGGCAGCACCTTCGGTCGACCACTGGGCAAAAGCCGGACCGCTAACCAGTAATAAACATAGCGTCAATATTCGTGACAGGTGAACCATGCTCTGCCTCCTGCGGCCAGTATGCGCCCCTAGCGGGGGCAAAGCTACAAAAAATGCAGGCGCGGTTATTCTTTGTTACGCGCTGCCATCAGGTCAGCCTCCAGCTCTTCGGCGCGCTGGCGGGCTGTGTGCAGGCCGTCCATTGTGGCCTCCAGCTCGGCTTTTAGCTGGTTATATTCCGAAGCATATTCGAGCTGGATACGCGAAAGCTCGGCTTCGACGGCGGCCTTTTCCGATTGCGCGCGTTCCAGCGGATCCAGCCCGTTTTCATCGGCACCATGGGGTATGCGGTTTAGCCGGTCAAACAACCAGCGGGCCGACCAGCCCAGCACCAGTGCGATTACGATGGCAGAGACGATTATCAGAGTGAGATCGGTTCTGTTCATTGGTTTTCGCTTTCTGAAATGGGGGCGGGCAATAAAGAGGCAGGGGCGCGCATGGCGGGGCGGCTGAAATTATCTATGCGGATGCGCGGGGTGGCTTGGGCCTCGGGCGGGTGGTTGCTCGGGGCGCGCAGCAGCTTGAACTCTATGCGGCGGTTGCGGGTGCGGCCAGCTTCGGTGCCGTTATCGGCGATCGGCTCGGCCTCGCCGTAGCCTTTGGCGGTGATATCTCCGAGCAGTAGGTTTCGGGCCAGCACTGCATCAAGCACCGCATCGGCCCGGCTTTGGGACAGGGTGCGGTTCATTACTTCGCGGCCCTGACTGTCGGTATGGCCGCCTATCTCGATACGGGCTGTCCGGCACTGGGTCAGGATATCGGCAATGGCCGCGATGGTCGGCAGGCTCGGGTCTGAAATAACCGCGCTGGAGGGGGCAAAGGCAATGCCGTTTCCGGCTAGCAAGCTGGTGATCCGGCTAACGCAAAGTCGCGGGTCAAGCCCCGGACCTTCGCTGCCGGCGGGCGGCGCGGTATAGGTGATATCAAGGCGGGGCTGCTCTGGGCCATAGGCGGCGAGCAGGGTTTTCTTCAGCTCGATTGCGGGGTTTTCAAACGAAGCATCGCCGCTGATCTCAAGGGTTGCCGGGGTCATCTCGGCCTTGCCCTCGTTGAGCAGGGCAAGAGCTTCGATCAAGGCAAAGACCCGCACCTGCCAACCATCCGGCAGATTTTCTTCCAGCCAGAGCCGGTCTTCTACCAGCCCGTAGCCGAATTTGGCTTCGGAAAAGCGCATCACGACTTCGCGGGTCAGTGCGTTTTTTACGCTACCTTCTATCTGCACCTGCCCCTCATCCGACAGGGTGGCGGTAAACGCAATTGGCCGACTTTCCTCAATAGCCACATCTGGCGAAGGCTCGTCACGACTGGCCTGAAGGGTGAAACCTCCCGGCAGGGCAAAGCCCAGCACCTGAACCGCGCGCTCGAAATCTTCGGCGGAGACGGTTTCCGGCGCGGTGAGGGTCATATCCGCGTCGATGATATCGAGTCGCCCGCCGCCAAGCGTCGAGAGCGCTGCCAGACCAGCCTTAACCGCTTCAAACCACTGGCGGGAGGGGGCTCCAATGCCAATATCGCAAGTGATCGGAGTGCCGATTATCTGCTCGACAGAGGAATATATCCGGGCGGCCACGGCCTCGTCTTGCGCGGTGCAGGTGGCAACTTCGGGCGCAGCTATATCCAGAGAAAAAACATAAGGCGAGATAATCTGTCGTGCGGTGGCAATATCAACAGTGAAGCTCACCCCTTCGGGGCGGAGTTTAGCGGCCATCTCCTCAAAGCCCGGCTGCCAGCTGGCCGAGAGCGGCACCGCCTCCAGCACAACAGCGCCGGGAGATACATTGATAATCGACTGGTGGGTGAGCGATGCGATGCGCAGCGCATATTCAAAGGCAGGAAGCCAGCTTGGCGGGGCGCTGCCAGTGGTTACACTGACATCCGTAACCCTGGTTTCCGCGCCAAGCGCTGCGATATATTTTGCCAGCACCTGCTGGCTCTCGCCCTCGGGCAGGGTGCCGATAAAGGAGAGATCATTGCCGTTTTTCAAAATCTCTAGGAAGGGCGGGCGATCGGGCGGGCGGGAGATAGTGGGCTGGCGGGTGGTGGTGGCATCTTGCAGGTTTTCCGCAAAGATCAGGCGACCGATCTTCAGGGCACGTTCCTGATCTTCGCCGGTGGGAGCCTCACCGGAAAGGGTAAGGAGAAACCCGTCAGCCTCGGCGTTGGCCCACTCGATACCGCCGGCATAAAATGCCTGCTCCATTTCGGCCTGCCGCCCTTCCTCCAGCCATGTGATGGTTTTGGCGGCAATCACCCATGAAAGGGAGATACCGGCCAGCAGGGCGACAACCGCAAAAATGATAGCTATGGGGCGCATAAAGTTCCGTTTTCCCGTTTGGCTCGGGTTTAGGCGATTCAGACTTCGGGTTCAAGCCTCACAACAGGGCCGATAGGCCAAGGAATGCCGATACGATCAGTCCGGCATCGCGATTGGCGCGAAACAGGGTGAGACAGTTTGTGCTATCGTTAATATCCAGCCGCTTGAGTTGCCACATCATATGCATGCCAAACCCCCATGCGGCAAGCAACGCCACCAGCAGCGGCACCGGATTATCCTCAAGGTCGATTGCCGCAATCGCCGCCAGCGCCATCAGGCTGACCGCTGCAATCTGAAAGCCCAACAACCATTTCTTTGTCGCATCGCCAAACAGGAGTGCTGTGGATTTCACCCCGATCAGGGCATCATCATCCTTATCCTGATGGGCGTAGATCGTATCATAAAACAGGGTCCACGCAATGCCGGAGAGATAAAGCAGCACCGGCGCCAGCGACAGGCTGCCCGTATGTGCCGCCCAAGCCAGCAGTGCTCCCCAGTTAAAGGCAATACCTAAAAACACCTGCGGCCACCATGTGAAACGCTTGGCAAAAGGATAGATGGCCACGGGCAGCAGCGCCGCAAGGCCGAGCATGATGGCAAAGCCATTAAAGCTCAGCAATATCAGCGCCGAAAGCGCCACTTGCACCACCAGCCAAGCCAATGCCCCCCGAACACTGACCTGCCCCGAAGGCAACGGCCGCGAGCGGGTGCGCGCGACCTTGGCGTCTATTTTCCGGTCGGAAATATCATTCCAGGTGCAGCCTGCGCCGCGCATCAAAAAAGCGCCAAGCGCCGAGCCGGCCATGATCCAGAGATCAAACAGCGAACCGCCCGCCGGATCAGCGGCCACAGCCAGCCCCAGCCCCCACCAACAGGGCAGCAGCAAAAGCCATGTGCCGATGGGGCGGTCAGCACGGCTGAGCCGCAAATAGGGGCGGGTAAAGGCAGGCGCGCGGGTATCAACCCAGTTTTGCGCCGGGGCATCGGCCACGCGGCCTTGGTCGGGGGGGGGTTGCTCCGGGTTCACCAAAAGCCCTCGCTGGTTGCTCCGGCTCTTTTAAGCAAGGTTGCGGGTGCGGCGCAAGCATACATACACCCGCTTGGTCAATCATGCCTTAACCGGGCGCCCGGTTAGTCGTGATCTTCATCGCTATCGGGCTTCTCGTCATGGTCGGCATCGGGTTCGCTTTCGTCATGCTCTTCATCGGACCCGTGCAGCATTTCCCTGATATTTTCCGGAATATCATCCATCGAAAACAGTGCCTGCTGCTCTTCGTCATGGGCAAAAGCGATAATCGCGGCCAGCTCGGGACCAGTCAGCTGGATCTGGTCTCCCAGTTCGTCTTGCTGCATGTAGATCATGGTTTCGGCTCCGCGCCACATTTTGGCGGCAAAATCAAACGGGTCCATCGGGCCGCCTTCGGGGTCATAATCCAGCGCGGCAGCATCTATACCACCAATACCGTTAACAGAATGACAAACCACACAACCTTTGGAGGCGAAAAGCGTGCGCCCCAATTCGGCATTAAAATCGGGCATCAACAAGCCGGGACCAGCCACAACAGCCTGACCGCCGATCAAAGTCGCAGCAATAACCGCAGCAGTTCGAATTACATATTTTTTCATTTTTCTCTCCCTGGTTACCTCGTTTCAAATATCAACATCATTCGCAGCATAGTCCTATTGATCGAAGTCAAAAGGCAACGCCAGATCAGTCAATACTTTGTAACGGTTTGTAACGAAGGGATTATTTCCAGCGATCCAGCGCGGCTTCGTCGCTTTCCCGGGCATCAACCCAGCTGCCGCCTGCTTCCTTTTTCCAAAACGGCGCTCGGGATTTCAGAAAATCCATGATGAATTCCGCCGCTTCAAATGCCGCTTGCCGGTGGGGTGATGCGGTCAGCACCAGCACAATCCGTGCGCCTGCCGCCAGCGGCCCGTAGCGGTGGATAATCCGGCAGTCCTGCAAATCCCAGCGTGCACGGGCCTCGCGCTCGATATCTCCGAGAGCTTTTTCGGTCATGCCCGGATAATGCTCCAGCACCAGCTCGGGGCCGCCGGCCATTTCACGCACCAAACCGGTGAAGCTGACCAGCGCGCCAATATCCTGCCGGCCCGCGCTCATTGCCGCCATTTCAGCGCCAACATCAAAATCATCCTCCTGAACGGAAACACTCATTTCAGCCTCCGGTCATCGGCGGAAAAAATGCAACCTCGCGGGCGCCATCGAGCGGGGCGTCCAGCTCGGTCAGCTCCTGATCCACAGCAACCCGCACGGCTGCCATATCCTCAAAGGCGGCGGCGTAGCGCGGCCCGCGGCCTCGCAACTCCTCCACCAGCTCCGCAACCGTGCTGGCGCTGGTCTCCAGCTCTTCTTTCGGGTGTCCGATACGCTCTCTCAGCCAGGCAAAATACAGTATTTGCATGATCAGTCCTTTAATAGCGGCAGGGATTTTTTAAGATAATCCAGCCCTGTGAGCAAGGTCAGCGCAGCCGCAACCCAAAGCAGCCATACCCCGCCCATGCTACTCCATTCAAACAACGGGGCGATGAAGCGAAGCCCGTATTCGTCTTCCAGTTCACCCGCCAGCACCTGCCGGATCATTTCGTTATCCATTGCCGATGTGAAGGCCCAGTAATAGTGGCCGAACAGGAAAGACGAGAGCAAAACCACGATCGCAATCATCTGGGCAGCAGTTTTCCACTTGGCCAGTGCGGTCACCTTCAGGCCAGCGGCTCTCTCCCCGAGAAATTCGCGCAACCCCGAAACAAAAACCTCGCGGAAAACAATCAGGATAATTGCCGGCATGATATCATTGGCGGCATCACCCATGACATATTGCGAGCGCACCGCTATAACAACAAGCGCGATCAACACCATCGCCTTATCGGCAATCGGGTCCATCATCCGGCCAAATTCGGTGACCTGATCCCACTTGCGGGCAAGATACCCGTCCAGATAATCGGTCAGGGCTGCCGAGATAAACAGCGCAAGCGCGATCCAGTCTCCGATCGGGGCGGGAAGGTAGGCATAGACAAGCCCGACAGCCGGTGCTGCCAGCAAGCGGTAAATAGTCAGGATATTGGGTATGTTCACGTCTCGGCCACCTTGAATACCTGTTGGGCAATATATGCCGGGCAATATTACCCACTCTCGTGAAAGAAGGAATAGATAGTTTCGGCCATTTTGTCCGAAATCCCCTCGACGGCCTTTAAATCGGCCAGATCAGCGCGCGAGGCGGCCTTGGCCGAGCCAAAATGCGCCAGCAAAGCCCGTTTGCGGGCCGCGCCAACCCCGGGCACCCCGTCCAGCGGGGTGACACCGATGGCCTTCGAGCGCTTGGCGCGGTGGGTGCCAATGGCAAAGCGGTGGGCCTCGTCGCGCAGACGCTGGATAAAATAAAGCACCGGATCACGGTGCTGCAAGGCAAATGGCGGGCGGCCGGTGATATGAAACTCCTCCTTGCCGGCATCCCTGTCGACCCCCTTGGCGATCCCGACCATGGCAATGCTTTCAACTCCCATTTCCTTCATCACGCCGCGCACGGCGCTGACCTGCCCTGCGCCGCCATCTATCAGCAACAGATCTGGCCACAGGCCTTTGCTTCGGTCCGGGTCTTCCTTGACCAGCCGAAAAAACCGCCGCGTCAGCACCTCTTTCATCATGCCGAAATCATCGCCGGGCGTCAGCTCCGTGCCTTTGATGTTGAATTTGCGGTAGCTTGATTTTATCCAGCCTTCTGGTCCTGCCACTACCATCGCGCCAACCGCGTGGGCGCCCTGAATATGGCTATTGTCAAATATCTCTATCCGCTGTGGCGGCGCGGGCAGGCTAAAAACCTCGGCCAGCCCGGAAAGCAGGCGCGCCTGCGAGGCGCTCTCGGCCAATTTGCGGGCGAGGGCTTCGCGCGCGTTGCGCAGGGCATTTTCGACCAACAGCTTTTTTTCGCCCCGCTGCGGCACCAAAAGCGCCACTTTGCGGCTGATCTTTGCGCTAAAGGCGCCCTCCAGCAGGTCGGGTTGTGCCACTGGTGCGCTGAGTAATATCAGCGGCGGCGGGGGCTTGTTGTCATAAAACTGTACCATGAAAGCCTCCAGTATTTCGGCCGGATCAGCCGAGCCGCCGGTGCGTGGATAATAGGCGCGGTTGCCCCAGTTCTGGTTGGCGCGAATAAAAAACACCTGCACACAGGCCTGCCCGCCCTCCTGATGTAGCGCAATGATATCTGCCTGGCTGACCCCTGCCGGATTAACCCCCTGAGAGACTTGAACCTGCGCCATCGCCGCCAGCCGGTCACGCAGCGCACCGGCGCGCTCGAACTCCAGCGCATCGCTTGCTGCGCGCATTTCCTGCGCCAGCCGCTGCTGGATATCGCTGGATTTACCCCCGAGAAAGGCCAGCCCTTCATCAACCAGTTTTTGATATTCCGCAGCCGGGATATGCCCCACACACGGTCCCGAACAGCGTTTGATCTGGTATTGCAGGCAGGCGCGGGTCCGGCCGTCAAACTCGGCATCCGAGCAATTGCGAAGTAAAAATACGCGCTGCAATTGCGCCAAGGTCCGGTTAACCGCACCCGTAGAGGCAAAAGGGCCAAAATACTGCCCCTCCTCGCGCCGCGCCCCACGGTGCTTTTTGATCTGCGGAAAGCCGTGGGTGGTGGTGACAAGAATGCTCGGAAAAGATTTATCGTCGCGTAGCAGCACATTGTAGCGCGGCTTGAGCTGCTTGATCAGGTTTTGCTCGAGCAGCAACGCCTCGGTTTCGGTGCGGGTGGTCAGAAACATCATACTGGCCGTTGCCGAGATCATCCGGCCAATGCGCGCCGAATGACCGGTAGGGCGGGCATAGCTGGAGACCCGCTGGCGCAATTGCCGGGCCTTGCCAACATAAAGCACTGCGCCTGTGGCATCGAGCATGCGATAAACACCGGAGCTAGTATCCAGCCCCGCCAGATAGCTCTTGATCACCTCATGGCCGCGCAGGGTGGCGGCAGGGAGACTATCAGGGCGACCCTCTTCGTCAAACTCGGTTTTGGGCGCGGTTTCGGGGCTGGAATCGATCATAACGTGAACATAGGTGATTCTCCAAAAGAGCGCACCCACCTTTGTACAAAATCAAGAGAAAAGGCATCCACCGCTTCTGTGGATAACTCTGGGGAAAACTCGGGCCGGACCGCAGGAATTCCTTATAAAAGGCATGTTTGATCGGTTTGGGCAAAAAATAGGCAGTTTTTTAAGCTGTTGATAAATAACGATACTATTTTTGTAACGACCTACCAAGTTGATTTTATTAAGGAAAATTAAACCATATGTTAACGGGGGCTTGCTAGGTGGACAACTCTGCCCCGCTCACTCCGGGCCTTGAATATCCGGGGTCTGCCATGCGAGGTGCTGGCCGCCATCCATACAGAGCAACTGGCCGGTAAATCCGGGCGAATCAAGAATGAACTCCATCGCACGGCAGATCTCCTCTGGAGAGGAGCCGCGCTGCAATATCGTAGCATTTCGTTGCCTTACGAAATGTTCTTCAGACTGGCGCGCGCCGACAAGCGTCGGCCCTGGACCGATAGCATTCACACGGATTTGCGGGGCAAGCCCTTGGGCTGCGGTCTTGGTAAATGCCCAGAGACCGGCCTTGGCCAAGGTGTAGGTCATAAATTCGGGGGTCAGCTTACGCACGCGCTGGTCGATCATATTGATCACATTGGCACTGGCAACCGGCTCGCCATCATTACCCGCTTGCGGCGCCTGAGCGGCAAAATACTGGGTCAGGAATACCGGCGCGCGCAGGTTTGAGTCAATATGCCTATCCCAGCTTTGCGGGGTGAGGGTTTCTATCCGGTCATATTCGAAAATCGAGGCGTTGTTGACCAGAATATCAAGTGGCTGCTCCAGCGCGGCGGCGGCGCGGGGCACCAGTGCGGCCACGGCGTCAGGCTCCAGCAGGTCGGCTTGTAGCATCACGGCTCTTACCCCGAGGGCGCGGGCCGCCTCCACCGTATCTTGAGCCGCTTTATCGCTATTGGCATAATGCACGACAATGTTGGTGCCGCGTTTGGCGAGCCGCAGTGCCATTGCCTGCCCGAGTCGCGCCGCGCCGCCGGTTATCAATGCTGCGCTTGCCATTGTCTATCTCCCCAATAGAAATACCGTATAGCCCACATAAAGGCCAAGAAACAACACCCCCCAGAGGCGGGTCAGCTTCAGCTTTGAAAACACAAATATCCCGACCAGTGCCGAGGCCCCAAGCATGATCCAGAGATCCATTTGCAGGAATTGCGGGGCAACGGGCAGCGGGCCAAACAAGCTGGTCACCCCCATGATCGCCAAAAGGTTAAACATATTAGAGCCGATAACATTGCCAAGTGCCACCTCGGCCTCGCGGCGCAGGGCGGCAACAGTGGTAGTGGCCAGCTCCGGCAAAGACGTGCCGACCGCCACCAGTGTCAGGCCGATAATTTCGGGGCTGATAGCATAGTGCTCTGCGATGACCAGCGCACCCTCGATCATCAGCTGTGCGCCCAGCGGCAAGCCGATAACCCCGGCCATGATATAAGCCGCCACCCGCCAACCCGGCATGTCTGGCGCCAGCTCGCTCAACTCTTTTTCGGCGGCGGCGGCCCCGCTACGCGAGGCAAGCGCGGTTCTGAGATTGTCCCACAGCATCAGAGCAAGCAGCCCGAGCAGAATTGCCGCGTGCCAGAAGTGGAGTGGTCCCATAAAGGCCAGAGCCACAAAGATTACCGACACCCCCATCATCACCATGTATATCCGGCGGGTGTCGGTAGTCGAGGTATCAAGGGTAAAGAGCAGCGCCGGAACCCCGAGCACCAGCAGCACATTGGCAGTGTTGGAGCCAACCACATTGCCCAGCGCCAAGCCCGGCACCCCTTCGAGCGCCGACTGGATGGCGATAAGCATTTCCGGAGCCGAGGTGCCGAAGCCGACAATGGTTACACTGACAATCAGGGTAGGCACGCCGAGCCGCAAGCTCAGGGCCACCGCGCCCTTGACCAACAGATCACCGGCAAAAACCAGCAATAAAAGCCCGGCGACAACCAATAATATCGCCATCATCCGCCCTTTTTCTTTGTGCAGCGCGTACAAGGGCCGCTACCGATGAGAAAGCTGCCACAGGCCGGGCATTTGCGCACCAGCCGTTTTTTAGGCTTGGCATCCGGGTTGAAGACCTTGCCAAGCATGCCAACCAGCATCATTACCAGCAAGAATATAACTACAACTTTTAAAAACATATTACAGCCCGAAACGCGCCCACAGACGGCGCTCCTCGATCTGGGCAAGCACAGTGGCACCGAAGCGCGCCAGCAGGCCTTTTTTCGGACCATAGACCTTGAACTGGACCTTGTCGCCAAAGCGCGACTTCATTTCCGGCACCAAATGGCTGATGCCGTCGATCAGGCCGTTTTCCACCGCTTGCTGGCCGAGCCATATTTCGCCGTTAAACAGGTTTTCACCGCTTAGCTTGGCGCCACGGCGCTGGCGCACCTGCTTGATAAAATTCATGTGGATGTGCGACATGATTTCCTTCAGCCGGATAACATCTTCTTCTTTTTCCGGCTGGAAAGGGTCCATCATGGATTTGCTTTCGCCTGCGGTATGCACCCGCCGCTCGACCCCGTGGGATTTAAGAAATTCGTGAAAGCCAAAACCGCCGGAGATCACCCCGATCGAGCCAAGAACGGAATTGTCGTCGGCATATATCTGGTCTGCCGCTGTAGCCAGCCAATAGCCGCCCGATGCCGCGACATCCTCGACAAAAGCAAAAACTTCCAGCTCCTCCTCGGCCGCCAGCCGCCGGATACGCGCCGCGATTAACGCCGACTGGGCAGGCGAGCCGCCCGGGGAATTGATCAGCAAAGCAACCGCCTTTGGCTTTCCCTTGGTAAAGGCTTTTTCTATGAAAGGGGCGAGGGAGGTGTCTGTCAGGCTGCCCCGACCGGTGCCGATGGCTCCGTTTAGCCGGATAACAGCGACTTTCGGGGTGGATTTGAACAGTTTTAGCAGGTTTTTCATGGGGATTATGTAGGGCGCTTCGCCGCCCAGAACAACCCGTCAAATCTTTTCCTGTGCTTTATTCTGATGTAATGTGTCTAGAATCAAACAGGAGCCTTCCATGAAAACCAGACCTCTGGGCCGCACCGGCCTCAAAACCGGCATTTTTTCTCTCGGGACCATGACTTTTGGCACCCAGACCAGCGAAACCGATGCCCACCGCCAGCTTGATATGGCCGTGGAAGCGGGGATCAACCTGATCGACACCGCAGAGCTTTATCCGGTTAACCCGATATTGGCCGAAACCTGTGGCGATAGCGAGGTAATCATCGGCAACTGGCTGGAAAAATCCGGGCGGCGTGGCGAGGTGTTGATTGCGACCAAAGTGGCCGGTGGCGGGGCCAAGGCAGTGCGGAACGGCGCACCTATTTCACCCGCGACCATCACCGAGGCCGTCGAGGCCAGTCTCAAGCGACTCAAAACCGATGTGATCGACCTTTATCAGCTGCACTGGCCCAATCGCGGCTCTTATCACTTTAGGCAAAACTGGGGCTTTAACCCCGCCAGTCAAAATAAAACCAAAGCACTGGATGATATCAGTGCTGCACTGCACACACTTGATACGCTGGTGCGCACCGGAAAAATCCGCCATATCGGGCTGTCCAATGAAAGTGCTTGGGGCACGGCCCAGTTTTTGCGTATAGCCGAGGCCGAAGGGCTGCCAAGGGTGGCCACCATCCAGAATGAATACTCCCTGCTCTGCCGCCATTATGATCTCGACCTTGCCGAGCTGAGCCACCATGAGGATGTTGGCCTGCTGGCCTTCTCTCCACTGGCCGTCGGAATTTTGACCGGAAAATATAGCGGTGATGTTACCCCCGAGGGCAGCCGCCGCAGCATCAATCCACTTCTCAGCGGGCGGCTTACACCGCAAAGCCTGCGGGCCACTGATGAATACACCGCATTGGCACAGGCGCACGGAATTGACCCAGTGCATATGGCGCTGGCCTTTTGCACCAGCCGCCCGTTTATGGCTGCGGCCATTGTCGGCGCCACCACAAGCGCCCAGCTTGCACACCTGCTCAAAGGGGCAGATATCGTGCTTTCGGACGAGGTGCTGGCGGGGATTCAGGAGATTTACAGCCGCACCCCTATGCCGATGTGACACAGTTGAACGGCGAATCATATTGTGTTATTTGAATATCTATAATTCTCACATGCTAAAACGGGGAGAACACTATGGCATTTGAATTTAACGGTGTAGAATACGAAACCAACGATAATGGCCACCTGGTCAACCACGAAGACTGGTCGGAAGACATGGCCAAGGCGCTGGCTACCGCAGAAGATATCGAGCTGACCGACCGGCACTGGGACCTGATCAACTTTTTGCGCGACGAATATTTCAGCGGAGGCGGAGTGCATCCCAATACCCGCGCGATTGTAAAAGCCATGGGCAAGGAATGGGGCGAAAAACTCAGCCAGCGCGATGTTTATGTGCTATTTCCGGGAGATCCCTCCAAACAGGGCGGCAAGATAGCCGGCCTGCCGGAAAGCCGCCGCAAAGGCGGGTATTAAGCTTTCAGATATTGATATGAAGAAAAATCGCCGCCTTTACTGCGCGGCTTTTTTTGGTCTATCCGCCTTGGCGAGATTCAAAATCACGAATATTCCACCCGATGTTGAACAGCCGGTTATTCAGCTCGGTGCCGGTTTCCAGCGCATCAAGGAAAACCCGTGTTTCCAGGCCGGATTTGTCGGTCAGAACCCATTCGATCAGCGCCATCGGGTCGGTTTCAAAAACCATAACCATCTGGCCGTTGCGCGGCTTTTCGGGGTCAAACATTGTCATATAGGTGCGGCCGCTCTGTTCTTCGATCCGGCGGACAAAGACCGAGCTGGTCACGTCAATATTCTCCAGAGAGAGCAGCGAAAGCGGTGTGCGGCGCTGGGGGTAGCGCTGGGGGCTGACATTTGATTTAGCGTCAAAAATCGCCAGCGTGCGTCCATCGGCGACCACCAGAGAATCAGACGGCGCGTTATATTCAAAGCGCATTTTTCCGGGCTTTTTCAGAAAAAACCTGCCGGTGGTCACTGTGCCGTCGGCATTTTCCTGACGAAAGGTGGCTGTGACAGAGCGCAGATTGGTCAGGTATTCATTCAGCCGCTGGATGGAATCACTGGCAGCATAGGCCGGCGCTGCCAGCAATGCCGCACTGCCGGCCAAAAAGTAACGTCTGTCCATTCACCACACCTTCGGTTTTTGCTGGCGCCACCAAGCGCCAGAATTTCTGTTTTGGTTCGGCAAGGGATACTAAACCGAGCTTTCCGGCACAAGCACCTCGCGCTTGCCAACATGATTGGCAGGCGAAACTACGCCCATATCTTCCATTTCCTCCACTAGCTTTGCGGCCTTGTTATAACCGATTGAAAGCTTGCGCTGGATATAGGAAATAGAGCATTTGCGGTCTCTTGCCACAATAGCGATGGCCTGGTCAAGCAGGGCATTTTTGTCGGCCTCGTCGGTGCCAAGGCCAAGTACCGCATCTATATCGGTGCCCGCCCCTCCTTTTGGCCCCTCGACCACACTTGATACATACTCCGGCGCCCCTTGGGATTTCAGGAAATTAACCACTTCCTCGACCTCCTGATCCGAGACAAACGGGCCATGCACACGGGTAATGCGCCCGCCGCCAGCCATAAACAGCATATCGCCCTTGCCCAAAAGCTGCTCGGCACCCATTTCACCGAGCACCGTGCGGCTGTCGATTTTGGAGGTCACCTGAAAGCTGATCCGTGTCGGAAAGTTGGCCTTGATCGTGCCGGTGATGACATCGACGGAAGGGCGCTGGGTCGCCATGATCAGGTGAATGCCCGCCGCGCGCGCCATTTGTGCCAAGCGCTGAATACAGGCCTCGATCTCCTTGCCTGCCACCATCATCAGGTCGGCCATTTCATCAACCACCACCACGATATACGGCATTTTTTCGAGCGAGTATTCCTCGGTCTCGAAAACAGGCTCGCCGGTTTCGTCATCAAAGCCGGTTTGTACCGTGCGGGTAAAAGCCTCGCCTTTTCTCAGCGCATCCTCGATCCGGCCATTAAACGCTTCGATGCCGCGCACATTGAGCTTGGACATCTTGCGGTAGCGCTCTTCCATCTCCCCCACAGCCCATTTAAGGGCCACCACGGCTTTTTTAGGATCGGTCACCACGGGTGAAAGCAAATGCGGAATGCCATCATACACGCTGAGTTCCAGCATTTTCGGGTCAATCATGATCAACCGGCATTCCTCGGGTGACAGCGCATAAAGCAACGAAAGGATCATGGTGTTGATCCCCACAGATTTGCCCGAGCCGGTGGTGCCGGCAATCAGCAAATGCGGCATTTTTGCGAGGTTGACCACCACCGGTTCGCCGCCAATGTCTTTCCCCAGCGCCATCGGCAGCTTGTGCTTGCTGTCGCCAAAGGCGCGGGCGGCAAATATCTCGCGCAGCAGCACCATCTCGCGGTTTTCATTAGGAAGCTCGATACCGATAATAGAACGCCCCGGCACAGTGGATACCCTTGCCGCCAGCGCCGACATCGAGCGCGCGATATCATCGGCCAAGCCAATTACGCGGCTGGCTTTCAGCCCCGCAGCAGGCTCCAGCTCATACATGGTGACCACCGGGCCAGGGCGCACCCGCACGATCTTGCCTTTGACCCCGTAATCGTCAAGTACGGTTTCGAGCAGGCGGGCATTGGCGTTTAGTTCGTCATCACTCAAATGATGGCGCACCACATCGGTCGCATTTTCCAGCAAGGAGAGCGGCGGTGTTTCGTACCCCTCAAACTCGCGCGGCTCCAGACCGAGGCTCGGCTGCTCTTCCGCAAGCGCTTTTTTGCTTTTCGGGGTGAGCTTTGACTCAGGGTATTTGACCCGTGGTTCGGGCTTTTGCGGCGGCTTCTGCTCGGATGGGACCATGGCGGCTTGCGGGTCGGGCACCGCACCGGTGGCGCGCCGCACCCCGCCAAGCCGCGGCCGGTCGGGCGTGCCGGTGTCGGCACCGTCAGGCTGTGATACCCCGTATGCCTCGCTATCAATCACCTCGTCGGGATCATCTGCCCCTATCCGGGCCGGAAGATCATCTTTCAGCCGCGCCCTCAGCGAGGCGCTATCGGGGCGCTGGGCGGCACTCTCTTTGGGTGTGGTATTTTTTTCGCGCAGGGTATCAAGCCGGTCGGCAAAGCGGCTTTCCTGATTTTCCTTGGCGCGAAGCTGGGTGGCCTTCTGAGCCTGACGCTTTTCCATGGCCTGTTTTTTGGCGGCTTGTGCAGCGCTCAGGCCTTTTTGGCCGGCAGCCGTCAATCCCGCGCCCAGCGTGCCTGCGCCCTTGCGGACCCCTTGGCTGAGCGATGGCGCCATTTTTGCCACCACGCCGCGCAGCATGACATAAACCACCACTAGGCCAGCCAGAAAATATCGTAGTGCCAGCCGTGCTTCAAGCCGGCTCAGTCCCAATACATAAAGCCCGAGCGCCAAAAAGAGCAGCGCAACAATGACCGTCAGTACTTTCAGCGCCAATGCCAGTGGCAGCGGTATCAGACCAAGGGTGTTTTTTAGCACGGCATCTCCCAGCATCCCCCCCAGCCCGTAGTTAAACTCCCAGCCCGCTCCCGGCACATAAGCCGAAAACAAAATAGCCCCCAGCACCACGGCAATCGGTGCCAGTATCAGGCGCGGCAATACACGATTAGCCCCGTAATGCAGCATCATCCGTAAACCCCAGACCAGAAACGCCAGTGGCAGCAGCCAAAAGGCAGCGCCCAGTATACGGTGCATAATATCGGCCATATAAGAACCGTAATTGCCCAGAAGGTTGTTTGAACCATGGCTTGTCTGGGTGAAAAAGGACGGATCATCAGGAGAATAGGTGATAAAGCTGGCGGCGAATAGCAACGCCACAATCAAAAAACCAAAACCGATCGTTTCGGAGCCACGGACACGCAGCAGCGCTTCAACCTTGGTTTCCTTGCGTTTTTTGCGCCTTGTTTTAGGGCGCTTTTTGGGCCGCTTTTTGCTGCTGCTCAATAGTGTCATACCCTGTCCCTTGGCTTTTCCAGCACTGCTTTCAGTGCCAGCAGCCCCCGCTTGATTTCATTTATTTCCGCTACCATGGCAACACGGATATACGCGCACCCGGGATTGCCAGCCGCTGTCTCGTGCGACAAATATGCGCCCGGCAAAACCCGAATACCGCTCTTTTGCCAGATATCCAAGGCCGTTTGCACCCCGTTACCGGTATTAATCCATAAAAAGAAGCCCGCTTGCGGTGAAGCGTAGCCTGGCAAATGGCCAAGTATCCGGTCTGCCAGCTCGAATTTAGCGCGATAAAGGGCGCGGTTTTGCACCACATGGGCCTCGTCACCCCAAACCGCAGCCGAAGCGATCTGAATCGGTAGAGGTACCGGCGCACCTGCATAAGAGCGCAACTGGCGCAGCTCACGTATGTTTTTTGGCCCTGTCGCCACAAAGCCGGAGCGAAACCCCGGCAGGTTGGAGCGCTTTGACAGGGAGTGGAAGGCCAGCACCCGTTCGGGGTCCGCCCCGACCTGTCGAGCCACCTCCAGCACCCCCACGGGCACTTCATCTCGGTAAATATCGCTATAACACTCATCCGCAAAAATCATAAAATCATGTTTTTCGGCCAGCGCCAGCAGGGTGCGCCAATATTCAGTACTGGCCACGGCCCCCTGCGGATTGGAGGGCGAGCACATATAAACCACTGCTGTGCGGTCAAGGGTTTCCTTCGGCAAGGCGTGAAAATCTGGTAAAAAGCCATTTTCGGCACCGGCATTGACAAAAACCGCCTCGGCCCCCGCCGCGCGCGCCGCCACCATGTAGCACTGGTAAAACGGGTTGGGCAGCAAAACCAGCGGCTTAGCGCCGTTTTTCTGCTCCGGGCAGAGCGCAAGGCAGGCGTTAAAAAGTCCCTCGCGCGTGCCGTTCAGGGGCAGGATACCGTTTTCGGCATCAACATTTTTCAGGCCGTAGCGCCGCTCAAGCCAGCGGGCAATAGCGTGGCGCAGCTCTGGCGCACCCTCGTTGGGGGGGTATTTGTTAAATCCCTCAGCGTGGGAGGCCAGCACCTCCATGGCAAAGGGTGGAAAGGGGTGTTTTGGCTCGCCAATAGACATATGCAGAGCTGGTCCGCCGCCCGTTATCGGGTCAAGCAGAGCGCGCAATCTCGGAAATGCGTATTCGGGCAAAGCCGAAAACCGCCTAGGATACTGCATATTAGCCTCGTGTCTATGGATCTGATCGCCCGTTGGGGGCAGTTTACCGGCTCTCTCGGCCTGCGTCCAGCCTTTCCGCGTGCTTGCGCATGCGTCGCCTTGGGCTTATGCACGGCACCGAAAGGGGTGCACCATGCAGGAGTACACGATCAATCGACTGGGGCTAAAGGGTGATGGCATCGCCGAAGATGGCACATTTATCCCTTTCTCCCTGCCCGGAGAGCGGTTTTCAGGCGCAATGCATAAAGGCCATCTTGAAAATCCGGTGCGTTTGTCAGACGTTGCGGAGCGGGTCACACCGGCTTGCCCGCATTTCGGTATTTGCGGAGGCTGCACCCTTCAACATGCCTCCGACAACTTTCTTTCGCAATGGAAAGTCGAGACTGTGCGCCGCGCGCTGGAGGCCCAAGGCCTCACGACCGCTTTTCGCCCGATAGACACCTCGCCCCCCCACAGCCGGCGGCGGGCGACATTTTCGGGGCGACGCACAAAAAAAACAACACAAGTCGGGTTTCACAAGCGCGGTTCTGCCGAGATATTTGACCTGAAAACCTGTGATCTGCTGCGGCCAGAAATCATTGCTGCCCTGCCGGCCTGCCATGCGCTGGCCGGGCTGGGTGCCTCGCGCAAGGGCGAGATAAAGATTTCGGTCAGTCAGGGCATGGCCGGTGCTGATATCGATGTCCGCGAAGCCCGCGCGCTTGACGGGCCTCTGCGCGCGCGCCTCGCGGCTTTGGCCGGCGAACATGCTTTGGCAAGGCTAACATGGAATGGCGAGCAGGTCGCTGACCGCAAACGCCCGGTCCAACAGATGGGAAAGGCGCAGGTTTTGCCACCGGCGGGGGCTTTTTTGCAGGCGACGGCCGCGGGCGAGGCAGCGCTGGTGGAGGCCATGCTAGAGGCGGTATCCGGTGCGAAACGGGTGGTTGACCTGTTTGCCGGTTGCGGCACATTTTCGCTACCGCTGGCGGCAGGGGCCGAGGTTCATGCCGTCGAGGGCGAGGCCGAAATGCTGGCCGCACTCGACAAGGGCTGGCGCTTTGCCCAAGGCCTCAAAACCGTCACCACCGAAACGCGAGACCTGTTTTCACGCCCGCTGGTACCGCTGGATTTACGCCGCTTTGATGCCGTGGTCATTGACCCGCCCCGCGCCGGTGCCAAGGCGCAGATGGAAGAGATTGTTACCTCGGATATACGCCTGGTCGGGGCGGTTTCGTGCAACCCTGTGAGCTTTGCGCGCGATGCCAGAATACTGGTCGATGGTGGTTTTACCCTTGATTGGGTAAAACCGGTAGACCAGTTTCGCTGGTCAGGCCATATCGAACTGGCAGCGCGCTTCAGCCGCTAAAGCGGCGGCTGCTATTCCTTTGGTGTGGTTTTGAGCTTCAGGATGCCGTAGAGCGGGCAAAAGCTGAAAACAGCGGTGGTCATCAGCACCCCGCCGATAAGTACACCAACCCAGCCATACCCCCCAAGGTAGCCCAGATAGCTGATCACAAACAGGGTGATTCCGAACAAGATCCGCAAAGCGCGGTCCAGTGATCCTATATTGGCGTTAAAGTTCATGGTCTTCTCCTTGATGTTGAAAAATGGCGCCGTTTGTGACGCCAAGGGTTTGTCGCCGAATTTGGCCCGGCGGCGGTAATTTCTATATGCTGTTCTTGGCGATCAGATCCCGCGCGCGGGCGAGCAGATCCTGACCGTCAATACCTTTAGAATCCATTTCGGTGATCCAGCGCGATATCACCGGCTGCGCGGCGGCCTCCCATGTCGCGAGGTCATCGCCCTCGATAGTGATGATGGTATTGCCACGATCCGCAGCCACAGCACGGCCGGCGGCATCGGCTGCCTGCATTACCTTGCCGGCATTGGCCGAGAAATCGGCACCCGATACCGAGTCAAGAATATCCTGCAAATCAGCCGGCATCGCCTCGTAAGCGTCCTGGTTCATGATAAGCACAAAAGCGGCAGTATAAAGAGTGCGCTCGCCGACAAACTCGGTGCTGGTATCGGTCAGCTCGGCGATTTTCAGGGCTTTGGTCACCTCCCAGGGAATAGCTGTGCCATCAATCACCCCCTTGGCGAGGTTTTCGGGCAAGGCTGGCACCGGCATGCCGATCGGGGTGGCACCAAGCTCGCCGAGCAGGTTGTTGATTACCCGTGTCGGGCCGCGCAGCTTCAGGCCGTCCATGTCGTCAATACTCTCGATCGGGTCGCCCTTCACATGGATAACCCCCGGCCCGTGCACCCATGCCCCCAGCATGTGGAAACCGGCAAAATCGGTATCAGCCATATCGCTTTCGTACATCTCCCAGTAAGCACGCGAGGTGGCTTCCGCATTGGTCATCATAAATGGCAGCTCAAATACCTCGACGCGAGGAAACCGCCCCGGGGTATAGCCAGGCAATGTCCACGCAATATCAACCACCCCGTCAGCAACCTGATCTATCAACTGTGGCGGGGTGCCGCCGAGTGCCATAGCTGAATAAACCTCGACCTTGATTCGCCCGTTCGAGGCCTCGCCCACCGCTTCGGCCCACGGGATCAGGATTTGCGCCGGCACTGTGGCTTGTGGTGGCAAAAACTGGTGCATCCTCAGGGTGATCTCTTGCGCCAGTGCCGGCATGGTGCCCGCCATTAATGCCGCTATTATTCCTGCTCTCAAAAGGGTTGTTTTTTTCATTTTTCTCTCACTTCGCGCACACGGCACACCTGTTGAGCCGGTTCTCCGATATTGGCCTATCATGAAGCAGAAATTCTTTTCGATCAATCATTAGATTTTGCTGGAAATACGGGGAAAGCAGGCGTATGTTTCCGATAGGAAACTTGGTAGACAAGTGCATACCGAAAACACAAGGTGGCCCCGATGAGCGAACCCCGCAAAACCCCGCTATATGATTTGCATGTCGAGCTTGGTGGCAAGATGGTTGATTTTGCTGGCTGGATGATGCCGGTCAACTATACCGCAGGCGTTGCGGCCGAGCATAAGCACTGCCGCGAGAAGGCCGCGCTTTTTGATGTTTCGCACATGGGGCAGGTAGAATTGCGCGGCGAAAACGTGGCCGAACAGCTCGAATCGCTTTGCCCGTCAAGCTTCACCCCGCTGGTTGAAGGCAAGGCGCGCTATACGTTTTTCACCAATCCCGAGGGCGGGATTATGGATGATCTGATCGTCGCCAATGCGGGGGATCACTTTTTTGTCGTGGTTAATGCCTCGATGCGGGATCAGGATATCAACCATATGCGCGGCCTTGATATCGAGGTGAAGGAGCTTTCGCGCGCGCTGATTGCGGTGCAGGGACCAGCGGCCGAGGCTATTATGGCGGCCCACGCCCCCATCGCCGCCGAGCTGAAATTCATGCAAACCGCGCTGGCTGATATTGGCGGTGTGGAGGTGCGGATCTCCCGCCTTGGTTATACCGGCGAGGATGGTTACGAAATCTCTATCCCCGAAGAAAGCGTGGTTGAAATCACCCGCCTGCTGCTGGAGCATCCCGATCTGGAGCCAGCGGGCCTTGGCGCGCGCGACAGCCTGCGGCTAGAGGCGGGGCTATGCCTTTATGGTAACGATATTGATAACGATACCTCGCCTGTCGAGGCCAACCTGACATGGGCGATGCAGAAAAAACGCCGCGAAGAGGGTGGTTTTCCGGGTGATAAGCGTATTCTGCGCGAGCTGTCCGAAGGGCCTATCCGCAAGCTGGTTGGCATCAAGCCCGAGGGGCGCGCACCGGCGCGGCGCGGGGTTGAGGTGGCTTCCGTAGCTGGTAATATCATCGGCAGCATTACCTCTGGCGGTTTTGGTCCTACCTTTGAGGGGCCGATTTCCATGGGCTATGTTACTACCGAATTCGCCGAGCCGGGCACATCGGTAAACCTCATCATTCGGGGCAAGCCGCGCCCTGCTACCATCATCAAACTGCCCTTCGTGGCACAAAATTACAAACGCTAGAAAGGGTTCCCCCATGACCACCTATTACACCGAAGAACACGAATGGCTTGAGGTAGAGGGCGACACCGCCACCCTTGGCATCACCAAACACGCCGCCGAGGCGCTTGGCGAGGTGGTGTTTGTCGAGCTGCAAGAAGCCGGTGAAACCTATGACAAAGACGACGAAATCGGCGTGGTCGAAAGCGTGAAAGCCGCCTCCGAGCTTTATGCACCGCTGGCGATGGAGATCCTCGAGGCAAATCCGGCGTTGGAGGACAACCCCGGCATGGTCAATGAAGACCCCGAGGGCAATGCGTGGTTTTACAAGATCAAAATCTCCGACCTTGCCGAGCTGGAAAACCTGCTCGACATCAACGCCTATAAAGCCCTGACCGACTAACAAATCGCGCCGAAAGCAATGGGCTTTCGGCGCTTGCTTCTGGAGTCTCGCCATGACGTTTGAGCCAACCCGCTACCAGCCCTATGATTTCGCCAACCGCCGTCATATCGGCCCCTCGCCCCGCGAGATGGAAGAGATGCTCAAGGTGGTCGGGGTTGCCTCGCTCGACGAGCTGATTGACGAAACTGTGCCGAAAAGCATCCGGCAAGAGGGCGAGCTAAAGCTGCAAACTCCGCTAACCGAGCGCGACGTGCTGCACCATATGGAGGCGGTAATTGGCCAGAACAAAGTGCTGACCTCATTGATCGGCCAAGGCTATTACGGCACCATGACCCCGCCGGTGATCCAGCGCAATATTCTGGAAAACCCGGCATGGTATACCGCCTACACCCCCTATCAGCCCGAAATCGCCCAAGGGCGGCTGGAGGCTTTGCTCAATTTCCAAACCATGGTTAGTGATCTGACCGGATTGCCGATTGCCAATGCCTCTTTGCTGGACGAGGCCACGGCGGCCGCCGAAGCCATGACCATGGCCAAGCGCGGCAGCAAATCCAAGGCCAATGCATTTTTTGTCGATGAAAACTGCCATCCGCAAACCATCGAGGTGATCAAAACCCGCGCCGAGCCGCTGGGCATAGATGTGATTGTCGCCAACCCCGAAATAGACATGGATCCGGCCTCGGTATTTGGCGCGATCTTCCAGTATCCCGGCACCTATGGTCGCGTGCGCGATTTCAGCCCCTGCATCGCGTCGCTGCACGAACATAAGGCGATTGCCGTTATGGCCTGCGATATTCTGGCGCTCTGCCTGCTTAAATCGCCCGGCGAAATGGGGGCGGATATCGCGGTTGGCACCACCCAGCGCTTTGGCGTGCCGATGGGTTACGGCGGCCCGCATGCCGCCTATATGTCCACCACCGACAAGCTCAAGCGCTCCATGCCGGGGCGCATTATTGGCGTATCGGTCGATGCGCGCGGCAACAAGGCCTACCGCTTGGCCCTGCAAACCCGCGAGCAGCATATCCGCCGCGAAAAGGCCAACTCGAATGTGTGCACCGCGCAGGCGCTGTTGGCGGTGATGGCGTCGATGTATGCGGTGTTTTATGGCCCTGCCGGGCTGAAGGCGATTGCGGAATCGGTGCATCGCAAAACCTCGCGCCTTGCCAAGGGGCTGGAAAACCTCGGCTTCAAGATCGAACCGGAGGTGTTTTTTGACACCATCACGGTGAAGGTTGGCGCGCTGCAAGGGGTGATTCTGGCAGCGGCGGTTAATGAAGGCATCAACCTGCGCAAGATCGACAAGGACCGGATCGGTATCAGCCTGGACGAGCAAACCTACCCCGAAACCATCGAGGCGGTCTGGCGTGCCTTTGGCGGCAATATGAAAGACGACAGCGCCAAGCACCGCGAATATCGCCTGCCTGAAGATATGCTGCGCAGTGACGAATACCTCACCCATCCGATCTTTCATATGAACCGCTCGGAAGCCGAGATGACCCGTTATATGCGCCGCTTGGCGGACCGAGATCTGGCGCTGGACCGCTCGATGATCCCGCTTGGCTCCTGCACCATGAAGCTCAATGCTACCGCCGAGATGATCCCGCTGACATGGCCCGAGATTGCCAACCTGCACCCCTATGTGCCGCTGGATCAGGCCAAAGGCTATACCGATCTGACCGAGCAGCTCAAAAGCCAGCTTTGCGAGATCACCGGCTATGATGCCATGTCGCTACAGCCCAATTCTGGCGCGCAGGGCGAATATGCCGGCTTGCTGACCATCCGCAATTATCACGCGTCTCGGGGCGAGGGCGGGCGCAATATCTGCCTTATTCCGGTTTCGGCCCACGGCACTAATCCGGCCTCGGCCCATATGGCGGGCTGGGATGTGGTGGTGGTGAAATCGGCTGAAAACGGTGATATAGATCTGGAGGATTTCCGCGCCAAGGCCGAAGCGGCGGGCGACAAGCTGGCCGGTTGCATGATCACCTACCCCTCCACCCACGGGGTGTTTGAGGAAACCGTGCGCGAGGTTTGCGAGATCACCCACGGCTTTGGTGGGCAGGTCTATATTGACGGCGCCAATATGAACGCCATGGTTGGCCTTGTGCAGCCCGGCAAAATCGGCGGCGATGTCAGCCACCTCAACCTGCACAAAACCTTCGCCATCCCCCACGGTGGCGGTGGGCCGGGCATGGGTCCAATCGGCGTTGGCGCACATCTGGAACCCTTCCTGCCCGGCAATCCGCAGGGCGGCGGGGTTGGCCCGGTTTCGGCAGCGCCAATGGGCAGTGCTTCGATACTGGTGATCTCTTGGGCCTATATTTTATTAATGGGTGGCAGCGGCATGACACAGGCCACCAAAGTGGCGATTCTCAACGCAAATTACATCGCCAAACGCCTTGAGGGCGCTTACAAGGTGCTGTTCAAATCCGAGATTGGCCGGGTGGCGCATGAGTGCATTCTGGACACTCGCCCACTGGCGGATAGCGCCGGAGTGACGGTGGATGACATCGCCAAACGCCTGATGGATAGCGGCTTTCACGCCCCGACCATGAGCTGGCCGGTGGCCGGCACCCTGATGGTGGAGCCAACGGAATCAGAGCCAAAAGCCGAGCTGGATCGCTTTATCGACGCGATGCTGGCCATCCGCACCGAGGCCAGGGCGATCGAGGATGGCGAGATCGCATATGAAGACAGCCCGCTGCCCCATGCGCCGCACACGGTCGAGGATCTGGTTGGTGACTGGAGCCGCAAATATACCCGCGAGCAGGCTTGCTATCCGCCAGGCGCTTTTCGCGTGGACAAGTACTGGCCGCCGGTGAACCGCGTGGATAATGCCTATGGTGACCGGAACCTGATTTGCACCTGCCCGCCGCTGGAAGATTATCTTGATTAGCCCCCATCTATGAGGGGCAAAAAGGGCGGCGCCAGATAACCGGTGCCGCCCTTTTTTAATGCTGGTAGCGTCTCAAGCCGTCCATTCCATCACTTTCATCCCGACAACCCCGCCGATCACCAGAAAGGCAAAGGTGATAAACGACCCCATGGCAAGGGTGGATACACCCGTGACACCCTGGCCAATGGTGCAGCCCAGCGCCAAAACACCGCCAATACCCATCATTGCTGCGCCAACAATATTGCGTGCGGTATCGGCCTCGCCATTAAAGGTGCGCAATTGCAGCTCCTTTTTAGAGGCCGCCCCGAGGAAACCGCCAAGTATAGTGCCAAAGACCACCGCAACCGGAAAGGCCATGGTTGAATAGGCGGTAAAACGCATCAAATAATCAACCGTCGCCCCTGACGGCTGCACAAAGGTCAGCGAGGTAAGCGCCACCGGAACATCGGCAAAATCATCTTGTGCCAGTCCGGTCAGCATCCAGCCCGCGGTGGCCAGCAGGCCGATACTCACGCCGGCAATAATATGCACAGGCGAAGCGCGAAATTTCTTGTTCATAAAAATATAGCCCAGCATCAGCCCCGCCATGCCAATAAAGGCATAAAGATTGGCCTGCGCCACCTCCAGCCCTGTGAGCGCGCCGAGCAAATCTCCCAAACCTTGCCCCGCCATGCCGGCATCAGACAAATCGGTGGTGCCAATGCCAACAAACCACACCCGCAAAGGCCCGAGCAGCCCGCCAATGGTCATGAAAGCAAAGATACCGATAACAACCAACACCAAAACAGAGCGCAGATCACCCGAACCGGCCCGCACCAGATTGCGGCTCACACAGCCCGCCGAAAGCACCATACCCACACCAAAAATAAACCCGCCGCTCACGAAGCCGATCCAGGTGAACATCGGAGTAAGAAATATACTGTCTCTAGGGTTCATCACCCCCATTTTATTGAGAATAAACACTCCGATAATCGCGGTTGCCCCTGCCAGCACCCAGCTGCGAAAGCGCCGCCAATCGCCAAAATTTACCAGATCCGAAACCGAACCCATCGCGCAAAAGTTGGTGCGATATACAACAAACCCGAGCAGCGTGCCAATCAACAGCCCCCCGAACATCATGTAGGATGCGGGGTTCTCAAGAATGGAATCCCTCAAAACGTCAATCATTTTCTGTCTCCCGTGGTGATTCTGGCGCGGTTTTTCCGTGCCTATACTTGGATGGTTTTTTATAATATTAGTATATATGATATTTTATATGTAAGCAAAAATTATAAAATATGCAGAATGAAACAAAATTTTCACTTTTTTGTCAAATCCGAGTGCATCCCGCCCTGCAATTCTTGACGAATTCGTTTTTTTAGTATTCAATAATTCTAATGTAATAGCGCCAGGAAACATATAGGGGAGTAGGCACCATGGCAGACGGAGATTTTGGCAACGCAAAAAGCATGTCGATTATTGTAACAAAAGGGTCGCTCGACTGGGCCTATCCGCCTTTTATACTGGGCACTACGGCCGCCGCGATGGATCTTGATGTAACGATGTTTTTTACCTTTTACGGCTTGCCGTTACTCAATAAAAAGCTTGATCTGAAGATGACCACCCTTGGCAATCCGGCCATGAAAATGCCAATGGGCGGCATGCATGTCGCTATGCCAAATATCATTGCGGCTCTGCCGGGCGTGGACCGTGGCGCCACCACCATGATGAAAAACCTGTTCAAGAAAAAAGGCGTGGCCTCTATCGAGGAACTGCGCGATGCGGCTGTTGAATCAGATGTGCGGATGATCGCCTGCCAGATGACCCTTGATCTGTTCGAGATGGACCGCAAAGACATGATCGACGGTATCGAACTGGGCGGCGCTGCCACCTATATCGATGTCGCGACCAAATCAGACATTAACCTCTTTATCTAACCCACAAAAGAAAGGCTCCATAATATGGCTGACCAAACCCTCAACGCAGAAGGCCTGAACTGCCCGCTGCCAATCATCAAAGCAAAAAAAGCGCTCAAAGGCATGGAGGCTGGTCAAGTGCTGGAAATCCGCTCGACGGACCCCGGCTCTATCGCCGATTTTGCGGCTTTCTGCTCGCAGACAGGCAACGAGCTTCTATCCTCCAATACCGAAGGTAATATCTACCTGTTTGAAATTAAAAAGAGCTGATCCCTCCTAGGATAGCCCTGAAAAGCCTCGCCTTTTGGCGGGGTTTTTTTATGCCTTGGCGCGGACAAAATCGACAAAACGCACAAAATCGACAAAACGCATCGCCCAAGGGGTTTTGTCGCTGTTGCGCAAGTGGCAAAACCCGGCGAGCATATTGTGGCTTGATACCCCGTCGTTTTTGCCGTCAATCCCGTGGCCGCGCAGCACCTCGTAGGCATAGCGGGTATCGGCAGGCAGGTTATCCACCCGCGCATAATGAAACTCGTGTGCCAATATCTCGGTACCGGCTTCCCAAATACCGCCACGCGCCTTTAGTCGGGTATAGCCACGCCCCTGGGGGCGCGCGTTCATCACAGCATCACCCTTGACAGCTCCGACCATCTGCCTTGTTTCGCCCTTCCAGCTCAGGCTTTTGCACAAATACATCAGCCCGCCGCACTCGGCATAGGTTGGCAGACCGGCCTCTATCTTTGCTTTTATATCGGCGCGTAGCGCGGCGTTGGCTTCCAGCGCCATCATTCGGGCTTCGGGAAAACCGCCCCCAATGAACAAGCCATCAATTTCGGGCAGGATCGGGTCCGACAAGGTATTAAAAAATACCAGCTTCGCGCCCGCCGCTTCTAGCGCCTCAAGATCATCGGCGTAATAAAAACCAAAGGCGGTATCTCGCGCGATACCTATTCTGACCTGCCCTCCTGCGGCCAGCTTGGGTGTTGGAGGGCGTGGAAGCGCGGGCGCACTGGCCGCGATCCGTTGCAGATGGTCAAGATCAACCGAGCTTCCGACGATTTCACCTATTTTACTGATCACGGCACTCAACCCGCCGGTCTCTGCGGGTGTTGTCAGGCCAAGATGGCGCTCGCCGATTTCGAGCGCGGGGTTTTTGCCGATCGCCCCGATAACCGGAATATCGGTATAAGCCTTTACCGCCGCCCGCAGCTTGCCCTCATGGCGCGCACCGCCAACCTTGTTCAGGATTAGCCCTGCGATATTCACCCCCGTATCAAATGCCTGATACCCGAGTAAAAGCGGCGCTATCCCCCGTGTCATCCCGACCGTATCAATCACCAGCACCACCGGCGCTTTCAGCAGCTTGGCCAGCGCGGCATTGCTATCACTCCCCGCAACATCCACCCCGTCATATAGCCCTTTGTTGGCCTCTATCAGCGCGATGTCTCCCGTTGCCCGGCTACTAAACAGCGCCAGCAGCTCTTCAGGGCCCATGGTATTATAATCAAGATTATAGCAGGGAGAGCTGCTGGCCGCAGCAAGCCACATCGGGTCAATATAATCAGGGCCTTTTTTGAAGCTGCGCACATCTTGCTGCTGGCTCAGCGCCGCGGCCAGACCGGTCGAAACCACCGTTTTACCGGATGATTTATGCGCGGCAGCAATAAAAAAACGCGCCACAGCTAGGCTTTGAGCGGCAAGTAGGATTTGTCTCGCTTGGCCCACATATCTTCGGCCAGCATCTGGGCTGCGCTCATGCTTTCGGCCTTGCCCAGCGCCTTGAGCGCAATCGCAAGCGTGCCGGTTACGGAAGCGATAGCGTAGGCGCTCTCCAGCTTGTTGTGCCAGAGATCAACCAAGCCGGAAATATCCATTTCCTCGTCAGGGGGCGCGTGGCCCTCTGACAGCAATTGCGGCCATGTTTCTGTCTGCATATCGCCAGTGCCGATGATGGTGCCGACCAGGGTTGGCTTGTTGGGCCTCCGCTCGATCTCGCCGCCTTCGCCCCGAAAAACCGCCGCCACGGGCTGGCCGAGAATGCTAGCAGCGCCGGCATGGATATCCATAAACCCGCGGTGGAAAATACCTTGTAGCATAACCGGCGCTCCAAACGGGTTGATCATGCGTGAAAAGCTGTGCACCGGCGAGCGCAGGCCCAAAAGCGGCTTCAACCCCATCAGGGCTTGCAGCTTGGGCGACAACACTTCCAGCGGTGTATAGGAAAAATTGCGTAGCGTGATCTGATCGGAAGCCTCTTGCAGGCTGTCAGCGATCGGAAACCCGAGGTATTTCAGGACATCATCAGTATAAACCCGCCCTGGCGTATGCTCGGACGCCCCGTGCATAAATACCTTCACCCCGTTTTGCGCCAACAAAAAAGCCGCAAGTAAAAACCACGGCAGTTGCCGCCGCTTTCCGGCATAAGATGACCAGTCGATATCGACCTCGGGTATGGTTGCGGGCAAGGAAAGCACATCGCGCGCGCCAAGGGTAAAGCCGGCGATTTCGCTTGGGGACTCCTCCTTCAGGCGCAGCAGCATCAAAAACGCGCCTATCTGCTCCGGTTCGGCCTCGCCGCGCAGGATCATTGCCATGCTGTCGCGTGCCTCCTCCACGGTCAGCGCGCGCTGTTTGGTTTTGCCGCGGCCAAGAATAGCCACGTATTTGGAAAACGGGTGCAGTGCCATTGGCCCTCCGGTGTGTTTAGTCGGCCAAAACAGCCGGATCGACATTATCATCCGAAAGGTTCTCGGGCACAATACGCAAGAACTTCATGCCAAGCCCCGCGATCATCAGCGCCAGCGCGATCCCGCCAAAGCCCAAGGCAAACTCTCCCAGCTTCGGCGTATAGGAATTGACCACCCCGTCGCTAAAGCTGCTCGACACCTCGAAGCCGGGGAATATTTCCAGCGGATAAGCCTGCCCGCCAACGATAATAACATAAAGCTGGGCAAAACCGCCAACCACGACCAAGAGCGCCGCAAGTAGCACATAGCCTTTTTTGGTGTCGATTTTGGGATGGAAGAGCAGGATCATCGGAAGGATACTGCCGATCAGCACCTGCCCACCCCAGAACAGCCATGTATAAATGCCGCCATTGAGCAATATCCAGCTCTCGTAGGCGGTTTTTTTGGCCAGATAAATATTGCTGAGGTGGTAAACGATAACAAAATACAACACGGCCGCCACAAAAACCCCGAGCAGGCGCGCTTGTCGTGTGCGCAGCTCTGGCGAATAAACCCGGTGGGTGATGGAAGTGGTCAGTATCATCACCAGCATAAACATTGCCATGCCAAATGAAAACGACATGGCAATAAACATCGGCGCCATAATCGCGGTATCGTAGGCGGTGCGTGCCACCAGCCAGCCAAAGATAGAGCCGGTGCCGGTTGTCAGCGCCAAGCGCCAGATAAAGGCCAAAAGTGCTGCGGCCTTCAGGGCTTTGGGGCTGACCCCTCGCGCCATCAGCGCATAAAGGTATATAGCCACAACCCCGATGAAACCGGAATAAAGCAGAATATTCCACGCGAATATCGAGGTGAAATTATAGGTATACATCGCCATAATCAGCCGCTCCGGGCGGCCAAGGTCAAGCACCAGCACAGCCAACCCGCCAATCAACAACGCCACTGCCAGCAGATTGGCCATCCGCGCCACCGGCTTATAGGCCATTTTGCCAAAAACCGAGCCGATGGACGATACATTCAGCGCGCCCGAAGCGGCAACAATCAGAAAAATGGCAAAAACATGGGGCACACCCCAGACGATCTGGTTGTTAAGGCCGGTAATAATAGGGCCGTATTTGGCCAGATAAAACACCTCTATGCCGGCCGCGCCGACAAAAGCGGCACAAAGCGCCATCAGCCCCCAGACCTTTGGGGTTGATCTCAGCTCGCGGTAAGTAATCCGTTCCATGCTCGTTTCCCCCTAAATATTCTGGTAGCGCACGCCAAGCCCGAGGCCAAGATCGGCCCGTAGCTCCTGGCTGGCATAGGTGGCAACAGCAATGGCGATTTCGGATTGGGGGTCGTTAAGATCCCCGAACATCATCGCGTTATTGCCCGTTGCGGTGCAGGCTTCGACACAGGCGGTAGTGCCGTCGCCACGGTCGATTTTGTGCACACAAAGATTACAGCCCTCGACCGTGCCAACCCCGCGCGGTGAATAGCTTTTTTGGCCTGTGACCGGCGCGGCCACAAAAGAGCGCGCCTTGAACGGGCAGGCCATCATGCAATAGCGGCACCCGATGCAGGTATGGCGGTTGACCAGCACGATCCCGTCTTCGCGCTTGAAGGACGCACCCGTCGGGCAGACATCCACACAGGGCGGGTTTTCGCAATGCTGGCACATCACCGGCAAGGAATTAGTGCGCCCGGTGGCGGTTTCCTTGAGGGTGACCTTGCGGATCCATTGCGGGTCGGTATCAAGGCCGTTATTTTCCCAGCCCTGCTCGGTGGAGCAGGCTGCAACGCAGGCGGAGCAATCTTCGGGGCATTTACCGGCATCTATCAGCAACCCCCAGCGCGCGCCGGGCTTCAGCCCGTCAGCGGGCATATCTTCACTGGCGGATGCCTTGCCGCCAAAGGCCATCAGCGTGACCCCCGGTGCCAGAGTGAGGGTGGCCAACGCCGCGCCCGATTTCAGAATATCCCGCCGCGAGATTTCTGCACCTTTTGGTTTTTTGGAGGGGTTGGTCATTGGGACACCCTCTGTAGGTTTGACAAATCCTCCAGATAGGCGCGCCAGCCTTCATCGGAGTTGCTGTATTCGGGCAATATCCGGGCCACATCTTCCATTGCCGGCACCGAGGCATGGCAGGTAAAACAGCCGATTTTAACTGCCACATACTCATGACAAACCCGGCAAGAATTATCTGGCGAGTCGGCGCTGACCGGCGATTGAACGGGGGCCTGATCCGGCCCGTTTACCGCGTGGCAAACCACACAGCCTGTCAGCGAGGCATCAACATCGCGAATACCCTCCAGCACTACCAGATCCCGATCATGGGCAAGTAGCGCCGGGTGGTTGATGCGCCAATATTCATTGCCCTCCGGGTGTGGCTCGCCCAGCGCTTTTGGAACGCTGGGAAACAGGCTTTGCGCGTAGCTCGGCGAAATCAGAAGAGCTGCCATAGCCAGCAGCGATGTCAGCAGCTGTTTCATGGTTAACCTCCCAGCCCCATCTGGATATAGCCTGTCGGGCAAACATCGGCGCAAATGTGGCAACCGATGCATTTGCCATAATCGGTCTCCACATAGCGCCCGATGGTGCGGTCACCTTTCTTCACGCGCGATACCGCGTCCTGCGGGCAGTAGATCACGCAGTTGTCGCATTCAAAACACATGCCGCAAGACATGCAACGCTCGCCTTCCTTGACCGCCTGCTCTTCGGAATAAGCAATGATGCGCTCTTCAAAATTGCCCAACACATCATCACCCTCGATATGCACTTCGTCACGCACCTCGCGGGCCACATAGGGGAAGTGGCCCTTGTAAAGCTCGGTGTGTTTGGTGATCTGGCCGTCGGAGCGGTCTTCATAGTTATGCACCGCATAATCGGCGCTATCGGTGCCGCGGGTCTCGCCGGGGTGCTCATAAGGGGCCGGATCACGGCCACGCTCGTGCAGCTCTTCCAAGAGGTTAAAGCTGGCAATGTCGATTTTCGGGCGCTTGGCGATGTTGCCGTCATCCAGATAGTCAGCGATGGTTTCAGCCGCAACCCGGCCATGGCCGATGGCGGTGGTCAGCAGGTGTGGCTTCAAAATATCCCCACCGGCGAAGTGCTTGTCTTTGCCCTTCACCTTGTAACCGGCCTCGATATCAATAAAGCCACGGCCATTGTCCAGCCCGTCGATACCCTCGAAGTCACCGGCCTGGCCGATGGCGGCGATGATGATATCGGCTTCAAGCACAAACTCGGTGCCTTCAATCGCCTCAGGCGCATTGCCCTTCATCACGCATTCACACATGCGCAGGCCCGTGGCTTTGCCGCTGGCATCTTTCAGCACTTCAAGTGGCATTACCGAGCCTTTTATATCCACACCTTCGCGCTTGGCATCCTCGCGCTCATGCTCGGCGGCGGTCATTTGCTCGACCGGGAAAAGCGAGGTCAGCGTGGCGTGCATGCCTTCACGCACCACCACGCCAGCCGCGTCTTTCGCGGTAAAATCAATCACCGTGCCATCGGCGTGCTCGGTTTTGGCTACATTGGTCACATGGCCCAAACGCCGCGCCACGGATGCAACATCAATGGAGGTATCACCCCCGCCAACAACCACAATGCGCTTGGCGGTGCCAACCACCCAGCCTTTGTTGAACGCGTCCAGAAACTCGACCCCGTCGATGCAATTCTCGGTGCCATCCCAGCCCGGAATGGGTAGCGGGCGGCCTTTTTGTGCGCCCAGCGCCCAGAAAATAGCGTCATAGCCGTCTTCCAGCTCGGCCACAGATACATCAACACCGACCTTGGTATTCAGCCGCACTTCCACGCCCATATCAATGATCCGGCCAATTTCGGTATCGAGCATATCGCGTGGGGTCCGGTAGCCCGGAATGCCGTAGCGCATCATGCCGCCGAGCTTGCCGTTGGCCTCAAAAACCGTAACCTTGTGGCCATCACGGCGCATGAAATACGCCGCTGCCAAGCCAGCCGGGCCACCACCGATCACGGCAATCCTGAAGCCGGTATCGGCCCCCACTTCGGCCAGCTTCACGCCGTGCTCATTGGCCCAGTCACCGACATATTGCTCCACCGCGTTGATGCCAACGTAATCATCGACCTCGTTGCGGTTACAGCCCGCCTCGCAGGGCGCAGGGCAAACACGGCCCATGGAAGCCGGAAACGGGTTGGCCTCGGCCATTTTATGAAAGGCATATTCCTGCCACGCCTGACCTTCGAGCGGAGATTTATCCATGCCGCGCGCAATCGCCAGCCAGCCGCGAATATCGTGGCCCGAGGGGCAGGAGCCGGAGCAGGGCGCGGTTTTATGCACATAGGTCGGGCATTTATAGGAGGTATCCTGCTGGAAAATCTTCTCTTCGAGATCCCAATCATCAGGGGTTTCGCCCTCTTCATAACGCCGGAATGTATGCTTGTGATCGTTCATGGGGTTTCCTCCGCTGTAGCCGCTTCGGCCTCTGTTTCTTGCCCGTCAAGGATGACGGCATTGGCAACCAATTGGTGAACAGACATGATGTTGTCCATTTCATAGCCGTATTTTGGCATCACCTTGGAAAACTGGGTTTTGCAAATGGCGCAAATCGCCGCCATATGGGTTACGCCGTGATCGGCACTTACCTGCTGCATCGCGGTCATGCGCGGAGCGGCGCCCTTGATGCGCAGGTCCATAAGATCGTCGGTCAGCAAGCCGCCACCCCCGCCACAGCAAAAGGTGTTTTCGCGGATCGTGTCGCGCTCCATTTCGTAATAGTGGTTGCACACCGCTTGCAGCACCTTGCGCGGCAAATCGAATTGCCCGCCTTCCTTGCGGCCCATCGCAGAGCCACGCGCCACATTGCAACTATCGTGATAGGTCATCACAAACTCGTCGTTTTTGGATTTGTCGATCTTCAGCAATCCGTCATCAATCGCATCCGACGTGAACTCCATGATATGCTGCGGGATAGGATAGTTTTGATCCAGAAAGTCAAACGGGCCGGCAAGGGTGTTGAGGAAGGAATACCCCACCCGCCAAGCATGGCCGCATTCGCCAAATACAATCCGCTTCACGCCCAGATCCTTGGCCGCCTGCCGAATGCGCCAGCTGACCTCGCGCATGTTTTCATAAGAGCCGATGAACATGCCGAAATTAGCGGCTTCAGAGGCATAGGAGCTGATGGTCCAGTTCACGCCTGCGGCATGAAACACCTTGGCATAACCCAGCAAACCATCAATATGCGGCTCGGCAAAAAAATCCGCTGAAGGGGTGATGAGCAGGATATCCGCGCCTTGCACATCCAGCGGCAGCTTGATCGGAATGCCGGTTTCTTCCTCAAGATCTTCCTCAAGGTCTTCCAGCGTGGCGCGCAGTGCTTTAGGGTTCATCCCGAGGTTATTGCCGGTCTTTTTCAACTTGGCGATAATCTCGTTGCAATACTTTTGACCCACGCCAACCGTATCCAGAATTTCACGGGCCGCCATGGAAATCTCGGCGGTATCAATGCCGTAGGGGCAGGCAACCGCGCAGCGGCGACATTGCGAACATTGGTGGTAATAGGTATACCATTCGTCCAGCACCTCGCGGGTAAGGTCACGCGCGCCGACCAGCCACGGGAAGTATTTGCCCGCAAAGGTATAATAACGGCGATAAACCGAGCGCAGCAGGTCTTGCCTTGCTACCGGCATGTTTTTCGGGTCTCCGGTGCCAAGAAAATAGTGGCATTTATCGGTGCAGGCTCCGCATTTTACGCAGGTATCAAGATATACCTGAAAGGCACGGTTAGTAGCGGCCAGCTCACCGAGTTTGGCAATGGCGACCTCTTGCCAGTTCTCCAGCAGCTCGCCGGGAAAGCCCAGTGGCTCGTTATGTGCGGGAGCGGCTTTATAGGTATTGGTATCCATCATCGCGCCGCATTCGATCTTGGGGATCTTCAGCGGGTCGCCAACAAATTTCGGGCCACCTTCGGCGTTCATATCTAGTGCAGCCATGGCTTAACCCTCCTTTTTCTTGGGTATGCCTTCGGGCAATGGCGGCAGATTTCTAGCCCATTTTGATATATGGCGCTTTTCGCGGGCATTATCGACCTGCGTGCGGCTCGGGGCAAAAAACAGGCCGGGCGCATGTATCAGCTTGGAAATCGGAAAAATGATCATCAAGATCACCACCAACCCGAGATGGGACAACAAAATAGGGTCAAGCGGCAGCTCGCGGATATCAAAGCGCAGTAGGCCAAGCATATAGGATTTAACCATAATAACATCGGTGCGGGTAACATAGGTCATCAGCGTGCCGGTGCCGGCAATACCCACCAGAAGTGCCAGCATCAGGTGATCAGACGGGTTGGAAATATAGCGGATCCGCTCCTGAAAGATGCGGCGCGCCCACAGGCCGAGCAGGCCGGCCAGCATCACAAAGGCCATCAGCTTGCCCAGCGGCTGCATCAGCTCGACCCACCACCAGACAGGCTCGGTGAAATAGCGCAGGTGGCGCAGCAGCACAATCAGCATACCCCAGTGAAACAGATAGGCAAATATCCATATCCATTTATTGGATTTGAACAGACTTTCAAAGAAGATAACTTCGCGGAACATCCGCAAAACCACACCCCTTTTGGTGCGCGGGGCAGGGGAAACAACGATTTTCAGCGGCACAGGGGTGCGGGCGTATTTCATCACCTTCATCCCGACGCCAACCACCAGCAAAATCGTAGCCAGATAGAACAGCACTGCAAATACCGTGGAAATCACGATAACCCCTCCCTTTGATGCGCTTCGGGTAATTCTCCCCACCCGAAACGCGGTAGTCTTAGATGGTTAGTGTGACTTACACACAACCGGTCGGCTTGGGCAGGCCGGCAATTTTACAAGCCTGTTTGGCCGGCCCGTAGGGGAACAGCTCATACATATATTTGTTGTTGCCAACTTCCGGCCCCATGGATTTTTTGATCGATTTGATCAGCACGCGCACGGCCGGGGCGATCTGGTATTCCTCATAGTAATCGCGCAGAAAGTTGACCACAGCCCAGTGCTCTTCGCCCATGTCGATATCTTCGGCTTTCGAAATCACGTCTGCCAGCTCTTTGGTCCACTCGGACAGGTTGGTGATGTAGCCTTCTTCATCATGCTCAACCGTGGTGCCGTTTACATCATATGCCATTGTTTATTTTCCTTTTTTTGCCCCGCGGGGCGTTATCCACCCTTGCGGGTTGTTAGTTTATAGCCAGTTTTGAACGCGGTCACAGCTGGCAGCCATGTCCACAAATCCCTCGTAATCGACTTGGGAGAACCCCTCGGCCACCCGCGCCGCATCAATACCGCGCGCTGCCACATCAGGCCCAAGCACAAAGAGCTTAACGTTTGCGCCCATACCGGCCACAACCTCGCTCATTGCGTTGCCCGACATTGCGCCGTAAACGCCATCCTCGATTAGCAGAACTGAATCACCGGCTTTGGTATGACCAAGGCAGGAAATCAGCGTCTGGTTCTGAAACGGGGATTTGTTAACTGTGTGTAAAGTAGACATATTATTCCCCCTAAAAGCTCAAGACAACGTCTTGATCAGCCATCACGTCAGCCATGCCAGCGCGCGAAACAACGATGATCGACGGCTTTTCAGCATAGTCATCATCTTCGTCCTCATATTGGATGTCTTGCAGGTCATCCAAAGTCAGGCCGCGCTCGTCTAGCGATTCTTGCTCCACATAAAGCTTGGTGACCTCATAGTCACCCAGCGCGCGGAATGTAGGCGAGAAGTTCTTCAAGCCCGCCTCTTTTGTGTCTTGCCCTTTGGTGAGCTGGAACACGCCGTCATCCAGGAATGCCAAAGAGACATCCTGATCAAACGCCGCGCCAATCAGCACCACTTCGAGCGCTTCCTGTGCGTAAATCGTGCCGTAAGGCGCTTTGCGATTCACATAGAGGAATTTTTTAACTTTGCTCATAATATCCTCCTAGTCGCCAAAAGTGATTGTGCGGTCGGCTTGAATGCCCATCTCGATCAGCTGGCCGAGGCCGGAAATCCGGAACCCCTCCGCGATGTTATTCGCGTCTTTGCCCTGCCGATCCGCCTCGTTCCGGTCTAGCAAGCCACGGCGCTGGGCCGCGGCGATGCAGATCACCAGATCAAGCTCGTGCTCTTTTGCCAGAGCGGACCACTGCTCCTGTATTTGGCGATCATCCTGAGGCGGAATGGAAAGGCGTGTGCCCACATTCACCCCGTCATGATAAAAGAACACACGGCTAACCTCGTGGCCAGTGGCCAGCGCGGCTTTAACAAAGTTATAGGCCGAGTCAGACGCTTGATGCGTATACGGTCCCTCGTTAACGACAATTCCGAATTTCATCGTGCGCTCCTAAAGGTGAACGTGAGCTGACTGGTTCATCGTCTTGCGCGAACCGGTCCAGGTGTCGATATGATGCTTGGTGAAGGCCAGTTCGGTCATTTCAAAGAAACGGCTCCAGCCAATGCGCTCGATCCACTCGCCCATGCGCTCCCAATGTTTGGCGTCTTTTTTATAGGCTTTGACGATGCGCAGAACGATCGCGTTAACCTCGGGCCAATGGGGAGCATTATTCGGAAGATTGGCCACAACCAGCTTGTGGAAGGTCGGTTTGGAGCGGGCATTCGAGTGCTTGCCGCCAACCCAGATTGCAATTTTTGTGCTATCATCACCATTGATCTGCATTGGGGGGCAGGGCGGATAGCAAGCGCCACAGCACACGCATTTTTTCTCGTCAATCTCGAGCGACGGCTTGCCGTTGACCATTGCGGGGCGAATAGCCGCCACCGGACAACGGGCGACAACCGCCGGGCGCTCACAGACATTGGCTACCAAATCATGGTTAATCTTGGGGGGTTTGGTGTATTGCACGTTGATCGCGATATCGCCCTGACCACCACAGTTAATCTGGCAGCAAGAGGTGGTAATGCGCACACGGTTCGGCATTTCTTCCTTGATAAACTCGCTGTGCAGCATGTCCATCAGGCCTTTAACAACGCCCGAGGCATCAGTGCCCGGAATATCGCAATGCAGCCAGCCTTGGGTGTGGCTGATCATCGACACCGAAGCACCGGTGCCGCCCACGGGAAACCCGTTGCTGGAAAGCGCTTCGATCAGCGGCGCAACCTTGGCTTCGTCGGCGACCATGAATTCGATGTTTGAGCGGGTGGTAAAGCGCACATAGCCGTCGGCGTAGTTATCACCAATATCGCAAAGCTTGCGGATGGTATAAACATCCATCTGGCGCTGGGTGCCGGCGCGCACGGTAAACAGTTCGTCGCCCGATTTGGCAACATGGCGCAGAACACCGGCGCGGGGGCGGTCGTGGTAGTCCCATGTGCCATAGTTTTTAATGCTCAGCGGGTGCATGAAGGGCTTAGGATCAGGAACCCCGACTTCATCCGGCATCCGTGGTTTTGCTTTCATCTCGTTCATGTTTTTCTCCCTTTCCGCCGGGCTGGCCCGAGCGGCTATATTCTGTGTAGGCGGGGTTTTCACCCCACCGATCGCTTAGCTGTCTACAACCATGCCGGATTCGGTAGCTTTACGCTCGAACCATTTGGCGGCTTCCTCATCAAAATCATCGGTGCGCACATAGCTTGATGTCGTCGGATGGTTAACCATATTGGGGTCTGCGGGAATATCCAGTGCATCCAGAAATGCCGGTACGCCGATACGATCGATACACTCGCCGATGCGCTCATGCTCAAGGGCGTTATCGGCAAAGAACTCCATGACTTCCTCGGCAAAATCTTCCAGTGCCTCGAAGTCTTCCTCAGATTCGAGCTTGATGAAAGGCTTGATCATGGTGCCCATCAGGTCACCGATTTTTAGCGAGCGCTTGCCACCGATCATGATGCTGGCGCCACGGTCATCACCGGGGCTGAGGGCTTTGGTCATCACGTTAATACAGTGCATGCAGCGAACGCATGATTTGTTGTCGATTTCCAGCGTGTCGTCATCATGCAGCGAGATCGCACGGGTCGGGCACATGGAAACTACGGTATCAATGGTGTATTTCCGGCCCTTTTCAGCGATATGTTCTTTAACTTTCTCCTGGTTAATCTTGATATCGTCACGCCATGTGCCGATCACCGCAAAGTCGGCACGGTGAATAGCGTTTACGCAGTCATTACCACAGCCCGAGAATTTGAACTTGAACTTGTATGGCATCGAAGGACGGTGCATTTCGTCGAGCAGCTTATTGATGATACCACGATGTGCCTTCACTCCGTCAAAGCAGCTCTGCTCGCAACGAGCATGGCCAACACACGACATCGCGGTGCGCAGCGCCGGGCCGGCGCCGCCAAGGTCAAAGCCGATTTCGTTTAGCTCGTCAAAAGCGATCTGGGCATTTTCAGAGGTGCAGCCCTGAAACATAATATCGCCGGACTGACCGTGAAACGCGATCAGGCCAGAGCCGTGCTTTTCCCAGATGTCACAAAGCTGGCGCAACAGGCCAGTGGTATAGTGGAAACCTGCCGGTGGCATGATCCGCAGAGTGTGAAACTCCTTTGATGCTGGATAATCGCCAGCCACCTCGGAAAAGCGCGGGATGATCCCGCCGCCATAGCCAAAAACAGACAGCGTGCCGCCCTTCCAGTAACCACGACGGGTTTCATAGGAGTGGTTGAGCTGGCCCAGAAGATCGTTCATCATCGGGGCGTATTGTGCGCCTTCGGTATCACGCAGTCGCTTGAGGCCGGTTACAAAGCTGGGCCAAGGGCCGTCTTCGAGCTGGTCCAGCATCGGGGTGGGGTTCACGCCGTTCTGGTCACCGTCGTTTACGTTGTCACCGTCTTTCATTGCAATTTCTCCCTTGCGCTAGCGTATGTCGTTACATCTGGTCTCGCAGCTCTTGACCGGCTGTTTGCCCGTCCTACCTATAGCATATGCCTTACTATCAAGGTGAACTACTGGCATTCCTAAAAACCATTTGCATGTTTCAGCCCTAAATCTATATATTTCAATAATGGAATGTAAAGCAAAAGATATGTCCGCAGCGGGTGCGGCAAGAAAAACCGGAGGATACACTTGCGTAAATGCGAGTATATATAGAAAAAATGATAGAACATCCTAAAAAACAGGTCGATATGTCGCAATTCGATGCTGCTTTCGATCTCGAAGATAAAACCGCATATGTGGCGTGGCGCCGCGACAAGCTGGCGCACTCCCCCCGTGCGGGAGAGGTTCCGGTGCTGGGGGTGGTCGATCTGTCGCAGCCCGCTGAATCAGAGAAAACCGCAATTTTGGCGCAAATCTCCGAATCGAACTTTGCAATATATCAAGCTAAAAATTATAGCGAGAGTGAAGACGAGGTTGGCGCCGAGCTGCGCCGTTTTTCCGAATTTTTCGGGCTGCGCATTGCCGAGGCCCACCGCTCTGCCGGCAAGAATGGAGTGGTCGCGCTCAAGGTCTCGCTCGCCGAGCACCAGCGCGGCTTTATCCCCTATTCCCGCAAGGCCATGAACTGGCACACCGATGGCTATTATAATAGCGAAGCCGACACCATCCGCGCTTTTGTGCTGCATTGCGTGCGTCAGGCCGATATCGGCGGCCAAAGCCAGATCATCGACAACGAGATCGCCTATATCCGCCTGCGAGACGCCGCCCCCGAGGCCGTGGCGCTGCTGATGGACCCGCAGGCAATGACCATCCCCGAAAGCCCCGAGGCCGATGGCTCTGTGCGCCCTGTCAGCATCGGCCCTGTCTTCTTTATAGAGGATGGCAAGCTGATCATGCGCTACACCGCCCGCACCCGCTCGATTAGCTGGAAGAATGAAGCCACCCGAAAAGCCGCCGCCCTGCTGCAAGAATTGCTCGAAGGTGAGCGCGACTATCTGCACACTCTTACTTTGCAGCCCGGTCAGGGTATACTCAACAACAACACATTGCATAACCGGACCGCGTTTGATCCGAATGCAGATACCGGAAGCAGCCAGCGCATGCTTTACCGCATCCGGTTTCATAACAGATTATAGGGAGTAAATCATGGCCAAGTTAAGTGATTTGATCATCGGCCACCCAGAGGTGGATAACTTCAAAGAGCTGGAGCGCCTTGTAGCCCATGCGGGAGAATCAGGCGAGATGTTTATCGAATTCGACGTAAAGCCGGACTATAAAAACACGCCCAAAAAATGGGAGTGGGTACTGGAAGCCGCCTTTACACGGGGGGTGCATTATGGGGATTGAGGACATGACCCTGATCGAGAATTACGAGCTTCCCTATACGCGAAAAGCTTCGTTGCACGATCATGAGTATGAAAGCGGCATGCACCTGTTGCGCCTGACCATCCGCGAAGGCAATCGCATCACCGCCGTCGATATCGGCCCCGAGCAGGCTAAAGCCATGGGGCAGCAAATGCTCGCTTGGGCAGAGAAGCAAGGCGCATAAAGCAAATGGACCACCTCCCGATTTTCCTGGACGTCAAAGGCAAAAAAGTGCTTGTCGATGGCGGCAACACCCCCGCCGCCCGCCGTGTTGAGCGCGCGCTGTCCGCCGGTGCTTTTGTGCATGTATTTTGCCCGGATATGTCCGGTGAATTTCGCGAGTTGCGCGAAAATCCGAAGGTCACCCACCACCTGCGCGCGCCCGAGCCAGAGGATTTCAAAGATTGCATCGTTGCCTACGGAGCCTCCGAGATCAAGGAGCGCGACAAGCGCCTCTACGAGATGGCAAAAGCCGCCAACGTCCTCGTCAACGTCGCCGACGTCACCAAATATTGCGACTTCATCACCCCCTCCATCGTGGATCGTTCACCGCTTGTGGTCGCCATTTCCTCGGGCGGTAATGCGCCTGTGATTGCCCGCATCCTGCGCGCCCGCATCGAGGTTATGCTACCCGCCGCCTACGGCCGCTTGGCCGCTTTTGTTGGCGGGTTTCGTGACAAGGTTATGGCAAGACTCAAAAGCACAGAATCCCGCCGCCACTTTTGGGAAAACACCATCGAGGGCGCGGTTGGCGATCACTTTCTGGCCGGTGACGAAGCAAAAGCAAGCCAACGCCTGCTGGAAGACCTCGACACCGCCGCCACCGGCGCAAAAACCGCCCAAACCGGCGAAGTCTTCCTCGTTGGCGCCGGCCCCGGAGACCCGGACCTGCTCACCTTTCGCGCGCTTCATATCATGCAGCGCGCCGATGTGGTGCTGTTTGACCGCTTGGTTTCAACCGAAATCATGACCCTCGTGCGCCGCGATGCCGAGCGGGTATATGTGGGCAAAGCCCCGCAACAGCACGCCATGGTGCAAGAGGAAATATCCGAGCTGATGGTAGACCTTGCCAAGCAAGGCAAGCGCGTGCTGCGCCTTAAAGGCGGTGATCCGTTCATCTTCGGGCGTGGCGGCGAAGAGCTTGAGCTGCTGGCCAAACACAAAATCCCGTTTCAGGTTATTCCCGGCATTACCGCTGCCTCGGGCTGTGCGTCCTATGCAGGCATTCCGCTGACCCACCGTGACCACGCGCAATCCTGCGTCCTCATCACCGCTCATGGCCGCGACGGTATTCTGGACCTCGACTGGGAGCGCCTTGTGCGGCCTGATCAGACCGTGGTGGTCTATATGGGTCTCGGCTCTGTCGATATTCTCTCGGAACAGTTCATCAAGCACGGGCTGGATGCAAGCACACAGGCCGCTGTGGTCGATAACGGCACCCGCGCCAACCAGCGTGTGGTGGCAGGCACCCTTGGCAATATCGCCGCACGGGTGGCTGAATCCGGTATCAAAGGCCCCGCGCTGATCATCATCGGCTCCGTGGTCTCGCTTCGTGACGAGCTGAAATGGTTTGCCGATAGCGATAAAGACAGCCACAAGATGAGCCTTCAGGCGCAAGAAAACCTATAAGTACTGTATAGCCCGCCAAAATGGCGAATATCCAGAATCCAGCCGCTTTTCTCCATGTTAGCGGTTGAACTCTTGCGTGCCGGTGCCTAAGTTTGTAACAGGTTTGTAACAGAATTTTCGGAGGCTTAAAAATGGCTATAAGCTTGAAATCTATACGAAAAACTCTCTGGGTTGCGGTGGCGGTGGCCAGCATTGGCCTACTGACGCTCATTCTTGGCAAGCCCTATCTTTTCCCCGATGGCAGCGGTTATTCGCCCGCGATTATTGCCGATTTCGAGCTAACCAACCAGCACGGACAGGTGATACGCGATGAGGATTTTGCCGGTCAGTGGATGTTGATTTTCTTTGGTTATACCAATTGCCCCGATGTCTGCCCGACCACCATCGCCGAGATGTCGATGGTCATGGAGGGCTTGGAGGATAACAGCGGCAAGGTTCAGCCGATAATGGTTACGATTGACCCCGAGCGCGATACCCCGGAGGTGCTGGCCGAATACCTCGGTTTTTTCAGTCCGGGTCTTGTTGGTCTGACAGGCACGCCCGAGCAGATCGCCACCACCAGCAAAACCTTCAATATTTTCTACGCAAAGATGACCGAGCCAGATGCGCCGGACGGGTATTCCATGGCGCATTCCTCCCATGTCTATCTGTTTAACCCCGAGGGAGAATATATCCGTATCTACAAATACGGCACCCCGGCCGAAGCCATCCTCGAAGATCTAGCCAGCCGAATCTAACCTAACCTATAACAAAACCAAGGATCACAAAATGAAACGCACCCTCTTTGCCTTCGCTTTCGCCGTATTTGCCGGCCTTCCCGCACTTGTAGCTGCGGGCCAAAATGGTATCATCGTCGAACAGGCGTGGTCACGCGCATCAATGGGCGAGAGTCGGCCCGGTGTCGCCTATATGGTATTGCAAAATACCGGTAGCGAAGCCAGAATCCTGACCGGTGTCGAAACCGGTGTTGCCATGATGCCGCAAATCCACCTGACAACAACGGACGCAAACGGAGTTAGCCAGATGGCGCCCGCCGGCGATCTCGAGATACTGCCAGGGGCAGCCATTACTCTGGAGCCAGGCGGTTTGCACATCATGCTGATGAAGCTCAAACAGCCGCTGGCGGAAGGCGAAAACTACAGCCTGACCCTTGTTTTCAAAAACGGAGATAATGTCGAGATCTCGGTGCCTGTGCTTTCTGCCACAGCTCGCGGCCCCGCTAATTGATCTCGCGGCGCGCCTTCATTACCTATCTCGGTGCCGGTACCGCCCTTCTGGGCGGAGTTCTGGCGCTGGGCTGGTGGCAGGTCGACGGGCCTGGCGCTGACCGCCCTTTGCCGGCAGCCCTCCCGCTACCGCTCTCTGAAATGTCCTTTGCCATGCAGGATCACACGGGTGCCGATGTGTCCCCGCAAGGGCTGGTTGGCAAGCCCAGCCTTGTGTTCTTTGGCTACACGTTCTGCCCCGATGTTTGCCCGGCAACCTTGTCCGATATCTCGCGGTGGCTGTCTGAGCTAGGCCCGGATGCCGCACAGCTCAATACCGTTTTCATCACGGTGGACCCCGCGCGCGATACCCAAAAGGCCATGGCCCAATATATGGGGTATTTTGACCCCGCCATTCGTGGCTGGAGAGGCAGCCTTGCCGAGACCGACAAAGCGGTTGCCGGTTTTCGCGCCAGCTACGAACTGGGCGAAGGGCCGGATTATGCGGTCAACCACACCAGCAGCGTGTTTCTTTTTCAGGCGGACGGGCGCTTTGCCGCAACGCTCGATCTGCACGAAGATCCCGCGCAGGCGCTTGCCAAGATCCGGCGGGTCATGGAATAAGCCCCACCTGCTCAGTCTTTGCTGGCCACGTATTTTAGAGAATTGCAGATTTGGTAGACCGCGCAATATTATCCGCGCGCTTTTAGCGCAATATCGGCGGCATGCCTTCTTTTTGCTGGTTGGCGACCACCCCCATGCGCAGGCCGGCCCCGATCCGGTGCGCCAGCGCACTCCAGCTTTGGCGGGTGCTTTCGGGCAGGGTCTCGGCTAAAACCTCGTCAAACAGGGCAAGCCATAGCTCGAAATGCTCGGGTTTAATCATCGGGCGCATAGAATGCATGTGCTGGGGATTGCCGCTATAACTACGCTCGTGCAAAATCGCATTGCGCCAAAAACGGGCGATCTTTTCCTCGTGGTGCTGCCAGCGGGCTAAGTCATCGGGGATGCTGGCAAAAAACACCGGTGCCAACACATCATGCTGACGCACCCGCGCGTAAAATTGCGCTACGACAGTATCTATCTCTGCCGCAGAAACGGGAAAGCGCGGGGGAAGGGTCATTTGATATCCTTTTCTTTCCCTTTAGTTAAGCACCTCGATGCTGTTTTTAAACGCCAAATCGCCGTTGGGGAAAATATAGTGGCAACGATAAAAGATAGCGTATTTACTTACGTTAGTATTTTTGCTAATTATCTATTATGACACATCTTATACTCACCACTGATTTGCAGATTTCGGCCTATCTTCATCGCCGCCGCATGGATATTCTTGCGGCTTTGCGGTCTGGGTCCGCGACTGTTTCGCAAATAGCAGCCGCGCTGAAGGTCCATCCTGCCAACCTGACCCGCCACATGCGCACCCTTGAAAAGGCGGGGCTTATAATGCTGGTCGAAAAGCGTGATACCGGCCGTAATCTTGAGAAATACTATGCCGCTATAGCCAGCAGTTTTGATATCGCGCCCGAGGGTGCCGCAACATCCTTGCTATATTCAGCGCTGACCATGCTGCGCTCTGACATCTCTGCCGCGCTGGCGCGCCTGCCCGAGGAGCCGCCCGGCCCCGCGATTGCCAAATTGGCCTATGCCAAAATATCTCCGCAAAGGGTTGAGGAATTCAGCCGTGAAATCACGCGTTTGATTGATGCGTTTGAAAGTGATGAGGAGGAGGATGCTATGCCCTACCACCTCAACCTGTCGCTTTATCCCAGTGATCTGCCCGAGGCGCCAACGCAATCGGTTATCCTGCGCCAAGAGCCTTCGGGGTGAATATGCTGGCCAACTTAAAAATGTTTGCGGACCTGAAAATGGGTGATGGGTTTCCGGGGGTGGCTGGCAGCCAACCGATAAGCCGGAAATGTTCCACCTACCCGGGCCGTTGCGGCTGGGGCCGCTGGAGCAGGCCAATGCCACGGCAATGGTGACGCCTAACGCCGCTTGGCGGCCCATTGCCAAGATGATGGGCGGGGTGCGGGTGGAAGCCCTGCTTGGCTACGGGTTTTTGAAAAACTATGCGTGGACGCTTGATTTTGACCGTCGGGAATATGTTTTCCACGAGCAGCGGGCATAAAATCGCCGCTGGACGGGGGCGGCGCGTGGCCTTATAACCCCGCCCATGGATAATGCTTTGACCATACGAATTAGCCGCCCGGCGCTCTGAGCAGGAGTCGTCGGGAAAAGGTGTATGGCCTCGCCGCACCGCCCCTGTCCAATATTCCCAAATTTTACGGAGCGAGCCATGTGCGCCGAGACCCCCGACTATAAAGCCACCCTGAACCTGCCCAAAACCGACTTTCCGATGCGCGCGGGCCTGCCCAAGCGCGAGCCGTTATGGCTGCAAAAATGGGCCGATATGGACCTTTACGAGGCCCTGCGCCGCAAGGAAGGCCGCAAGCCTTATATCCTGCATGACGGCCCGCCTTATGCCAACGGGCATTTGCATATTGGCCATGCGCTGAATAAAATCCTGAAAGATATGGTGGTGCGCTCCCACCAGATGATGGGCTTTGATGCCCGCTATGTGCCGGGCTGGGATTGCCACGGGCTGCCGATTGAATGGAAAATCGAGGAGCAATACCGCGCCAAGGGCAAGAACAAAGACGATGTGCCGATCAACGAGCTGCGCGGCGAGTGCCGCAAATTTGCACAGGGCTGGGTGGATATCCAGCGCGAGGAGTTCAAGCGGCTCGGGGTGCAGGGCAAGTGGGATGATCCGTATCTGACGATGAATTTCGAGAGCGAGGCAGTGATCGCCGAGGAGTTCATGAAATTCGTGATGAATGGCAGCCTGTATCGTGGCTCCAAGCCGGTGATGTGGTCTCCAGTTGAGAAAACCGCGCTGGCCGAGGCGGAAGTTGAATACCAGGACAAAGAAAGCCCAACGATTTGGGTGAAATTTAAGGTATCTGGTATAAAGGACAGCGACATTATTGAGCTTAACGCCCCTACAGATAAGAGCCTTGGTGACTTGCTGAATGCCTATGTCGTTATCTGGACTACGACGCCATGGACAATTCCCTCAAACAAAGCCGTCGTTTTCGGGCGAGAATTTTCATATGGACTCTATGAAATAGTTGAAACACCTGACGAAAGTTGGGCCAGCGTAGGTGAGCGGTTTATCCTTGCAGACAATCAAGCATCAAGTGTTTTTGAAAAAGCACGCTTAGAGCCGAGCATGTGGCGGCGGGTTCAAGATGTTACAAATACCGAATTGCTAAACATTGAACTTTCCCATCCGCTTGCGGGTGCTGAAGGTTCTGATGGTGAGTGGGACGCCCCACGCGATTTCCGCGATGCGCCTTTCGTAACCGACACTGATGGCACAGGGTTTGTCCATTGCGCCCCCTCCCACGGTATGGACGAATTCGAATTATATCGTGGTCTGGGTATGCTGGAACAGGTTATCACCTATAACGTTTTGGAAGACGGCTCATTCCGCGAGGGGCTACCGTTTTTTGGTGGCAAACGTATCCTGCGAGCTAAAGCCAAAAAAGGTGATTGGGAAGGTGATGCGAACGCCGCCGTAATCTCCAAACTGACAGAGGTTGGCGGGCTGTTGGCGCGTGGCAGAATCAAGCACAGCTATCCGCATAGCTGGCGCTCCAAAGCCCCGATCATTTTCCGCAATACACCGCAGTGGTTTGTGGCGATTGATAAAGAGCTGAATGACGGCATGGATACGCATGGCAAAACCATTCGCCAGCGCGCCCTGACCGAGATTGATAACGTAAAATGGACACCGAAATCGGGCCGCAACCGGCTCTATTCGATGATCGAAAACCGCCCCGATTGGGTGCTCTCCCGCCAGCGGGCATGGGGTGTGCCGCTGAGCTGCTTTATCAAGGTGTCCGAGCAGGGCGAGGTGGAAATCCTGCGCGACGAGGCCGTTAACGCCCGCATTGCAGCGGCCTTCCGCGCCGAGGGCGCCGATGCGTGGTTTGAGGAGGGTGCAGAAGCGCGCTTCCTTGGCCAGCATAATGGCGAGGGCTGGGAGCTGGTCACCGACATCTTGGATGTGTGGTTTGACTCAGGCTCCACCCATGCTTTTGTGATCCGGGACCGCGCCGACGGCTCGCCTGACGGCGTGGCCGATGTTTACCTTGAGGGCACTGATCAGCATCGCGGGTGGTTCCATTCAAGCCTGCTGCAATCGGTTGGCACCAAGGGCAAAGCACCTTACCGCGAGGTGGTGACCGCTGGCTTTACGCTTGATAAAAACGGGTTGAAAATGTCGAAATCCATCGGCAATACCATCGCGCCCGAGCAGGTGATCCGCCAATACGGGGCCGATATTTTGCGGCTTTGGGTGGCACAGGTCGATTATACCAATGACCAGCGCATCGGTGACGAGATCCTGAAAGGCGTGGCTGACAGCTACCGCCGCCTGCGCAACACCATGCGCTTTATGCTTGGCAACCTGAACGGCTTTAATGATGCCGAGCGGGTGGAAGCCGCTGATATGCCAGAGCTGGAGCGCTTCATCCTGCATCGGTTGGCCGAGCTGGATACGGTGGTGCGCGAGGGCTACGCCAACCATGATTTCCAAGGCGTGTTTCAAAAGCTGTTCCAGTTTTGCACCTCTGATCTTTCCAGCCTTTACTTTGATATCCGCAAGGATGTGCTTTATTGTGACGGCAACAGCCAAGCGCGCCGCGCCGCCCGCACCACGCTGGACCTGATCTTCCACCGCCTGACCACATGGCTGGCCCCGATGCTGGCCTTCACCATGGAAGACGTGTGGCTGGAGCGCTTCCCCGGTGCTGAAAGCTCGGTGCATATGCAGGACTTCCCCGAAACGCCGGACTGGCGCGATGATGCGCTGGCTGCGAAATGGGAGACCATCCGCAAGATCCGCCGTGTGGTAACGGGTGCGATCGAGGTCGAGCGCACCGCCAAGGTGATCGGAGCCAGCCTTGAGGCCGCGCCAACGGTTTATGTGGATAGCGAGACCAAAGCCCTGCTGGAGAGTGTTGATTTTGCCGATATCTGCATTGTGTCGGATATTATAATCAGTGATGAAACCCCGCCAAACGGTGCTTTTGTTCTGCCAGATGATATTGCCGGCACTGCGGTGGTATTCGCCAAGGCGTTGGGCGAAAAATGCCAGCGCTGCTGGAAGATTTTGCCGGATGTGGGCATGCACAGCCATGAAGGGGTGTGTGGGCGCTGTGACGGGGCGCTATAATCGGGTATTAGCGACGGCGCAGGGCGTTTTTGGCCAGCAAATATAAAAATACCGGGTTCGAGACCAGGTAGCGCCGCGCCAGCTTTCGCGGGTTTTGGAGGAGGCGGTATAGCCACTCCATCCCGCGCTCCTGCATCCATTTCGGGGCGCGCGGGGTATTGCCGGCATAAAAATCAAATACCGCGCCGATACCGGCTGCAAAGCGGATATCGAGCCGGTCGATATGGGCATGCAGCCATTTTTCCTGCTTCGGGGCGGTCAGCCCGACCCATAATATATCGGGGCGGGCTGTATTTATCTTTTTGATCATGGCCGCGCTGTCGCTGGCGGAAAAAGCCGGCTTGAAGGGTGGCGAAAGCATACCGGCAAGGGTGTGTTGGGGGTAATCATCGCCAAAGCGTGCGGCGATTTTGCTCAGGGTTTGCTCGCTTGCTCCCATAAAAAACACTCGCATCGGGGCAGCCGCGCTCAGAGCGGAAAAAATATCGTCGCCGGTCAGGCGTTTTTTCAGCTTGCCGTGTGAGGCCAGCAATATGCCCGCGCCGTCCGGCACCAGCCATTTGGCCCCGTGCAAGGCGGCGGAAAAATATTTGTCCTTTTGGGCTTCGACATAGCTGTAGGTATTGAGGCAGGCGAGATAGGCCGGTGGGGCATCGCTTTTTATGTGATTGATGATATCGGCAGCGCAACCCTCTATTGTGCGCGGCTCTACCGCGTAGCCGAGGATCGGCTCAGGTGCGCAACCGGGAACCGGCTCAGGCGCGGGCATGGGTGCGGGCCTTTGAGCCAGAAGTGGAGAGGAAGGCACTGAAGAGCAGTGCGTAGAAAAACGGCAGCTCGAAAAACTTCTCCGACCATGAAAACAACAGAATAACGGCGATAAAGGTTAGCGTGCCCCCAAGGTGGGCGCGCGGGCGGACTGCGGCAAACAGCAGGAAAACCATAGCCAGAAACCACAGCCCCCCGAAGCGGCGCAGATAATCCGACAGGCCGTTATTACTGTCATATCCGGTTTCAAAGCCAAAGCCCGTGCCGAGCAGCGGATGGGCGGCAAAAAACTCCATGTCGCGCAGAAAGCTGGCGTAACGGCTGAGCGCCCAGCGGATCTGGCCGGTATCGGCCTGAAACTCGGCTGTGATCTTGGGCAGCAGAAAATCAAGGTTGAGCGCCAGCAGGGCAAGGAGCGGTGCCAACAGCACCAGCGCGCCGGCTCTGGTGGTCAGCGCCCAGTAAAAAAGCGGCAGGCTCAGCCCGATAAAGCCGGTGGTCGAGAGTGTGGAGAGCGTGGCGATAACCAGCGTGATATTCTGCCAGTCGAGGCTTTTGTGGCCGGTGGCCAGCCGCAATGTCAGGGCGCTGACGGTCATCATCGCAAAGGCGGCCGGCTCCCACATAAAGCCCGGATTTTGCCCGGTCCGGGTTGGCGACAGGGTATAGACCAGCCATGAAGCGCGCGGCACGGCGCTATCAAGCCGGCCGTCTATCAGGGTGCCGCCGGCAAATCTCAGGGCATCGGGGGTGAGCGCATAGAGGGTAAAGATTGTCTCGGGAGCAAGAAGGCCAAGCAGAAAAAAAGGCAAGCTGACCAGAGCAAGCCGCGCCACCCACAAAGGAAACAGGCTAAAGAACCGCGCGCCGAGCATCAGCACGGCAAGCATGCCCGTGCCCAAGCGCAGCAGGTGGCCAAGCACCGGGGTCAGCAACAGGTTTTGGCTGATGAATCCTTGCAGGAATATCCAGAAGAATGTTGCCGCGAGATAGACTAAAAACGCTGACGGCACAGGCTGGCGACCATGAAACCACAGCACAGCAACCAGCAAAAAACCGGCGATCAGGAAGTTGTCTTCAAAGCGGATAAAGGCCGAGCGGCTCGAAAGCATCAGCAATAGCAGCACCAGCACATCGTTTGTTCTATTGGTGGTTTTATTTGTAGACAATCGCCGGCCTCCCTTGCCTGCGTCGCCTGAAAGTGGCGCGCCAGAGTGGCAGCTGGAGGTGGCGGTAAAGCCAGCCATACCCCATGCCGGCCATGTCTTTTGCACCGCCCTTTTCGCGTGGAGCTGCGGCCAATTCTTCCAGCAGCAGGGGCAGGCTATAGCCCATGGTTTCCAGCGTTTCGGAGCCGAGCCGGGCAAGATAATGCCTCAGCCAGCGGGCGCGCGGCCCCGAGAGCGCGCGGGGTTGTTTGTGTGTGTGCGGATCAATCCGGATAGCCTGCACAGGGTCTCCCATTTCTCCGGCTATTCGCGGGGCGGTGAGTGGCAGCGCCAGCGGCTCAAGCCCCAGATAGCGTGTCAGCCGCGCTGCTTCGGCTTCCGGGTTTTTCAAAAAACTTTCATAGGTCAGTATATGGCCGCGTTCCCCCAGCACCCGTGCGGTACGCGCGAGGTTTTGCATGCCGTCAAACAGGTCGGCATAATAACGGTAAAGCACCCACTTTTTGCCCCCCCATGTGGTGTTCATACTCTGGGTTATGGCCACGGGGTTGCGAAACAAAAAGACAAATTTGGCATCGGGGAATGTATCCGCAAGGGCCGCGGCAGTCAGGGCATAGCGCGGAGTTTTATCCAGAAAGTAGGGGGCGTCATTTCCGGCTTTTGCGTATAATCTACAGGCAAAATCCCGTATCGCTGCCTGTAGGTCGGCCTGCCCTTCAGGCAGGTTTTCGCAAAAGCCCGAGAGGGCGCGCAAAAGCAGGGTCTGGTCGTGGTTGGCAAAGGAGCCGCCGGGGGTGAGCGCCTGCAACAGGGGGAGCAAAAGCCATGGCTCGGAGGTGGTGGCTATATCGGGATGGGTGGAAAGCACCCGCTGTAACAGGGTCGAGCCGGCGCGGGGCGGCGAGAGCAAAAAGATCGGGCGGGTTGGACTGTTCATGGAGCGGCCCGCAGGATAAGCGCGGTCGAGATATGGAAAACCCGTTTGGCTAGCGTTAAGTTTGCCAATGAAAACAATAAAGTGGTCATGAATGCCGCAAAAGCGACCCCGCTGGCACCAAAAACGGGAAAAAGCACAGCCATTGCCGGTATCAGCATCAGCAAGGCGGCAGCTGATAAGCCAAGTGCCGCCGGTTGCCATCCGCCGATCCGTAGGGCCATATGTGCCGGCCCGATTGCGGCGAGGGTGATCTGGCTGGCAAAAAGCCAAAAAGCGACCCAGAATACCGGCGTGCCGGCGCGGTCAAACACCAGCGGAAACAGCGGCTGGATCAGTATCAGGGCAAGCAAGGCAAGCGTACTGATGGCAGCAGTGGCAAGGGAGGTGATCCGGCGCAAGGAAGCCTCGGCCTGCTTAAGAGTGCCTGCATGAAAGTTTCTGGCAAAGCGCGGGGTGATTAGAGCGCGCGAAACCTCGATAATCAGGCCAAGCGCAATGGTCAGCCGCAGTGCCAGCCCGTAATTAACCACGGCAGCATCATCGGCATACCATACCAGAAACCAAAGCGGCATTTGGGCTGCTGTGTAAAGCAGCACGTTGGTTAACAGGGCAGGTGCCGCCAGCGCCAGCAGGGGCAATAGTGCCGCAGAAGAGCGGAGGGTGCCGCAATGGTGCCGGATAAAACCATGGGCCAGCACAGCATTGAGTGCGAGAGCGATGATATTGAGCCGGACAAAGCCGGAAACTGACAGTTCGGGCAGTATCAGCACCCCGATGAGGGTGAGCAGCGCCGAAAAAGCCCCCCCGATGAAAAAACCTGCTCCCTGCCGCTGCAACGCCACCAGCGCGCTGTTTTGAAATACTTGCAGCGCCGCCAGAAACAGCCACAATAGGGCTTCGGGCGGCAATAACGGCCACGCCAAAAAATATAACCCCGCCCCCAACGGCAGCCACAGCAGCAGAAAAACCGCCAGCGCGCTGGAAAGCGGCCGCGCAGGGCTTTTGGTGTTGCCAAGGGTTTTGAGCAAGGTCACATCCAGCCCGAAAACCGCGAGCCGGGCGCCAAGAGTTATAATGCTAAGTAAAAGCAGTATTTCAGCGAGGTCCGCATTGGAAAAGCGATGGGCAAGCAGGGCCAGTATGATGAAATTAAACAAGGACTGCCCGCCGCGCAAGCCAAGCAGCCAAAGGGTGGCGCGCGCGGCTTCAAGCATGTTTGACCAGCCTTTCCTTGCGCCTTTCCTCAAGCAGGTCACCGAAGGATAGCCGCGAGATAGGGCGGCGGGCACGGGTTTTGACCCAACCCAAGGCCGGCAGATAGCTGATGGCCTCGCCCTGATGATGAATCAACAGGCGGCAAAGGGCACGCGGTGTCTTGCCCTGCGCAGCCATCCAGCGCCAGAGCCTTGGTGGCGCGGGTTTGTTGGCACATATTTTTGCCACCTCGGCCTCGTATTGTGCCTGCGCGCTTGAGCGCTGGCCTTGCCGGCGGCGAAAAGCGGCGAGAGAGGTATGGACAGGCACCAACGCCGTCTCCTGGGCAAAACGGGTCCAGAGATCAAAGTCGGCGGCAAGGCTGTAGCGGGTATCCAGTCCGCCGACACTATCCCAGAGGCTGCGCCGCCAAAACATGCTTTCTTGCTGAAGATAGGCACCCAGATGGGCCGAATACCAGCCGTTTTGCAAATAACGGCGTGGATAGGAGGGCAGGTTTCGCTGGGTGGTGGTGATCTGGCCTGCTTCGTTCAAAAAGCCCGGCAGGCCGGTGATCCAGTTGATTTCGGGAAAGGTCGCAAAAATATCGGCAACAGTGGAAAGGGCGCCCGGCAATAAAATATCATCGGCATTTATCCAGCCCATCACCTCGCCTGTTGCCAGCGCAGCCCCTTTCTGGATGGCATGGTATTGGCCGTTATCCGGCTCGGAAACCAGCTTGGCAATACCGGCGTGTCGGCGGGCGATATCGAGGGTGGCATCACTACTGGCACCGTCGATAAAAATATACTCAAGCGCCGGATAGCCTTGGCCGAGGACCGAGGTGAGGGTGGCCTTGACATAGTCTTCGATATTGTAGGCAGCGGTAATAATGGATATTTTCAGGGGTGCTGCCATATTTTTCTACTCGGTCAGCAAGGTTTTGAGGAGGTCGAGCTTGGTGGCGACAAGCGCTTTGTCGCCGCGCGATTCTATATTGAGGCGTACGAGCGGTTCGGTGCCCGAGGGGCGCAGATTTAGCCGCCACGCGCCAAAATCGAGGCTCAACCCGTCGGCATGCGAGCGCGATATGGCCTCGGCCCCAAGCGTGGTTTCGATTTTTTTCAGCGCATTGGCTGGGTTTTTAAGGATAAAATTTTGCTCGCCAGAGGCCGGAAAACGTGCCTGACGAGCCTGAACCAGCGCCGCAAGCGGCTGGCCGGTGGTCGAGAGCAGCTCGGCAATCAATAGCCACGGGATCATACCGCTATCGCAATGCATAAAATCTCTGAAATAGTGATGCGCGCTTACTTCTCCACCATAGACTGCGCCACTTTCACGCATTAACGCCTTGATAAAAGCATGCCCCACGCGTGATTGTAGCGCGGTGCCGCCAGCCTGCTCGATGATCTCGATTGTGTCCCAGATCAGGCGGGGATCATGGATGATGGTGGCGCCCGGGTTTGCCTTGAGCGCTTGGCTCGCCAGCAGGCCGACAATGTAGTAACCGTCAATAAAAGCGCCGTTGGCATCAAAGAAAAAACAGCGGTCAAAATCGCCATCCCATGCTACGCCAAAATCCACCCCGTGAGTGCGCACGGCCTCGGCGGTGCGCGGCTGGTTTTCGGGCAATAAGGGATTAGGGATACCGTTGGGAAAACTTGCATCCGGCTGGTGGTCGATTTCGATGAAGGTCAAGGGCGCATTGGCGGCGGCAAGCGCAGCCTTGATCTTGTCAAAGGCGGGGCCAGCGGTGCCATTGCCGGCATTAACCAATATTTTGAGTGGTACGAGATTGGGAATATCGACAAAAGAGAGGATTTTTTCGGCATAATCCTGCCGTGGGTCGCAGGATATATGGCTACCCTTTTTTACCGCCGGAGTGAAGGTACCACCTTCGGCACATTGGCGAATGGCCTCCATCTCGGTGGCAGGGTCGAGCGGGCGGGAGCCGGGGCCGACGATCTTCATGCCGTTGTAATCTATCGGGTTATGCGAGGCGGTGACCTCGATTCCGAGATCGGCCTTCAGGTGGGTGGTGGCAAAATAAACTTCCTCTGTGCCGCATTGGCCGATATCCAGCACATCGACCCCCATATCGGTAAAGCCGCGGGCGAGCGCTGCTTTCAGGACAGGGCTGGTGGCGCGGCAATCCGCGCCGAGCACGACCTTTTTGGGCTTGCGGATGGTGGCGGTGGCGGCGGCTATATCATAGGCAATTGCTTCGTTCAGTTCGTCGCCAAGCTTGCCGCGAATATCGTAGGATTTGAAACAGGTGAGGGGAGCCATGGCATCGCCTTTTATTTTGAGATGCGTCGAAACGCTGTGGCGACAGGGATAGCGGCAATGGCCTTGCATGGCAAATGAAAGCCGGAGGCCTTGGTTGCTCCGGTTTTTATAAAATAGTTTGTATTGGTTAACGAATTATTACCAAGAGCCTGTTGGTGGAAAAGATAGTTTTTTAAGGCTGTTGCGTGCCTTTTGGCCAAGGGTGCTTCCTTGTTTTCGGCTCAAGCGAAGGTGCGCGCGGTGGCGGTGGCGGGTTGTTTACGCTTTGGTGCTAGAGCTGGGGGGCAAAAGCAGGAGGCAGGCATGGGCTGGATAAAAACCGGATGGCTGTGTGGGGCGCTGGTGTCGGGTTGGGCTGGTGCTTTGTCTGCGCAAGTGCTGGTATTGGATGGTAACCTCGAGTCAGGGGCAGCGGTGGATTTTGTACGCGCGCTTACCCCTGAAATCACAACCGTGGAGCTGCGCTCCCAAGGGGGGTATTTGGCGGAGGGGGTGGCGATTGGCCGGCTGATCCGCGCGCGCGGGCTGAATACGGTTGTGCCGGCGGGGGCGCGCTGCCTGTCGGCCTGTGCCGAAGCGTTTTTGGGCGGTGTCGAGCGTCGGATATTCGGGGTGCTGGCCTTTCATGTGCCGCGGGTGCAACTGCCGGCTTCGCCGCAGGCGGCCTTTGGTGCGGGCTATGCTGGCGGGGCGCTGATGGTGGAGTATCGCTTTGAAATGGGGTTCGGCTTTGCCTTGAGCCGTGCGATCAACCGGTGGACGGACAGTCGGCGGTTGCTGGTATTCGAGAGCATCGACGAGCTGGAGGCTTATCGTTTCGGGCCGGGAGGTCTGCCGCATTTACGGGTATTTTAACACGGATGTTTATGTGCAGAGGTAGCTAATTGGGGCTGGCCAGTAGCCGATCGGCCTCAAGCATGATACTGTCGCCCGTGCGGATCAGGCTGGCAAGATCGAGGATCCGGGCTTGCAGCTCCAGCGCAGGGCTAGCCTCGGCGACCAAAACCAGCGCTCGCGACAGTGTTTGTAGCACTAGCAGCGGCAGGGCCGGGTCGGCAGCATTGGCGAGGTTGGCCGCAAGGCGGGTGAGATTGCCGATATAATCTTCCTGCGCCTGCAAATCACGGATCAGCGCGGCGACGATGGTTTCACATTCGGGGTCGGCGGCGCTGAGGCAGATTTCGCTGATACTATCAATCCTTACCGTCAGTGAAGGCTCTTGGGCGCGGGGCAAACCCGGCGCTATGAGCAAGAGGGCAGCCGCGAGGGCTTTTAGCGATCTGGTCATGGGTGCTCCATCGAGGTTTGCGATGGTAGGCTTGAATTCATTAAACATATATTAACAAATTTATTAAAATAATATGAAGGTACGGTTTCGGGAAAGTTGTTGGTTAAACTTCCACGGGCGGTTTTCTGGGGAAGATTTTGGGCCATAATCATCAAGCTGTTTTTGGGATACCCGCTCTGCTGGCAATGGCTTTTCTAGGGTTTTCAGCTTTGGCGGGGGGGCTGCTGCTGCGGGAAGTGAGGGTGGCGCAATTCTGGGCTGGCGGCGGGGCTGTGCCGGTGGTGGCGCTTTCATTGGAGGCTGATTTTTTATTGCTGAATGGTTGTTTGCGCCAGCTTGGGTCCGTGGAGGGGCGCTTGCTGGCTAAGCCTGCGCGGGCGACCTTGCTGGGTGATTGTCTCGCACGGGCCGAAGTGATCAGCCAGAGCGCCGGGAAGGAGGGTTTTGGCTGGGCTGTGCTGGCCTATTTGCGTCGCGAGAGCGGTGACAGGATAGGCTATGAGGCGGCTCTGCGGCACTCTTATATAGTGGCGAGCAATGAAAGCTGGATATCTGCGCTGCGGCTGCGGCTGGTTAGCGAAGAGGGTGGGCAATTGTCTGGCGTGGTGCGGCAGGGGTATATTGCCGATCTGGTTTTACTGATGCAAAGCCTGCGCATGCGCCTGATGGTGGTGCGGCGCTATGTGGCTTTGGAGAGCTTTCGCGCGGTGGTGGCGGAGGCATTGCCGGCCCTGCCCGAAGAGCGACAGCGGGAGTTTTTATCCCTGCTGCGTCAGGAAGTGCGTGCGGCAGCACCGGAGGCCGACCATGGATAGGTATTCCGGTATTATCGCGCTTATGCTTTTTGGAGTGCTGGCGCTTTCGCCCTTGCCGCAGGGGAGCAACGGGCCGATCTATTGGCTGTTATCGGCGATGGTGGTGTTTTTCGCTGCTGCGGTGTTTTTTGCCGGTAAGGCAAGGGGCGAGGGGAAGGCTTTTTGGCCGGAGGGGCTTGGGCTTTTGGCCGGGGTATTTTTGGCTTTTTCTCTGGTGCAGATATGGGTGGGGGGCAGTGCGGCGCCGCGCAGTAGTGCGCTGGCGCTGTTACGGGTATCGGGCTACGGGGTGTTTTATTTTCTGATGGTGCGGGTGGTGGCAGGGCATTGGCCGGTAGTCGGTTGGGTTTTTGGCTTGGTGGTGGTTTATGCGTTTCTCGGGCTTGTCATGCGTCTTGGCGGGGCAGATATGGCGGCGCTTTTTGGTCCGGATGCCTATCCCGGCAGTGCTTCAGGCCCGTTTGTGAACCGTAATTCCTTTGCAACCTATCTTGGCTTCGGGCTGATTGCCGGGCTGGCTCTGCCTGCACGGCCTGCCTATCTGGCGGGGCTGGGGCTGGTTTTTGCGGTGTTACTGATGACCAACTCCCGCATGGGGGTGATGGCAGTGGTAATCGCCGTGTTTTGGTTGGCGTCGAGGCGCTATCCGCGGCGGGGAGCATGGGCGTTGGTTGTGCTGGCGGTGCTGTGGTTTTTGTTGTTTGGCGCGGGGCTTTCGGGGCGGCTGGATACGTTGGGGCAGGATATTGATACCAGACTTCTGCTCTATGCGCAGGTACTGGACATGATCAAAACCCGCCCATGGACAGGCTTCGGGCTGGATACATTTTCTGCGGCTTTTCAGGGTTTTCACCGGTCGGGGGTGAGCGTGGATCTGTTGTGGGACAAGCCTCATAACAGCTATCTTGGCAACTGGGTGGCTTCGGGGGTGGTTATCGGTTCGCTGCCGGTGGTGATGGGGCTTTGGCTCCTGGTTCGGTTCGTGCGGAAAAAAAACCACCTCGGGGAGGCAGTGCTGGTGTTGGGCGGGTTGCATTCGATGGTGGATTTCAGCCTTGAAATTCAGGCGAATATGTATGTTTTTTTAACGTTGTTGGCGGTGGCCTCGGCCAAAAGTTGCGGGCAGTCCCATGAAGAAAAAGGCCGAAAAACCGGCAAATGGCTGGAGCCTGGATATGGATAGAAAAATGGATTTTTCTGCGCTTTGGGGCGGGTTGCGGCGGCAGGTGAAGCTGGTGTTGGTTGTTGTGGTTCTGGGCATGGGGCTGGCGCTGCTTTTTACCTATTCACGGGCACCGGTTTATCAGGCGATGACGCTGGTGCAGGTTGAACCGCAGGCGCCTGATCTGTTTTCTGGCGGTCAAGGTGTGCAGAATTTCGGGATCAATGATATTCGGGTGGAGGGCGAAATAGAGATATTGCGCTCGGAGGCGGTGGCGCGGCGGGTGGTGCGCATAGCAGGGCTGGAGCGCGATCCCGAATTCGGTGCCGGTGGTCTGGCTGGTGCGGCTGGCTTGAAAAGGAGCATCGGGCTTTTACAGCAGGCGCTGCGGGTGACGCGGCGAGGGCAGACATATCTGGTTTCGGTGGTGGTGCGGGCGCGGCAGCCGACTCAGGCGGCAGAGCTGAGCATATTGACCGCGCAATCCTATATCGACAACCAGATCGAGGCCAAGATTTCGCGGCTGGAGGCCGAGGCGGATATTTTGCGTGACCGGCTGGAGGGCGCGCAGGCTGGGTTGGTCATGACCGAGGCAGCAGTTAATGAATTTATCGGTAATAATCCGGCGCTGGCTTCCGGTGGTTTGGTGCGAAGAGAGGTATTATTGCTGGATGAAGAGATGCAACGCCTGCAAGGGAGGCCTAACTTGCGAGGCGCACCGGTAGTGATCGATGTGCCTAGCCTTGAGGATGAGCTGGAGCAGATCGATGCCGAGCTGGAGGCACAGGCATTGGCGCGCCTTAACGGGCTGCGCGGTGAGGCTGCAGCAACGCAGAGTGCGGCTGTGGAGTCGCCGGAGCTGGCCACGCGCCTTTATGCCTTGCAGCGCGAGGCGGAGATAGCGCGCGGGCAATATGACGGGTTTTTGTCGCGGCTGCGCGCTGTAGAGCTTCAGGCGGGGTTGCAGGTGGCGGGTGCGCGGATTGTATCGCCGGCGCTGGTGCCGATTGAGCCTTCAGGGCAGAGCCGGCGCTTGTTTTTAGCACAGGCGCTGGTGGCGGTTTTGCTACTCGGGCTGGGGCTGGCCTATATGAGGGAATATATTTTTGGCGGGTTCTCCTCGGCGGAGCAGATGGTGGATTCGCTTGGCCTGCCGGTGGTAGCAGAGGTGCCGCAGGTACGGCCGGTGATGGCGGATGGGGCAGGGCCTTCGGCGGCGGCTGTGCTGGTAGCGCTACCCATGGGCGCCTATAGCGAGGCGATCCGGCGGCTGCGACTGGCCCTTGACAGCGCGGTGCCTCCGGCTGGGTGCGCGCGGATTTTTATGCTGGCTTCAGCCATGCCCGGAGAGGGGAAGTCCAATATATGTCTGGCTTTGGGGCGGGTTTATGCGGCATCCGGGCGGCGCTGCTTACTGATTGACTGCGATCTTCGCAACCCGCAGGCCGCGCGGATTGCCGGCCTTGCCGAGGGGGCTGGATGGTTGGAGAACCCGCAAGAGGCGCTGGCGACACAGGTGCAAAAAGACCCTGGCTCACCCCTTGATATATTGCCCGGTGGCCCGTGGCAGGGTGGCGTAACGGATGATATTCTGGCCGGGCCGGGCTTTGCCGATCTGCTGGCGGCGGCGCGTGATGTTTATGATGTTGTGTTGCTTGATACCCCGCCGCTACATCCGGTGGTTGACGGGCTTTATCTGGCCAGGCAGGCCGATGCGGTGGTGGTAGCGGTGAAATGGGCCGCAACGATGCAGCGTGATGTTCGCGCCGTACTGCCGCCTCTTTTGCGCGCGGTGCGCCCTGATGCACCGGTTATGTTTGTGCTTAACCAGATACGCCCGCCAAGCCAGCGCATCGGGAGAAAATACCATAAGTATTTCGCTTGATTAACTAATTTTTAAGAAAATGTTAACCAAGCAAGCGCCCTATAGCAGAATAAGCAAGCGGGGATTTGCCAAAAAGGGTGATGGTCGCAACAGCTGTAATCACTTCGGCAGTTGCTAAAATTTGAGATAAATTATCACTTTTTAGGGTGCCGACTTGCAAATGCCTTTTGGGGAGGTCCGGTTTTGGAAAGTGTAAATGTTGCGGCAGTGATGGCCGGATTGCTTGTTTCTTTTATGGTGAGCGCGGGGCTGGTGGTAACCCAGAAGTGGCACGGAGCGCTGACGCTTGACGGGGTTTCAGGGGTGCAGCGCACACACAAAGTGCCGGTGCCGCGTGTGGGCGGGCTGGCGCTGGTGGCCGGATACTTTGCGGCGTGGTGGCTGATGCCGGCAGAGCAGGCAAAGCTGATGGGCTGGGTCGGGCTGGCGCTGGCGCCGGCGCTTTTGGCCGGGATGCTGGACGATATCACCCAGCGTGTCGGGGTAAAAGCGCGGCTTTTGGCGACGGTGCTTTCGGGGATGGTTTTTGTGATGGTCAGCGGATACGCGGTGGTGCGGGTTGATATCGCGCCGCTGGATATGCTGCTGGCGACACCTGTTTTTGCTCTTGTTTTTAGCGGAATAGCTATTGGCGGTATCTCCAATGCGATTAACCTGATTGACGGGTTCAACGGGCTGGCAGCCGGCACCGTGATCCTGGCGCTGCTCGGTTTTGCGCTGGTAGCGCTGCGCGCAGGCGACGGCGATCTTGCCGGGCTGGCTTTGGTGATGGCAGCTGTGATGGGTGGATTTTTTGTGGTTAATTTTCCGTTCGGGCGGTTGTTTCTCGGAGATGGCGGGGCTTTTCTGGCCGGGGTGTCTTTGGCAATATTGGCGGTGATGTTGCCGCTGCGAAATCCGGACGTGTCGCCTTTTGTTGGCCTTGTTATTTTGGGCTATCCGGTGATCGAAACCCTGATGACAGCGCTACGGCGTGGCCGTAAGGCGCGGGCCGAGTGGGGGGATTCCGAGCGGGCGCATTTGCATCATCTGGTGCATTTGCGCTGGGCACTGGCAGTGCCGCTAACCCCGCCAGTGCTGAAAAATGCCCTGACCAGTGTGATGCTTTGGGTCTTGCCGCTCTCCGGTCTGGTTTTTGTGGCGCTGCTGACCCCGACACGCGGGCAGGCGCTGGCCTATCTGGCGGTTTTGGCCGCTGTTTATGGGCTTTGGTATGGGGTTTTGGCGCATAGAGCGCAGGAAAAGCCGGCAAGGGAGGGCGGATAGCCAATGGATGGAAACATGTTGCCGGCGCGGGCCGAGGGCAGCGGCAAGACCGCGCTGATCACCGGAATAACCGGGCAGGATGGCTCGTATCTGGCGGAGTTTTTGCTCGCCAAGGGCTATTGTGTGCATGGTATAAAGCGGCGGGCGTCTTCGTTTAATACCCAGAGAATTGATCATATCTATCAGGATCCTCACGAGAACCAACGCGATTTTATTTTGCATTACGGGGATATGACCGACTCTTCCAATCTGACCCGGATTATCAAAGAGGTCGAGCCGGACGAGGTTTATAACCTTGCGGCGCAATCCCATGTGGCGGTCAGCTTCGAGGCCCCCGAATATACCGCCGATGTTGATGCGCTTGGTGCTTTGCGTATGCTTGAGGCGATCCGGCTGCTGGGGATGGAGGAGAAAACCCGTTATTATCAAGCCTCCACTTCGGAGCTTTTCGGGCTGGTGCAGGAAAGCCCGCAAAGCGAAACAACGCCGTTTTATCCGCGCTCTCCCTACGGGGTGGCCAAGCTTTACGCCTATTGGATAACGGTGAACTACCGCGAGGCCTACGGGATGTATGCCTGTAACGGGATATTGTTTAACCATGAAAGCCCGCGGCGCGGCGAGACATTCGTGACCCGCAAGATCACCCGCGCGCTGGCCAATATATCACTGGGGCTGGAGGCCTGCCTTCATCTTGGCAACATGGACGCGCTGCGCGACTGGGGCCATGCACGCGATTATGTGCGCATGCAGTGGATGATGATGCAGCAAAGCGCGCCCGATGATTTTGTGATCGCGACAGGGGTGCAGCGCTCGGTGCGCGAGTTTGTGACCATGGCGGCCGCGGAGTTGGGGATTGCGCTGCGCTTTGAGGGCGAGGGCGTGAATGAGCGCGGCATTGTTATCCGGGCCGGGCGCGAGAGCGGGCTGCGGGAGGGGGATGTGATCGTGAAGGTGGATCCGCGTTATTTCAGGCCTGCGGAGGTCGAGAGCCTGCTGGGCAATCCTGCCAAGGCCAAGGAAAAGCTCGGCTGGGAGCCGGAGATTTCCTTGCGCGAGATGTGTGCTGAAATGGTGGCAGAGGATCTGCGGGCGGCCCGCCAGCATGCGCTTTTGGTCAAAAACGGGTTTTCGCCGCCGATGACCGTGGAGGGCTAGAGATGAAGCGGGTTTTTGTGGCGGGCCACGGGGGCATGGTCGGGCGGGCGCTGGTGCGGCGGTTAACAGGGGTCGAGCTGGTGACACGCCCGCGCGCCGCACTTGATCTGACTGATAGCGCTGCCGTGGCGCGATTTTTTAAGGATGCGGCGATTGACGAGGTTTATCTGGCGGCGGCCAAGGTCGGGGGGATAGAGGCAAATAGCCGCTTTCCAGCTGATTTTATTTATGAAAATATGATGATAGAGGCCAATGTTATCCATGGGGCGCATCTGGCGGGGGTGCAAAAGCTGCTGTTTCTCGGGTCGAGTTGTATTTATCCGCGTGATGCGACGCAGCCTATCCGCGAAGAAGCGCTGCTGACCGGCCCGCTCGAGCCGAGCAACGCCCCCTACGCGGTGGCTAAAATTGCCGGTATCAAGCTTTGCGAGAGCTATAATCGGCAGTATGGCCACGATTATCGCGCTGTGATGCCGACCAATCTTTATGGGCCGTATGATAATTTTCATCTGGAAAATTCACATGTGATTCCGGCCTTGCTGCGGCGTTTTCATGCGGCGGGTGAGGAGATGGTGATCTGGGGTAGCGGGCAGCCACGGCGCGAGTTTTTGCATGTGGATGATATGGCGGCAGCCTGCGTTTTTGTCATGGGCTTGCCGGCCAAGGTCTTTCAGGCGGGCGGCAGCCCTGATTGTGCGCATATCAATATCGGCACCGGAGCGGATACCACGATCAGGGGGCTGGCCGAAATGATGGCCGAAGTGACCGGATATCGCGGGCGACTGGTATTTGATACAAGCCGCCCCGATGGCACGCCGCGCAAGCTGCTGGATGTATCAAAGCTGTCGGCTTTGGGGTGGCGGGCTTCGATTGGCTTGCGCGAAGGGCTTTTGCAGGCGTATGAATGGTTTGTTACGCATCAGGATGGTTTCAGGGGGCAGAAAAATGGATGAAAAGGTGCTGCCGGTGATACTGGCGGGCGGATCGGGCACACGGCTCTGGCCTTTGTCGCGCCGGCATTATGCCAAGCAATATCTGACCTTGGGTGGCGAGCGGACCCTGCTTCAGGAAACCGTGGTGCGGCTTGAGGGGTTGGCCCACGCGCCGCCGATGCTGGTCTGTAGTGAGGAGAGCCGGTTTTTAGCCGCGGAGCAGATGCGGTCGATCGGGGTCGCGGGGGTGCGGATATTGCTCGAGCCGGCCGGGCGCAATACCGCGCCGGCGATCGCGCTGGCGGCGCTACTGGCTGAGGAAAGCGGCAGAGATCCGGTCTTGCTGGTGATGCCGGCGGACCATGTTATTTCCGGGCAGAAAGCCTTTTTGGCGGCGGTCCAGGCCGGAACGGTGCTGGCGGGCGCGGGCGAACTGGTGACTTTCGGAATAGCACCGGACCGGCCCGAGACGGGCTATGGCTATATAAAGGCCGGCGCGGCAACCGGGGCGGGCTTTCGGGTGGCGAAGTTTGTTGAAAAGCCGGATGTGACAACGGCAGAGGGCTATCTTGAGCAGGGCGGGTATTATTGGAATAGCGGGATATTCATGTTTCGGGCCTCGGCCTACCTGGCGGAGCTGGAGACCCATCGGCCGGATATATTATCCGCATGTCGCGCGGCGCTCGCTGGTGCGGCGGCGGACGCCGATTTTACCCGCTTTGATAGCGCTTCGTTTTTGGCCTGCCCGCCTGAGTCCATAGATTATGCGGTGATGGAAAAGACCGCGCGGGCTGTGGTTGTGCCGCTGTCGGCGGGGTGGAGCGATATCGGCTCATGGGCTGCGCTCTGGGCGGCTTCGGCGCAGGATGCGCGCGGTAATTGCGAGATCGGAGATGTGCTGAGCCTCGAGGGCCACGGCAACTATATCAATGCCGGCAGCCGGCTGGTGGCGACGGTCGGGTTGGAGGATATGGTGGTGATCGAGACCAAGGATGTGGTTTTTGTGGCTCCCAAAGCCCGGGTGGGAGAGGTGCAGGCGCTGGTGGCGTCGCTCAAGGCGGATGGGCGACCGGAGGTGACACAGCACCGCGAGGTGTACCGGCCATGGGGGAAGTATGACTGCGTGGATACTGGCGAGCGCTATCAGGTGAAACGGATCACGGTAAATCCCGGTGCCAAGCTCAGCCTGCAAAAGCACCACCACCGCGCCGAACACTGGGTTGTGGTGCGCGGCGCGGCGCTGGTCACACGCGGTGACGAGGAGATCATGCTGTCAGAGGACCAATCAACCTATATTCCCTTGGGTGAAGTGCACGCGCTGGCCAACCCCGGAAAGATCCCGCTGGAGCTGATAGAGGTGCAATCAGGCAGCTATCTGGGCGAGGATGATATCGTGAGATTTTCGGACCGGTATGGCCGTAGTTGAAGGGGAGGCCGCCGCTGAAGGTGCGGCGTGACCCCGTGCTTCGCTGACAATTCCACCAGCGCAAGCGCCTAGCGGACCGTTTTACCTTAACAACGGGTCTGAATTTCCACGATCGCCTCTCCCTCGGCTGGCGATGCTGGTGGCACTACCGGCATATTGAAAATTACCGACAGATACTTGCTCATACGCGACGGAAGGTAAGATAGTGCGGGGTTCGCCCCTCAACGATGGCCTTGGCCTCGTAGCGGGTGCGGTGCCAGTCATCCCACGGGTTCCGCCAGCTTTCCGGGCCATTCGCCAGCCACTCGAAATCATCCCGCGCCAGCATGTGCTCCAGCGTGTGGCGCACATAATCCTCGATATCGGTGGCAATGCGAAACTCCGCTCCGGGTTTTAGCGCGCGGGCCAGTGGGGTGATATTTTCACCATTCACAAAGCGGCGCTTGTGGTGGCGCTTTTTGGGCCACGGATCAGGGTAAAGCAAAAAGGCTTTGCTCAACGAGGCTTCGGGCAACACATCAAGCATATCGCGGGCATCGCCGTGTAGCACACGGGCGTTTTTCACCCCCTTCTCGGCAATACGCGGCACCAGCATGGCCACGCCGTTTATATAAGGCTCGCAGCCGATGATGCCGACCTCGGGGTAGGTTTGGGCCATATGCATCAGGTGTTCGCCGCCACCAAAGCCAATTTCCAGCCAGACCGGCCGAGCATCACCAAATAACGCCGCAAGGTCAACTGGGCTGCGTTCCGGGTTTTCTTCCCAGCTTACCCCCGGCGGGGTGATATCCTTCAATGTGGTTTCCAGATGCTCGATTTGTCCCTTGCGCAGGGTTTTGCCATGAAGACGGCCATAAAAATTGCGCCACGGAGCACCATGGGGGGCTTGTTTGAGGGGGTTTTTGGGGTTGGTCATATCTGGTCTCCGGCTTCGGGCCTGTGCATAGCGAATGGAAGCAGGAGGGTCAATCAGGCAGGAAGGTTTTTGAAACGGGCTTCCAGCTCGATCAGTTTTTGCTTGCGCCATAAACCGCCGCCATAGCCGGTCAGGCTGCCATCCGCTCCGATCACCCGGTGGCAGGGGATCAAAATAGCGATCTGGTTTGCTCCGTTGGCCCGGGCTACGGCGCGGGTGGCTGCCGGCTTGCCAATGCTGGCGGCAAGCGATGAATAGCTGCGTGTCTCCCCCGCCGGTATTTGGCGCAACGCCTGCCAGACCTGCCGGGTAAAAGGGGTGCCATTCAAGGCAAGCGGGGTTTTAAAATCCATATTCTCACCATTGAAAAATGCTTTCAGCTCGGCTTCCACCTGATCAGTAGCGGCAAAACGGCCAAAGCCAATATTGCCTTTCACCGCCATTCGCAGTTTTTGCAGCTCTTTGGGCAGGGCTTTGCGGTCGGCAAATTCCAGCAAGTGCAGGGCGTGCTGGTCACTCACTGCAATCAGGTCTCCCAACGGCGTGGTGAGCCAATCCGCCCGCAGCAGGGCATTTGCCTTAAAGCTACCCGGGGCAGCTCCCAGCAGCCGGGCAAACGCCGCCCGAAACGCTGCCGGGGAGGCGAACCCGGCATCCAGCTGGGCGTCGATCACCCGCTGCCCGTTGCCCAGCGCCTTGGCTGCAAAGCGCAGGCGTGAAAGCCGGGCCATTTCCAGAAAGGTCAGCCCGTAATGGCGCTTGAAAGCGCGGCGAATGGTGGAGGGGTCATAGCCACGCGCAATGATATCACCTTCACTCCAGCGCCTGCCCGGGCTGGCTTCCAGCGCGCTGAGCAAGGATTGGACCGCAGGGTCGGCCTCAGCTGCGGGGCGCAGCGGATGGCAGCGCTTGCAGGGGCGATACCCGGCCTCAAGGCATTCGGCAACCGATGCATAGAAATGGCAGTTTTCCGGGTTTGGGCGCCGCGCCGGGCAGCCAAAGCGACAAAATATCCCGGTGGTTTTTACCGCGATAAAGGCGCGCCCATCAAAGGAAAGATCGCGGACAACAAGGGCGGCATAAAGGGTGGCGTGGTTGGGCAGGTCAAACATCATGCGCGTATGCTAGCGGCTTTGCGCGACCCTGTCCGCCTGAAATCGGGCGGCTATATCGGATTGTCAAACTTTTGCAGTCCCGACCCGAAGGGGAGGATTTTATAAAGGAGGTCGATCCCCCTTTATAAAATAGCGCGGGGCTGCAGAAAAATGCCTAAACCGCAGCTTTCAAAACGTCGATCAGGTCTATTTTTTCCCATGAAAACCCGCCATCAGCCTCGGGCGAGCGGCCAAAATGGCCATAGGCCGAGGTGCGCTGATAGATCGGCTTGTTCAGGCCCAGATGTTCGCGGATGCCGCGCGGGGTCAGGTCCATCACTTGCGCCACGGCTTTTTCAACCTCGGTCTCGTGCACCTCGCCGGTGCCGTGCAGGTCGGCATAGATCGAAAGCGGTTTGGAGACGCCAATCGCATAGGCGATTTGCAGGGTGCAGCGGCTGGCCATGCCGGATGCCACGATATTTTTGGCCAGATAGCGCGCTGCGTAAGCTGCCGAGCGGTCCACCTTGGTCGGGTCTTTGCCCGAAAACGCACCGCCACCATGGGGGGCAGCACCGCCGTAGGTATCAACAATAATTTTGCGTCCGGTCAGGCCGGCATCCCCATCGGGGCCGCCGATCACAAACTTGCCGGTCGGGTTCACATGCCATTCGGTCTCGGCGGTAATCCAGCCTTCGGGGACCATTTCCAGGATATATGGCGCGACAATATTACGGATATCTTCCGAGCTTTGCGCCTCCGAAGCGTGCTGGGTTGAGAGCACCACCGAGGAAATCCCCACCGGCTTGCCCCCCTCATAGCGCACCGAAAGTTGTGATTTGGCATCGGGGCCAAGCAGTGGTTCGGTGCCGTTTTTGCGGACCTCGGCGAGGCGGCGCAAAATCGCGTGGGCGTAGTGCACGGGGGCGGGCATAAGCTCGGGGGTCTCGGTGGTGGCATAGCCAAACATAATGCCCTGATCGCCCGCGCCCTCGTCTTTGTTATCAGCTGCGTCAACCCCTTGGGCGATGTCGGCTGACTGTGCGTGCAGGTATGAATTAACCTTCAGGTTGGCCCAGTGAAAGCCCTCCTGCTCGTAGCCGATGTCTTTTACGCATTCACGGGCGATCTCCTCGACCCGCTGGATCACCTTGCCGGGGCCGCGAACCTCGCCGCCAATTACCACCCGATCGGTAGTGGCAAAGGTTTCGCAAGCAACGCGGGCATAGGGGTCCTCGGTTAAAAAAGCATCAAGAATGGCATCGGAAATGCGGTCACACACTTTATCAGGGTGGCCTTCGGATACGGATTCGGAAGTAAACAGGTAGTTTTCGCGGCTCATGAGGCCCTCCGGCGCTTGATTTATCGCGCCTTTATGCGCGGATTTACTTCGGGTTTCAATAGTTGTTTAGTGTGGCTCAAAGCGGGCGAAAAACCCCGCGGCGCTGGCCGATAATGCCGCCTAGCAGCAACAGCACAATCAGCGTAATCACCGGCCATTGCCCGATGCGCGCCAGCACGGTTGGCGTGAGGGGCGCAGGTAAAACCGCATCCACAAACCCGTCCTGCCCCAGCGGGATCGACGCGACAATCCTGCCATAAGGGTCAACCATTGCCGAAATACCGGTATTGGCGGCACGGGCCAGCGGCAACCCCTGTTCTATCGCCCGTACACGTGATTGGTTAAAGTGCTGATAGGGGCCAAAAGCCTCGCCAAACCACGCATCATTGGTGACTTGCACCAGCCATTCAGGGCGCAACCCCGCCACCCCTTGGGGAAAAATTGCCTCATAACAGATCAGCGGTAAAAATGCGGGAACCCCTTTGCCTGAAAGCAGCTTTGGGCCAGTGCCCGCAGATATGCCGCCGCCCATCACCTCGGCCAGCCCCTTGAGGCCCCATTTATCGGCCAAGCTTTGAAGCGGCATGTATTCGCCAAAAGGCACAAGGTGGTATTTATCATAAACCGCCTCGACCCTGCTTTCCTTGTCTATCAAAAACAATGAATTATAGATGTCTTGCCCATCGCGACGGCGCGCACCGACCAGTACGGGTGCCTGTGCGGCCATGGCGATATCCTCGCGCACCTCGGGCTGTTCTCCGGGTAAGTATACAATCGAAACCTCGGGCCAGATCACGATATCAGGCGCGCCCGGCGCGGCGCTATAATCGAGCTGGCGCTGATAAAACATCGGATAATAATCAGGATCCCACTTTTGAGCCTGTATCGCGTTGGGCTGAACAAGACGCACGGTCAGGGCTGTATCAATCACCGGATTCTGCAAGCGCCAGAGGCCAAAGCTGGTCAGCACTCCTACGATCACCACTGCTACCACCGCCCCGCGCCGGCTGAGCAGCAACCCCCCTGCCAACACAATCAAAAACCCCAGCCCATGCACTCCGATCACCGAGGCCGCCTGGATAACCGGAGTTTCGACCCATGAATAAGCCTGCAAAGCCCAAGGAAAACCGGTGAAGATATAGGAGCGCAGCAGTTCGGCCAAGGTCCAGAAACCGGCAAAAACTACGGCATTGGGCCAGCGCCGTGCCAGTGCAAAGCCCAGCCCCCAAAATAGTGCCATTCCCCCTGCCATCAACACAAGCGCAAAGGGGGCCATCCAGCCATAGCGATCGGCATCTACCAGAAAAGGCTCGACAATCCAGCTCAGAGACAAGCCGAAATAGCCCAGCCCGGCGCCCCAGCCAACCAAAAAACCGCCCTTCCAGCAGCAGGTCATGCGCAGCAAATAAAGCAGCCCCGGCAAGGCCAAAATTGCCAGCCAAGGAAAATCCATCGGGGCCTGCCCGAGGGCCAGCGCGAGGCCAGCCAGCAAAGACAAGCCAAAGCGGCGCCATTTTCCTATTTGTTTCACGGAGCTTTTCCCTGTCAGTTCAAAACGGGGTATAGGCTGTAAATCCGGCCCTGTCGGTAAACTCTTCTTGAGCAAGCTGAAAGGGCGCTCACGCCGCCTCCGCTGTGGCAAAACTGACCCGTAGCCGCTTTATCCTGCGGGGGTCGGCCTCGATCACCTCGAATTCGTTGCCTTGCCTGTCCCGGATCACCTCGCCTTGCACCGGCACTCTGCCGGCCAGCATCACGACAATGCCCCCCAATGTGTCGATCTCGTCGTCCAGTTCGTCGGGCAACAAGTCCACTCCGGCAACATCTTCGATATCCTGCAACAGGGCACGGGCATCGGCAAGGTAGACCCCGGGGGCCTCCTCGACCCAGAGATCGGCCTCTTCTTCGTCGTGTTCGTCAATGATCTCGCCGACAATCTGCTCCAGCAGGTCCTCGATGGTGACCAGCCCGTCAACTCCGCCGTATTCGTCTATCACCAGCGCCATGTGGATATGCTCGGATTGCATTTTTTGCAGCAACACCGAAATCGGCATCGAAGGCGGTGCATAGATTAGCGGGCGCAACAATTTGGCAAGGTCAAAGGCCTTGCCATTTCCAAACCCGTGCTTGAGGGCAAGGTCTTTCAGATGGATCAGGCCAGCCGGCTCGTCAAGGGTTTCGTGGTAAACCGGCAGGCGCGTCAGGGTCGAGGTCGCAAAGGCCTCCACTACCTCGCCAAGCGTTGCGTCTTCCGGGATCGCCACAATATCGGCCTTGGGCACCGCGATATCATCTATCCGGCGGCTTTGCAGGCTATGCAGGTTGCTTTGTATGGTGTGGGTATCCGCCTCGATAGGCGGGGCACTCTCGCCCGAAGACAACCGGCCAAACAGCCGTTGCCAGATACTTGATTTAGGGGGGGGCAACGCCTGCGCGCGCTGCGCTGCGTTAGAAGACCCGTCTGATGTTTCGCCCATGGCTCCTTTTCCGTATTACAGGTATTTCCCTAATATGGGTTGTTGATACCCAGTTTTGCAAGGGCTTTGACCTCCAGCGCTTCCATTTCTTCAGCTTGTGTGTCAGAAATGTGATCATACCCAAGTAGATGCAGCACCCCGTGTATCACAAGATGGGTTACGTGATCATGAACAGAAATGCCTTTTTCAACCGCTTCGCGCTGGCAGGTCTCGAAGGCTATGGCAATATCGCCAAGGGCTATCTCGGGGCTGGCACCCTTGATCGGCGGGGCATCATAGGCGGGCCATGAAAGCACATTGGTTGGCGCAGGTGTGGCGCGAAAGTCGGCATTGAGAGCGGCAATGCGGCTATCATCACAGCCCAGAAGAGCAATCTCGAAGCCCTCCATCCTCCGCCCGCTCACTGCCATCGCCGCGCCGGCGGCAGGTGTGGCGAGGGCTTCAAGCTCCGCACCAGCCCAGCGCTCGTCTTCGAGTATCACCTCGATCATTTCGGCTTGGCCTGCGCATAGGCCCGCACGATTTTACCCACCATCGGGTGGCGCACCACATCTTGCGCGGAAAACCGGGTGAAGCCGATGCCCTTTACCCCGTGCAGCACCTGTTCGGCCTCGACCAGCCCGGAGAGCATACCGCGCGGCAGGTCGATCTGGCTGGTATCGCCGTTGATCGCCATGCGGGAACCTTCACCCAGCCGGGTCAAAAACATCCGCATCTGCATGGAGGTGGCATTTTGCGCCTCGTCAAGGATAACAAAGGCGTGGGACAGCGTGCGCCCGCGCATAAAGGCCAGCGGGGCGATCTCGATCTGCTTTTCCTCGATCATCTTTGCTACTTGTCGGGCGGGCAGAAAATCGTTGAGCGCATCATAGAGCGGCTGCATATAGGGGTCGACCTTCTCTTTCATGTCGCCGGGCAAAAACCCGAGCCGCTCTCCGGCTTCGACCGCGGGCCGTGAAAGAATGATCCGGTCAATCCGCCCCTCCAGAAACTGCGCAACAGCGACTGCGACAGCAAGATAGGTCTTGCCGGTGCCGGCAGGGCCAAGGCCAAATACAAGATCGTTTTCATAAAGCGCGCGCACATAATCCGCCTGCGCGCCGTTGCGCGGCTCGACAGTTTTTTTGCGGGTGCGGATGGCCATTGGCTCCAGAGGCGTGGCCGTCACCTCCCGCCCTTCCTCGAATATTTCGGCCGGCATGCGAATCGCAGCGTCAATATCACCAGCCTCAACAACCTTGTTGGCCTGAAGCCGGCCATAAAGCGCGCGCAATGTGGTCTCGGCATGCAGGCGGGCTTCGGCCTCGCCAAGCAGCAAGATAACATTACCGGTGCGATGCAGCTCTGCCCCTGTGCCAGCCTCGATGCGCACAAGGTTGGCATCAAGCTCGCCGCAAAGGTCGATCATCAGGCGGTTGCTATCAAATTCCAGACGGGTCTGGTCGGGGAGGCTCGGAGAAGACAATAAGATGATTCCACATTGGCAGGTTTTGCCCAAGAGTGGCGCAAATCAATGGCACACGCAATGCCCCGCGCTCTTTTGTGGCAAAAGGCAAATATGTATGGCCCAGGCATCCCCCGATTTTGAGGGTCACCAGCGCGACCTCGGCATGGCTGCGCATCAATGCAGCAGACCAGACAAATACAAAGCCCGCGCACGATCCTATGCTGCCGCCCGCCCCGAAATAGGCACGCTTTCAAACTGTAGCGGCTGCCACCGCAGTGCCGAGTGCGGCCAATTCGAGGATTGAGAAACTTCCTTTCCGGCTGAAAACCCTTTGGTAACTATATCTCCCTAAACGTGGTCAAGCATCACTGTTTGGGAGAATCCGCAAATGGTTTTTATAAACCGCTGGCAAATATTGCCCGCCCTGCTGTTATCAGCAGGGCTGCTGGCTTTGCCCGCCCGCGCCACCGAAATCACCCCGGACGATGCCGCAATTTCGGCCATATGTGATGCTGTCAGCGCCGCCGCCGCCCGCGCTGAAAACATGCCCGCCGACGCGCTGTATGCCATCACCCTTACCGAAACCGGCCGCTCAAGGGGGGGCAAGTTGCGCCCTTGGCCATGGACTGTAAATATGGAGGGAAAGGGCTTTTGGTTTGACACCCGCGAAGAGGCGCTGGCCTATGTGACCGAGCGCTACAATGCCGGCGCGCGCAGCTTTGATGTTGGTTGCTTCCAGATCAATTACAAATGGCACGGCATGAATTTCGAGAGCATCGAGGCGATGTTCGACCCGATGACAAACGCTACTTATGCCGCGCAAATGCTATCAGGACTCTATGGAGAATTTGGCGACTGGACAAAAGCTGCGGGCGCATATCATTCGCGCACGGAAACCTACGCCAGCCGCTATCGCACCCGTTATGCCCGCATCCGCGCCAGGCTGGGCGGCGAGGCGCCGGCGCCGGTGCTGCGCTTGCCGACTGTGCAGCCAAATGTGCAGGTGGCACGCTTTCCCGAGGTGCGGCACGCTTTTTTCTCCGGGCCGCCGATCACGGGGGTCTCGCCATATAGCTCGCGCGCCGGCGCCATTGGTGATGGCGCAATACCCGTCCCCGCATCGGTGATGGGATCATTGGCCTCGGGCATGCTCGGCGGTGCGACTGTCACCTTGTTAACCAGCTCCAGCGGCGCTCTTTTTTAGGAATACCGATGCCAAAACTATCTATTGCTACCCTTTACCAACCCACAGTTATGCTCAGCATTGCGCTGATGGCGGTGATCGCGATGATGATCTTGCCGATGCCGGCATGGGTGCTTGATATCGGGCTGGCCGCCAGTTTTGCGATCGCGATCCTGATTTTCACGATCACGCTTTTCATCTCGCGCCCGCTGGAGTTTTCGGCCTTTCCAACCATTTTGCTGGCCAGCCTGATGCTGCGGCTGTCGCTGAATGTATCCTCTACCAAGCTCATCATCGGCGAGGGCCATACCGGCACCGATGCGGCGGGCGATGTGATCGAGGGCTTTGCGATGTTTATCATGGGCGGCTCGGTTTATCTCGGGCTGGTGGTGTTTGGTGTGCTGCTAATCGTCAACTTTATCGTTATCACCAAGGGTGCGGGGCGTATGGCCGAGGTCGGCGCGCGCTTTGCGCTTGATGGCATGCCCGGCAAGCAGCTGGCGATTGACAGTGATATGGCGGCCGGTGCGATCGACCACGAAGAAGCCAAAAAGCGTCGCAAGACCGAGCAGGAGGAAACCACGTTTTTCGGCTCGCTTGATGGTGCCTCGAAATTTGTGAAGGGCGATGCTGTGGCGGGGTTGCTGATCACCATGCTCAACCTGATCATGGGCTTGGTGATGGGGGTGTTTGTGCATGGCATGCCGGTTGGTCAAGCCTTTGAAACCTATGCAATCCTCACTGTGGGCGATGGGCTGGTTTCACAATTTCCCTCGGTTATCATCTCGATTGCTTCCGCGCTTTTGCTTTCCAAGGGCGGGGTGCTTGGCTCGGCCGATAAAGCGCTTACCAGCCAGCTTGGCGCCTATCCCGAGGCATTGGCGACGGTGGCCGCGATGCTGGCGCTGTTTGGCCTTATTCCCGGCCTGCCGATGATTCCGTTTTTTGCCGGTGCGGCGGCGCTGGGGGCGGCGGCCTATGTCAGCTTCAAGCGCAAGGCGCGTGAGGCGGCAGAAGCCGCGCAAACCAAGGCTACGGATAAACCGGCCGCCGTACCACAAAAAACCCTTGGCGATATGCTGGATCTGGACGAGATTCACCTGGAGTTCGCCTCTGATCTGGTGGCGACAGTGATGGATGAAATCTCGGGGCTGGACCGGAGGATTTTGAACATGCGCAACCACATCGCCGCGCAATTCGGCGTGGTGATCCCCGAAATCAGGCTGACGGATTCCACCCTGTTGCCCAATGGCACCTATGTGATCCGCATTCAGGGGGTCGAGATTGCGCGATCAGAGGTCGAGATTGGCAAGGTGCTGGTGCTGCTGGCAGATGATGCTGCCAGCGCGCCCAAGGGCCATGATGTATCCGAGCCGGTTTATGGTGCCCCCGCCCGCTGGATCGACCCCGCCATGCAAGAAGAGGCCGCGCTGCAAGGGCTGTCGGTGGTCACCCCGACCGAGGTGGTATCCACCCACCTGCTCGAGGTATTGAAGCAAAATTTTGGCAGGTTGTTCAACCGCCGCACCCTGCGTAAATTGCTGGATGAATTCGTGGCGGTTTCAGAGCCTACCCGCGCTGCCGCCAATCGCCGGATACTGGACGAGTTCGTGCCCGACAAGGTCTCGATTGATCTGCTGCAATCAGTGCTGCGGCTGTTGCTGGAGGAGCAGGTCTCTATCCGCAACCTGCCGCTTATTCTGGAATCCATTGCCGAGGCCAACGGCACCCTGAGCGGAATAGAAGCGGTTACTGAATATGTGCGCCAACGCCTTGGTTTTCAGTTGATCGCCGACATGCAGGAGCCCGACGGCGCGCTGCCGCTGGTGCAGCTTTCGCCCGAATGGGAGGCCTTGTTTCAAAAGCACCAGCTGGAGGGCGAACATGGCGGTGCCGATGTGGCGCTGCCGCCGCACGAGTTCAACCGGCTGGCGGGGGCCGTGGCCGAGCAGGTGAGCAAAGCTGGCGAAAACGGGCGCTATCCGGCGGTTATCACCTCGGCGCGGCGACGGCGGTTTTTGCACACGGTGCTGAGCGCCAAAGGCATTCGCAACCCGGTTTTCAGCTTTGAAGAGGTCGGCGCCAATGCTCAACCGGCACTGGTGGGCATGGCCTGATGCTTGAGGGGTTGGCGCAAATACTGGCACAATCCGGCACCAGCCTCGGGGGGCTGATACTGGTTTTTGTGCGGGTGGCGGCAGCGGTGGCCTTGATGCCGGGTTTTGGCGAACAGGCGATCCCGAGCCGGGTACGATTGATGGCAGCGATCGGGTTTACGCTGGTGGTTTGGCCGATGGTGGAACCGGTCTTGCCAGATATAAATACAGCTTTGCCGGCCTTTGGCGGGTTGATCGTTATCGAGGCCGGCATCGGGTTTTTGATCGGTATTTCGCTGCGCCTGTTGGTGATGGCGCTACAGCTCGCGGGCAGCATCGCGGCGCAATCGACCGCCATTACCCAAGTGGCCGGTGTTGGTGTTACCCCTGACCCGATGCCCGCCATCGGCAATATCCTGATGTTGGCAGGGCTGGCGCTGGCGCTGGTAACCGGCCTGCATATAAAGGCCAGTCTCGCCATTGCCTCGACCTATGATCTCTTTCCGCTCGGCACTATTCCGATTGCCGGTGATATTGCAGAATGGGGTATTGCGCGGGTGTCAGATGTGTTTGCCTTTGGCTTCACCATGTCGGCCCCGTTTGTGATTGCATCTTTTGCCTATAATCTGGCGCTTGGTGCGATCAACCGCGCGATGCCGAGCCTATTGGTTGCTTTTGTTGGTGCGCCGCTGATCACTGCGGGCGCGCTTTTGCTGCTGCTTCTGGCGGGGCCGACTATCATTACGGTCTGGAATGACCGGCTGGATATGGTGTTGGCCAACCCGATGGGGATGCCGGAATGAGCGGTGAAAAAGACGAAAGTGGCGAGAAAACCCATGAGGCAAGTCAGCAAAAAATAGAAAAATCCCGCAAAAAAGGGGATATTGCCCGTTCGCCGGATGTATCTGCGGCGGCGGCTTATCTTGGGTTATATTTGGCTTTTACCTTTGTCGGCCTGTCGGGTGTGGGTGTGGGGGCAGGGGTGCTGGCGCAGGTTTTTGCCAATGCGGATACCCTTAGCCGGCAATTTTTATCAACCGGTGGCAGCCAGCTGGCGGCCTCGCTGTTTGGCCAATCAATCCAGGTGCTGATACCGATATTTTTGCTACCGTTTCTGGCGGTGTTGCTGGTCTCGCTGGCGCAGCGGATATTTGTGGTGGCGCCGGATAAAGTAAAACCCAAAGGCAACCGGATATCACCGCTGCAAGGGATTAAAAACAAATTCGGGGTCAAGGGGATTGTCGAGTTTCTTAAAACTGTGGCGAAAATGGTGCTGGTTTCGACTGGGTCCTATTTTTATCTCGCGGCCAAAAAGGACGAGATTCTGGGTATTGTACGAGGGGAGCCGTGGGAGGTGGTGACCATGCTTGGCGAAATTTTATCGGCTATGGTGTTGATGGTTATGATTATTGCTATGTCGATCGCGCTGGTTGATTTCATGTGGCAAAAATACCATCACCTGCAAAAGCTGCGCATGACCCATAAAGAAGTGAAGGATGAAAGCAAGGAATCGGAGGGGGATCCACATATGAAATCCCAGCGCCGTGCCCGCGCGCAAGAGATTGCCACCAACCAGATGCTGCATGATGTGCCGCGCGCCGATGTGGTGGTGGTCAACCCGACCCATTACGCGGTGGCGCTGGAATGGGCGCGCACCCCCGGCACGGCACCGGTAGTGATCGCCAAAGGGGTTGATGATGTGGCGCGGCGAATTCGCGAGGTTGCCGGTGAGTCCGGCGTGCCGATCCATAGCGACCCGCCGACCGCGCGCGCATTGCACGCAACGGTAAAAATCGGCCACGAGATTGACACGGACCACTACCGCGCCATCGCCGCCGCGATACGCTTTGCCACCGAAATGCGCGCCAAAGCCAAGGAGCGCGGCGCATGACCCCGGACGAGCTGAAAATATTGCGCGACCTTGCCGGGCAAAAACGCCTGCGCGATATGGCAGAGCTGACCCGAGCCAATGCAAAAACCGCCGCCACCGCCCGTCAAATAGCGGCGCTGGCCAAAGAGATCAACACCACCATGGAAGACACTCCGCCCGAAGATCTCGCCATTATCAGCCGCTGGCTTGGCTGGGCTGATCAGGAAAGCACCCGCCTGAAATCCCGCCGCCAAATTCAGGAGGCCCAAGCCGAAAGTGCCCGTAGTTTTGCCGCGATCAGTGATGCCAAAACAACGGTGATAAAAGACATGTTAAAACAGGCCGAGCATGAGGAATTGATGCAAGATCGCCGCAAAGCCGAACAAGAAGGCCGCGCCCCGGACCGTTAACGCTTTTCGGCTAGCAAATAACACGTTATCCCGTGTTTTGCTTTGCAGCCTTAAGCTCGCGCCGTGATGGTTATTTAAAATCCATAGTGGCGATCAGCCTGCCTTTTTTAGCCAGCCGCACCTGCACTTCAAGCCCGCGCTCTTGAAATCTGGCCTGACATCTCAATATATGCAGTAACCCGAATATTTTTGGAGCCCCAAAATGTCAGCCAAAAACCTCACCTGCCTTAGCTGTGGCACCGTAAACCGCGTGCCTGAAGAGCGGCTTTCAGCCAAGCCCAAATGCGGCACCTGTGGCCAGTTGCTTAACCCGCCCAAGGTTAAGGAGATTGATGCCGCCACCCTCGCCAAAGCCAGCAAACGTGACCAACTCCCGCTGGTGGTAGATTTCTGGGCGCCTTGGTGCGGCCCCTGCCGGATGATGGCCCCCGAGTTTTCCAAAGCCGCCACCCAGCTCGGCACATCGGTGCGCTTCGCCAAAATCAACACCGAAGAGCATAAAGCCGTTTCCCAACGCCACAATATTCGCGGCATCCCCACCATGGCGATGTTTAAAAACGGCAAAGAGGTTGCTCGCCAGTCCGGCGCGCTAAGGGCTGACCAGATAAAGGCATGGGTGCAAAGCCATATGTAAAGCGCTTAATAGTTGTCGAGCGAAAATGTGTTGCCAGTCGCATCAATATAGCGGCTAAGGGCGGCCTCGTAGCGCTCATCATCGCGCCCTTCACAGCCAGCACCAGCGCATCCATAATAATTTGCCAATAATCTTTGCATTATGCCCATGGCATTGCTGCCTCCGCTATCGAGATAGCGCTGAAACGCCGCGCGTGAAAGCTCTGGTTGCCCAACAATCGCATAGCTAACCCCCCGAAAAAAGAAATCAAAATTGCCCGCTAGCTGCGTAACATTGGCGATCACCATGGTGGCTCGACGGTAGAGGCTCCCTTCGGTTTCCATACTTTGTGCAAGCTGTGCTGCGTGTCCCTCGATATAAGATTTTCCGAGGGAGATATTTCCCAATCTCAAATTGGCTGCCCCGAGCAAGAACAGGTTTAGCTCATGCTCAGGATCAAGCCGCGCGGCAGCTTCAAAGCTGACAAGCGCCGCCTGATAGTTTTGCGTGCCATACTGCAAGCTCCCGAGGCCAAGTAAAATTTTGGCATCCTCCGGCCACTGCTTGGTCGCGGCTATTCGGCGCTCAATGGCCGTATCAAACTCGCCCATTTTTTCCAGAGTTTGAATGATTCCCAGAGCGGCTCTTTTGCTATTCGGGTCAATTTGCATGGCACGCTCATAGTCGCGCAAGGCTGCCGGATAGTCACTACGGCCAGTGTAAACAACTGCGCGGTCCATTATCGTAAACAGGTTTTTCGGCTCCAATGCCAGCGCGCGCTCAAAATCTGCATCGGCGGCCTCTAAAGCTCCCTGCGCGTTATTTATAAAGGCTTTGTTCACCCAGATAAGCGGGGTATCGGGCCGCAAATCCAGCGCACGGGTTATGTCGGCCATCGCCATTTCAAAATCATGCACCCTGCGGGCCGCCCATGCCCGCTTATACAAATACACAGGCAAGGCGTCGGCTTTGGTATCAGGGTTTTCGATCAGCGCGGTGCAGGCCGTTATTATCTCGGAGGCTTGCCCGCGATTTAAGCATGTGGCCACCGTGGGGTCAGGCCTGATATAAAGCGCAACGCCCGCCAGCGCGATAGCAATCACGGAAAGAAGGTGGCTAAGGCGGCGGAGGGTCATAGGGGGAGTTGATAAATTTTCATACAGCTTATGTAAGTTATTTATGCAGTATTTCAAGGGGGTTAGCCTACCCCTCAATGATCTCCTCCGCCTGCCGCAAATCCACCGACACCAGCTGAGAAACCCCCTGCTCCCCCATCGTCACCCCGAAAAGCCGCTCCATCCGGCTCATGGTGACCGCATGGTGGGTAATGATTAAAAACCGGGTTTTTGTCTGGGTGATCATCTCATCAAGCAAATCACAAAAGCGGGTTACATTAGCATCATCCAGCGGCGCATCCACCTCGTCCAGCACGCAGATCGGGCTGGGATTGGCGAGGAAAACTGCAAAAATAAGTGACATTGCCGTCAGGGTTTGCTCGCCACCAGAAAGCAAGGAAAGCGTCGAGAGCTTCTTGCCTGGCGGCTGGCACATGATCTCCAGCCCCGCATCAAGTGGATCATCGCTTTCCACCAGCACCAGCTCGGCAGCACCGCCCCCGAACAGGTGCTTGAACAGCATCTCGAAATTCTTGTTCACGGTTTCAAACGCCGCCAGAAGCCGCTCTCTTCCTTCGGAATTAAGATTGGCGATTCCGTGGCGCAACTTGGCGACGGCGGCTTCAAGATCGGCCTTTTCTTTAGCCAGTGCGGTTAGCTCTTCACGGGTTTCAGTTGCATCCTCCTCTGCCCGCAGGTTGACCGCGCCAAGCGCCTCGCGCTGCCGTTTTAGGCGTGTCACATCCGCTTCGATCAGGGTCGAGTCAGGCATTTTGTCGGGGTCGGCTTCCAGTGTTTCCAAAAGTGCCTGCGGGGCAACTCCGGTTTCTTCCATCACACGTTCTGCCGCAGCTTCCACGCGGTTGGCGGCTGCGCCATTCAGGGCTTCTGCGCGGGCGCGGTCCTCTCGCGCATCAGAGGCCTGCCGCTCGGCCCCTCTTTCCTCTGTTTCCAGTGCGCGAAGCGCCGATTCAGCTTCCGCAAGAACATCCGCCGCTTTTTTGCGCCGCATTTCGGCCTTTTCATGAGCCTCGGCCATCTTGCCACGCTTTTCGGATATCTCGCCGGGAACGGCGCGGGCTTTAGCAATATCCAGCTTGCCGGCCTCTATCCGTTCGCCCAAAGCCAACAGGTGGGTGCCGGCATTTTCAAGCCGCTGCTCCCAGTTGGCCTTTTCCCGCTCGATTTCCCGTGCACGGCGCACTCGTGCCTCGCCTTCGCGGCGTAAATCATCGGCAATCGAGCGTTTGGTCATCATCGTTAGTCGCGCGGCTTCCACGCCAAGCTTATGCTGGTCCAGGGCCTCGCGGGCGGCATCAAGGTCTCCCAGATCTGCGGCCGTGCGCTCGGCTTCCTGCAAGGAGCGCCGCGCCGCCAGCGCCTCCTCCTCCCGCCGGACAACCGCCAGATCAAGGCTCTCTACCCGGCCAGCCAGTGTTTCCAGCTCAGCTCGCAAGCGGGAAACAGTCCGCACCGCTACGGTGTTTTCCTCATCCGCACGGCGCCGCGCTGTCCGGCAAGCCTTGTCCTTTTCTTGTGTGTCATCCATTGCCGTGCGGGCTATCCCGTGGCTGGTTCGGGCCTTGTCTGCGCGTTTTGCAGCCGTGTCCGCTATCTTTTCCAGCTCTGTCAGCCGGTTTTGCTGCTGCAAGCGCAAAGCCGCCTCGGAAGGGGTATCCTCTGCGCCGGCCCTGAAACCGTCCCACCGCCACAAATCACCCTCAAGCGAAACCAGGCGCTGGCCGGGTAAAAGCCGCGCCTGCATCTCGCTCCCTGCTGCGCGGGCCACAAGCCCTGTCATTTGCAGCCGTCGGGCGAGGACTTTAGGCGCAGTAACATGCTCTACCAAATGCCCGGCACCCTCGGGTAAATATTGCGCCTGCTCCAGAGGGCCGATATCTACCCAGCCCGAAGGCATATCCCCCGAAACCTCCGGAGCCTTCAAATCATCCGAAAGCGCGGCACCCAGTGCCGCCTCATAGCCGTTTTCGGCCCGCACCTTGTCAAGCAGCTGGTCGCCATCGCCACGGCCGCGTTCTATCAAGCGGCGGACCCCTGCCAGCTCGGCCTCCAACGCCTTGGCCTCGCCGTCAGCCTCGCTTAGCGCTACGCGCGCGTCGCTTTCGGCCTGCTGGGCCTGCGCACGCTTTTCTTCTGCGGCCAGCAAAGCCGATTCGGCCTGCTCCACCGCCTCGACCCGCGCCTTTTGCCCCGCCTCGGCGGCAGCCACATCCGCCTCGGCCCTGCGCACTGCGGCTGCCAGCTCCTGCCGGGCCGTGGCTGATTTTTCCATTTCGCCAGCCAGCTTGCCGACCAGCCCTTTGGCATCTTCCAGCCGCCGTTTTGCCGACTGGTGCCGCGCTGCCAGCCTTGCCGCATCCTCCGAAAGCCGGTCTGTCTCCGCCTCGATGGATTGTAGGCCCAGCGCCGCTGCGCTGGCTTCTTCCCGCGCGGTTTCCAGCTTGGCCTCATAGCCCTCGCCGGCTTTTTGCAGCGCCTCGGCCTCCCATTCCAGCCGCGCTACCGTCTCGCCGGCATCCTTGTTGAGCGCCGCTTCTCGCTCTGCATCCTTTTCCAGTTGTTGAATGCTGTTTTCCAGATCGGTTATCGTTTGCAAGGCACGGGTTTCCGCCTCCCGCAGCGCCACTTGTTCAACCTGCAAGCGCTGCAAAACAGCCCCCGCAATGGCCTCTTCCTCACGCAGCGGAGGCACCTTGCCCTCTCCGGCCTCGCGCGCCCGCGCTGCTGCCAGCGCACGCGTTTGCGCCGCTGCTGCTGCCTTTACAGCCTCGCGCAGCACGCCTTCGGCCGCCAGCCGTTCTACATCTGCCTCGCGCCATCGCCGATAGAGCAAAAGCCCCTCCGCGCGGCGCAGCTCGTCGGCTACCGTGCGATAGCGCGTCGCCTGCCGTGCCTGCCGCTCAAGGGTCTTGAGCTGGTTCTCGAGCTGCTCCAGCACGTCTTCCACCCGAAGCAGGTTGCTCTCGGTGCCGTTGAGCTTCAGCTCGGCTTCATGGCGGCGCTTGTATAGGCCCGAAATGCCCGCCGCTTCTTCCAGCACACGGCGGCGGGCTTTTGGCTTTGCATTGATCAGCTCGGCGATCTGGCCTTGGCGCACCAAGGCAGGGGAGTGCGCGCCGGTCGAGGCATCGGCAAACAGCATTTGCACATCGCGGGCGCGACACTCCTTGCCGTTAACCTTGTAGGCCGAACCGGCATCGCGGGTGATACGGCGCACGATTTCAAGAGTGTCTTCGGTGTTGAAAGCCGCCGGCGCGAGGCGCTCGTGGTTGTCCAGTGTCAGGGTGACTTCGGCGAAATTGCGGGCCGGGCGACTGTCTGCACCGGCAAAAATAACATCGTCCATCCCGCCGCCGCGCATGGCACTCGCGCGGTTTTCGCCCATCACCCAGCGCAGAGCCTCCAGCAGGTTGGATTTGCCACAGCCATTTGGCCCGACAACGCCGGTCAGCCCCGGCGCGATCACCAGTTCTGTCGGGTCAACAAAGCTTTTGAACCCCAGTAATCTTAGCTTGCTAAACTGCACCTGTTTTGATTCTCCTCAAGGGTTACAAGATTCCGCGCGGGCGGGCCGCTGTCAAGCAATCTTACCGAATATAGCGGCAATACGTCACTTATCCACAAGATATCGTTGCACTTGCGCACAATCTCGCCCAAACTTGCCAAAAAGGGGACCATGATGAAATTGCTGGGCATATCCGGCTCGCTACGCGCCAACTCGTATAACACCATGCTATTGCACGAAGCAGCGCGGTTGTTTGCGCCGGATGAATTTCGGATGGCCGACCTCCATCTGCCGCTTTTCAATGAAGATATCAGCGAAAATCCCGAAACTGTGCTTACCTTGCATGCCGATATTTCAGCTGCCGATGCGGTAATCATTGCCACGCCGGAATATAACAAAAACCTCTCGGGTGTGCTGAAAAATGCACTCGACTGGGTGAGCATGGTGCGTCCGGCGGCATGGGCAGGTAAGCCGGTGGCGATTCTGTCGGCCTCAAGCGGCATCACCGGCGGGGTGCGGGCGCAATATTCGCTGCGCCATTGCATGACCACCTTCAACCCGCGCATCCTGCAAGCGCCCGAAGTGATGGTCGGCAATGCCGCGGAGGTATTTGACGAGAGCGGCCGGCTCAGCAATGAACGCACCGTAAAGTTGCTGACAAAGCAGATGGCCGCCTTAAGGGATGAAGTGCTGCGGGAGTGATAGCTAAATGTGTCAGCTCTCGCTTTTCAGCTCCAGCGCGGCGGGGGTCATATCAAGGTCGGCCACGCCCAGCGGCTGCTTTGGGCGCGCCAGCGCATAGCGGGTAATCCAGAAAAGGCGCTCTTCGGCGCGGGTGATGGCGACATATGTCAGACGCTTCCAGAGCGGAATACCGGCCTCGATGCGCCCCATCTTGGCGGCGATTTGCAGATCGGGACCAAACACTTGCACCTCGGGCCATTGCGAACCTTGGGCCTTGTGGGTGGTTACCGCCGCGCCGTGCAAAAACGCCGCCCCCATGCGGGCCGCGCTCACGATCATCGGCTCCTCCGCATCGGGGATCTCGATCTGGATGATGCTGGCGGCGTTGACCAGCGGATCAGGCGCACCGGTAACATATAGCCGACTAAAACCGGGCTTTTTGCCGGGGCCAAGATAGATGCATTGCGCGCCCTTGATCAGCCCGCGGGCCTCGAGATCAATGCGTTTTTTGCGGTGTTTTACCGGCAGCTCGATCCCGTCACAGATCAGTGGTTCGCCGGTAAGAAGCGCGGTTTCAGGCGCGTCATGCGCCCCGCGAAATGCGGCAATCAGCCGGATGCGGGTGGCATTGCGCCAGACCAGTACCGGCGAGCGCGCCATCAGGTCGGCGTCTACCCGTGGGGCCATCACCACGCGGTCGTCTTTTTGCGCTGCCGCCGCCAGCATTTGCTGAAAATCATGGAATGTGAGCTGCGGATCGCCCAGCGCATGGGCAAGGTCTAGGATCGGGTTGTCAGCGGCTTGGCGGTGCACGCGACTAAGGACAAGTTTGCGTTTTTCGGGCAGTTTATCAAATGACATCGCGCCGGACTGCCCCACTGGCGCCAGCTGCGCAGGATCACCAAACAGCACCAGAGTTGGAAAAATTTCTTTCAGGTCGTCGAGCTGTTTATCGTCCAGCATCGAGCTTTCATCGACAAAGCCGATATCGAGCGGGTCAGACCGCCGCTTCCAGCCGGTAATAAAGTCAGACCCGCGCAACCCCGCTGTGGCCAGCGCCCCGGGGATGGATTTATGGATTTTGTAAAACGCCGCCGCACGGTCGAGCGCGGCCTCGGTCAGGCCCTCGATTTCGGGGCGCTCGGCGCGGCCTTCCAGCCATTCGGCGATCTGCTCGTATTCGGGGTCATAGATCGGGGTATAGATAATGCGGTGGATGGTGGTGGCGGGCACCCCGTGGCGGCGCAGCACGCTGGCGGCCTTGTTGGTGGGGGCCAGCACCGCAAGGGTGCGCTTGTCGGCGCGCGGTTTGCCCTCGTAGTCGCCGGAGACAATGTCGACTCCGAGAGCATTGACCGCTTCGACCAGCTTGGCCAGCAGCATGGTTTTGCCTGATCCGGCCTTGCCCAGCACCGCCAGCACACTATCGCCGCGCCCGGTGGGGGGCGTTAGCTGCTCGCGCTCAAGGTCAACTCCTGCCTTGCGCAGCTCGGCGGCGATGGTGTCATAGGCTTCGGCCTGATCATCAGACAGTATCATAGCAGCTCCGCAACTTGGGTTGCGGAATCATAGACGGTTCAAACCATGAACACCAGCGCTAGGCTACCAGTATTTCGCTCATATCCGCCTCTGGGAAGGACGCGTCAAACCAGCCCTCGACCTCGGCAGGTGAAATACCCGATTTGGCGCAGATACTGGCTTTCGAGGCTTCATCCAAAGCCCAAAGGCCAGCGCTGATCGCGCCCTTGTTTTCGCCCGAGGTGCCGAGGATTTCAGGCTCCCAGCCGATACGCTTGTAAATATGCACCATGCGGGCATCAAACACCCCGACCGAGCTGTCAAGTGCCCAGCGAATACCGGCCTCGCAACCCGCGAGGCAAACCGAGGCGGCGATTTTGCCCGCCATCTTGCCGGCATTTGGCGACAAGCAAAAGCGGGTGGTCTCCCAGATCAGCGGGCTGTCGATAATAACCCCGTCGGTCAGATTGGTGAAATGGTCATTGATCATAGTGTTGCCGGTGGTTGGCAGATTGCGCATAGAGCCGCCATGGCTACCATCGGGCAGCTCGTAGATCATGTATAACGGGTTTTGCGCGTCATACTCGTCGGTCTCGAAGCCAGCGTCACAAACGCTCACGTCCCATTTCAACCGCTCTTTAAACTGGACGGCGCGGTCACGGAACATGCTGTCACGAAGCATCGGGAAGGCGTCAAGCGTATCGCCGTAGATGTATTTAATCATAGGTTGTCTCCTCAGAACAAAGTGCATCAACTGATGCGTTCAAATCGTTAAGAGATCGTTAAGCAAAGCTACAGTCCAGAGAAAACAGAACCCCTTAAAAGGAGATCAATCCTCGGGAAAATGCAGTGGTGACTGCATGAATCGTATTTAGTGCGCCCAGTTTGCCGCGCGCGCTGTCAATATAAACCCGCAGGGTATGCTCGGATATTTTGAGTTTTTCGGATATCTGGCCGCGGCTGAAACCCAGCGCGAGGTATTTGAGCGAATCGGTTTCACGGGGTGAAAGATCACGCCTGTTTACATCTTGCTCGGGCACAATAATATCAACTACACGCCGGTGGATATAGTGGGAGATCAGCATCATGTCGCGCTTGAACTCCTTGGAAAACATTTCCCAGCTGGCATCACTGCAATTGTCGTTGATGGTAAAAAGAGCGAACTGGCCGTTGGGGCCGCGGATGGGCACTGAAAGCCCCTGGTTGCACACCCCCGCCGCAATCGCCTCGCCCAGAAATTCGCGGCTGCCCCGGCCTGACCAGTCAAGCTGCTTCCAGTCCATCGGGTGGAACTTTTGTAGTGCGCCCTTGACCACGGGATCAACCTGAACAAATTTCTGATCGTGGTAATATTGCATCCACTCGGGTGTGTAAGTGAGGGCCGCATAGGGTATTGGCCCAACATTGACTGCATGATAAACGGCATTGGAAATTCCATAGGAGTCACGTAAAGCGACCACTAATGATTGTACATCATCAGGGGTTTGGCTTTCCTCCAAAGCGTCCAGAAACATCTCCAACCTTGTCACAACAGCCACCCAAGCCAGCTTCCTCACCGGACATTCGCGCCAATTCCGAAGCTGCCACAAGGATCGCATCATCGAGATGCTCGGCAAGCACGGTCATTTTGTTGTTCAGAGCGCAGACCCGCAGGTCTGCCAGAACATCGATTATCCAGTCTTTTTTCACTGTATCACTCGCTTAGCTGTTTTTTCAAGGTCCGCCGTTAGTTTAAGATGAGTATTGCCGCCGTGTTTGCACCAGTATGCACAAACAAAAGCCCAGCGGTATTCCCCAGAAACTGCGAGGGAGGTTATTGTAGGCCTTTGAAATATATGCATTTCGTGAAAAACGTCGCGAAATACCGCCAAGAATTCGCGAATTGGCATTGCAAATTTCTTGTATTTACCGACATATTTTTGCATGCCATTAAAACAAATTGCTGATTTTACTCACGAGATGTCGATGAAAAACACCGCCCTCGGGCGTAAAACTGGCTGGTTTCATGCTGCAAAACAGGTTATCTGACCTCATAGACATCCTCGAGCGTGCGCAGGCCGGGCACCGGTGCATTGACCATCACCGCCATATTACCGGGCTTATGCTCGTTGCGCCGCATTTTGATGTGCGCATCCGGCACCTCGGCCCACGGAAATACTTCGGACATACACGGATCCAGCCGCCGCTCCAGCATTAGCTGGTTGGCGGCACTGGCTTGCTTGAGGTTGGCAAAATGGCTGCCCTGCACCCGCTTTTGGTGCATCCATAAATAGCGAGCATCCAGCGTCAGATTATAGCCCGTAGTACCGGCACAGATTACCACCATGCCACCACGCTTGACCACAAAGGTAGAAACCGGAAAGGTCGCTTCGCCGGGGTGCTCGAACACCATATCGACATTGATCCCCTTGCCTGTAATGTCCCAGATCGCCTTGCCAAATTTTCGGGTCTCGGCAAACCATTTCTTATAGGCGCCGGTATTGACGGTCGGCATTTGTCCCCAGCAATCGAAATCCTTACGGTTGATTACCCCTTTTGCGCCAAGGCCAAGCACAAAATCACGCTTGCTTTCATCCGATATCACCCCGATTGCATTGGCACCGGCGGTGTTGATCAGCTGGATGGCATAAGAGCCTAGCCCGCCCGAAGCGCCCCAAACCAGTACATTTTGCCCCGGTTTGAGCGTGTGGGGGCGATGACCAAACAGCATCCGGTAAGCCGTGGCCAGTGTCAGGGTATAGCAGGCGCTCTCTTCCCATGTCAGGTGTTTGGGGCGGTGCATGAGCTGCTGGGATTGCACACGGGTAAACTGCCCGAAAGCCCCGTCCGGTGTTTCATAGCCCCAGATCCGCTGGGTGGGCGAGAACATCGGATCGCCGCCATTGCATTCCTCGTCGTCGCCATCATCCTGGTTGCAGTGCACAACCACCTCGTCGCCAACCTTCCAGCGCGTAACTTTGTCTCCCACCGCCCAAATAATGCCGGAAGCATCCGACCCGGCGATATGGTAAGGTGCGCCATGGACATCAAACGGCGAGAGCGGCTCGCCCAGACCGGCCCAGACACCATTATAATTTATCCCGGCTGCCATCACCAGTATCAGCACATCCTGACTATCCAGGCTTGGGGTTTCCACCACTTCGAGCTGGAAGCTTTTATCCGGCTCTCCGTGGCGCTCGCGCCGGATTACCCAAGCATGCATCTTTGCGGGCACATGCCCTAGCGGCGGGATATCGCCAATATCATAGAGGTCTTTTAGTTCGCTCATAGCGCCATCCTTTATAATGTTGCGCAATAATATTGCGTAATTACGCATGTTTTTATAATAACATTATGGGAGGGTGCGCGCAAGTCTTTTTGTGCGCCGCAGCAATTTAGCCTAGATGGGCGATCGCATTGGCATAATATTCCAGCAGGTGACGGTTTTCTTCGTTTATCGTATAAGCCCCGTCTTTTTCGTGCAAAATATGCCGCATCTCCAGCATACGCAGGCCTACATCCACCGCATAATCCTCATCTTCACGCGGGATATGGCTGTAAACTCCGCGCGCCGTATATTTTTTTAACAGCTGATGTGCCGCCTTCTTGGCCTCGATCCTGCTCAGGCTGCCCGCTTGCAGCATGACCGTGGCGATCAGCGAAACCGGCAAGACAGGGACTACCTTACCGATCTCCTCCATTAGCAGTTTCCCAAGCGCGGCGATTTGCTCTTCCTTTGTCCCCTCGGCGCCCGCCAGATACCCCCTCAGCGAGAGCGGCTTGCTAAAGCTCACGCAGGCATAACCAAAGCGGTGGTATTTTCCGGTAATGCGCAGCCAAAGATGATGGCGGATAAAGCGCAGCGCCGCTCCCGGCCCTGATTTGAACTTCGCCTTTTTCTCGCCCTGCGCCGCCAGCAGCATCCTGTCCTCCAGCACACGGTCATAATTCAGCCCCACCGGCACAAAAGCCACATCGCGCAAGCCGTCAGCATCAAACCCCTTGACGATATAGCTGAGCAACCCCAGCTTGGCCTCACCCAGCCGGCCATCCCGCGAAAGCCCGCCTTCGGGGAAAATGGCCTGCGCCACGCCCCCTTCTGTTGCCATCTGCACATAGCGCGACAAAACACTGCGATAGAGCGGATTGTGGGATTTGCGGCGAATGAAATACGCACCCATCGAGCGGATAAACCCTTGTAGAGGCCAAACCCGCGCCCACTCGCCCACCGCATAGGAAAGGGCCGAGCGCTCTGCAGCGAGATATGTAACCAGCACATAATCCATATTGGAGCGGTGGTTCATTACAAAAACCACGGTTGAATCCGAGTTAATTTTCGCCATCGCCGCCTCATCCAGCAGCCCGATCCGCACCCGATAGAGTGCCTTTGACACCCAGCGCGCCACCCGCGCCGCAAAGCCAAAATAGGCAAAAGCCGAAAAATGTGGTACGATTTCACGGGCATAACGCCGGGCACGCTGCGCCACTACTTCGGCCGGCTCCCCGCTCTTGGCGCTCTCGGTTGCCACCGCTTGCATTATTTCCGGATCATGGGCCAGCCGGTCTATCAGATCTTTGCGGCGGGTGAGTTTGAAGGGTTGTATCTGTAGTTGCAGCCGCGTGTTCAGACGCGCCACAGCCCCCTCGAAACGCTTGCGAAAATACCAGCGTACCGAGGGAATCAGCAGCTTGTCCAGCAGCGCTACCAGAGCAAAAATACCCGCCAGCACGGCAAGCCATACCGGAATTTCGATCACACCACCCATTGCGCCAACCTACAGCACCAAAGCAGCGTGACTAGAGGGAAGGGCGTTACTATCTTGCATATATCCGGCATAATTTGATATATTATTACTTGCGAAAGTTATGTTGCGATGCAATATATACAGGAAGGGAGACAGATATGCCACAAAAAGACCATCCTTGGCTCTTTCGCACCTATGCGGGCCATTCCACCGCCAGCGCCTCTAATACGCTTTACCGTGAGAACCTTGCAAAGGGGCAAACGGGGCTTTCGGTGGCTTTTGATCTGCCAACCCAGACCGGATATGACAGCGACCATATTCTGGCGCGGGGCGAAGTGGGCAAGGTTGGCGTGCCGATCAGCCATCTGGGCGATATGCGGCGATTGTTTCAGGATATTCCGCTTTCAAACATGAATACCTCAATGACCATCAACGCCACCGCCGCATGGCAACTGGCGCTTTATATCGCTGTGGCCGAGGAGCAGGGGGCGGATATTTCGGCGCTTAAAGGCACGGTGCAGAACGATATTATCAAGGAATACCTCAGCCGTGGCACCTATATATTTCCGCCCGCACCAAGCCTGAAGCTGATCGGCGATATTGCGCAATATTGCTATTCCAGCCTGCCCAAATGGAATCCGATGAACGTGTGTTCCTACCATCTGCAAGAGGCAGGCGCGACCCCCGAGCAGGAGCTGGCCTTTGCCCTGGCCACGGCCATTGCCGTGCTCGACCAAGTGCGCGGGCAGGTGCCGGAGGATGATTTTCCGGCGGTGGTGGCGCGGATTTCCTTTTTCGTGAATGCCGGCATCCGGTTTATAACCGAGATGTGCAAAATGCGGGCGTTTGTCGATCTGTGGGACGAGATTTGTGAGCAGCGCTACGGGGTGGCCGACCCCAAGCAGCGCCGTTTTCGCTACGGCGTTCAGGTCAATTCCCTTGGTCTGACCGAGCAGCAGCCGGAAAATAACGTCTACCGCATTTTGATCGAGATGCTCGCCGTGACGCTTTCCAAAAAGGCCCGCGCCCGCGCGGTGCAGCTTCCGGCATGGAACGAGGCCCTTGGTCTGCCCCGCCCGTGGGACCAGCAATGGTCACTGCGGATGCAGCAGATCATGGCCTATGAAACCGACCTGCTGGAATATG
>JAKIUB010000005.1 GCA_021647745.1 Paracoccaceae bacterium | reverse complement strand
GCGCCGATGGTGCTGCCGTGGCGGTGGACCCCGAGCTGGCTAATAAAATATATTTCGTGCCACAGGGTATTTCTGCCGACATTATCGCCACCGAATACGGCTTTAGCCGTGAGGACGTAGACGCCTATGCCATGGAATCCCAGCGTCGCGCCAAGGTGGCGCAAGACGAGGGCCGGTTCGATAAATCCCTGATCACCATCAAAGACCGCAATGGCCTAACCATTCTGGACCGTGACGAATTCCCCCGCCCCGGCACTGACATGCAATCGCTGGGCGGGCTGAAAGCCGCGTTCAAGGATATCGGCGAAAGCATGCCCGGCTTTGACGCGGTAGCGATGCTGAAATACCCGCATCTGGAAAAGATCAACCATGTGCATCATGCCGGTAATTCATCGGGCATTGTTGATGGTGCTGCGGCCATGCTGGTTGGCTCAAAAGAGTTTGGTGAAAAATACGGGCTTACCCCGCGCGCCCGTATTCGCGCGGCGGCCAAGATCGGGTCGGATCCGACAATCAACCTGACCGGCCCGATGCCGGTGACCGAAAAGATCCTTTCCGAAGCCGGGATGAGTATTTCAGATATCGACCTGTTCGAGGTCAATGAAGCCTTCGCCGCCGTCGTTTTGCGCTTTATGCAAGCCTTTGATGTGGACCACTCCAAGGTGAACGTAAACGGCGGGGCCATCGCCCTTGGCCACCCGCTCGGGGCCACCGGCGCGATGATCATCGGCACCGCGCTGGACGAGCTTGAGCGCACCGGCCAAGGCACCGCACTGGCCACGCTTTGTGTGGCGTCCGGCATGGGCGCCGCCACGATTATCGAGCGTATCTGATGCTGAAAATCGACCTTGCCAAAGTGCCGATACATATCGGCTCAAGCTACCCAGGCACGCTTGCTGCCAAGGTGGGTGCCCGCACCCAGCAACGGGTGGGAGACGCCGGCGGCATCGCCCAGTTCGGGGCCGAGACCGCTTGGTACTCCGATCTCGACATGAAAATCTCTACCCAAAATGGCAAGGGCAACTTTACCCGCAAAGGCGGCGCACCGCTTGACTTAACCTCACTGGAGGACACCAAATGACCCAACAATTTTTCTATGATGTAGACAGCGACGGCGTGGCCACGATCACGTGGAACCAGCCAGACACCAGCCTGAATGTGATGACGCAGGAAGGCTTTGAGCAGCTCGACGGTTTTGTCGATGATGCGCTCGGCGATGACGCCGTGAAGGGTATTATCATCACCTCGGCGAAAAAGGATTTTGCTGGCGGGATGGACCTGAATGTTTTGGCCAAAATGCGCGAAGATGCCGGCGACGAGCCGGCCAAGGGCATTTTTGACGGCGTTATGGCCATCCACCAGATCCTGCGCAAAATCGAGCGCGCGGGGATGGAGCCAAAGACGAATAAAGGCGGCAAGCCGGTGGCTTGGGCTTCTCCCGGCACCTCCGCCGGCATTGGCACCGAGATCGCGCTTTCCTGCCACCGCCGCTTTGTGGCCGATAACCCCAAGGCCAAAATCGGCCTGCCTGAAATCCTCGTCGGCATCTTCCCCGGCTCGGGCGGCACCACCCGCATGGTGCGCATGGTTGGCCCGATGATGGCCGCACCCTCGCTGCTGGAGGGCAAGATGATGCCCCCCGCCAAGGCTAAATCCGCTGGCATGATTGACGAGGTGGTGCCTGCTGACGAGCTGCTTAGCCGCGCCAAGGATTGGGTGCTGAATGCCAGCCATGACGACATCATCAAGCCTTGGGACAAGAAGGGCTACAAAATGCCCGGTGGCGCGCCGTATCACCCTGCGGGGTTCATGACGTTTGTTGGTGCGGTCGCCATGGTGCACGGTAAAACCCAAGGGGTTTATCCCGCCGCCAAGGCCATGCTAAGCGCTATTTATGAAGGCGCGCTGGTAGATTTTGATACGGCCATCCGCATCGAGGCTCGCTGGTTCACTTCCATCATGCTTAATCCTTCAAGCACGGCGATGATCCGCTCGATTTTTGTTAATAAACAAGCGTTGGAAAAGGGTGCGGTACGACCCAAAGGTATTGAAGACCAGAGCGTCAAGAAAGTTGGCATCATGGGCGCGGGCATGATGGGCGCGGGCATTGCGATTGTATCGGCCATGGCGGGCATCGAAGTGGTGCTGATTGACCGTGAGCAGGCCGCCGCCGACAAGGGGCGAGCCTATGTAGCGGATTATCTCGACAAGGGTATCAAGCGCCGAAAAACTACGCCAGAGAAGAAAGAGGCCGTGATGGCGTTGATTACCGCCACCACCGATTATCAGGCGCTGAAGGGCGCGGACCTGATCGTGGAGGCGGTGTTCGAGGATGTCGGCATCAAGGCCGAGGTGACCGCCAAGGTTGAGGCCGTCGTCGGGGAGGATTGTATATTTGCAACGAATACCTCCACCTTGCCGATTACCGAGTTGGCCAAGGCCAGCAAGCGCCCCGAGCAATTCATCGGCATTCACTTTTTCAGCCCTGTTGAGCGCATGCTTCTGGTCGAAATCATCAAGGGCAAAGCGACCGGCGACCGCGCGGTGGCCAAGGCGCTGGATTATGTGCGCCAGATCCGCAAAACGCCGATTGTGGTCAATGATGCGCGCTTCTTTTATGCCAACCGCTGCATTATCCCTTACATCAACGAGGGGTTGCGGATGGTGAAGGAAGGTGTTGAACCAGCCTTGATTGAGAACGCAGCCAAGCAGCTGGGCTTTCCGCTGGGGCCGCTCCAGCTTAATGACGAAACCTCTATCGACCTTGGTGTAAAAATTGCCAAAGCCACCAAGCTGGCCATGGGTGAGGCTTATGACGATAGCGCGGACGAGGTCTTGTTCAAGCTGTTTGACGAGGGTCGATTGGGTCGCAAATCCAAGGCGGGGTTTTATGATTATGACGAAAAGGGCAAGCGCACCTTGCTCTGGAAAGGGCTGGCGGAAAACTGGCCGGTGGCCGAAGATCAGCCTGATTTTATGGATGTAAAACATCGGCTCGCCATGGTGCAAACACTGGAAGCGGTGCGCGCCTTTGAGCAGGGCGTGCTGGAGGATATCCGCGAGGGCGACGTGGGGGCCATTCTGGGCTGGGGCTTTATGCCGTGGTCTGGCGGGCCGTTTAGCTGGCTTGATATTTTGGGCGCGGATCAGGCGTTGGCGATTTGCGACCAGCTGGCAGAAACCTATGGCACCCGCTTTGAAGCCCCTGACATGCTGCGCGATCTGGCCGCCAAAGGCCAAGGATTTTACGAGCGCGCCGCAGAACAGGCCGCCTGAGCCAAGCCACGCCCTCCGTTTGACAGGCGGGGGGCCTAGCTTTCTTGCAAGAATCCTTGTGGGTAAATAGCGCTGATCTCTGCCATCATGTCATAATCTTCAGCATAGGCCAGTTTGAGAGCCGCTTTTGTATCGGCATCAATCAATCGTTTGAACATTGTACCTTCCGGATCTTTATTGAAGGCGGAAACCGGGTCAAACTGCCTGGTTTCCCGACCGAAAATATCAAGGGAAATTTTTGCAAAATCAACAGGCCAGGTTTCGTGCCGGCCAATAAAGTCATAATCGACCAGATCAAAAGCTGTCATTTGCCGCTGGCTGCGCAGTTGCGGAAGAAGTGCCTTTAACCCCTCCTCCTCACAAATAAGCTCGGCCAGATCCAGCATCGAAAGGTTTTCTTCAATTGGCATGCCGAGAAAATCAAATAGCTTCATCCGCGGTTCTGCGCGCAGGGTGTTGATAGAAAAAACATTGTGATAGAGCGCTGCAAAACGGTCTGCCGGATCACGAAAAAATGTTATCCTGACAACATCCGGATCCTGAAGCATCCTTTCAAATACACCCTGCCCGCCGGTTTCCGGGCTGTCCAGCAAGCGGGCCTGCCGTTTGTATATCTGGCCCATATTGTCCAGGCGAAAATCAATACCGAGGGTTTCGGCAACAGCCAGAGACAGGCTACCTATGGTGCGAATATTGGCCACCCCCGGCGCGGAAAAATAAAGAAAGCCAACATCCTCGTTCATATGGGTAAAAAAGTTCAGCGGATACGGGCCGCCCAGCAGCTTGGTGACCACCTCTGCCAGCGTGCCTTGGTCTTCCAGAAACTGACCCATAAGCGCTTGCTCCCCATAAATTGATTCTTTCACCTTAGCCGACTCTTTTCAATCGCGCCAGAATGCGCAATGATCAAGGAAAAAATATATGGAGAACCGGCATATGATACAGAATTTTTCGTTAAGGGTCAGCACAATCATTGATCATGCGGCGCGGTTTCATCCGAACAGGCCGGTTATTGGCCGTGACCTTGATGGCCGGATCATCAATAGCACACGGGCGAAGGTCCTCCGCGAGGCAAAACAACTGGCCTCGGCGCTGCGGAGGCTCGCGGTGAAAAAGGGGGATGTCATCGGGGTGATGGCGTGGAATACCGTGCGCCAGCTCTCTGTATGGTGCGGGATACCGGGTGCGGGGGGGGTGCAGCGCTACCTGAAGCAAAAAGAAGACGCGGTAAACGCCGACGGCTGGCTGGGCACCGGCGATGTCGCCACCATCGACCCCAACGGCTATGTGCGCATCACCGATCGCTCCAAGGATATGATAAAATCCGGTGGCGAGTGGATATCCTCGATCGAAATGGAAAATTGCGCGGTCGCCCATGCCGATATCGCCGAAGCTGCCGCTGTGGCCGTGCCGCACCCGAAACGGAACGAACGCCCGGTTTTGCGGCCTGTGGCCCTGCCCGGCGCATCCCCTGATAAAGCCGAAATCATATCTTTGCTTGAAAAACGCTTCGCGAAGTGGCAATTGCCGGATGATATTCTTTTTGTCGGGGAGCTACCTCATACCGCCACTGGCAAAATCTCCAAGCTCGAGCTGCGCCAAGGGTTGAGCGACCAAGGCTACCAACTGCCAAATAAAGGCTGATAATGACCGCAATTGATAAATATATCCGGCTGGAAGCCATTGGCTGGTGGTATGAACCGGGGCGGCAGGAAGCGCGCGAGGTTATCGTATCTTTTGGCGATGCCACCTTGCAACTGGCCGATATGAAGGATGTACCACTCACCCATTGGGCACTACGGGCCACTGCGCGGATCGGCACAAGGGGCACAGCTGTGATTTATTCGGCAGACCCCGAGCATCATGAAGTACTCGAAATCAGTGACCCTGACATGATCCGGGCAATCAGTGCTGTCAGCTCGGCGCTAGACCATAGGCCACCACCAGCAGGGCGCAAACGCTGGATATGGCGAGGGGTGGCGCTGCTTGCTGCGCTGGCCGCCCTCAGCCAGTCACCGCCGCTAATCTATTCCATGGCCGGTCTCATCGCCCCACCTGCGCGAATGGCCACGGTCTCTGCCCGCCTTCAGGCAGAGCTGATCGCTGAAAGCGGCGCCTGTGAAGGATGGCAGGGAATGCGGGCATTAGCCGGGTTTTCCGATGCGCTTTTTCCGGAAATGCCGCCTGAAATTATCGTGGTAAACGATGACAGCCGCAGCTTCGCCCTGCCCGCTTCAACCATATTGCTCTCGCGTCAGGATATCCAGCGCGCCGCAACCCCTGCCGAACTGGCCGCTATAATTCTGCGTGCGTGGGCACAATCCGAAAACGGTGCGCCAAAAGTCGCGCTGATAAGCAGCCTCGGGCCAATCGGCGCACTGCGCTACATGATTACCGGTACATTCCCCAGCCCGCTACCCAAGCTCTCGAATATAAAAGCTACGGGCGAAGATTATATTCTCGCAAGGGATCACCTTATCGGCCTTGGCGCATCGGCCGCCACCCTGCAAGCCATGGCCAAGGCAGACGGGATCGGCCTACCCGTGCCACAAAACGGTTTTCCTCCCTTCGGGTTTCCAGATATGGAAACACTGAAAAACATCTGCGCTGAATAGGCGCATAGGCCAGCGCTGTATTTTTCCTATACTACAAAAACCATACGAAACAGGAGAAGAGAAATGACAGCGCAACGCCTAACGATGACCATAGCGGGAGCCTTTGTTCTTGTCAGTCTGGCCCTTGGTCACATGTATGGCCAGTTTGACATCACCAAATTCGGCTGGTCATGGTTGCTGATTTTTGTTGGCGCAAATCTTTTCCAGTCAGGGTTGACCAAATTTTGCCTGATGACCATCATCCTGAAAAAAATCGGCCTGAAATAGGCCACCTTATCCGGCTTGCTCAAACATCTTCAAGGATCAGATCGGCGGCCTTCTCGCCGACCATGATGCTTGGAGCATTAAGATTACCATTTGGGATGCGTGGAAAAATTGAACTGTCAACCACGCGCAACCGCTCGACCCCGATCACCCTGCAGCGCGGGTCTACCACTGCGGCAAGATCATCCGCCGCGCCCATGCAGGCCGTGCCGCAGGGGTGAAACGCGCTCTCCGCGTGATCCCTGATAAATCCGTCCAGCTCGCTATCTGATTGCAGGGCCGCGCCGGGCTGTATTTCTTTGCCCGCATAGGGTTTGAAAGCCTCTTGGGCAAATATTTTACGGGTCAGCCGGATACAATGGCGAAAGTCGGCCCAATCCTGAGCTTGGCTCATATAATTAAAGCGGATCAGAGGCGGCACTGCCGGATCCGCACTGGCAAGGGTGACCTCCCCGCGAGAGCCGGAGCGCATCGGGCCGACATGGGCCTGATAGCCGTGACCCTCGGCGGCGGCCTTGCCATCATAGCGCACCGCGATCGGGATGAAATGATACTGGATATCAGGGTAGCGCGCATGGGGCGAACGCAAAAACGCCGCGCTCTCGAACTGGTTCGAAGTTCCAAGGCCGGACTTGCCAAACAACCACCGCGCCCCGATCATCCCTTTGGAAAACAGATTCCAGTGCTTGAATAGCGTGATCGGCTGAAGGCTTTCTTGCTGGATATACAGCTCGAGATGATCTTGAAGGTTTTGCCCCACGCCCGGCCTGTCTGCTATGGCTTCTATTCCGTGCTCTGCCAGATGAAACCCCGACCCGATGCCGGACAGCATCAGTATTTTGGGAGAATTGATCGAGCTGGCAGAAAGGATAACCTCCCGATTGGCGCGCACTACCTCGACATGGCCTTTTCGCAGCACCTCGACACCGGTCGCCCGCCCTTCCTCGATAATAATCTTACGGGCAAAGCCGCGCAATATACCGCAATTTTTCCGTTTTAATGCCGGCTTGAGATAGGCATTGGCGGTTGACCACCGCCGCCCCTTCCAGACCGTCATATCCATCGGGCCAAAGCCTTCCTGACTGGCGCCGTTATAATCCTCGTTATAAGGAAAGCCCGCCTGCTGGCCCGCCTGAACAAAAGCCTGATGCAGCGGGTTGTCGCGCGGGCCGCGGGTTATATGCAACGGGCCGGAGGTGCCGCGCCATTCCGAGGTGCCGCCATGCCAGTTTTCCATACGTTTGAAATAGGGCAGCACCCCTTTATACCCCCAGCCCACCGCGCCTTCGGCCTCCCAGTGGTTGAAATCTTTGGCATTGCCCCGCACAAAAACCATACCGTTGATGCTGGACGACCCGCCAATAACCTTGCCGCGAGGGGTTGCAAGAACCCGCCCGCCCAGATGCGGTTCCGGCCGGGTTTTGAAGCCCCAGTCATAGCGCGCCATGTTCATCGGGTAGGAAAGTGCTGCGGGCATCTGGATAAAAGGGCTGATATCAGAGCCTCCGGCCTCGATCACCAACACCGAGTATTTACCTGATTCCGAAAGCCGGTAAGCCAGTGCCGCGCCGGCAGAACCAGACCCGATGATGATAAAGTCTGCCTGCATTACACGCTCCTGAACCGATCGTAAAAGCCTAGGGGAGCCGCCCCTCTGCATCAAGCCATCATGCCATAGCAGTTGCACGGGAAAAAGCGCCAATATAATCGATGAAAGCGGCAGGGTGATAAAAATGGCGCGGTTGACGGGACTCGAACCCGCGACCTCCGGCGTGACAGGCCGGCACTCTAACCAGCTGAGCTACAACCGCGCAATCTTTTTTGTAAATGGCGCGGTTGACGGGACTCGAACCCGCGGCCTCCGGCGTGACAGGCCGGCACTCTAACCAACTGAGCTACAACCGCACATTTACATTTGCCCAAGGCAAGCCCCGAGCGTGTCCGCGTTTTAGGGCGCGGGGGCGGGGGCGTCAAGCGCTTCCCACGCCATAGGCAAAAAAACTTCTTGAAGCTATAGGGGCATGAGATTTCATAATCGCACGAATCAAATAATTCTTAATGGAGTCCAAAATGTCCGACCGCTTGATCCTGAATATTGATGGCATGGATTGCCCAAGCTGCACCAGCAAGATCGAAGGGGCAGTGTGCAGCCTGCCCGGTGTGGAAAACGTATCGCTCAACTACACCAACCAGAAATTGAAGCTCGACCTCGTGGCCGGTGGAGATGCCGCCAAAGTCAAGAAAGTGATCGAAAAGCTCGGCTACAAGGTCAAGCAATATGCCGGCAACGAAGCTCCAAAACGCTGGTGGCAGACCGGCAAGGGCCAACTTGTCATTGCCTCCGGGTTTATTCTGGCCATTGCGACCGTGCTCTCGTTTCTGCTTCCGGCCTATGCGGGGTATGTATTTGCGGCCGGCGCCTTGCTGGCCTTGGTGCCACTGGCGCGAAAGGCGGTCAGCTCTGCGCTGATCGGTCAGCCTTTTACCATTGAAATGCTGGTGACCATTGCCGTATTCGGCGCGATCGTGATCGACGAGGCCGCAGAAGCTTCGGTGGTTGTTTTTCTGTTTTTGATCGGTGAATTACTCGAAATGATGGCAGCCGCCAAGGCGCGCTCGTCGGTTCAGGCCTTGGCGGATCTGGTGCCAAAATCGGCCCGCCTCGTCTCGGGAGACACGATAACGGAGGTCGAGGCCGATACCCTTAACGTTGGAGATATCATCGAAGTCCGCCCCGGTGGGCGCGTGCCTGCAGATGGCACCCTGACCATGGGCGAAACCGCAATAGACGAAGCTGCGGTCACCGGAGAATCGATGCCCAAACACAAAACGGTGGGTGATGCGGTTTTTGCCGGTTCTATCAATACAGACGGCCTGATCCGGATCGAGGTAACGCAGGCCGCCGAAAACAACATGATCGCGCGGATATTGCAAATGGTCGAAGACGCCGAGGCATCCAAAGCCCCGACCGCGCGCTTCATTGACCGGTTTAGCAGATATTACACCCCCGGCGTCATTGTTGTTGCTGCCATGATCGCGTTTTTACCACCGCTTGTGGTCGGGGCTGATCTGGGCCTTTGGGTTTATAAAGGCTTGGCAATTTTGCTGATCGGCTGCCCCTGTGCGCTGGTGCTTTCAACCCCTGCCGCAATAACTTCGGGCATTTCTACCGGCGCCCGCCAAGGGCTTTTGATGAAGGGCGGCGCGGTGCTCGAAGCGATCGGCAAGGTTGGCATTGTTGCTTTTGACAAAACCGGCACCCTCTCCGAAGGCACACCGAAAGTAACCGATATCGCCGCATTTACCGGCACAGAAGACGATATGCTGGCGCTGGCCGCCGCCGTGGAAGCCGGCTCCTCCCACCCGTTGGCCGCAGCAATCACAGAACACGCCAAAGGGCTAAAAATAGCACCGGCTACCGATTCAGAGGCGCTGCGCGGGCGCGGGGTGCGCGCTATGGTCGGGGGGGCGGATATCGTGGTGGCATCCCCGCGTTATGCCGCTGAAATCACCACAATAAATCCTGGGCAGGCCGCACAAATCGAAACGCTTGAAACCGAAGGCAAGACCGTGGCAGCCGTATTGAAAGACAACCAGCTGATCGGCATAATCGCCATGCGGGACGAGTTGCGCGAAGATGCGGTCAGCTCCATCGCTACGCTGAAAAGCATGGGGGTATCTACCATCATGCTGACAGGGGATAACGCCCGTACAGGCTCGGCACTGGCCGCTCAGCTTGGCATGGAGGTCAAGGCAGAGCTGATGCCTGAAGACAAGCTCAAGATCATAGAGCAGCTGCGCGAGACCGCGGGGGTAGCCATGGTCGGAGACGGCATCAATGACGCCCCTGCGCTGGCGCGGGCCGATGTTGGCATTGCCATGGGCGGTGGTACCGATGTCGCACTCGAGACCGCTGATGCCGCCTTGCTGCACGAGAAGGTCAGCGATGTTCCGGCGCTGATAGATCTTTCGCGGGTGACAATGGCCAACATCTACCAGAACATCACCATCGCGCTGGGGCTAAAGGCGGTTTTTCTTGTCACCACGCTCTTTGGCATCACCTCGCTCTGGATGGCAATACTGGCCGATACCGGTGCCACGGTTCTGGTTACCCTCAATGCTTTGCGCCTGCTTGGCTACAAACCTAAAAGGTAGTGCGCAATTCCAGGGGGCGCCCGGCCTGACGCCCCCTTGCTTTTTACCTTGTAATTACATACTTACTTACCTCAATAAAACAATTGAGGATCCAATGAACATAAAAACCCCCCTTTTACTTGCCCTCCTCGCCAGCGCGCCTGCCCTTCATGCAGAAACGCTTGGTACATATTTACGTAATGGCACCGAACCGGTGCGGGTATTCACCGAGAACAACCAGCTTTTTTGCACCCGGGTTTCAGACGGGTTCGAAATATGTAATGGCATGGACCCTCAAGGAGATAATACCTGGCAAGGTAGGAAACTCAAAAACCCGGATGGACCAAGCTGGATAAAGGCTCGCGGCACGATTATAATTTCTGAAAACGAGATGGAACTGGAAGGCTGCATGATGGGGGGAACCATTTGCAAATCCATGGCATGGCCGGTGCAGCCAGAATAAGGAAAGTGGTGGGTGATGAGAGGCTCGAACTCCCGACATCTTCGGTGTAAACGAAGCGCTCTACCAACTGAGCTAATCACCCGACAAGGGGCGTTTTAGTCGCTCTTTTGGGCCTCTGCAAGCCCTGAATTGCAAAAATACGAACTTTCTATCAGGACTTGAGCCGCGACTTGCGCAGCTTGCCTGCCCGCTCCAGAATGGGATAGGCTACCGCGGTAATATGCGAATGTATCCGGCGCTGGTCGCGCAATACATCCATATGCAATGAAGAGGTCGCCACGCTTTCGATCCGCCCGTCTTTCAGGCGCTCAAGGTGATTTTGCACAAATTGCCCCTGCATTTTGTTAACCCGCGCCTTTTCCTTGATCAATTGCCGTGCCAGCGCGATATCGCCGGAATTGAAAATATTTATCGCCAGTGTCAAATTAGAAATCAATCTGGTGTTGAGTTCGAGTAAATCTTCCAGTCCCTCTTTGGAGAAAGTGATATCACGCTTTGAGCGCCGCGCCAAAGCTCCAAGCAGGCTTTCGATGATATCCGCCATATGTTCGAGATTGGTGGTGAACATCAGTATTTCAACCGTTCTGTCGCTTTCGGGCTGGTCCGTCTCCTGCCGCGAAACCCGTGTAACATAGGATTTGATCTCTTCATAAAGCGTATCAACGCGGTCATCCAGCTCGACCAGACTGTCCACCGAAGAATAATCATCCAGCCGCAGGCAGTCCGAGACTCCGCGTAACATAGTGTCAACCGTCTCGGCCATGCGCCCCACCTCGCGGGTAGCGCAGGCCAGCGCCAAAACCGGTGTATTGATAGAGTTTTCATCCAGAAACCTTGGCTGGTCATCATCTGTGCTGCTCTCGCTTGGCGGAATTATTTTCTCCCACAGTCGCGCGGCAACAGTAACCAGCGGGATAAAAACAAAGGCCAGTGAAAAATTGAACAGTGTATGAAAGTTAACCACCAACCGCGCCGGATCTTCGCTGATCTGACCAAGAAATTCCGGCATCCAGCCCAGCAGAGGGAAAAAGGCGATGGCCCCCACGACCTTGAATCCGGCATTGCCAAACGTCACCCTGCGCGCAAGGTCTCCCTCGCTCATGGTCGCGGCAATCGGTGGAATGACCCCGCCGATATTGGCGCCGATGACCAGCAGAAAAGCAAGATCAATGGAGATGACCCCACCCACCGCGAAGCTCATGACCAGCAACACAATCGCCAGACTCGAATGCGACACCCATGTCAGCAAGGCGGCCAGCAGAATAGCGATTAGTGGTTCGGAGCTGATCGAGGCAAAAACCTCCTGCAATATCACCGAGTTGCGCAGAGGCTCGGAGGTTTGCACAATCAGCGACAATGCCAGCAGCATCAAACCAAGGCCAAACACTGCCCGCCCCAGCTGCCTCGTCTTGCTGCTGCGCTTGGGACCATGCAAAATAAGCCCGACCAGCACCAGAATATAGGGCATCAGCGAAAGGTCGAACGACAAAACCTGAGCCACCAGCGTCGTGCCGATATCGGCGCCGAGCATAACCGCCAGCGCTGCGGGCAAAGCTATCACCCCCCGCGAAGCAAAGGACGATATGATCAGCGCTGTGGCGGTCGACGACTGAACAATCAGCGTCACCCCGATGCCGCTCAAAAAAGCGCTGATCCGGTTTGAGACCGCGCGCCCGACGATCCGGTGCAGCTCGGAGCCAAACGCACGGGTAACACCGGTGCGCACCATATAAAGCCCCCACAAAAGCAGGCTGACAGAGCCGATCAGGCGCAACAGGGATTCGGTAGCACTCATGAGAGGGTCTCCAGCAGGGCGGTATGCAATTCAAGTGTTGCGGCGCAAATAATTCGACCGTCCGACTTCAGGGTCAAAGGCTGGCCGCTCCAGTCAGAGATAATCCCGCCAGCTGCCTCGATAATAGGGCAAAGCGGCAGAAAATCATAGGGTTGTAGATTATAATCAACGACCGCATCAATATGCCCCGCAGCCAACAGCGCATGCGGGTAACAATCATGGGCAAAGCGCCGGGTAGCACCGCAAGTCAAAAGCCGCGCAAAAGCCTCCGGGTCACCGGCCTGCATAGGTTCGGCTTCGTTAATATAAAGGATCGCCCTGTCAAGCGCGCGCTGTTCAGAAACGCAGATCGGCACTCCATTGCAGGTGGCGTAGCCATCAATAGCGGCATAAACCTCATCAAGTGCCGGCATGCCGATCACCCCGAGCTTTGGAGCACCTTGCTCCAGCACAGCCAGCAAAAAGCCAAATGTTGGATAACCCGAAAGAAAGGAGCGCGTACCATCAATCGGGTCAAGCACCCAGACCCGGTCTTTTCCCAGCCCCGAGGCCCCTTCTTCCTCCCCGAATAAACCATCATCGGGGAAATCCAGCGCCAGCTTTTGGCGAATAAAGGTTTCTATTGCTTTGTCAGCTTCGGTGACCGGGCTTTGGTCCGGCTTGATCTCGATCCTTAATTCTCCGCGAAAATACCTCATGGCCACTTGCCCGGCTTCAAGGGCAAGGTGAGTAGCATATGCCATGAGATCTTTGTCACTTATCTTCAAGCCGGTCCTCATGTTTGACAAAACGTCGCGGGCGGCACAATGCGCCTGTTTGCGTCCATTTGCCAGCAAAATCGGTCTTACCTTGTATATATTAAAGAAATGCGGCATATACGCAAAAAATCATCACTTATAGGGTGCCTTTAATGCTCCGCTCAAAACTATCCCTGATACTATTGGCTATTCTGACCGCCTGCACCCAGGCCGCTCCGCTGGAGGTAACCTCTTCCAGTGGCGACTACACTCAAGAAGATCTGAACTGCCTGAGTGAAGCTCTCTACTTCGAGGCCCGTGGAACCACCGCAGAGGGTGAGCGGGCGGTAGGAGAAGTGATCATTAACCGCGCGGAAGACCCGCGTTTCCCCGCCACGGTTTGTGGTGTCATTGATCAGCGCTACAACGGCTCGTGCCAATTCAGCTATCGTTGCGACAGCATCCCCAATGATGTGTTTTCAGAGTCCGAGTCTCTGGCCCTTTCACGCTCTATTTCGCTTGAGTTGCTGGCCAACAGAGGAGAAGATATCACCAACGGAGCGCTGTTTTTTCACGCAGCATGGATGCGGCCAGGCTGGTTTGCCACATTGGAGAAACGCGGCCAGTTCGGTGGAAATATATTCTACCGCTAGGGAAAAATTGGTGTAAACCGTCAACATGGCTAAACTATATTTTAACTATTCAACCATGAACGCCGGCAAAAGTACCATTTTGCTGCAAGCCTCCTATAACTATAACGAAGGCGGGATGGAAACCTATCTCATCACCGCCAAGCTCGACAACAGAGCCGGCGCCGGCAAGATAGCCAGCCGGATCGGCATAGACGCCCCTTCGGACAGGTTTTCGCCCGAAAGCGACCTGTTTGCCATGATCGAGGCACGCCAAAAGCTAGGGCCGATCGCCTGTGTTTTTATTGATGAATCACAGTTTTTAAGCAAAAAGCAAGTGTGGCAACTGGCGCTTGCAGTCGATGACCTCCGCGTGCCCGTGATGTGCTACGGCCTGCGGGTCGACTTCAAGGGAGAGCTATTTCCCGGATCAGCGGCCTTACTGGCATGGGCGGATGAAATGCGCGAGATCCGCACCATCTGCCATTGCGGTAAAAAGGCAACCATGGTGGTAAGGCAAGACGACAGCGGGCGGGTTCTCAGTGATGGCGAGCAGGTCCAGATCGGCGGCAACGAAACCTACCTTTCCCTATGCCGCCGCCATTGGCGCGAAGCCATTGGTGAAAGCTGCGGCTAGACCATCATATCCAGCGGGGTTTTGCCCGAAAAATAAGCTTCAAGATTGTCCACCGCGCGCATGCCCATGGCGATGCGGGTTTCAAGTGTGGCACTGCCGATATGGGGTAAAAGCGTGACATTTTCCAAGGCCAGCAATTCAGCCGGCACCTTTGGCTCCTGCTCAAAAACATCAAGCCCCGCGCCGGTAATCTCTCCGTTTTGCAAAGCCTTGATCAGGGCGGCTTCGTCTATCACATCGCCACGAGAGGTATTAACCAAATGGGCTGTAGGTTTCATCAGTGCCAACCGCTCGGCGCCGATCAGATGGCGGTTCTCTGTATGCCCTGGCACATGCAACGATATCACATCCGACATCTCCATCAGTATATCAATACTGTCAACGCTCCGCGCTTCGGGCACGGCAGCGGCAAAAACCTTTGAGCGGTTATAGTATATAACTTTCATGCCAAAACCAAAATACGCCCTCACAGCCAGCGCCGTACCAATACGCCCCATGCCAATCACACCAAGGGTTTTTCCTCGCAAGGAACTACCAAGGCCGGAGGTGATATCAAAACCTTGCCACTCTCCGCGCCGCAAACGGTTTTCCTGCATCCAGATACGGCGGGTGCTGTTAAGAATGAGCGCCATCGCCAGATCCGCAGTGGAATCATCGAGAACGTCAGGGGTGTTGGTAACGGCAATCCCTTCTTCACCTGCAACATCCAGGTCTATATGGTTAGTGCCAACCCCGAAATTCGCCACAATTCTGGCCGACCGGCCCCCGCTTGCCCGCAACACATCCGCATCCATTCTATCACCAAAAGTACACAGCACACCATCGGCTTTTGCCATCGCCTTGCTCAGTTTATCTTGAGTGAACGGCACATCAGAGGTATTCAGCGCAACGGTAAACAGGCTTTTAAGCCGAGACTCCACTGACTCCGGCAGCTTGCGCGTAACAATAATTCTGTGTCTGGACATAGGTCGCTCCTAGTGGATCCGCCCCCCGAGGGGCACGTCTTTATCAGGGGTTAACAAAACAATAGCACCATGCACATCCGCAGCACCAAGCACAAGAAACTCGGATATAAATTTTCCGATCTGGCGTGGCGGAAAATTTATGACCCCAATCACAAGCCGCCCCGGCAGGTCTTCGGGTGAATAGGTATCGGTAATCTGGGCGGATGTTTTCTTTATGCCCAGCTCAGGGCCAAAATCCACCCAGATTTTAAGCGCTGGCTTGCGTGCCTCGGGAAACATCTCCGCGCGCAAAACTTTGCCCACACGCATTTCCACTTGTAAAAATGTATCAAAATCCAACATGCTCGCCTCGCTACAAAGATTTTGCGATAACCGCACCCCCACTCTCTTCTTATTTATGCTTCAGGTGGAAAGCGCAAGGCCTAGCTATCTCGCAAATCACTAGAACGACGGGCCGCAGCCCGAACTACGCGCGCCATCAGCGGCGACAGGCCAGTGTCTGCATCCATAAGCTCGCGCAAACCTGCTTCGGTCGTCCCTGCCGGGCTGGTGACATCCACCCGAAGCTGCCCTGCGCTCTTTTCGCTTTGCACTGCCAACTGGCCCGCGCCGGAAAGTGTAGCTGTCGCTAATCTGGTGGCCAGCTCCTCGGGCAGACCCTCCTTGATACCTGCCGCAACAAGCGCCTCGATCATATAAAAAACATAGGCGGGTCCCGACCCTGAAAGAGCCGTTACAGCATCCATCTGGGATTCACTGTCCAGCAAAACGGTCTCGCCAATACTGCCAAGCAGGGATTGGGCAAAATCCATCTCTTTTTTTGTAACCAGATTATTGCCAATAAGCGCCGTAATACCTTTGGCAATTGCGGCTGGCGTATTTGGCATAGCGCGAATAACAGGCACATCCCCCAACGCCGCCTTCAGGGCCGCAAGCGAAATACCGGCGGCAATGGAAAGGTATAGCGCAGAACCATCCTTAAGCACACGCAGTTGGGGCAGTGCGGCCTTCATATACTGGGGCTTTACCGCCAAAAGACATAGATCGACAATATCAGGTAGGGGCTGGTTCAGGTGCAAGCCTGAATTTTGCAGCTCTATCAACCGATCCGATGGCCTAGGCTCCAGTATCCATAGCTTTTTGGCAGACACCCCCTGCCCCAGCCAGCCCTCCAGAATAGCCGACCCCATCTTGCCGCAACCAACCAGTACAATCGCGTTTTCGATATTCATGCTTCAGGCCCTGCCATACGCATCATTGATCGCGATTTTCAGTGCGGCCTCCGGGCTGTCTTCTCCCCAGCTGACCAGCTGAAATGCAGGGTATAGTTTTTCGCAAGCCACAAGGCTGGTTCGGATTATTTCATCGACCTGCTCGGTGGTAGCGAGCGCCCCGCCAGCCAGATTTAGCCCATAAATAAAGGCCATGGTTTTTTGGTCACGCCAATAGGTAAATGCGCCGCTCCAGCAGCTATCATTCGCAAGGTTTAGCGCCTCGTAAAGCGCTGGCAGCCGGCCCACAGGGGGCGAAAAATCAAAGCTGCACACCAAACGCAGGGTTTCATTTTGCTCGGACCACACAAGACTGATCGCATAACATTGCCAAACACCCTCGACCACCACCGCGATCTGGTCATCATTGGTGCGCTCGAAAACCCAGTCGCGCGATTGCGCCATGGATTGAACAAGGTCAATCGGATGCAGATCGTCCAACTCCTGAATATGCATTTTGCGCTCCACCAGCTCTATGGAGAGCGTCTATACCTCGCGGAAAGGGCGGCTCACCATACTATATCTATGGTGACCTGAAATGGCAGAACTGTAAAGTGATTCTTGCAGGGCTATTTTATCTTGGCCTCAAGCGCCTCGACCCGCTTGAGAAGCGCCTCGTTTTCTTCTCTGGCTTTTTGCGCCATAAGGCGAACCGCCTCAAAAGACTCCTGCGAGACAAAATCCCGCTCAGCCAACCAGCGGTCCATCATGGACTTCATGGCATTTTCAGCTTCTGTCCTGGCCCCTTGAGCAACCCCCATGGCATTACTCATAAGCTTGGACATATCATCGAGAACACGATTGCGTGATTGCATTGCTCGTTCCTTTATTAAAATTACACCCTATATATAAACGCGTGGTGAAATAAATGCCATAATATAAAACTTACACCGGAGACACAGCTTTGCCTTTTCCCGACATCGCTCCTGAAATTTTTTCATTCGAACTCTTTGGCCTCACTATCGCGCTACGTTGGTATGCGCTGGCCTTTATTGCCGGCCTGATCCTCGGCTGGCGCTATATTCTAATACTTATCCAGAAACCCAGGCTTTGGAACACGGTTCCGATGGATAAAAAGCAGGTCGAAGATCTGCTGACATGGATAGTTGCCGGTGTTATCATCGGTGGGCGGCTAGGGTCCGTTATCTTCTATAGCCCTGCCCAATATATCGCCAATCCTATTGATATATTAAAAATTTGGGAAGGCGGGATGTCCTTTCATGGTGGGTTTGCCGGCGTCATTGCCGGTGTTGCCATCTATGGGTGGCGCAATAAATTACCGATTTTGAGTATCGGAGATGCTGTTGCCGCCGCCGCCCCGTTTGGCCTGTTTTTTGGCCGTATAGCAAACTACATCAAGCCCGAGCTATGGGGCCGCCCGACAGATGTTGCCTGGGGCGTGAGCTTCCCAACCCCGAGAGCCCAGACCTGCCCGCCTGACTGGGTCGGCGAATGCTTGCGCCACCCGAGCCAGCTTTATGAGGCGGGCCTGGAAGGGCTTGTTCTGGGGTTGATCATGGCGTGGGTCATCTGGCGCAAAGACTGGCTGAAAGCGCCGGGCCGGGTTATCGGGCTGTTTTTGCTCGGGTATGGTAGCGCGCGCTGGTTTGTTGAATATTTCCGCCAGCCCGATATGCAATTTACCACACCGGAAAACCCTATCGGCTATATCTTCAGCTTTGCCCAAACCGGGGTCACTATGGGGCAGTTGCTATCACTCCCGATGATTGTTATCGGGGCATATATGATCATAAAAATACGAAAGAAAGCATGATTTGCTGAAGGAAATTATCAAGGCCGAAATCCAGAAGAACGGCCCGATCGGGGTGGACAGGTATATGCAACTATGCCTGTCCCACCCTGAATACGGCTACTACACACAGTCACAACCCTTTGGAAAAGAGGGGGATTTCACTACATCTCCCGAGATTAGCCAGATGTTTGGCGAGCTGGTCGGGCTATGGCTGGTCCAACAATGGCTCACCCTCGGCGCGCCCTCCCCCTTTGCGCTTTGCGAGCTTGGCCCCGGTCGCGGAACCCTGATGGCAGACATATTACGGGTGGCTAGATTGCAGCCGGAATTTCTATCCGCAGCACAGATATATCTTGTCGAAAACAGCCCGAAGCTTCGCGCCACACAAAAAGAAACCCTTGCGGGTATTACGTTTTCCCACCTTGAAAACATTGAGGATCTACCGGAAATACCACTCATTCTGGTTGCCAACGAATTTTTTGACGCTCTTCCCATTCAACAATTTGTCCGAAATGATTTTGGCTGGCAGGAACGGTTGGTTGATGACAGTATAGCTTTGTGCCTATCAAAAACCCGAAATATTCCATCGCTGGAGGCTGCTTTCGGGGATGTCCCTACGGGAACGATCGTCGAAACGAATGAAGCCACCCGCAATATATCAGGTGTGATCACAAAAAGAGTCGCTACTCTCGGGGGGTCGGCGCTGGTCATTGATTATGGCTCATTCGAGGGAACGGGGGATACGTTTCAGGCGGTGCAAAAGCATCAAAAGACCGACCCGTATGCAGCACCCGGAATGGCCGACCTGACAGCGCATGTGCGGTTTTCCGACCTTGTTCAAAACGGGGTCAATTATGCGATCACCGAGCAAGGGGCTTTTCTTCTCGAACTCGGGATAGAAGCACGCACTGAAATGCTGAAGAGGCGCGGAGGCGATGATATTGAAATGGCAAAAAACAGGCTTATAGGTAATAGCGAAATGGGGCGTCTTTTCAAAGTGTTGGCTATTTCATCACACAGCCTTGAAAATACACAAGGATTTCAGAATGCGACTTGATCCAGTAATTTCTTCTCTGCTTCCTAAAGAAAAGCACGGGTTTTTCACCCGCAAAGGTGGCGGATCAGAAGGGGTTTTCCATACTTTGAATTGCGGTTTCGGCTCCTTTGAAGACCCCGGGATCGTTCGGCAAAACAGAGCGCTGATCGCCGCTTCTTTCAATATACCCTCCGAGCAACTATTTTCGGCAAAACAAATCCACTCCGCCCGTGTGATCACAATTTCAGACCCCGAGGCTTCAAGCCCCGCCCTTTTGGAGAGAGAAGCGGATGCTCTCGTTAGTGACAGAACCGGCATCGCCCTTTCGGTGCTGACCGCAGATTGCGCGCCAGTGCTATTTTTTGATCGCGAAAAGAGCATCATTGGTGCCGCCCATGCCGGCTGGCGCGGGGCGATCAACGGTGTGTTAGAGGCCACTGTCGACGCCATGCGGGCTTTAGGCGCACGCCCGGATCGGATTTCTGCCGTTATCGGGCCATGTATTAGCCAGAAAAACTACGAAGTCGGTGCGGAATTTCTCGAAACCTTTCTCGATACGGATCAAAATTTCTCGCAATACTTTATCAATGGCGCTAATGGAAAATACCTGTTTGATCTCCCCTCGTTTGCACTGCACAAACTGCGCTCTATGCAACTTGAGATCTGCGAATGGGTGGGCGAATGCACCTATGAAACCCCGGAAAAATTTTATTCCTATCGGTATGCCCAGCATAAAAAGCTACCCAATTACGGGCGCATGCTTTCTGTGATCACAAATTAGCCCTTATGATTCAACGCGCTGCTCAAGAACATCAAAGGGAACACCTGGCTCGTCTTTTGCACCCCGTATTACCAGCGAAGTTTTGACGCTGTCTACATTTGGCGCCGAAGTCAGCTCTTTGGTCAAAAAATCCTGAAACGTTGAAAGATCGGGCGCAACGCATTTCAGGATAAAATCGATCTCGCCATTCAACATGTGACATTCTCTAACCAATGGCCAATTTTGCACACGCTTCTCAAACTCGACAAGGTCCGACTCTGATTGAGAGTGCAAACCAACCATTGCAAACACCTGAACCTCAAAGCCAAGCGCGCGGGCGTTTACATCCGCGTGATACCCTTTGATTAACCCCATTTCCTCAAGGGTGCGGACGCGGCGCAAACAGGGCGGCGCCGAAATGCCAACCCTGTGGGATAGTTCGACATTGGTCATCCTGCCATCGGCCTGCAATTCGGCCAGAATTTTTCTATCGATCGGGTCGAGCTTGGTATGGGGCATTTTTATCCTGAAATATAGCGAAGTATTTCCCTTATTACATAACTATGATTATTTCCGCAATAATATTTCGCAAAACTTCATCGATTTTGACCAAGAAGTCACAAAAACGAGGGGGTTCAAACCCGCGCTGTCACTCCCTATATTGTGATTAAACAAATCATGTAGGTAATTAAAATGAGCGAAACCAAACACACAAAACTTCTTATTATCGGCTCTGGCCCCGCAGGATATACAGCCGGTATTTATGGTTCCCGCGCTATGCTTGAGCCGGTGCTGGTGCAGGGCATGCAGCCAGGTGGACAGCTGACCATCACAACCGAGGTTGAGAACTGGCCGTCGCGCAAAGAAGTTCAGGGACCGGATTTAATGGTTGAAATGGAAGAGCATGCCCGCACCGCAGGCACCGAGATCATCGCTGATCATATCTCGGAGCTGGACCTTTCCAGGCGGCCGTTTACCGCCAAGGGGGAGACCGGCATGACATATACGGCTGATTCCGTTATTTTGGCCACCGGGGCGCAGGCAAAATGGCTTGGGCTTCCTTCCGAGGAAAAATTCAAGGGATTCGGCGTATCCGCCTGCGCCACCTGCGATGGCTTCTTTTATCGCGGCGATGAAATTGTGGTAATCGGGGGGGGGAATTCCGCGGTGGAGGAGGCTCTTTTTCTTACCAAGTTTGCCTCGAAGGTAACCCTGATTCATCGGCGTGACGAGCTGCGGGCTGAAAAAATATTGCAAAACCGCTTGTTGAAAAACGAAAAGATTGTCCCGCTCTGGTTTCACGAGCTGGACGAAATTTATGGCTCGGAAGACCCACTTGGTGTCGAGGGCGTAAAGGTTCGCCATGTTGAAACCGGCGAGATTACCGACATCCCCTGCAAGGGTGTTTTTATTGCCATCGGGCATGCGCCATCCAACGAGCTGGTCAAAGATACGCTTGAAACCCATATGGGCGGATACGTCGTTACCGCGCCGGATAGCACGGCGACCTCCATTCCGGGTGTTTTTGCGGCTGGCGATATTACGGACTTTAAGTATCGTCAGGCGATCACCTCGGCGGGGATGGGCTGTATGGCGGCGCTCGAGGCAGAGCATTTTCTTTCCGAGCAGGAATAACTCCCCTTGGTTTTGCGACATTGGGGCGCTAAACAATGGCAAACATCGCCTTAACCCAATGGATACCCATGCAAAACCTTACCCCGATCCCCGAGTTGTTCGTCTCCTCCGAAAGCGCTGAAAAGCTCAAAAACGAGGCCGCAGATCTGCCCAGCTGGGACCTAAGCGCGCGGCAGGTTTGCGATCTCGAGCTACTGATGAATGGCGGGTTTGCGCCTCTCAAGGGGTTTCTTGGCGAGGCAGACTACGATTCTGTCGTTGAAAACATGCGCCTGAGTGATGGCACCCTGTGGCCGATGCCAATAACACTTGATATCAACGACAGCTTTGCCTCCACCGTCGAGCCTGGGCAGGATATCGCCTTGCGCGATAGCGAGGGGGTAATATTGGCGATCCTGTCGATTACCGATAAATGGGTGGCGGACAAATCTCGCGAGGCGGAAAAGGTTTTCGGGGCGGATGATATTGCGCATCCGGCTGTAAACTACCTCCACCACAAGGCGGGAAAAGTGTATCTTGGCGGGCCGGTTGTGGGCATACAAGCCCCTGTCCACTATGATTTTCGGCGTCGGCGCAACACGCCAAACGAGCTGCGCGCGTACTTTCGTAAAATGGGGTGGCGCAAGGTTGTCGCCTTTCAGACCAGAAACCCGCTCCACCGCGCCCATCAGGAGCTGACCTTTCGCGCTGCCAAAGAAACACAAGCCAATTTGCTGATCCATCCGGTAGTTGGCATGACAAAACCCGGCGATATTGACCATTTCACCCGTGTGAGATGCTATGAAGCTGTGCTGGATAAGTATCCACAATCCACCACATCCATGAGCTTGCTCAATCTCGCCATGCGCATGGCTGGCCCGCGTGAAGCCGTTTGGCATGGCCTGATTCGCAAAAACCACGGCTGCACACACTTTATCGTTGGTCGAGACCATGCCGGCCCCGGCAAAAATAGTGCCGGAGAAGATTTTTATGGTCCGTATGACGCTCAGCATCTTTTCAAAAAGCATGAAGCCGAGATCAATGTGGAAATGGTTGATTTCAAGCATATGGTCTATGTGCTTGAAAAGGCACAATATGAACCGATTGATGAAGTAGAGAAGGGTATGACCGTCCTCAACATTTCCGGTACAGAGCTTCGCCGGCGGCTTTCCGAGGGCTTGGAAATACCCGATTGGTTTTCCTTTCCGGCAGTGGTCAAGGAATTGCGGCGCACAAGGCCTGCACGGCACAAACAGGGGTTTACCGTATTTTTCACCGGCCTGTCCGGATCGGGAAAATCAACCATCGCCAATGCCTTGATGGTAAAGCTGATGGAAATGGGTGGAAGACCCGTAACCCTGCTTGATGGCGATGTTGTTCGCAAAAACCTGTCCTCCGAACTTGGCTTTTCCAAAGAGCACCGCGACCTGAACATCAGGCGTATCGGATTTGTCGCTTCCGAGATAACCAAAAACGGCGGCATTGCGATTTGCGCACCAATCGCCCCCTATACCGCGACACGGCGCGCGGTGAGGGAGGATATCGAGGCCTTTGGCTCCATGGTGGAGGTGCATGTATCCACTTCGCTTGAAGAGTGTGAGCGCAGAGATAGAAAAGGGCTGTATAAACTCGCAAGAGCTGGAAAAATAAAGGAATTTACTGGTATTTCAGATCCGTATGAAGAGCCAGTAAAGGCTGAGTTGGTTATTGACACCGAGTATGCGGAGGTTGATAACTGCGCCCATCAGGTCATTTTGAAGCTAGAACAGATGGGATTGATCGCGGGATAATCAGCCTGCATTGATCTTGATTTTTTGGATGCGGCGCTCGGGCGCCGCACGCTCAAGATCTATATATAGCAATCCGGCTTCCATATACGCGTGCTTTACGTCAACATCCTTGGCCAAAACAAACCCCTTCTGGAACTGCCGTGCTGCAATACCACGATGGAGGTATGTGCGTGCAGATTGAGGGGCGTGCAGCTTACCTTTTATCAATAATTCACCCTTCACAAATGTAACACTCAGATCTTCATCACTAAACCCGGCCACAGCAAGGACAATTCTGAACCGGTTTTCCCCTCTTTGCTCAATATTATAAGGCGGAAAGCCGTCATTTTTTAACTGGCTCTCGAAAAGCCGGTCAAGTTGCTCAAAACCCAGTAAATTAGGGTGTGTGGCGAAACTGGAATTGCTCATTATTGGCCCTGTAAAGCTATAATTATAAAAAATATGGGGCACCACAGGCCTCTCTGCAAGGGGCGAGTTGAAACCGGATGGCGGTTGGTCTAGAAAACCCCCAGATATATGGAGAAATCAGAATGGGTAAGGTCGGGATCGTGATGGGCAGCCAGTCAGACTGGCCAACCATGAAAGAGGCTGCCGAAGTTTTGCAAGGGCTGTCTATACCGTTTGAAGCAAAGATCATTAGCGCTCACAGAACACCGGATCGCCTGTTCGAGTATGCTCAATCCGCTCAAAATGACGGGATAGCTGTCATCATTGCCGGCGCCGGCGGTGCAGCACACCTCCCTGGAATGCTGGCGTCAAAAACCCGTATTCCTGTTTTGGGTGTTCCGGTGAAATCTTCGGCCCTGTCCGGATGGGACTCCCTGCTTTCGATTGTCCAAATGCCAAAAGGCATTCCTGTCGGCACACTGGCGATTGGCCCTGCGGGGGCGGCTAATGCGGGGTTGTTTGCTGCGGCTATATTGGCATTATCGGATGCTGATCTTGGCACTAGGCTGGATTTATTCCGCCAGAAACAAACAGATAACATCGCAGAGGAGCCCACCCTTGACTGAAATTATAGGTATACTGGGCGGCGGGCAGCTTGGTAGAATGCTTTCCGTGGCCGCAGCTCAGCTCGGGATCAAAACACATATTTACGAGCCAGCCGCCAACCCACCGGCACAGGATGTCGCCGCGAAAGTGTTTACAGCCGCTTATGATAATAACGAGGCCCTCAAAGAGTTTGCTAATTCCGTAGATGTAATTACCTACGAGTTTGAAAACATTCCAGCAAAAACCCTTGAAATACTGGAGAAGATCACACCCGTCCTACCGGAAAAAATCGCCCTCGCAACCTCGCAAGACCGTGCCGTTGAAAAACGGTTTTTACAAAAATTAGGGCTTAGTGTTGCACCGTTTGCCGAAGTGAACAGCCTCAAAGACCTTAACGCCGCTTTTGCCGCATTCGGCACTTCCGCTATCCTTAAAACCCGCCGCTTTGGCTATGACGGAAAGGGGCAAGTAAAGATCACCGCTCCCGGTCAGACAGAAGACGCCTTCATTAGCCTGAATGGAGCGCCCGCCATTCTGGAAGGTTTTGTCGATTTCGAGCGGGAGATTTCGGTTATCGCTGCACGAAACAAACACGGCAAGGTTTCCTGCTTTGATCCCGGAGAGAATATTCACCGCGACGGCATACTATATAGCACAACCGTTCCGGCAAATTTATCTCACACGATGGAAACCGACGCCATATTGCTTGCAGCCCGCATTCTTAATGCTCTGGATTATGTCGGAGTCATGGGGGTTGAGTTGTTTGTTACCAAAGGTGGTTTAGTGGTAAATGAAATAGCACCGCGAGTGCATAACTCTGGCCACTGGACGCAAGATGCCTGCTTGATAGATCAATTCCAACAGCATATACGCGCCATTTGTGGCTGGCCATTGGGCGACGGTATGCGGCACAGCAATGCAACCATGGTTAACCTTATTGGAGAAGATGTTAGCCACTTAAACAAAAACGATGGAACCGGTATCCATCTATACGGCAAAAAAGACATCAAGCCCGGGCGAAAAATGGGGCACTACAACCGGATCAGCCCAAAAACTGCCTGACCGAACTCCGGTCAGGCAGGATAGTTTAGCTATAAACAGATTCTTTGCCGAATTTCTTTGTCAGCAAGTAGTAGAATACAGCGCGATATTTGTTGCGATTCGAGCTGCCATAGGTTTCAATCGCTTCATTGATAGCGGCCATCAATTCCGGTCCGTCATTCAAGCCGAGCTTCTTGATTAGAAAATTGTTTTTAACCGTTTCCAGCTCCGATTCCTGCGTTCCTGCCACCGTCGAGGCGTCAGCATCATAAATTGATGGTCCGCAGCCAATTGTGACCTTGGTAAGAAGCGCCATATCCGGCGTCATACCGCATTTCTCTTTTAGATCAGATGCATAGAGTGCAATCAGGTCGTCTCTTTTACCCATGGGGTTCTCCTCGTTTGATTATGCACCCCTACGTTACGCCAATCCTATTTTTTGCGCAACATTTAGTGGTCTTGACCGCACGGTCAGGGTATGTAGGGCAAGATACCGCCGAAAACAGGAGCAAAATATGCGTGAAGCATTCATCTGTGATTATATCCGCACGCCAATCGGGCGCTATGCGGGCGGGCTTAGCTCGGTAAGGACCGATGATTTGGCTTCCCTCCCAATTGCAGAACTGTTGCGGCGAAACAAGGGGCTGGATTCAGCGCGAATAGACGAGGTTTTTCTTGGCTGCGCAAATCAGGCCGGTGAAGACAATCGGAATATTGCACGAATGGCATTACTATTGGCAGGGGTGCCCGAGCTGGTTCCGGGCATTACATTAAACCGGCTTTGTGGCTCGGGCATGGATGCAGTAATAGCCGCTGCGAGAGGGATAAAGTCCGGCGAAATCGAGCTGGCGATTACGGGAGGCGTAGAGAGCATGTCCCGCGCACCGCTGGTGATGCCCAAAGCTGAAATGCCCTTCTCCAGGCAGGCGGAGATATTCGACACCACAATCGGCTGGCGGTTTGTGAACCCGCTACTAAAAGCACAATACGGAATTGATTCAATGCCCGAGACGGCAGAAAATGTTGCAGAAGAATTTCACATTTCAAGAGAAGATCAGGACGCTTTTGCGCTACGCTCCCAAGAAAGAGCCGCAGCAGCACAAAAACGGTTGGCACTGGAGATTATGCCGGTAACCACCCGAACACAAAACAAGGCCCAAATCATCGGGCAAGATGAACATCCCCGCCCAAGCTCGATCAAAAAGCTGGCAGCACTCCGGACACCATTTCGTGCGGGTGGGTCGGTGACTGCGGGGAATGCTTCCGGTGTGAATGACGGCGCGGCAGCGCTAATTATTGCCTCGGAAGCTGCGGTGAAAGCACACGGATTGCGCCCCATTGCACGGGTGCTTGGCAGCGCTTCCGCCGGAGTTGCCCCGCGGATTATGGGAATGGGGCCGGTGCCAGCCACACGAAAACTATGCGCCATATTGGGCATAAACATCAACAGCCTTGCATTAATCGAACTAAACGAGGCATTTGCAGCGCAAAGTCTTGCAGTTTTACGAGAATTAGGTCTCCCCGATGATGCAACACATATAAACCCCAATGGCGGAGCAATTGCACTGGGGCATCCGCTGGGGATGACGGGGGCACGGCTGGTGGGAACACTGGCGATGGAGTTAAACACAAGAGAAAAAGGACTGGCAACGATGTGTGTGGGGGTTGGCCAAGGGATCGCTGTAGTGATCGAGGGTGTTTAGGCTCAAAATTAGGGTTATATGCACTTGCCCCAACCTTGGACCAGCTAAGTCCAGGTTTTTCCGGCTTTCATCAGCTTGCTGGGCTGGTTTCACCTTCTGATTTTATGAGCATGGCCTTGCCTGAATACATTAATGGGTTTTACAACCCACGTCGCAGGCATTCTACGCCAAGCGGCAAGAGCCACCTTGCATTTGAAAGAAAGGCTGCGTAGATGAGCTAGGTGTTTGCAATTAAAGGCAGACAGGCCCAATCCTCAACAGCGCAGTTTCCGCAGGATTGAGAACGGGGCGGGCATCCGGCCAGCAATCGTTGCGCAATTCCGGAAACAGCTCTAATATTTCTGCGTGCGCCGCACGGCCAAACCGGCCGATAGCCTCACTTTCGGCGGCGAAGCTCTCGCTCGGGCAGCCTTCAGAAAAAATAATCTCGTGGCGAGCAAACATCACATGGTAATAATCCACTTCACGGCTTGGCTGGCGATAGATCGTATCTCCGTTGATTAGCGCACTGGCGGGAACGAGTACCTCGGCCTCGCCAAAGAGTAGCTCGGCCAGCCCACCGGAAACCAGCATGCGGTGCATCGGAGAAACCATCAGCGCTCGCGTGTTGCCCATCGCGCCGGGCTGAAAACATACCGGTGCCATGCTACCCAGCCCCAAAGATCTGCATTTTCCGATCCAGCAGACCACCTGCATGCCGTGGTCCTTGGTCATGACCCTGTCGCCAACAGCCAAACTCTCGATTGGCTGCTCGCCGCTTTCGGTCAAGATAAGAGTGCCACGGGTAAAACAGGCCGGAGCCGTGACAAGGTCGGCATAGGGAATGGTTTTTTGCGAGCCAAGCCATGCGCCAAGCTCCAGACTGTCAGCCGGGTCGAGCGAGATGGTCGAGGCAAACCCGACAACCGCCCCGTTGACCTGCACAAGGATTAGAAGCCCGGTTTCTCCACTGCTCAGATTTGTCAGCACCGATTGCCCGACATTCTGCACCACATCCCCCGCAAAACCTACAACGCTGCCATCAACCGTTAGTACCGTATCGAGAATTTGCGACGATCCGGCAGTATTCCCCTCGTCGTTAAAGGCTACATCGTCATCGTTCATCGTCAGCAAGTCGGGCTGGCCGCTAACGGTTGCGCTTGCCGGCTGAAAAAAGAAATCAAACTGGCTCGAAAGTCCGAAATCTGCGGCAGAATAAACGTAAAAACCTTCAATCGGCATATGGTTTCCTATCCGGCACCCCGTGCTGGCCCTGCTTGAATTATCAGGCGCAGCCAAGACCACCCGCTCGTATCGGCTTTGTTAATTTTTAAGTCGCATTGGTAAATACTTTATTAATATCTCGCACCTCGTCGCCAAGCCGCTTCAAACTTGCGGGTTTTGCCCCCATGGGTTAGGACAACGCCATCAGCAAAGCAGGAACCGCCCCGATGGCAAAAAGAAAACCGAAACTTATGCGCCCCAAGGCTTTGCCGCCGCGCGGCTTTCGCGATTACTTTGGTGAAGATGTGCGGGCGCGCGCGGCAATGCTGGGCAAGATCACCGATATTTACCACGCCTACGGTTTTGATCCGCTGGAAACCAGCGCAGTCGAGACCCTCGAGGCATTGGGCAAGTTTTTGCCCGATGTAGACCGCCCCAACGAGGGCGTTTTTGCGTGGCAGGACGAAGACGATAGCTGGATGGCCCTGCGCTATGACCTGACAGCACCACTGGCGCGGGTTTATGCCCAGTTTCGCAACGACCTGCCCTCGCCCTACCGCCGCTATGCAGTCGGGCCGGTATGGCGTAACGAAAAACCCGGGCCAGGCCGGTTTCGCCAGTTTTATCAGTGCGATGCCGATACTGTCGGCACCCCGACCGTTGCCGCCGACGCTGAAATATGCATGATGCTGGCCGATACGCTAGAGGCCGTGGGCATCGCCCGCAATGATTACATCGTACGGGTTAATAATCGCAAAGTACTAAACGGGGTGATGGAGGTCGCGGGCGTGCTCGACCCCGCAGACCCGACCCGCTTTGAGAGTGAGCGCGGCATTGTGCTGCGCGCCATTGACAAGCTCGACCGGCTTGGCCCAGCGGGCGTGCGCGCGCTGCTTGGCGCGGGGCGCAAGGACGAAAGCGGCGATTTTACCGGCGGGGCCAACCTGTCGGATGAGCAGGCCGATATCATCATGGGCTTTATGGGTGCCAAGCGTAAAAGCGGCGGCGACACTTGTGCGCGCCTGCGCGAGCTGGTGGCTGGCTCCGAAACCGGCCTTACCGGTGTGCAAGAGCTGGAAACCATCGCCGAGCTGGCCGATGCTGGCGGTTATAGTGCTGATCGGTTGCTGATCGACCCTTCCGTCGTGCGCGGCCTTGGCTATTATACCGGCCCGGTTTACGAGGCCGAACTGACCTTTGATATCCTTGATGAAAAGGGCCGCAAGCGGCAATTCGGCTCGGTTGCGGGCGGGGGGCGCTATGATGATTTGGTCAAGCGCTTTACCGGTCAGGCGGTGCCCGCCACGGGTGTTTCCATCGGGGTTGACCGGCTGCGCGCCGCGCTGGCCGCCAAGGGGCAGGCGCAGGCTACCCCAAAAGGCCCGGTGATCATCACGGTAATGGACCGCGACCGGATGGGAGATTATCAGGCCATGGTCGCCGAACTGCGGGGTGCTGGAATCCGCGCCGAGGTTTATTTGGGCAATCCTAAAAATTTCGGTAACCAACTAAAATACGCTGATGCCCGCAACGCCCCCGTAGCGGTGATCGAGGGTGGGGACGAGCAGACACGCGGCGTGGTGCAGATAAAAGATCTGGCGCTGGGCAAGGCGCTGGCTGCCAACATAACCACTAATGAGGAATGGAAAGCCCAGCCCGCACAAATAGAAATAAACCGCACTGATCTGGTGGCGCAAGTGCGCAAAATGATCGGCCGCGCCGATGGTTAGTGATCGCGCTTATCTAAAATCAGCCCGTCAGGGCGCGGGACTGAACGCCGTGCGCGCCGAGGTTGGTCGCCTGATGGCCGGCTTTGCCACCAACGGAGCCAAAACGGTCGAGCCAGCCGCGCTGTTGCCTGCCGATATTCTGATCGATCTTTACGGCGAAGACCTGCGCGCCCGCGCCTATACCACCCATGATCCGGTGTTGGGCGAGCAAATGCTGCGCCCCGATTTCACCGTGCCGGTGGCGCAAATGCACATGCAAAGCGGGGCCGAGGCTGGCCGCTACGCGTATGCCGGTTCGGTCTGGCGACGGCAACAGCCCGGATCAAGCCGCCCGACCGAATACCTGCAATGCGGTTTTGAAGCCTTTGGCGAGGCGGATACCGCCCGCGCTGATGCCGAGGTTTTTGCGCTATTGGCCGAAGCCCTGCGCGATGCCCCCGTGCAGCCGGCCACCGGCGATATGGGCATTGTTCTGGCCGGGATTCAGGCGCTCGAAACCAGCCCCCCCCGCAAAGCCGCGTTAATGCGCCACCTCTGGCGGCCCGAACGTTTCAAGCGCTTGCTGGAGCGTTACGCATCATCACCGCAACCCTCGAAAAGCCGCCTCGCCCTGCTAAAATCCGCTACCGCCGGAAATCTGGATAGCTTTCTGGCCGAGCAAGGCCCTGCTATCGGCCTGCGCAGTTTAGCCGAAATAAAAGCCCGCGCCGCCATTCTGCTTGAAGATAGCGCCACGCCCGCCATTCCGGCGGCACAGGTTGCACTGCTGGAGCGCGCACTGACGGTATCTGCGCCGATGGAAGAAGCCATCAAAACCCTGCGTGCCATCGCGGCGGATATGCCCGCACTGACCCCCGCGATTGACCTGATCGAGGCGCGCGCCACAGCGATGTCCGGTTTTGGCATTGACGGGTTTCAGTTGCCTTTTGAAGCCAGCTATGGCCGCACCACACTGGAATATTACAACGGTTTTGTTTTTGGCTTCGCGGCTGAAAATCGCCCCGACTTGCCGCAAATAGCCCAGGGAGGGCGCTATGATGCCCTGACTACAGCGCTGGGCCGAAGCGTGCCTGCTGTCGGGGGCATCATCCGCCCCGAGGCGCTGCTATCCCTGAATGGAGACCGGCCATGAGCGCGCTGAAACTTGCCGTGCCTTCCAAGGGCCGCTTGCAGGAGCAGACCTTTGAGTGGTTTGCGGCCCGCGGTATTACGCTGGAGCGCACCGGCGCGGGGCGCGAATATGCCGGCCGCGTGCTGGGGGTGGATAATATCGAGCTGGTGCTGCTATCGGCAGGCGAGATCCCGCGCGAGCTGGCGGCGGGGCGTATCCATATGGGGGTGACCGGCAAGGATCTGGTTGTTGAAAAAATACCGGCATGGGAAACGCAGGTGGAAAGTCTGGCCGAGATGGGATTTGGCCATGCGGACCTGATATTGGCGGTGCCGCGCTTTTGGGCTGATGTCGAAACCATTGATGATCTGGACGCCGCCGCCGCCGCCTTTCGCCAAACCCACCACATGCGCCTGCGCATCGCCACCAAATACCACAATATCCTGCGTGAATATCTGCGCGCCGAGGGCGTGGCCGACTACCAGCTGGTGGATAGTCAGGGCGCCACCGAAGGCACCATCAAAAACCTGACCGCAGAAGCGGTCGCCGATATCACCTCGACCGGTGATACCCTAAAGGCCAACCACCTGAAAATACTGGAAGGCCCGCCGATCCTTGCCTCTCAAGCCACGCTATTTTCCAGCCGCACCGCCAATTGGGGCACAGACGCAAATACCGCCAAATGCGAAATCATTGCCAGAATCGGAGTTGCCAATGCCTGAATCCGTGCCCGAAGTTCTCGCCTTTTTGAAAACCCGGCGCTCCACTCCCGCCAAAACCCTGCGCCCGCCGGTGCCCTCACGTGAAGAGCTGTCAGCCCTGTTGGAAATTGCCGCGCGCTCGCCAGACCACAAAAAACTGGAGCCTTGGCATTTTATTGTGCTGGCAGAACCGGCGCTGCGCCGCCTCGGCCCGCTGGCTGAAGCTCGCTACGATGATCTTGGCCTGCCCGCCGAAAAGCGCGGGAAAGCCTGCTCCCAGTTCAATGACGGCCATCTTGCCGTGGCGGTCATCGCTTCGCCGGTGATCCGCGAAGATGTGCCGGAAATCGAGCAGACACTTTCGGCCGGTGCAGTCTGCCTTGCGCTGCTCAACGGGGCGCTGGCCTCGGGCTGGGGAGCAAACTGGCTCAGCGGTCCGATGGCCTTTGATCACACATTTCTCAAGCAGGGGCTTGGGGTGGAGCCACACGAGTTTGTCGCCGGTTTTATCCACATTGGCAGCCGCACTGCCAAGCCGCCTGAGCGCCCAAGGCCGGACATTGCCGCGCTAACAAAGTGGGTGGACATCTAGGGCCGGAGGTGGTCGCGGCTATGTAAAACAACCCGCAAACAAATATTACCGCCCTTCGACCACCTCAATGATCGCTGCTTTCAAAGTGGCAACCATACGGCCCAGTTCGGCCTCGCTGGCAATAAACGGCGGGGCGAGCAGTACATGGTCGCCATGCTGGCCATCAATCGTGCCCTGCATCGGATAGCACATCAACCCGCGTTCAAACGCCACTTTTTTGATTTTAGGCGCAATATTCAGGGCGGGGTCAAACGGCTGCTTCGTGCCGCGATCCGCCACAATTTCGATCCCCCAAAAAAGCCCGCGCCCGCGAATGTCGCCAACCATTTCAAGCTGCGCCAGCTCTGCCACTAACCGCCCTTCCAAATATGCTCCCCGCTTTAGAACCTGCTCTATCAGACCATCATCAAGCAGCCGCTCCAGCACCGCCAGCGCACAAGCCGCAGCAACAGGGTGGCCCATATAGGTATGCCCGTGCTGGAAAAACCCGCTGCCACTGGTGATGGTATCGTAAATTTCACCACTGCACAGCATCGCGCCCACCGGCTGATACCCCGCGCCCAATCCCTTGGCTATGGTTAGAATATCGGGCCGCACCCTGTCTTGGGTGCAGGCAAAAAGCGACCCGGCTCTGCCCATGCCACACATCACCTCGTCCAGAATAAGCAGCACACCGTATTGGTCACAAATTTCTCGAATACGCGCGAAATAACCCGCCACGGCAGGCACGGCACCCAAGGTTGCCCCCACCACCGGCTCGGCAATAAACGCCATCACCCGCGATGGACCAACCCGCAAAATCTCGGCCTCAAGCTCGTTGGCTACCCGCAGCCCATAGGCAGCCGCGCTCTCGGTTTTCTTGCGAAAGCGGTATTCATAGCAGGGGCTTATATGGCTCATATTCAGCAATAACGGCGCAAACTGGCCGCGCCGCCATTCATTGCCACCCGCACTCAAAGCCCCCAGCGTATTGCCGTGATAGCTTTGTTTGCGAGCGATTACATGGCCGCGCTCCCCTTCACCTTTTTCAACAAAATACTGCCGCGCCAGCTTGATCGCAGCTTCCACCGCTTCCGAGCCACCCGACACCAGATACGCCCGCTCTATCCCCTCGGGGGCGTGCGCTATCAGCTTGTCGGCCAGCGCTTCGGCCGGAGCAGAGGTAAAAAAACCCGAATGGGCAAAAGCCACTGCATCGACCTGCGCCTTTATCGCCGCCGCCACATGGCTATCGCTATGTCCAAGGCAGGAAACCGCCGCACCACCGGCATCAAAATAGCGTTTGCCGGTACTATCGATCAAATAACACCCCTCACCGGATACCACCTCGGGCATCCGCGCCGGGGTGCGGTGAAACACATGATCAGCCATGCAGCCCAAGCCTCCATAATTGCCGCACATCATTTGCGCTCGCCAACGGTTGCCTGAATTGGCCAACCAGCGCGGCTGTACCGCTGGCCAGGCGGCCATCCTTTAGCCGTAGGTTGTTTTCAAAACCAACCCGCCCGTGGCCACCTGCTTTAAGTGCAGCCCTCACCACCGCATGCTCATTTCTGCCAAAAGCACAGACCGACCAGTCCCGCACCGCACCCAGCCCGGCCAGATAGGCAGGCAAATCTTCCACCCTTGCCTCCATACCCGTATAGCTGCCCAAAACCAGCAAAATACTCTGGTCTTCAAGGCCGAATGCATTGAAACGCCGCATATCCTCTGACGAGTAAAGGATATGCTGCACGCGCACCCCCGCCTCCGCCGCCCAGTCATAAAACCGGCGGGCCTGCGGGTTGCTTTCCGGCGAAAACTCGCGCCACGCCACGCTAATTGCCTCGGGCTGCACGGCCATTGCGCTGGAAATCTGCGCTTCCAGCCCGAAAATACCGGCGGCCTCTGTGGTGATCTGCACGACCAGATCCGGCGCGCGCTCGGCAATCAGGGCGGTCGCTGCGCGATAAAGACCGGCATCAAGACTATGCATACCTTCACTATCACGCACATGCAGATGCAGCACGGCCGCACCCGCCCGCTGGCAAGCCACAGCTTCGGCAGTGATCTCCTCAATTGTGATCGGCAATGCGGGGTGCTCGGCCTTGCTGCGCCGCGCCCCGTTGGGTGCGGCAATTATCACCGGCTTCATCGCTTACTCGCGCACAACAAATACCGACTGTCTGGCATGGCGCACCACGCGGGCTGCATTTGGTCCCAGCAGGTAATCCTTGGTTTCGGGCCGATGCGAGGCCAGCACGATCAGATCCGCACCCAACTCGTCGGCGGCTTTGATGATCCGCTTATAGATCGTGCCATGGCGCACATAAGAGGACACCTCCATATCAGCGGGCACCTCGCGATCCACCAGTGCTTTCAGGTTTTTCTCGGCTTCCTTGAGCACATTCTCTGCGTAATCCGGTGGAAAAAACGAGCCGACAATCGACATGCCAAAATCAGGCACTACACTAAGAACCGCCAGGCTGGCCCCGTTTTCCTGCGCCATTTTTACCGCCACCGGAAAAGCCGATTTCCACGAGCTTTCTTGATTCAGGTCCACCGGCACAAATATTTTTTTATACATACCCAGCCCTCCTTAGGCCACTTGCTCTTTTTGTTTGCGAATCCGCCCCTTTTGCAGCAACCAGATCATCATCAGCAACAGCACTGCCGGAATATAGAACCACTCCTTAAACGGGCGCTCGGCGGGCACTTCGACATTCAGCACCTGCCAGTCAAAATCGATACCCTTATCCTGAGCCATTTTGCCAAACACCACATTGTCCACGACCACCCCGTCATCACCTTCGGCAAAGGCAATACCGGCAAATTGCTCGAGCCGCGCCGGGCCATCGCCATAATCCTTGGCCCCGAGAGGCAACTCGACCGTGGTGGTGGTTATTTTGCCGGAAGCAAAGTTTTCTCCCGTCACCCTGATGCGCAGCACGTCGTCATCGGCGGCCTCGGTGGCGAGGCGGGCGATTTCGGTGGGTGAGGTATCTACATAGGGTGCTTGATACATATTGAGCCAGTAGCCCGGGTTAAACAGGGTAAAGGCGATCAGCAGCAGCGCTGCGTTTTCCCACATTCTGTTTTTGGTCAGCCACCAGTTTTGCGTGGCCGAGGCGAATAGCAGCATCGCCACCGTCGCCACAAAGAACACAAACACCGCCTTCATCGGGGTTACATCTATCAGCAGCAGCTCGGTGTTGAAGATAAACAGGAACGGCAAGATCGCGGTACGCATATCATAAGAAAACCCGATGATGCCGGTTTTGATCGGGTCACCGCCGGAAATCGCCGCCGCGGCAAAGGCCGCAAGCCCCACCGGCGGGGTATCATCCGCCAATATCCCGAAGTAAAACACAAACATGTGCACCGCGATCAATGGCACAATAAGCCCCGATTGCGCGCCCACGGTGATGATCACCGGTGCCATCAACGTTACAATAACGATATAGGTCGCCGTGGTTGGCAGCCCCATGCCGAGCACCAGCGAAAAGATCGCCACGTAGATCAGCATCAATATCAGCGAGCCGCCAGAAATATATTCGATAAACTCGCCGATGACCAGATGTGCGCCAGTCAAGCCGACTGTGCCGACGATAATGCCGGCAGTGCCGGTTGCCACCGCGATGCCGATCATGTTGCGCGAACCAGCGATCATGCCGTCAATCAGCTGTGACCAGCCATAGGCAATGCCTGCCGCGATTTTGCCTTCACCGCGAAACATCGCCTTTAGCGCATGCTGGGTGATCGACACAAAGATCATCGCCAGTGTCGCCCAAAAGGCTGCAAGCCCCGGCGAGAACCGCTCGATCATCAAGCACCAGATCAGCACCACCACCGGCAGCCCGTAATAATAGCCGGTTTTGGCTACCGGCCCAATTTCAGGTAGTTTCACCAAAGGCGAATTAGGGTCGTCAATTACCAGATCAGGGTATTTTGAAGCCCACCAGATCAGCCCCAGATAGGCAATCAGAAACACCACGATCATGCCATACATGGTGTAGTCACCAAACATCGGCTTCAGCCAGCCCAGCCCGTAATAGACCCCGAGCGCCAGTACGATGAAAACAAGAAAACCAAAGGCTATGCCCATCAGCCGCTGGGCGCGGGTTTTAGGCGCACCGGGGCGCGGCAGCCCCTCCATGCCCATTTTGCAGGCCTCCAGATGCACAATGTAAACCAGCGCGATATAGGAGATGACCGCCGGCAAAAACGCATGCTGGATAACCTGCATATAAGGAATGCCGACATATTCGATCATCAGAAATGCCGCTGCCCCCATAACCGGCGGGGTGAGCTGGCCGTTGGTCGAGGATGCCACCTCGACCGCCCCGGCCTTTTCAGCCGAGAAGCCAACCCGCTTCATCAGCGGGATGGTAAATGTGCCGGTGGTCACGGTATTGGCGATGGATGAACCCGAGATCAGCCCGGTTGCGGCCGAAGCCACCACCGCTGCTTTTGCAGGGCCGCCACGCATGTGGCCCATCAGCGCAAATGCCACCTGAATAAAATAATTCCCTGCTCCGGCTTTTTCAAGCAATGAGCCAAACAGCACAAACAGGAACACCATCGAAGCCGAAACCCCGAGCGCCTGCCCGAATACACCCTCGGTCTGCATCCAGAAATGCCACATGGCCTTGCTAAAACTGGCGCCTTTCCACTGGATACCGTCGGGAATGAATTGCTGGTCACCAAAGAAAACATAGACCAAAAAGAACGCCGCCACCACCACCATTGGCAGGCCCAATGCCCGGTAGGTGGCTATCAGTACAATCAGCAACCCCGAGGCCGAGATGATAAGGTCAATTGTGGTTGGCAGGCCCGAGCGTAGCGCTATGGCGGACTGATTAAACACCAGATACATGGTCACTACCACGCCACCAAGGCCGAGCGCCCAATCATACCACGGTATGTGGCTACGCGGAGATTTTTTGAACAAAGGAAAGGCCGTGCAGGCCAGAAACAGCGCAAAAGCCAGATGGATGGCGCGCTCTTTGTCAGAGTTGAACACAAAGCCCGAAAAGCCGGTCCATTGGCTGAGGGTGAATGGCAGCACCGAGGCGTTATAGATCTGGAAAAGCGCCCAGATCAGTGCCACACCGGCCAGCATTTTGCCCTGCCAGTTATCCGGGTTGCGCGCCCCTACATCAAATTCGGCGACAAGATCGTCAGCACTAATCTCGGCTGCACCACTGGCTTTGCTTTGATCACTCATGGTTCTTTATCCCTTGTTGTAAAAAACTGGGCTTAAGCCCTATATTTTTATGGGTAGGCGGGGGCTAAGCGCCCCCACCAGTATTATAAAGTGCTGATTAATCCATCAGGCCCAGCTCTTGATACGCACGGATCGCACCGGGGTGCAGTGGTGCAGAAAGGCTGTCGGCAATCATTTCTTCGGCTTTCAGATTGGCGAAAGCCGGGTGCAATTTACGGAAATCATCAAGATTGCCCAGCACCGCCATGGCGACTTGATAAACCGCCTCTTCGGAAACCGAAGCGGAAGTCACCACCGTGGCACCCACACCAAAGGTCTGGATGTCATCCGGGTTGCCCGGATACATGCCACCGGGGATGGTTGCATAGCGGTAATACGGGTTATCGGCGATCAGCGCGTCGATTTCAGGCGCTACTGCCGGCACGATAACCGCATCACACGAAGCGATGGTTTCCTGGGTCAGGCCAGAAGGGTGGCCAACCAGCCAGAAATAGCCGTCGATTTTGTTGTCGCACAATGCGCCAGCAGTCTCGGCTGATTTCATTTCAGAGGCCAGCGCCAGATCGGAGCGCTCCCAGCCAAAGATTCCCTCGATCACTTCCCAGGTGCCTTGGGTGCCAGAGCCGGCATTGCCGATATTAAAGCGCTTGCCCTTGATATCGGTGATATTGGCAATGCCGCTATCACGGCGTGCCAGAATCGTTACCGGCTCGGGGTGTAGCGAGAACACAGCGCGCAGGTCCTCAAACGGGCCTTGGTCCGCAAATTTCGAGGTGCCGTTATAGGCATGGAACTGCCAGTCAGACTGGGCAACGCCAAATTCCAGCTCACCAGCACGCAGGGTGTTGATGTTGTAAATCGATCCACCAGTTGACTCAACCGAACAGCGAATGCCGGTTTCTTTGCGGTTTTTGTTTACCAGCCGGCAAATCGAGCCGCCTGCGGGGTAGTAGACGCCGGTCACACCGCCAGTGCCAATCGAAATAAAGCTTTGCTCTTGAGCGTGCGCACCGCCGCCGATAACGCCGGCCACGGTCATGGCAATCGCGAGTGATTTAAATTTCATTTTATCCTCCGGGATAGTTTCATGTGCCATCTGGAAACAAGGCCGGATATCCGGCACTAGATGCACATGCGATGGCTTAACATATACACTAATTTTTAGACCCAAAACCCGCCGCCATATTCGGAATTGTCATTCCGGCAGAAAAGCGCGTTGAACCCGTACACCTAGAATGCACGACTTACGATAGTTTTCAACTGTTCTTTACCATTATTTTACTTTGAAATGCAGTTTTAAGCCTCAACATGCCTCACAATATTGGCTGAATAAAGCTTAACCTGCGATTGTGAAAAGTTTGATCGCACCCGCTTTAGGGCCATAACAGATCAAGTCTCGCCCAGCCGCGCCTCTTGTTTTACCACCGCTAAAATGGCCCTTTGCGCTTCGCTCGAAAACATCATCTAGCCTTTCCCGAGCCAGTCCTTCATTACACTGTCGGTATCCGCTCCGCAGAGCGGCGGCGCTTTTCTGTAGGTCACCGGCGTCTTGGAGAACTTCACCGGATTACCGATCAGCCGCACCGGGCTGTGGGGGTGGTCCATCTGCACAACCATGCCCCGCGCTGCCACTTGCTCGCTGCCAAACACCTCCTTCAGGTTGTTGACCTCGCCGCAAGGCACATTGGCAGCCTTCATCGCCCCGAGCAGCGCTTGTTTGTCCATCATAGCCATCTTTGCCTCTATCAGAGGAAGCAAGGCCTCACGGTTTTCGATTCGATTTATATTGCTGGTATAATCAGGGTTTTTCGCCAGATCCGGCATGCCGATCACCTCGCAAAACCGGGCAAACTGGCTGTCATTGCCAACCGCCACGATCAGGTGGCCATCTCTGGCGGCAAACACCTGGTAGGGCACGATATTGGGGTGACCATTGCCCCGCCGCTTCGGTAGCTTGCCCGATTGCAAATAATTGGTGCCTTCATTGATCAGCCACGCGATCTGGCTATCGACCAGAGCCACATCAATATACTGCCCCTCGCCAGTCTGGTCCCGGTGGCGCAGCGCTGCCAGCACCGCCGTGGCTGCATACATACCACACATAATATCGGCAATACCGACCCCCACCTTCATCGGCGCACCCGCTGGTTCGCCGGTCAAACTCATGATCCCGCCATAACCTTGCGCCATCAGGTCATAGCCCGGCAGGTGGGCATTGGGACCGGTTTGTCCAAAACCGGTGATCGAGCAATAAATAATTTTTGGGTTAATTCTACATATTTCTGCATAATCCAGCCCGTATTTTTTCAGCCCGCCTAGCTTGTAATTCTCGATCAAAACATCAGCCTTTACCGCCAGCGCCTTGACCAGAGCAGCCCCCTCGGGTGTGGAAATATCCACCGCCACCGAGCGTTTGTTGCGATTCGCCGCTAGATAGTAAGCGCTCTCGGAGGTATCATTCCCCGCCACATCCTTCACATAGGGAGGGCCCCATTTGCGGGTATCATCCCCCACGCCCGGCCGCTCGATCTTAACGACATCGGCACCGTAATCACCCAATAACTGGGTGCTGCTCGGCCCCGCCAATATGCGCGACAGGTCCAGCACCTTGATCCCCGCCAGCGGGCCGGATTTACTTTTTTGAGGCATAGCCGATCTCACTTTCTCAAGACAACATAGAGATAGTTTTACAAAATAAAAATGACTTGTTTTGCCAATAGTGTTAGATATTCTCGCAAGCCAAGGAAACGTCATGAACCTGCAGCAGCTCAAATCCCTTGTTGCCATCTATGAAAACAATAGCTTCTCGGCGGCTGCCGACAAGGTCTCTTTGAGCCATTCCGCGATATCGCTACAGATCCGCACACTGGAAGAGGAGTTCGGCCAAAAACTGTTTGACCGCTCGACCCGCCCCGCCAAACTGACCCCAACCGGCAAAGCCACCGCCCTCGCCGCGCAAAAGGCGCTCAAGATGGTTAATACCGTAAAGCTGATCGGCTCTGGCTTACAACATAGAGATCAAATATCCTTTGGCGTAGTGCCAACCGAAACCCAGCATTTTCTGCCGGTAGTTTTGCGCGAGCTGCAACAGCACCAAACCGGCTTGCGCATCAGAGTGAAATCGGGCTTGTCCGGCATGCTGGCGCTACAGGTTCTCAACCTCGACCTGGATTTTGCCATCCTGACCGCGCCCATCACAGCCCTGCCAGAATTGCAGGTGCAAGAGCTGGTTATCGAGCCGCTCTATGTGATTTTTCCCAAGCACATACAGCCCGATACCGACGAAGCTATCCTAAGCAGCCAGCCGTTTATTGCCTTTGAGAACATGACATGGATGGGCCATCAGGTATCCGCCCGCCTGCAAGCTCGCGGAATTCAGGTAAACGAGATTATGGAGGTCGACAGCCTTGATGCGATCGAAAAAATGGTGCGTGAAGGGTTTGGCGTCTCGATTGTTCCGCAGCGGTTTCTAGCGCCACCACTAGAAGAGCACCTCAACCTCGTGCCATTTTGCACCCCGCAGGAAACGCGGCGCCTTGTGCTAATTCACCGCGCCGGCGAGGAGGCGGATCTGCCCATAGCCAGCATTCAAAAAATCATCAGCGACCGGATCGAGACCCGAACCACCCCGTCACTATCCTGAACGGCCCTTGGCCACCCATTTTGCCAACGCGGCGTTTTTATTCCAGAATATTCAGGTGGTCAGACCACCTTTCCCGCCAGAGAGTTGCGCTCGGAGTGCAGGATGGTTGCCTGAACAATCTTTCCCGCTAAACCGGCTTCTGCCTTCATATGAACAGCGTGCAGATAGGGAGATTTGCCAACCATCTGGCCAGGGTCCCGACCAGCGCGCTCCAGCAATACCGGCATGGTTTTTCCTACCATGCTTTGCTGAAAATCAAACTGATGCTCGGTGAGCAGGGTTTGCAGGCGCTTCAGGCGCTCACCCTTGGTGCTTTCGTCTACATGGGCGCGGTCTGCCGCCGGGGTGCCCGGGCGGGGAGAGTATTTGAAGCTATAGGCCGCCGCATAGCGGACCTCTTTGCACAGCTCCAGTGTTGCCTGAAAATCGGCTTCTTCCTCGCCGGGAAAGCCAACGATAAAATCGCCCGAAAGAGCAATATCGGGGCGGGCAGCGCGGATACGTTCAAGCAGGCGCAAATAGCTCTCGGCCGTGTGCTTGCGGTTCATTGCTTTGAGCACTTTATCAGAGCCGGATTGCACCGGAAGGTGCAAATAGGGCATCAGCTTTTCCTCTTCGCCAAAGGCCGCGATCAGGTCGTCCCCCATATCATTGGGGTGCGAGGTGGTAAAACGCAGCCGCTCCAGCCCGTCGAGCTTGGCCATTTCGCGCAGCAAGCGGGCCAGTGACCAGCCATCGGCCTCATAGGCGTTTACATTCTGGCCAAGCAGCGTGATCTCGACCACACCACGCTCGATCAGGTCGCGGGCCTCGTCGAGCAGGCGGGCGGGCGGGCGCGAGACCTCGGCACCGCGCGTATAGGGCACCACACAAAAGGCGCAAAATTTATCACAGCCTTCCTGCACGGTCAAAAAAGCGCTCGGCGCGCGCTTGGCCTTGGGACCACGTGGCAATAACGTAAATTTGTCTTCCTCGGGAAAGTCGGTATCAACCACGTGGCCGCCGTCTTTTATATGCTCCAGCATTTTGGGCAGGCGGTGATAGGCTTGCGGGCCGACCACGAGGTCCACCATTGGCTGGCGGCGGATGATCTCCTCGCCCTCGGCTTGCGCCACGCAACCTGCCACGCCAATTTTCAGATCGGGATTAGCCTCTTTGAGCGGGCGAAACCGCCCCAGCTCGGAATAGATTTTCTCTGCCGCTTTCTCGCGGATATGGCAAGTATTGAGCAGGATCATATCCGCGCCCTCGGGGCTATCGACCTGTTGATAGCCACTAACCCCGAGCGCATCGCCCATGCGCTCGCTATCATAAACATTCATCTGGCAGCCATAGGTTTTGATGAACAGCTTTTTGGGTGCGTTCGCGCTGTCAGAGTCGCTCACGAGGCTTTCTCCTTTTTATGGTGGCCGAGGCCGGATTTTCTGGCCAGTTCCTGACGTTTCAGCGCATAGTTTGGCGACACCATCGGGTAGTGCTCCGGCAGACCCCATTTTTCGCGATATTGCGCGGGGGTCATATTATAAACCGAGCTGATATGACGCTTGAGCATTTTCATCTTGCGGCCATCTTCGAGGCAGATCAGGTGGTCATCGGTCACGGATTCACAAATCGGCACAGCCGGCTCGGGGCGCTGATAGGCCTTCAGCTCGGGCATGGAGATTGTGGCAAGCTTGTCAAACACCGTATCGATCAGCGCAGCAATATCGACCGGCTGGGCCGAGGGGTTGCCGACATGCGCGGCGACGATGGTGCTGGTCATTTTCAGTAATTCAAGCTGTTGCGGGCTTTTCGGAGTGTCGGTCATGATCTTTGGGCCTTTTATGGCGCAGTCAGGTTTTACTTGCAAATAGCTAAATGTCACAAATAAACTACCCTGACACGGGAAACGGTTTACTTACCGGTCAAATGGCACTTATTTGAGCGGTATTCAACAGGAGATGCGACGATATGGCCTTGATCCTTCCCTCACAGCAGCGCAATGCCACGCTCCCTTTGACGCCACAGCCATGAGCACCGGCCCGGCAAAACCCGACCACAAGCTTAACCTCTCGGCAGGAGCAGCTTCGGTGTTGGTCGCCCTGACGCTGGTCGGGTTGAAGCTGTGGGCGCTACAGGCGACAGGGGCGCTTTCGGTTGCGGCCTCGTTGGCGGATAGCGCGCTTGATCTGGTGGTTTCGATGACCGCGCTGATGGCGATCATCTATGCCGCTCGCCCTGCCGACGAAGACCATCGCTTTGGCCATACTTCGGCCGAAGATCTTGCCGCACTCGGGCAGGCGGTTTTGCTGGCGGGCGCAGCGGTTTTTATCGGCTACGGCGCTATATCCCGCTTGATCGCCGACGAGCCGGCCCAGCTGGAAAACGAAGCACAAGGCATGCTGGTGATGGGGATATCCATTGCCGTGACTCTGATGCTGGTGCTTTGGCAGCGCCGCGTGGTCAGGCAGACCGGCTCCAAGGTTGTGGCAGCTGACAGCCTTCATTATGTCGCCGATCTTATCCCCAATATCGGGGCGATGATCGCGCTCGGGGTGTCGTCGTTTCTGGCCTTTCCCCAGCTTGATTCGATCATCGCGCTGCTGGCGTCGGCGATTTTGCTCAACGGCGCGTATCGCATTGGCGGGGCGGCGTTTGATGCTTTGATGGACCGTTCGGCCGATGCCAAAACCCTTGAAAAACTTGAAGGCATCATCTCCGGCTGGCCCGGGCTGCACGGCTTTCATGATCTCAAGACCCGCACCGCCGGCACCACGCTTTTTGTGCAGGTCCATATCGAGCTGGACGGGGCGCAAACCCTGCAACAGGCCCATGATATCAGCCGCGCGCTCAAGCAAGGTTTACTGGAGGCATTTCCAAAAGCGGATGTGATCATCCATAAAGATCTGATAAGAGCTGGCTGACCGCTTCGGCTAACCCTTCTTTTTTTGCCGGCGGCTGCATGGCAAAGCCAATATGCGCCAACCGCGCTGAAAACACCCTATGCCCCGCCTGTCACCCGACAGGCAAAGCAATTATTTCGCGCCGAGCGCACATCGACAAAAGCAATGCCGGTTTGTGCCAGTATCTTTGTGGCCACGCGCTCGATTTCTGCCTGCGGCGTGATCTGCCCCGTGCCATACACAATCCGAAAGTCAGAGCTATAGCCCTTGAGCAGATATTCCGGGCTGTCCTGCAAAACCGGTGGCACCTCCTCGCCCGCATAGGCCGCGCAGGCCTCCGCACACAAGAATATCGGTCCGGTCTCCGCGTAGGGCTGCTTCACAGGAAAGGGCCGCGCCGCGCAAATCAGCATTGCGGCACCCACCGGTATATATTGCAGGCAGTGGCGGCAAGGTTTGCCTTTGCCATCAGAAACCGCCCGCTCCGCCGGCAGCCCGTAATCATCCGCGCCGCCCTGGCGGATATTTTTTACCCATGCGCTATCATATGGATGAAATTCAAGTTTCATTCTAGGTCTCCGTGCTATTGGAATACCCTAGCCAAACCCGGGTTTTCCACCACCCGTTTCTTGCTCAATAAAAGTTGGAAAATCTGTTATTTTTTGCCAATGCGTGGTTCTTTCCCGCGCAAAATACGCCCGATATTGGCGCTGTGACGCAACCAGACCAGCGCGGCAAGCACCACACCAAGGCCGGTGGTGGTGGTCAGATCAAACACCCATAGCCAAAGCGGCGCGCTGAGCGCGGCTACCAGTGCGGCCAGCGAAGACATGCGAAAAACGGCCGCCGTAGCCAACCATGTCGCACAGGCCGCCAAGCCGACAAAAGGGTTGATCGCCAGCAGAATACCAAGAAAGGTCGCCACCCCCTTGCCGCCGCGAAACCCGAGATAAACCGGAAAGATATGGCCAAGGAATACACCGAGTGCCGCGGCCTGCGCTGCTGTATCGCCGTAAAGATAGCGCGCCACCAGCACCGCCACTGCCCCCTTGCCGCCATCGAGCAGCAGAGTCAGCAGGGCGGCCTTTTTATTGCCGGTGCGTAAAACATTCGTCGCCCCGATATTGCCCGATCCGATCTTGCGCACATCGCCCAACCCCATCACCTTGCCGACCAGAAGACCAAAAGGAATGGAGCCAAGCAGATAGGCAACGGCCAGAATACCGAGCAGCCATGGCCAAGCCGCATCCCAACCCGGCTGGGCACCCCAAAAGCGAAAAACGGATGGAACCATGGTAAGACCTTATACGTTGGAGGTGAGGAGCTTGATACCCGCGAGGCCGAAAACAGCCGCCAAAATGCCGTTGATTTTGCGGCGCAGGCGCTGATAGCCCGCCATCATGCGGGGCGTTGAAAACAGCATCGCATAGCCGATGAACAGGAGTGAGGCCATGACGGCGCAGCCGATCAGCAGGGCGATGAGGTAGCCCGCCGGGGCGTCTTTTGGCACGCCAAAGGCGATAATTGCAGACCATGAAAGCAAGGCTTTGGGGTTTGTCAGATGCAGGGCCATGCCTTGCAAATACAGGTATTTGTGTCGGGTTTCGGGTGGCCGGGGTTTGGCATCAGGCGTGAGTGCCACCCTTAGCGCCTTACTGGCCATCCAAAGCAAATAGGCACCGCCAGCGAATTTCAGCACCATAAAGGCCCATGCGAATTGTGAGAGGATCGCCAGCAGCCCGAAGGCCGCCAGCATGCCCCAGATGATCGACCCATTAACCACACCAAGGGCAAACAGCACCCCCGCCTTGCGGCCCATGGTGGCTGAAGTGGCCATAATGGCCAGCGTCGCCGGACCGGGGCTGCCGGCAGCGACGAGAAAGAACACATAGGTCATGACAAGGTTAATGATGCTGTCCATGGCGTGATTAGAGGCGCTATCTCTCTAGCCGTCAAGCGGGAAGACCTGCTTGCCCGCGACATAGGTGCGCAGCACTACGCCTTCCATGCGGCGCAGATCATAGGGGGTATTTTTGGATTTGGAATGCATATCCGCGCGATTGAGCACAAAGGGTTTATTCGGATCAAACAAAACCAGATCAGCAGGTGCGCCCACCGCCAGCCGCCCGGCATCCAGCCCCAGCAATTTCGCGGGGTTGAGCGACAGGGCACAAAACAGCTCGGGCAGGCTCAAATGCCCGCCATGCACAAGCTGCATACAGGCCGGCAGCAGGGTTTCCAAACCTACCGCGCCGCTGGCGGCTTCCTCGAAGGGCAGGCGCTTGCTTTCTTCATCCTGCGGGGTGTGCATGGAGCAGATGATATCTATCAGCCCCGATTGCACAGCCCCGACCACCGCGAGCCGGTCTTCCTCGGTGCGCAGCGGCGGCTTGAGCTTGAAAAACGTGCGGTAGCCCTCGATATCAAGCTGGTTGAGGGTCAGATGATGGGCCGAGACCCCGGCTGTCACCTTCAGCCCCGCCTTTTTGGCGCGCGCCAGTGCCGGCAGGGCGGCTTTGGTGGTGATCTGGTCGGCGTGATAGCGCGCGCCGGTCATCTCGACCAGCGCCATATCACGCTCAAACTGGATGCGCTCGGCCAGCGGCGAAACACCGGGCAACCCCATCAGCGAGGCCAGCGGCCCCGAGGTCGCGCAGGCGCCCTTTGAAAGGGTTGGCTCTTGCGGGTGAGCCATGACCAGCGCGCCAAGATCAGCGGCATAGGTCAGGGCACGGGCCAGCACTTTGGGGTTTTGCACCGGCCGGTCACCATCGGTAAAGGCGACCGCACCGGCATCTTTCAAAAACCCGATCTCGGTCATCTCGCCGCCGCTCCGCCCCTTGGTCAGCGCCGCCATCGGCAGCACATTGACCGGCACGATATCCGCAGCGCGGCGGTTGAAAAAATCGAGCAATTCGGGGCTGTCGATGGCCGGGGTGGTATCAGGGCGGGTGACCATGGTGGTGACCCCGCCCGCTGCCGCCGAGCGACCCGCACTGCGAAAGCTTTCCTTGTGGCGCTCGCCCGGCTCGCCTATCTTGACACCGATATCAATAATCCCCGGCGCAAGGCATTTGCCGCCGCAATCAATACCCTCGCTGCCATCGGGCAATATCTCGGCGATCAGGCCAGCCTCCAGGCGTAGCCCGCCCAAGCGCTCGGTGCCGGTTTCGGGGTCTATCAGGCGGGCATTGACGAGGGTGGTCATGGGGTGTTCTTTCGGTATTTTGCGGGCCGGTTTGCCCTCGGGTATATCCGGATATGCCCCTGATTCAAAGCCTGCAATGCACAAAAGCCTCAGTCAGCAGGCCAGAGTCGCGCAAGTTGATGGCCTTGCAGAATATCAAACGGCACGGCGGTGTCCTCCAGACCGGAAAAATGGAGCGGTGTGCGGCGGGCCTCGCTGCTGTCATTCCACAGAGACAGGGTGTTTTTGGGGGCGGCTGCCAGATAGCTCAGGGTGTCGGGACCAAAGATAACCTCCTCCCGATGCTCTGCTTCCCCATGCTCTGGCCCGACAGCAAATGCGCGCTGGCTGGTCAGGGTATAGCGGGTCTCGGCCACAAAGCGGCGGGCACGGCGCCAGCGCTTGACCGGCGGCAATACCGCAAGCAAGATCAAAATAAAAAACGGCACCAGCAAGGCATTCTGGAGCGCAGTCAGGTCAGGGATCATCATCCAGTAGGCAAAAAAACCAAAAGCCAGAGACAATGTGACCACCGTATTGGCCGCGGCATTGAGCGCGGATTTGTCAGGTGGGCGGCGCACGGGGCTGCCTTGCCACAGAAGGGTCTCGCCATCATCAAGGTGCAGCGGGATTTCTTCAGGGGCGGGGTTGCTCATGATGGAGCCTCGTAATTGGCTATGGCACGCTCGATCTCGGCAATCACAATCTCGGGTGTTGCCTGATACTTGATCAGGAATTTATCGCCGGCGCGGGTGATCACCTGCACCGAGCCAAACAACGAACGAACAGATTTTATCTCATCCAGCCCGATGGTCCGCTCATTGGGGCTGACGAGACCGGTTTTGGTCAGCACCCACTCAAAGCCGAGCTGCTCAGACGCAATATAAAAGCCGCGCATGGCGATACCGGCAAAAGAGCCAACAATGCCGACCCACCAATCAGGGTTTCCCGCCAGCGCCAGCGCGCCGCTGATCAGCACCGCGCCGCTGAGCGCCATAATGATATGAACACGGATATAGGTGGATTTTTCACCGGAAAAACGGGCAAGGACAACAAGGCTCATGGGGTTTCCTACTATAAGATAGCAGGTCAGCGCAAGGTGGCGCAAAAATCGCGAATACGGGTGCAGGCCTCCAGCAAATCGGCATCTGCCGCCGCGTAGGAAACCCTGAAATGCGGCGACAGACCAAAGGCGGCCCCGTGCACTACCGCCACGCCGGTGGCCACGAGCAGGGCAAGAACAAAACCCTCGTCGGAAGTGATCATTTGCCCTGTCGGCGTTTTCCGCCCGATCAGGCCGGCAATGCCCGGATAAACATAAAACGCCCCTTGAGGTGTGGCACAAGTCATGCCCTCGATCCCGTCAAGCAGCCCAACCACCAGATCGCGGCGCCGCAAAAACGCAGCCCCTGATCGCGTGATATAGCCTTGCGGGCCGTTTAGCGCCTCGAGCGCTGCCCACTGGCTGACGGAAGACGCATTGGAAGTGCTCTGGCTCTGGACCTTTTTCATCGCCGCCACCAAGGGCGCGGGGCCACCGGCATAGCCGATACGCCAGCCAGTCATCGCATAGGCTTTGGAAACCCCGTTGACCGTCAGGGTGCGGTCATGAAGCCGTGGCTCGACCTCGGCAGGAGTGCAAAAACCAAAGCCCGGAAAGGCAATATGCTCATACATATCGTCCGACATTATCCAGACCTGCTTATGGCGCAGCAGCACCTCTGTCAGGGCTTTCAGCTCGGCGCGGGAATAGCCGGCACCCGCGGGGTTGCTCGGAGAATTGAAGATCAGCCACTTGGTGCGCGGGGTTATCGCGGCTTCCAACGCTTCGGGCGTTAACTTGAAGCCGGTAGCTGCGGGGCATTTGACCACCACCGGCGTGCCGTCACATAGTCGCACCATATCGGGGTAGCTCACCCAGTAGGGTGCAGGGATGATAACCTCGTCACCGGCATTGAGCGTGGCAAACAGCGCATTGAACAGCACCTGTTTGCCGCCGCTCGAAACAATCACCTGTTCGGGGGTGTAATCCAGCCCGTTATCCCGCTTGAATTTAGCAATAATCGCTGCCTTCAGCTCGGGGATACCGTCAGGGGCGGTATAGCGTGTCTTGCCGGCATCTATCGCGGCCTTGCCGGCGGTGCGGATATTTCCAGGGGTATCAAAATCCGGCTCGCCGGCAGAAAGCACAATGATATCTTCGCCGGCGGCCCGCATCTCGGCAGCTTTTGTGCTGATCGCGATGGTCGGCGAGGGCTTAACCGCGGCGAGGCGGGCGGCGAGGAATGATTTGGGCATTTCCTGAGGCATCTCCTGAATTCACCTGTGCGGGCGCAGCGCGCGGCGCGCTGTCCACATGCGGCAGTACCGGTTGGTTTTGCTGCAATTCGGCGGCCAATGTCAACGGCCCGACCTGCCCCGAGAGCCGCGCGCGATAGACAAATTGTGCCTCCATCACCCGCATGACATAGTTTCGGGTTTCGCGGTAGGGGATGCTCTCGATCCAGTCTACGGCATCAACACTGGCAAGGCGCGGATCGCCGAGATCTTTCACCCAGCGGGCGGCGCGGTTTGGCCCCGCATTATAGGCGGCGGCGGCGAGCAGCACCGAGCCGTCAAAGCGCTCCAGCACCCGGTCGAGATAGGCTGTGCCGAGCCGGGCATTATATTGCCAGTCGCTGGAAAGGCGGCTTTCGGAATAGGCGATCGACAGGCGCTTGGCCACTTGCTTGGCCGTGGCGGGCATAACCTGCATAAGCCCCCGCGCCCCGACCGGCGAGCGCGCAGAAGCGTTCATTTCACTTTCCTGACGGGCAATGGAGAGCGCCAATGCCGGCTCGACCCGCCCCGAAACCTCGGACAACCCGTGCAGCGGATAGTAGGAATCAGGCAATATCGTGCCGTTTTTAGCGGCTGTTTTGGCAATACGCAGGGCCAGATGCGGCTCTTCGAGATCGAGCATCATCTGAGCCAGCGCCGCCTGATCACGCGGCGAAAGATCATGGGCCTGCTTGGTGAGAAACTGCCGCGCGCGCCCCAGCTCGCCGGCAAAAAAGAACAGCACCCCCGCACGCACCAGATCAGCGCTCAAAAAGCCCGATTTGGTCCAGTCCGGCGGAAAGGCGCTGCCTGACAGGGTGCTATCGGGCGGCAGGCCGGCACGGCTGGCAGCGAGCTGGCCATAAAAACTGGTCTGGTAGCCGGCGCCAAGGCCAAAAGCCGAGCTGGCGGCGGCGGTATCGTTTAGCGCGACAAAGGTTTCACCCAGCCAGTAGCCGGCGCGGCCCATGGAAATCGGCGAGCGGATCGCAGCGCGAAAAGCCTGAAAATGCGGCAAAGCCCGGCGCGGCTGGTTGAGCTTGCGCAATGCGACATAACCCGAGAGCCACTCAAGATCGGCATAGCTGCTGCCGGTGGTCAGAAAGTGGGCGCTGGCGATACGGTAGGCAAGGTCCGGATTGCCATTGCGCATGGCGGCCCGCGCCAGCGTGCGGCGGCGGCTGGACCATTTGCTCGGGTTCCCCAGAGCTTCAGCGCTTTGCGAGCGCGCCAAAATCAGCTCGATCGCGCTCTCGGTGTAGCCCTTTTTGAGCCGCCATATAAAGCGATCATAAGCAAGACCGGCAGAGCTGGCTAATCGGCGTGGAATAGCCTCAATCAGGCCATCAACCCCGTTGGCATCGTCTTGCAGCGCAAGGCGGGCATTGGCCAATGCCCGCTGTCCGCTTGAAACCAGCGGCAGCATTTCGCGGACGGCACCCTTTTTTCTGGCCCAGAGCAGCATATCGAGGCGGGCGGCGTGATCATCCGAAAGCTGACCGCGGTAATTGGCCAAAAAACGGCTGCGCTCTTCTGGTGTCAGCTCCATTTCGCGCCAGGCTGTGCGGATGGCGGCGCGACCCTCGGCGCGGGGCAGTGCGGCGGCATAAAGCAACACCCCCGTGCCGGTCAGCGGCGGGCGACCGGCAAAAAAGGCCCTGACCTGACTGGCAGGCAAGTTGGACGGCATGATCTCTTCGGCCTTGCGCCGGATCTTGGCAATATCCGGCCAGTCGGGGTTTTCGGCCAGAAAATGCTCATATTTGGCAAAGGTGCCCTCACCGGCGCGCAGGGCATACCAATCTATGATCTCGAGCGCGATCGGGTCTGATACCCGTGCGGCGCGACGGCGGGCCTCAGCCCAGTTGCTGTCGCTCACGGCATCGATCGCCTCGACAAAGCGGGCACCGTTTTGCTGCGAGGTTTGCGCATGCAGCGGCCCCACAGCCAAGAATAGGGCCGCCAAAGGGGCCGTAAAAAATATTTTCATGATTTGCCTGTCTGCTTTTTTTTGCCACTCTAGCACGAGAATCAGGGCGCGTCTTGCCCTTCCGGCAAGTTTGTTCTCACAAAAGCGGGATATTGCTCAATAATACGAGCCAAATCGGTTTTGTATCGCCGATCCAGCGCTTGGCGGGTGGGGCCATCCCAGAACTCGGCGGCAAGGGGGGGCTGACCGAGGCGGATCAGGGCGCGGATTTCTTCAGGGCTGTCGCCTTTGTGGTGGCCGTGGGTCAGGGCCTCCTCAAAACGGTGGGTCTGATAGGCGGACATACCGCGATTCCAGCGATATCCGGTAGTGAAATCCAGCTCGTCGGCCAGCGACCCGAGCAAGCTATGCAGCTGTGAAAGACCAAAGCCGGCATCGCTGTGGTATTCGGCCAGCACCAGCTCGCTATCGGGAAAGGCGGCGCTGATATCCGCGATCAGGTCTGGCCAGCCGCGCACGAGGCCAAGGATGATCGACGCGGCCTCATCCCGGGCCATCACCGGCCGGCCCGGCGATATCCAGCGGCTATAGGCAGAAGGAAAAAACGTAGTGTAGGGCCGCAGGGCAAATACCACCTTTACCGGCGGGGCCGGCAGTAGATTTGCGAGGCGTTTCAGGCGTGGGCCGGTATCGGGGTAGAAGGCGTGATGGCTAAAAATATCATTGAGAAAACCAAGGAAGTTTTCGTCTGACAGGATCAGGGTGCGGGCGCCTTCCATGGCGTTATCGTGAATAAAACCTGCAAACCCGCCGGTAAGTAGCTGGCGGGAAAAACGGGAACTGATTGCCGCTGTCAGGCTGGCGCGGGTGCTTTCCTGCGAGGGCGAGGCAAAGCCGGCCGCACCAAGGCGGGCGCTGTTTTTGGCCAGCACGCCCTGCACATAGGTCGAAGCGGTGCGATGGGCACCAAGGTGGAGGATAATATCTTGCACAGCGGCTCTTTTGTTGCTTCAAACCTGATTAGCCCGCGCCTCGCCGTCACGCAAGCTTCGGCTTGCGATTCGGCTATATCTCGGCTAGTGTCACGCCGCTTTGTATGGTGCAAGGCCTTGATCCCCTTTTCCGACGGAGGCAGCTATGTTTACAGGGTCCATTCCCGCGATCATCACACCATTTTCCAATGGAGAGGTCGACAAAAAGGCGCTGAAGGAACTGGTGGAGTGGCATATCGCGATGGGCAGCGCAGGCGTGGTGCCGGTGGGCACTACCGGCGAAACCCCGACCCTGAGCCACGGCGAGCACCGCGATGTGGTGCGGATATGCGTGGAAACTTCTGCGGGGCGCATTCCGGTGATTGCCGGCGCAGGCAGCAACTCGACCCGCGAAGCCACCGCACTGGCGCAATTTGCCGCCGAGGTTGGTGCCGATGCGGCACTGGTCGTAACACCCTATTATAACAAGCCGACCCAGCGCGGACTGATCGCCCATTTTACAGCGATCCATGCCGCCAGCGATATTCCGATCATCATCTATAATATCCCCGGCCGCTCGGTGGTTGATATGACCCCCGAAACCATGGGCAAACTGGCCAGGCTGGAGCGTATTATCGGGGTTAAGGATGCCACCGGAGATATCACCCGTGTGAGCCACCAGCGCGCCACTTGCGGTAGCGGTTTCTGCCAGCTTTCGGGCGAGGATGCCTCGGCGCTGGGCTTTAATGCCCATGGCGGGGTTGGCTGTATTTCGGTAACCGCCAATGTCGCCCCCGAGCTTTGCGCCGAATTTCAGGCGGCCACGCTAAAAGGTGATTATGCGCTGGCGCTTGCATATCAGGATAAATTGCTGCCACTACATACGGCGATCTTTGTCGAGCCGGGCGTGGCGGGGGCGAAATATGCGCTATCGCTGCTGGGCAAGTGCAAGGAAGATGTGCGCCGCCCGCTGACCACGCTATTGGATGATACCAAGGCGCAGATCAGGGCCGCAATGGAATTTGCAGGCCTGATCTAAGTGCCGGATCACGCCGACATATATCTGATATGCGGCGCGACCGGGGCGGGTAAAACCACCCATGCCGAGGCCTTGGCGCTAGAGGTGTCTGGCCTGCGGTTTTCCATTGATGAGTGGATGCAGCGCCTGCACAACCCCGACAAACCTGAAACCGATCTGTTTGAATGGTTCTACCCCCGCGTGGAGCGCAACTGGGCGCAGATGCGAAGCGTGGCCGAGCGGCTGGTGGAGCTGAATATCCCTGCGATATTTGACTGCGGCCTGACCCGCAAAAGCGAGCGGGAGATGTTTGACTTTATGGAAGCCCTTTGGGAGCAGCCGGATGCCCGCGAAATGGCCTCCCTAAACGGTGTGCGCATTCCCGCCTAGGTACGGGCACGAAATGGCCTAAGATTTACCACGCCGCAGCGCCGCCCACAGCAGCGGCGCACCGGTGATCAGGCCGAGGCCAAGCACACCCCATGTTGCTGCGCCCATATCTCCGCTGGCGACCTCGCCGCCAAAATGGGCCAGAAGAAAACTGGCGGGGATAATGCCCGCCAAAGTCGCCAGCGCAAACCGCCAGAAATGCAGCGCGCTCAGCCCCGCGGCATAAGAGACCAGATCAAACGACACAAAAGGCATCAGCCGCGAGGCCAGAACTGTGATTGTCAAGGCATTTTGAGAGCCAAGCAGCCCGAAATCGGCTTTGGAGCCAAACCATTTCAATATCGCCTTGCGTCCGAACAAGCGTGACAGGCCAAAGGCGATGAGCGCGCCGGCTTCAGCCCCGATGACGATATAGATCGTGCCGGCGGTATGGCCGTAGGCCGCCCCTGCCGCCAGTGCAATCGGCGCGCTGGGGATGGGCGAGGCCACAACCGCGATGGTCATCAAAGCCACCACCACCACCGGTCCCCACAGGCCCGCGCCCGCCACCCAGCCCTCTATGGCCGAGCGGCTCATATCGGCTTGCAGGCTCGCAAGCAGCCCCGAGCGCCAGGCATAGAGCAGTGCGGCAATCACCAGCGCGGCAAACAGCAGCTCCAGCATCAGGGTGCGGGTCGGTTTCATTGATGGTTCCGGCTGGCTGTCATGCCATAACTAAAGGGGCTGCAAGGGCTAAGGTCAAGCACACATCTGGACATTGGCTTTCGTGAAAGATACATCACTCCCATGGCACCAAAAGGCAAAAAGAACCCGAATAACAAGAGCGTCGCGGAAAACCGCAAGGCGCGCTATAATTATGCCATCGAGGATACGATAGAGTGCGGGCTGATGCTGGTTGGCTCCGAGGTCAAGGCGCTGCGCACCGGCGGCGTGAATATTGCCGAAAGCTATGCTAATATCGAGGATGGCGAACTGTGGCTGATTAACTCGCATGTGCCAAAATACGAGCAGGCCAAGACCTTTCAGCACGAGGAGCGCCGCAAGCGCAAGCTTCTGGTCAGCAAGAAAGAGCTGGGAAACCTGCACAAGAATATAGGCCGTGAAGGCATGACACTGGTGCCGCTGAAAATATATTTCAATGATAAAGGCCGCGCCAAGTTGCTGCTGGGCATCGCCAAGGGTAAAAAGATACAGGATAAGCGCGCCACCGAGAAAAAACGTGATTGGCAAAAGCAACAGGGGCGGCTTTTGCGCGAGCGGGGGTGAGCGGCTTTGGCACTGTATGGGGGCGCTGCCCCCCTTTCGCTTTGCTCAATTCACCCCGGAGTATTTGTAAAAGAATGAAGTTGCTGCGTTAGAAATAACGGGATAGGCGCAGGGAAACCGTGGTGGGGGCGCGCAGATAGACACCCGAACCCGCAGTGGTTTCGCGGCCGCCGAACTCGGTGCCGTCGGGGCCGAAGCTCTTGCTGGTGTTGACGGAGATATCAAAATTATCACTTGGCGAGATGGTCAGCTTCACGTTGGCGAATACGCTGCCGTCATTTAGGCTGGCGATAACGACCGGCGATAGTGTCACGTTCGCGCTTATACCAAGCTGCGCGCCGAGCGCCAGAAAATCCTGACCGGTGTTAAACAGCTGGCCGGTGGCGAGGCGGCTGGCCAGAGCCGGCGGCAGGGCGTCTAGCGGTGTGGCGGTGTTTACGCCAAAACCATTCCGAAAATATTCGGCGAAATAGGTAATGTTCATGTCAGCCAAGCTGCCGCTATTGGAAATATTGACCAGCGCGTTGGTGGCGGTGCTGCCATCGGCCAGAAACCATTGGCCAAGCTCGACATTCCACGCCGCACCTCCCAATGGGCCACCGAGTGCAAGGTTAAACAGGGTATCGCCGCGATCTTGGGCCAGCATGGCCGTGCCATCCAGCGCGCCGAGCAGCAGCGAAGCCCGTAGCGCGAGGGTAGATTGGTCCCAGTCCAGCGGGCCATCGGTGACGGCGCGGCGCGGCACCAGCACCGCCGCTATGTCATTACCGTTATCAAACAGGTATTGGCCATAAAGCATCTCGACCCCCGGCTTATAGGCGGTGTCGATGGCAGCAGGTGAAAACGGCGCGATAATATCGGAGGGGTTAAATACCAGCCCTGCCCCCCATGTCACCGCCTGCCGCCCGAACTTTAGCACCACATTGCCGCTGGCATAGCTGACAGACAGCCGGTCCAGCGTCAGGCTCAGGCGGGTGCTGGCACTGGAGGATATATCGGTGGTGAGGTCAAAAAAGCTTGGCGGGGGCGAGGGGGGAGCAAGCACGGCCATGGCGGTGGAAAAACCTACGTTATCCCCTGCCTGATAGGCCAGCAGGGTTTGCATCTCTACCCGCCACGGGCCGGTGTTGGCCTGCCACATCAGGCGGGCCTTGGCGTCTAGCGTTTGGCGCGCAGCAAAGCCCAGCGCCGCGTCTATGCTATCCGGCGCAGCCCAATCAAAGCTGCCTCCGAAATCGAGCCGCACCCGCAGGGGGTCGGCCAGTGCCGGAGTGGCCAGCAGCAGGCTAGCCGCGAGTATCGCTTTCAATTTGTCCATCATTCATCTCTATATGTCGTTTCGAGTGTTCCATCACCCGCGGGTCATGGGTGCCGATCAAAAAGGTGATGCCGCTTTCCTGATTAAGCCGATACATCAGGTCAACCAGCTCTTTGGTGGTGGTGCTGTCAAGGTTGGCGGTGGGTTCATCCGCCAGCACAATGCGCGGCCGCGCCACCAGCGCCCGCGCGATTGCCACCCTTTGTTGCTGCCCGCCCGACAGCGCCGAGGGGCGGCGGCCCTCCATGCCTTGCAGGCCGACCTCGGCCAAGGCTTCGTCCGCACGCCGGCGACGCTCGGCTGGCTCTACCCGCAGCAGGCGCAGCACAAATTCCACATTCTCGCGCGCACTCAGCACCGGCACCAGATTATAGGCCTGAAAGATAAAGCCGATTTTGTTGAGGCGCAGATCTGAAAGCGCGGATTTGCTCATGCCGCTAAGCGGCTGGCCGTCAATCGCGACCTCGCCCGCGGTCGGGTGATCGAGCGCGCCGACCATATTGAGCAGCGTGGTTTTGCCCGAACCGGAAGGCCCGGCCAGTGTGGCAAAATCCCCCTCCATGATGTCCAGATCAATGCCGCGCAGCGCATGCACTGCCAGCTCGCCCTTGCCAAATACTTTGGTAATGCCCCTGCAGCTTACAATAGGTTTCATCGCGTTTCCTTCATGTTGCTTGCCGCATGGCTTCGACAGGGCTGATCTTTTGCGCCCTGTAAGCCGGCCATAGCGCCACCACCACACCGAGCGCCCAGATCGCCAGCGGGAAGATGATGTAATCAATCGGGTTGACCTCGAGATAAAGCGTATCGCCCGCCTTGAAGGCCTCCAGCGCTTTGCCAAAGGCGCTAAGATCAATGCCGTCAGACAGGCCCCACACCGTGGCGGCCCCCGCAATCATGCCGATCAGCACCCCCAGCCCGATCAGCAGCACCGACTCAAACGTGACCAGCAACAGCACATGACGTGATTTAAAACCAAGCGCCCGCAGCAGGCCAAATTCGTGGGTGCGCTCAAATACCGCCATAAGCTGCGTGTTGATCACCCCGATCGAGATCATCACCATCATCACCGCCATCCAGATAAAGACCACCCCGCCCATGGTGGCATCCATCGCCCCCATGATCAGCGAAATCTTGCGCCATTCGCGCACATCCAGCGTGGGCGCAGCGGCGCGCAGGCGCTCGACCACGCCCGCAAGCGCGGCATCTTCAGGCACCTCAAAAGCGATTTGCGCGATTTTATCGCCCACGCCAACCATCGCCTGCATCGGGCGGCGGCCAGTAAAAATATAGGTGTCCTCAAAGGCGGTATCGGCATCATATATCCCGACCACATCAAAACTACGCTCTTCCAACCAGCCATCTTCGGCCGTAACCATCAGGATCACCCGCCGCCCGAGCGCGGTTTTCAGCCGCTTGGCAAGGTTGAGGCCGATTACCGCGCTATCATCCTCCGGCCCGTCCAGATACCGCCCTTCAACGATCTTTGACGGGATGGAGGATATCCGGCGCTCGGCTTCCGGGTCCACCCCGACCAAGCTAACCGGCAGGGTTTTGTATTCTGATTGCACCACACCGGGCAGCTCCAGCCGCGCTACCCAATTGGAAATACCGGAGGTGTCGAGCGCCGCAACCAGCGCCTCATCCGGCGGCGGCATCAGGTTGGAGATATTCGGATCATCCATATAGCCGACCGCATGTATCTGCCCCTGCGCGATCAGCAGCCGCAAGGTGGCATCGCGCGAGGATTGCGCCCAGGCGCTGATAAAGCTGGCCACCGCCAAAATGGACCACAGCCCGACCGAGACCACAAAAAGGGTAATGATCGTCCGGCGCGGATTGCGCCACAGGTTGCGCCATGCCAGCGGGGCCAGAAGCTTGAAGGTTTCCATCATGCTGCTCCCATCGCGCTGACAGGCTCAAGCCCGAGAATACGCCGATAGGGGATAAGCCCCAGAATGATGATCGAGCCGACAATGATTCCCGGCCCGATACTGGCGCTGAAAAAGCTCAGATCAGGGTAAACCCGCCCCGAAATGCCCCATTGACCCAGCACATCTTCCATGCCCGGAAAGCTGATGCCGACATTTTCAACCCAGATGGTAATGCCTGCCCCCAGCGCAATGCCGATACCCGCGCCCAGCAGCGAAAGAAAGACAAGCTCGAGCCAAACCATCGCGCCGATTTGCGCCGGCCGCATGCCGATCGCCATCAGCCCGCCAAATTCGCGGGTGCGCTCCAGCACCGACATGTAAAGCGTGTTGAGCAATATAAACACCACCACCACAATCATAATTCCATACATCAGCATAGCGGTGGAAAGGTCGAGCGTGATCATCTGGCGCACCTCGGGCTGCAAATCATCCCAGCGCAAATAAACCGCGCCCTCGGCCTCGGCCAGTCCCTGCAAATCCGGCGCAGCGCGGATCACGCCATTAAAATCAGGGCCGCGCAGCGCGATCACATTTACATTCTCGCCCATATTATAGGTTTCCTGAAAACGCGCCAGCGGCATTTGGGTGATCTGGCGGTCCACCGCATTTACGCCGGTGCTGAATATCCCCACCAGCTCCAGCACATCGGCGGCGACCGCGCCATCATTGCCGGTGCCCAGCATGGTTACATTATCGCCCAGCGCCAGCCCCAGATTGCGCACCAGCCCTGCCCCCATAACAATCGCGGCGCTATCTTCCGGCTCCAGATACCGGCCCTCTGAAATGGTGGAATATAGCGTGCTGACCGCTGGTTCGCGCGCCGGGTCCACGCCAATTACCGCTGCGCCAAAGCTGGTATCTCCATTGGCCAGTATGGCAAAAGAACTGGCGCGCGGCGCGGTCGCCGACACACCTTTTATCTGGTCAGCCGCCAGCAAGGCCTGCGACCCCGGCAACTGCTTTGAAATATCGGGGTCATCATCATAGCCCTCGGGTTGAAATTGGCCAAAGCCGTCAAACAGCCCGAGCGCGCCGATCTTTATGGTGTCATACACCCCGAACTGAAACGATAGCATAAACACCAGCAACAGCGACGAAAACGCCAGCCCGATCAGGCTAAGGACCGAGCGCACCGGTTGCCGCCAGATATTGCGCCATGCGAGGGAGACCAGCATATATTACCTCGGGTTTTGCAGGTTGGAACGGGTAAACAGATAGCCCGGCAGGGCGAGATCAAACTCGGCCGATTTGGTTACCACCCTTGTCCACTGATCGGGGGTGGCCACGCTGCTCATGGTGATCTCGGCTGGATAGGGCCGCCCGCCGATATTGCGCACCTTGCCGGTCACCATCTCGCGTACCAGCACGCCGGTCTGGTCATAAAACTGCTGGCCGAGCAGCACATAATCATCGCGCACGGTGACGATTTGCTTGCCCCACACAATCGGCTTGCCGCGCTTGGGGATGGCCTCGATCACATAAATATTCCGCCCGCCCGCGCGGCGGGTTTCCAGCAAGCGATGGGTATAATCATTGACCAGCGCCTCGGTTTTGGTCAGATCGTTATAGCTGAAATCCGAGCCCATCCAGCTTTGCTGCATCGCGCTGGCCGGCAGCTGGATCACTTGATTGAGGCGCGGATTAAACACATAGGTGCGCCGCCCCGCCTGCAAGGTGGCATTGCCCGCATCGCGCGCCGGCGCGGTAAAGCGCACCAAAGCGGTATCACGGCCCTTGGTCCAGCTTTCCATGGTCAGGCTTCGGGTGCCGGATGCACCGCGAATGGTCATTTCCATCACCGCGTGCGAGGTTTCGGCGCGCCAGTTATTAAAGGCAGCGCGCAAAATCGCCTGCGGGTCTTGTGCCAGTGCCATACGCGGCACAACCAGAAAGGCAGCACTGGTGGCTATCAGGTGTCGGCGGGTAAGGGCGGGCATATTTGGCTCCTGACTTGCAACAAGGGGCGAGGGCCGGTAAGATGTTTTGGACCAGTCGGTCCAATCAAATCTAGTCAGCCCACAAAGCCCTGTCAAGCCCATGAACGACCACCCCTCGACCAAGATGAAGCCCGAGCGCCGCGCCGCGCTATTTGCCGCCGCCACGCGCGAGTTTACCGAGCATGGCTTCGAGCAGGCCTCGCTCAACCGGATCATTGCCGGTATTGGCATGAGCAAAAGCTCGTTTTACCATTATTTTGCCAATAAAACCGAGTTGTTCGAGCAAATTCTGCAACAGGCGTTGGCGCCATTTGCCAAGCTGGTGCAGGGGTTCGAGCCGAAATCCCTGAGCAGGGAGAACTTTTGGCCCGCAATTCTGAAGGCGGCGCAAGGCTCTAGTGCACTGTTGGCACAACATCCCGAAATCTTTGCGGTTGGCCGGATGTTTCACCGCAACCTGCCCGAACCAAACGGTATTTGCGCCGGCATGATGGATGTGCCGATGGCGCTGGTCACCCGCCTGCTCGAGCACGGCAAAGTGATCGGCAGCATCCGCGATGATCTGCCAACTTCGCTGCTGCTGGAAAGCGTGCTTGCCCTTTTAATGGCGGTGGACCGCTGGGCGATCGAGCATACGGAAACCTACAGCAAAGCCGAGTTTGACGGCTTTCATGAAAAGATCGTCAACATGTTTATCCGCCTGCTGGCGCCGGAGGGCTGAATGGGGTTTTACGATAAAAATATCCTGCCGTTTTTAATAGACAAAGCCTGCGGCATCGGCCCGATCAAGGCGCAGCGGCAAAAGGTAGTGCCGCAAGCTATGGGCGAGGTGTTGGAGATCGGCATCGGCAGTGGCCTCAACCTACCCTATTATGACAGCGCCCGCGTCAGCAAGGTTTGGGGGCTGGAGCCATCGGCCAAAATGCGCACCAAGGCGGCCAAAGTCGCGGCCAAGGCTTCAGTGCCGGTCAGCTTTCTGGATCTGCCGGGCGAGGAAATTCCGCTGGATGATCAATCCATCGATACGGTGCTGGTCACCTATACCCTTTGCACCATTCCCGAGGTCGCCACTGCCCTCACCCAGATGCGCCGCGTGCTGCGCCCGAATGGCAAGCTTATTTTCTGCGAACACGGCCAAGCGCCGGACCCAAGCGTGCGCCGCTGGCAAGACAGGCTTAATCCGGTCTGGGGAAAGTTCTCTGGCGGCTGCCATCTCAACCGCCCGATCGATGCCCTGATCAAGCAGGCCGGCTTTGAAATCGAAACGCTGGACACCGGCTATATCGCCAGCCCGAAATTCGCCGGATATAATTATTGGGGCACCGCCAAGCTGGACAGCTAAGGCGCATTTGAGTTGAAACCGCGCCGCGCCTGTGGCACTCCGAACCCTATGCAAAAAACCCGCGCGATCATGATTCAGGGCACCGGCTCCAATGTGGGAAAATCCCTTTTGGTGGCAGGGATCTGCCGCGCCTTCCTGCGGCGCGGGCTTCGCGTGCGCCCGTTCAAGCCGCAAAACATGTCCAATAATGCCGCCGTGGCCGAGGGTGGTGAAATTGGCCGCGCGCAGGCCTTGCAGGCGCTGGCCTGCGGGGTCGAGCCGCATGTGGACATGAACCCGATCCTGCTGAAACCCGAAAGCGAAACCGGCGCGCAGGTGGTCGTGCAAGGCCAGCGACTAACCACGCTAAAGGCCCGCGAATACGGCGCGCTGAAAGCCACGCTGATGCCACGGGTTCTGGAAAGCTTTGACCGTCTGCGCGCGGTGGCCGATATTGTGATTATCGAAGGGGCCGGCTCTCCGGCCGAAATAAATCTGCGCGAGGGTGATATCGCCAATATGGGTTTTGCCGAGGCGGCTTGCATCCCCGTACTGCTGGTCGGTGATATTGAGCGAGGCGGGGTCATCGCGCAAATCGTTGGCACCAAGGCGGTGATATCGGGCGCGGATGCAAGCCGGATCAAGGGGTTTATCGTCAATAAATTTCGTGGTGATCCATCGCTGTTTGATGAGGGTTTCAAGGCGATAGAGGCCCATACCGGTTGGTGCGGCCTTGGCACCCTGCCGTGGTTTGAGGCCGCGCACCGCCTGCCCGCCGAAGACACGCTAGATATCCGCTCGGGCGGCACTGGCAGTTACCACATCGCGGTGCCGCAGCTTTCCCGCATGGCCAATTTTGATGATCTCGACCCGCTGATGGCCGAGCCGAACCTGCGGGTTACCATGGTTCCCGCAGGCCAGCCACTGCCGGGCGATGCGGATCTTGTGCTGATCCCCGGCAGTAAATCCACCATCAAGGACCTTGCGTTTTTTCGCGCGCAGGGCTGGGATATCGACCTGCACGCCCACCTGCGGCGCGGCGGCAAGGTGCTGGGCATTTGCGGCGGCTACCAGATGCTGGGCCAGCACATTAACGACCCAAACGGCGTCGAGGGCCCCCCTTGCACCGTGGCGGGCCTTGGCTATCTGGACGTCGAAACCGATATGCACGCGGCCAAACAGGTGCGGCGGGTCAAGGCCGCGCATATCGGCTCGGGCGCAGTGGTTAGCGGATATGAAATACATATCGGCAGCACCCATGGCCCCGACCGCGCCCGCCCGATCTTTAATGTCAAAGGGCAGCCAGAGGGCGCAACCAGCGCCAACGGGCAGGTCGGCGGCACCTATTTGCACGGACTGTTTAGTGAGGACAGCTTTCGCGATGCATGGCTAAGGGCGCAAGGCGCGGACGGCAGCGGGCTGGCTTATGGCGCAGGGGTGGAAGAAGCGCTCGATGCGCTGGCGGATCACATCGAAGCGCATCTTGATCTTGATACCCTGCTTGAGCTGGCGCGATGATCACGGCAAAAGATATCCGCGTCGCTCTGGCCGGGCCGGGCCCTGCGCCCTCGTCCGATTTTGATTATGCCCCTGATTTTCAGCCGGAAAAACAAGCGTTGCGCCCTGCTGCCGTGCTGATCGCGCTGCAAGAAACCCCGCGCGGGCTGGGGGTTATTTTTACCCGCCGCGCCGCGCATTTGCGCCAGCATCCGGGCCAGGTTTCGTTTCCGGGTGGCAAGGTCGAGCCGGAGGATAGCAGCCTGTGGGCCGCCGCCACGCGCGAGGCGTCCGAGGAGATCGGGCTGGCAGATGTGGTGCCGCTGGGGGCGCTGGAGGGACATGTTTCGGCCACCGGTTTTGAAATCAGCCCGCAGGTCGGGCTGGTGGCGGCGGGGTTTGTGGCACGCCCTGATCCGGGCGAGGTCGAGGAGGTGTTTTCTGTGCCGCTTGATTTTTTGATGGCGCGGCGCAACATGGTTTTGCACAGCCGGCTGTGGCAGGGCCGGGCGCGTGGCTACCTCGCCATTCCCTATGGGCCGCATTATATATGGGGGGCCAGCGCGCGGATGATCCGTAATCTGGCCGACAGACTGGAGACAACATGAAGGTGACGGGCGCAACATGGCTGGCTGCTGCACAACCGGTTTTTGACATGCTGGAGAGGGCGGGGTATCGGGCGCTGGCGGTTGGTGGATGTGTGCGCAACGAACTATTCGGCTTGCCGGTAAAAGACGTGGATATCGCCACCGATGCCCTACCCGAAGCCGTGATGGATCTGGCGCAATCTGCCGGTCTGAAGGCGGTGCCAACGGGTATTACCCACGGTACGGTAACTGTGGTTTACAGGGGTGAAGCCTACGAGATAACAACCTTTCGCAAGGATATAACCACCGATGGGCGCCACGCGGTGGTGGCATTTTCAACCGATATAAAGGAGGATGCAAAGCGCCGCGACTTCACCATGAACGCCCTTTATGCGACGGCTGACGGCACGGTGATCGACCCCCTTGGCGGGCTGGATGACCTGCTGGCGCGCCGCTTGTGCTTTATCGAAAACGCCTTTGCGCGGATCGAGGAAGACCACCTGCGCAGCCTGCGCTATTTCCGGTTTTATGCGCTATATTGTGACCCGCTGAACGGGCCGGATATGGAGGCGATCGCGGCTATATCGGCCCATCTGGACGGCCTGGAGACGCTGTCAGCCGAGCGTGTGGGGGGCGAAATGCGCAAGCTGCTGGCCGCGCCGGACCCGGCTCCGGCGCTGGCAATAATGGCGCAAACCGGCGTGTTGGCGCGGGTGCTGCCGGGGGCGGATCCGCGCTTTATTGCACCCTTGGTTATGGTCGAATCCGGTCAGCCCATACGCTGGTTGCGGCGGCTGGCGGCGCTGGGCGGGCAGGATGCGGCCGTGCGCTGGCGGCTCTCGAAAGCCGAGCAAAAAGCGCTGGCGGATATTGGTAAAGCCACGGCCATGCCCAGCCTGATCGAGGCCGGATATCGCCTTGGCGCAGAAGCGGCAGTGGATGCGTTACTGGTGCAATGCGCCAGTATCGGTGTGCCGGTCGAGGCGCGGGTGGCCCGCGATATCGAGGCGGCGGCCGGTCAGATATTCCCCCTGAAGGCGGACCGGTTGGTGGACCGGATACCGCCCGGCCCCGCGCTTGGCGCCGAGCTGAAACGGCTGGAAGCCTTGTGGATATCTTCAGGCTTTACCCTTGGAGCCACCGCGCTTGACAAGATGGTCAAAGGCTGAAAGGGTCAGCTAAATTGACCTAAAGGCCCTTCATGACATTTGATGCACTCATAGCCCTTTTCGGCATCCTGTTGGCCGCCTCCTGGACACCGGGACCAAATAATATGATGCTCGCAGCCTCGGGGGTAAACTATGGGTTGCGCGCCACAGCGCCGCATATTTTCGGGGTGTTTATCGGCTTTGGCTTTATGATGTTTGCCATTGCGCTCGGGCTGGGCGAGGTGTTTTTGCGCTATCCGGCACTGCATGTGGCCCTGCGCTGGGGTGGCGCGGCGATGCTGGTCTGGGTGGCATGGAAGATCGCCACCGCCAAGCGGCCCGGCGAGGCGGGGGCGGCAACAAAGCCGTTTACCTTTGTGCAAGCGGCGGCGTTTCAGTGGGTAAACCCCAAGGCGTGGATTATGGCAATCAGCATTTCTGCCCAGTTTCTGGACCCGCAATCGCCGGTTTTGAGCGCGGCGATCATGGCCAGTGTGGCGATGGCTGGCGGGGCGACATCGGCCACCGGCTGGGCGTGGTTTGGTATGTTTTTGGCGCGCTGGCTGCATAGCTCCATACGGCTGCGCATCTTTAACTGGACAATGGCAGCAATCATTCTGCTCGGGGTCGCTGTGGTGCTTTTGGGTGGATATTAAGGCGCAAAGGCATAGGGACCGGTCGGATCGTCCAGCGTGATTTGATGGGTGATCAGCCCTCCGTCGGCATTGGACATATGTAAAAGATAAGCAAGCGCGGGTGGTTTCTTTGGTGCAAGCGTTGTTGGCAATATCACCGCTGACCAACACAATATCCGGTGCGATACTGTTGATATACGCCAGCACACGCGTGAGGTTTTCGCCATCGGCGCTATGCCGAAGGTGTCGCCCGAAGCGATGTGCAGATCGCTGATATGGGCGATCTTCATCTACCAGTGGCCCGTGCTTTCCATGCTGGCCCATGGCTCTCGGGGTGGCAAGCTATCACCGTTTTGCAAAAGCTCTATCGAGATATTATCGGGCGAACGAATAAAGGCCATGCGGCCATCGCGCGGCGGACGGTTGATGGTTACCCCTGCCTCCAGCAGCCGCTGGCAGGTGGCGTATATATCATCCACCCCGTAGGCAAGGTGGCCAAAATGGCGGCTGTCAGAGGGCAGATCGTCATCGCCATCCCAGTTATAGGTCAGCTCCAAAGGGGCCTCGTGCTGGCCCGGCGGGGCAAGAAAAAGCAGGGTAAAACGGCCCTTTTCGCTCTCGTATCGGCGGGTTTCTTCCAGTCCGAGAAGGTCGCGGTAAAAGTGTAGTGCGGCGTCGAGGTCTTTAACCCGCACCATTGTATGAAGGTATTTCAATGCCATAGTATTTCCTCTGAAAACCGGATAACAACACCGTATTATGGCCGAATAATCCAGTCTGGCAAAGAGGGAAATAGCATGAAGGGCGAATTTGCGGTTCTGTTTGCGCTGATGAGCCTGTTTGGCGAGGGCATCGAGGGTGAAGGCTGGAATGTGCAGCGCGCCGATGTCAGCGGACAGCTGACCACTTCGGCGGGCTTGGTGGTGACGAGCCGGCGCTTCACCGGTCGCGAATTACGGATGACCTATCTGCTGGAAAAATGGAAGCGCTACAACACGCTGGTTGATTTTTCGCTCACTGAAAAGGGCGGGGCATGGCTTGGCTACGGCTTGTATCAGCAGTTTGATTTCGAGCTGGCGGGGGTGCCGGTCTTTGCCGGTTTCAGCTTTACGCCGGGTATATATGTGCGTGGCGGCGATATTGACCTTGGCTTTCCGCTCGAGTTCCGCTCGGGGGTGGAGCTGGGTTTGCGATTTGGCGATGACTGGCGGGTGTCTATCTCGTATGACCACCGCTCCAACGGGGATATCGCAAGGGTTAACCCCGGCATGGAAACCCTGCAATTGAGGGTTTCCAAATCGTTTAATTGAGGGTCTAGCGCAGCAGCCACATCACCGCAGCCCCGACCAGCGCGCCCAGCACCAGCGAGCGCGGGTTGGTCCACCTTGGCTTACGCGGTGGTGGTGGTGGAGCAGCGGCCTGCAGCAGCGCGGTTTCGGCCAGTTGCGGCAAGAGCGGGCCAAAACGGGCCAGCACCTTGAGGGTATCAAACAGATCTTTACCCATCGCCTTGGGGCCAAGTGAATCGCGGATATAGGTTTCGACCACGGTGTGGGAGCCTTCCCACATGTTCATATCGGGGTTTATGGTGCGGGCCACGCCTTCAACCACCACCATCGTGCGTTGCAGCAATATCAGCTCTGTGCGGGTTTCCATTCCAAAACGCTCGGTCACATCAAACAGTTGCGAGAGCAGGCGCGCCATGGATATCTGGCTGGCATCCTGACCGAAAATCGGCTCGCCGATGGCGCGGATAGCCAGGGCGAATTCTTCTACATCCTGATCGGCGGGCACATAGCCGGCCTCGAAATGAACCTCGGCAACACGCTTATAGTCGCGCTTCAGGAAGCCAAACAGTATCTGGGCATAAGCGCGGCGGGTGTTGCTGTCTATCCGGCCCATGATACCGAAATCAAACGCCACAAGGTCGCCGTTTTCGGTGTATTTCAAGTTGCCCTGATGCATATCGCCATGGAAAAACCCGTCACGCAGGGCGTGGCGCAAAAAGGTCTCGATGATGCGGGTCGAAAACTCGACCGGATCAAGATCGGTGGCCAGAAGCGCCTCGACATCGCCAAGCGGAATGCCCTCGACCCATTCTGTGGTCATCACACGGCGGGCAGATAGCGGCCAGATCAGGGCCGGCACGCTAAAGCCTTTGTCGTTTTTGGTGTTGGCGGCAAATTCGTCACCGGCGCTGGCCTCGGTGCGCAGATCAAGCTCCGCGCGCACGATGCCTTCGAAATGGTCGATCACGCTGGTGGGCTTCAGGCGGCGGGCGAAGGGGGCAAAGGCCTCGACCACTTTGGCGGCAAAATGAAAAGCATCAACATCGCGCATAAACGCCTTTTCAATGCCCGGACGCAGCACCTTTACCGCCACGGCCTGCCCTGTTTCGCGGATCACCGCCCTGTGCACCTGCGCCAGTGATGCCGCCGCCACCGGCTCGGAAAACTCCGAAAAATACGTCGATACCATGATGCCCAGTTCGCGCTCCACCTCGGCAATCGCCTCGGCGGTCGAAAACGGCGGCAGGCTGTCTTGTAGCACTTTCAGCTCGTCGGCCATCTGCTGGCCAACCACATCGGGGCGGGTGCTCATCAGCTGGCCAAACTTGATATAGGCAGGGCCAAGCGCCACCAGCGCACGCAGCACCGGCGGCTGCTCGGGGTCGCCCTTTAAGCCCAACCACTTGAAGGGCCAGACCAACACCTTTGCCGCAATGCGAATGCTGGTCGGGGCTTCCATCGCGTCGAGCGCCACATCCATCGCGCCCGAGCGCTCGAATGTGGCTCCGGTGCGGATCAGCCGCCAGATATTATGCGGGCCTCTCATATTTTCCAGCCCGAATGCAGCGCGGCAATGCCAAGGCTTAGATTGCGGTATTTGACCAGCTCGAACCCGCCCTTGCGGATCATGTCGGCAAATACCTCCTGCTTGGGAAACTTGCGGATGCTCTCGACAAGATATTGGTAGCTGTCACGGTCACCCGCAATGATCTCTCCCAGCTTCGGGATGACGTTAAACGAATAACGGTCATAGGCCCATTGCATGGCGGGGGTGGGTATGGCTGAAAACTCGAGCACCATAAAACGGCCACCGGGGCGCAGCACGCGGTAGGCTTCAGTGATGGCATCTTGCACGCGGGTGACATTGCGGATGCCGAAACTGATAGTGTAAACGTCAAAACTGTTATCGGCAAAGGGCAGCGCCATGGCGTCGCCCACTACCCAGTTCAGGCGGTCGCCCATCTCGGCAGCTTCAGGGCGCTTTTGGCCCTCGAGCAGCATTGATTCGGTCATATCAAGCACGGTGGCCTCGGCCTGATCCTTGGCGCGGGCATTGAAGCGAAAGGCAATATCACCGGTGCCGCCCGCCACATCCAGCAGCTTTTGGTCGGGTTGCGGGGCCAGCCAATCCATCATCGCGTCTTTCCAAAGCCGGTGGATGCCCATGCTCATCGCGTCGTTCATCACGTCATACTTGCTGGCCACAGATGAAAACACCCCGTGGACCATGCCGGCCTTGGCGTCTTCATCGACCTCGGTAAAGCCGAAATGGGTTGTGCGATTCGTGGTCATGCTTGCCGCCTTGGTTTGGTTGCCTAGCTTTATCGCGTTGTGGCGCGGGGTTCAATCATAGCTTCTGCAATATGCTGACCCATGTATCTCCATACTTGCGCTGGTCTTTCAGTATAAAGCCGGAGGGAGGGGGGATCGCGGTGCATTCTTCCCAGACCACCAGCGCCGCATCGCTCAGCCAGCCGCCGCGCGCCGCGCTTGCCAGTGCTTTTTCGCCAAGGCCCAAGCCATAGGGCGGATCAAGAAAGACAAGATCATAGGGGTCGCCACGGTTTTCGCCCATGCGGGTGGCGTCACGGCGGTAAATCTTGCTTTGGCCGATCATGCGGAGCTTGTCGGTGTTTTCGCGCAACAGCGCCCGTGATTTGGCACCGTCATCCACAAAAAGCGCGCGGGCAGCACCACGGCTGAGGGCTTCAAACCCCAGCGCGCCGGTGCCGGCAAAAAGATCCAGCACCCGCGCGCCCTCAATCGGTGGGTAATCCCCGTGGGTCAACAGGTTAAACAGGCTTTCGCGCACGCGATCCGTGGTCGGGCGCAGATGGGCGGCCTTGTCGCCCTTGCCCACGCTCGCCAGCGCTGTGCCGCGCAGAATACCGCCGATAATCCTCATCCGGCAGCCATGATGGTTTTGAGGTCTATACCGGTATCAGCGACCATTTCAGGTGCGGGGGACTTGCCCGCCTCGATCAGGCGTTTGCCAACCATATAGGCGCGCGGGTCATTCATCGCATCGACCGCGATCAGGTTTTTGCTATTGTAATACCAGTGGGATACAGTTTTTTCGGCACCACCACGCGTGACCACATTTGTATAGCCGCTATTAAGGCCGGCGATTTGCAGCTTTATGTCGTATTGGTCTGACCAGAACCACGGTTTGGGGCTATAAGGCTTGGCGGCACCGAGCATATTGGCGGCGGCGATCTCTGCCTGGTCAATGGCATTGCCGACGCTCTCGATACGGATGTACGCACCCCTAAAAGGCGTGCTGGCACAATCGCCCGCCGCAAAGATATGCGGATCGCTTGTCTGCGCCATTTCATTGGTCTTTATGCCGTTTTCCAGCTCCAGCCCTGCTGCTTCGGCCAAGCCTGTGCGCGGCGCGACCCCGACACCAACGATGGCAAAATCAACCTCGATTTCACGGCCATCGCTCAGGGTGGCACCTGCGATATGGCCTTCGCCGGTCAGCGCTGCCACCCCGACCCCCTCGATAATCTTCACCCCGTGACTTTGGTGCAGCGCACGAAAATAGTCCGAGGTTTCGGGCGCGGCCACCCGTTGCAATATCCGCTCACCCATCTCGACCAGCGTCACCTTCAGCCCGAGCTTGGCAGCCACGGCTGCCGCCTCCAGCCCGATATAGCCACCGCCGATAATCAGCACGCGCTTGCCCGCAGAAAAAGCGGTTTTCATGGCCTCGACATCGGCCAGCGTGCGCACACTGAAAACACCTGCCAGATCGCCGCCAATGCGTGCGGGCAGATGGTGGGGGGCGGCACCTGTGGTCAGGGCCAGCTTGTCATAGGCAAGCGTGCGACCATCACCAAGGGTGATTTCTTTGGCCGCGCGGTCTATTTTACTGACAGCAATACCCTCGATCAGGGTAATATCATGGTCGGCATAATACCTTTCGGGGCGCAAAAACAGCCGCTCAAGCGCCATATCACCCAGCAGATAGGCCTTTGAAAGCGGCGGGCGCTGATAGGGCGGTAATGGCTCTTCGCCAATCAGGGTGATTGCGCCTTCAAAGCCGCCCTTGCGCAGGGTCTCGCACAGGGTGGCCCCTGCCTGCCCCGCACCGATGATGATATAATTCATGCGCCTCTCCATGCGGCATCCATCCGGGTGGCGAGCTTTGTATCCAGCTCGGTGATGGCGCTTTTGGTGTGGGTTTGCAGGGTGACGGTAACTTCATTATAGGTGTTGGCCCATTCGGGGTGGTGGTCCATTTTTTCGGCCCACATCGCCATTTCGGACATCCATGCAAAGGCCTTGCGGAAGTTTTTGAACTTGAAAACCTTGGTCAGGGCATCGCGGCCAGCTGCCATTTCCCAGCCGTTATCGAGCAGGTCCTGTTTATCCATCATCATCTCCTTGCTGCCGGAACGGGCCGGTTTCGGTCAGCTCTTGCATATCTTCTATCACAGCCTCGGCCTCGGCATCTAAAAACCGCTGCACGGCATGGGCAAAGCCTTTATCCCTCAACCAGTGCAACGAGTAAACCGGTGTTGGCAGATAGCCGCGCGCCAGCTTGTGCTCGCCCTGCGCCCCGGCCTCGACCCGCGCCAGCCCGTGTGCGATGGCGGCCTCGATCGCCCGGTAATAGCACAGCTCGAAATGCAGATCGGGGTGGTGTTCGACCGCGCCCCAATAGCGGCCAAACAGGGTGTCGGGGCCGATAAAATTGAGCGCCCCGGCAATGTAGCGGCCATCGCGCTCGGCCAGCACCAGTAATATATCATCGCGCAGGTGGTTTTGGGCCTGATCGAAAAACGCGCGGGTCAGGTAGGGCGTGCCCCATTTGCGCGCGCCGGTATCCTGATAAAACTGCCAGAAGGCCTCCCAGTGTTCGGGGCGGATATCATCACCGGTGAGGGTGACGATATTACCGCCAAAACTCTGGGCGCGGCGGCGCTCGCGGCGGATGTTTTTGCGCTTGCGCGAGGACAGCGCGGCCAGAAAATCGTCAAAACATTTATAGCCGTCATTTTGCCAGTGGAACTGGGTGTTGAGCCGCTGCATCAGGCCCAGCTCACCGCCAAGGTCAAACTCGGCTTTGGTGCAAAAGGTCATGTGAAAGGAGGAAAGGTTGTTATTAGCGGCGATCTCCAGCGCGCCTTTTAGCAGGGCGCGGCGGGTGGCATCATTGGCGGCCAGCAGGCGCGGGCCGGAGGCAGGGGTAAAAGGCACGGCGGCTTGCAGCTTGGGGTAATAATCACCGCCGGCGCGCGTATAGGCATCAGCCCAGTTGAAATCGAATATATATTCGCCCTGCGAGTGGGATTTTAGGTAAAGCGGCATGGCCCCGACCAGCCTGCCACCCTGATGCGCCAGCATATGGTGGGGCGCCCAACCGCTGCCGGGGCCAACCGAACCGCTGACCTCGAGCGCCAGCAAAAACCGGTGGCTGGTAAAGGGATCGCCCGTGCCAAGGCTATCCCACACGGCGGCGGGCACGGCCTCTATGCTGTTGATCAGGGATATATCATAGGCGGGTTCGCTCAGGGCAGGTATCCCTCAAAGGTGATATTATCGGCAATGCGGCGGGCTTGACGCTCGTCTTCTTCCGATTTTATCGTCCAGCTTAGTACGGGGTTGCCCTCTGCGGCAATGCTCGCCACAACCGGAAGGTCAAGGCTTTTGAGGTGGTGCGAAATGAAGCTGGCGCCGCAGGCGGAAAAATCGGGTATCCGCACCAGTTCTTCGGCGCGGGCACGGGGCAGAAGTGGCCAGCTTTTCTTGCTGAACGCACATGTTACAAGCCCACGCGCCACATTCGGGGCTTGCCGCTGCATGTGGTAAATTGCATGCGGGTTGAGCGACATTACCGCAACCGGCCCGCGATAAAGCGCGAGCAGCTCGGCCACGCGGGCCTCCAGCTGGCCAATATTATCCCCCATCGCGCCATCTTGGTCCTTGATCTCGACCAGAAGCGCCACCTGACCCGCAACCTGCTTTAACACAGCGTCAAGGGTCGGGGCCGGACTGCCATCGGACAGCTTCAGCGCGGCCAGTTCGGCAGCGGTGTGCTGGCGGGTGGGGCCTTTGGCCGCAGTCAGCCGCGAAAGCTCGTAATCATGAAAAACCATCGCCTCGCCATCGAGCGACATCTGGATATCCAGCTCAATGCCATATCCGTGAGTGATCGCGGCCTGAAAAGCGGCGTGGGAATTTTCGGGGATACTTTTTGAATGCAGCCCGCGATGGGCGATCGGGGGCTGCAAAAAGGCCGGATGAAGCTTAGGCAATCTCGAAAATCCCTTCAATCTCCACCGCTACGCCGAGCGGCAATGCCGGTACACCAACAGCGGCGCGGGCATGGCGCCCCTTGTCGCCAAACACCTCGACCATCAGGTCAGAGCAACCGTTGACTACCTTGGGCTGGTCGGCAAAATCGGCGGTAGAGTTGACAAACCCGCCAAGCTTGACCACCCGCACCAGCCGCTCCAGATCACCGTCACAGGCTGCACGAAGCTGGGCAATAAGTGACAGCCCGCAGGTGCGGGCGGCAATGTATCCGGCCTCGGCATCCATATCGTCGCCAAGGCGGCCTTTAATCAGACCGTCAGGGCCGTTACTGATTTGGCCGGAAACAAAAACAAGGTTGCCCGATTGCACAAAAGGCACATAATTGGCGGCCGGCGCCGGCGCATCTGGCAAAGTGATGCCCAGTGCATCAAGGCGAGATTGTATGGTTTCCGACATGCGAGTCTCCGTTGAAAATTTCGCGACAGCCTAGCGCGAAAAATGCGGCGGGAAAATACCTTTTTTGCCATGATTAATGTTTTGTGCGCGGTTTAATGCCTATGCTTATGGCCGGCTCGATATTCTCTATAAAATATGTGCGTTGCAAGCGGGATGGCGTGCATCAGCCGCACAACCAAGCCGACACCACCAATATTCAACCTTCCCTAAATGCTCTGGAAAAATATATGGTTAGAGGTTTGATCAGATATTCAAGCGGGGTGCGGTCTTCGGTTTTGATAAAAGCCTCGACCGGCATGCCCGGCAAAATTTCAACCCCTTCGAGTTTTTCCAGCTCGCCGGGGTCCGGGCGCAGCTCGGCTGAATAATAGCTCGCGCCAGTGCGGTCATCCGTAAAGACATCGGGAGAAATATTCACCACCTTTGCCATCACATCGGGGGTATTTTGCTCAAAAGTCGAGAATCGCAGGGCTGCCGGCTGACCGACACGGATCTGGTCAATATGCTGGGTCGGAATCCGGGTGCGGATAATCAGCGGTTCGTCTTGTGGAATAATATAGAGAATAGGGGCACCGGCCTGAACCACCGCACGCGGCGTAAAAACCGACAGGCCAAAAACCACCCCCGAGCGCGGCGCACGCAGGGCCAGCCTGTTAACCACCTCCAGTAACGAAAGACGGTTTTGGCGCAGCTCTATCTCGCGTGGTTGCAGCTCCCGCAGCGCGGAAATAGCCTCTTCGCGCAGGCTGGTCGAGAGTTTTAGCCGCTCTATCTCTATCTCGGCAAGGCGGGCGCGAAACCCGGCAATTTCTGCATCCAGCGCCCCTATGCGACCGGCAAAACTGGCAACCTCCCGGCGCAGGGCAGAAACCCGGCTCGCCTGGGTCAGCCCGCTCTCAAGCAGAGTTTCCTGATCCGCCAGCTCCTGAGCCAGTAAAGACGCCTGCTCTTTCAGCGAGGCCAGCTGTGCCTGCGCCCCTTCGATCTGGTTGTTGATCTGCCCGCCGCGCTCGTTCCATTGAGCTAGTGTTTCGTTCAAAGAATCCCTTCGGGCAAAAAACAGGGACCCTTGGCCCTCGATCAGCTCCGCCACCTTGGGTCGGCTTTTGGCGACATCGACAAGCTCCGGCTCGAAGGTGATATCCTCCGCCCCGTCCCGCTCGGCCAAAAGCCGGCTTTTTTGGCCAAGAAGCTCAAAGAGCTGGCCTTCGGTGATCGCCAACTCCGATTCGGTCAGCACCGCATCGAAGCGCAGGAGAACCTGTCCAGCCTCCACAATATCTCCGTCGGTCACCAGTATTTCGCGCACCACCCCGCCCTGAAGGTGCTGCACGACCTGCCGGTTGCTTTTTACCTCAATCTGGCCAGAGGTAATAATCGCCCCCGCGATCTTGGTTGTGGCCGACCAGAGGGCCACCCCGCCAAGCAGTACCAGCAGCGCGACCATACCCAAAAGCACAAACCGGCCTGCGCGCCATTTTTGCTTGCTCGGCTTTTCCGTCACCATTTTTTGCTTGCTCGGCTTTGCCGTCACCATCATGTACCGCCTTTCGGGGCCATCTCGCCCGCAATCGTGCGGAAATTCTGGGTCATGGCCTTGATCACCTCGTCGCGTGGGCCGAATTTGGCGACGACCCCCTCTTGCAACACCAGCGCCAGATCGCATTCGGCGATACCCGAAGGCCGGTGAGCCATGATCACCACCACGCCGTTTCTGGCCTTGAAGCTCCGGATCGCGGCGTCAAGCGCGATACCGCCGTGGGAATCGAGGTTGGAGTTTGGCTCGTCCAGCACCAGCAGCACCGGGTCATCATATAGGGCGCGGGCCAATGCGATCCGCTGTTTTTGCCCGCCAGACAGGCGCGCACCACCGTTGATTTTGGTATCATAGCCGTCAGGGAGCTTGAGGATCATTTCATGGGCATCGGCCAGCTTGGCTGCCTTGATGACTTTATCCGCGTCCGGGCTCAGGCCAAGGCGGGCGATATTTTCCGAGATTGTGCTATCAAATAGCACGACATCTTGCGGTAGATAGCCGATATAGCGACCAAGATCATCGGGGTTGTATTGTTCGAGCGCAGCGCCATCGAGACGGATTTTACCCGAGACCGGCGGCCATATCCCCGTCAGCACCCGAGCCAGCGTGGACTTGCCCGAAGCGCTCTCGCCGATTACCGCCAGCGCCTGCCCCGGCTCGACCCGAAAAGACACCATACGCAAAGTCGCAACATTTTCACCGGGCGGCACCACGGTTACTTTTGAAAGTTCGAGGTAAGCTTTGGGGCGCGGCAGATCCGTGCGCGCAGCCGGTTCGGGCATACTGCCAAGCATCAACGAAAGTGACTTTTTGCCTTGTCGGGCGCGCTGCACCAGCGACCATTGCGCGATCGACTGTTCGACAGGGGCCAGCGCACGCCCCATCAGGATAGAGCCGGCGATCATCGCCCCCGCGGTCATTTCATTTTGCAAAACCAGCCATGCTCCGAGCGCCAGCATCGCGCTTTGTAAAAACAGCCGCAGGGTTTTGCTCAGCGTGGTGAAAAAACCGGTGCGGTGGGCGGCACGGGTCTGGGTGACCAAGGCCGCCTCGCGGATGGTTTTCCAGCGGGTCAGCGCTGCACTTTGCATGCCAAGCCCGTGCACAGCTTCGGACTGGGTGCGAAAGCCCTCGGACAAGGCCTGGGCCCGGGCGGCCTCGCCGGCACCTTGCAGCACGGGACCACGGGTGAGATACTGATTGAGAATGGTAATGACGATCAAAAGCACGCCCCCCCCGAGCGCCAGCCAGCCCAGCATCGGGTGAAAGATAAAAATCGCCGCGAGAAAAATCGGGGTCCAAGGCAGGTCAAACACCGAAAACAGCGCCGGAGAAGCCAGTAGCCGCTGGATTGATTCGAGGTCTTGCAAGCCGGAATCCGGCTGGGCGCGAGCCTCGGCCACCACCGCACGTTTCATTGTCGCATTAAATACCCGCGCATCCAGCGCGGACTGGAAGCCGGCCCCGATCTGGGCCGCGATCCGGCCACGGGCAAAATCAAGCACCCCCATGATACCATAAAGCAAGACCACCAGTATCAGCAGCGCCACCAGTGTTTCTTCGGAGCGCGAGCCGAGCACCCGGTCATATATCTGTAGCATGAAGATCGGGCCGGTGAGCATCAGCAGGTTTGTAAACACACTGAACAGCCCGACAGACCAGAGCGCACTCTTCCAGCGACGAATCACATCTGCCATCTCTCTATTGCCGGATTTGATTAGCCTACTCTGGTCCATTCACTACCTCTGTTTTTGTCGGCGACGGGCTCTGTTTTTGTCGGCGACGGGGCGCTTGTATTTATATTTGGCCTTTCAATCAGGCAGGACTATCTGGTAGCATCTCCCGTATAGTCACTATAGGCTAATTATTTCAAGGCATCCTTTACGGAAATCAGGTATGAACGTAAAATCAAAACTTTTCAACCGTCTGATTGCCTCGGCGCTTCTCCTTTCTCTTGGCGGCTGTGTGGGTAGCCAAAACCTGGCCGAGGGCGAAATTTTTGATCCTTTCGAGAGCAGCAACCGCGCGGTCCATGAATTCAACAAAATGATTGATACCGCTGTGGTCGGGCCGGTGGCGACGGTGTATGGCGCGTTTGTGCCCGAAGATATCCAGATGATTGTCGATAATACCGCGAGCAATCTCGGGCAGCCCAACGCCTTTATCAACCACCTGCTGCAAGGCAACGGCGACGGGGCCAGCACCACACTGACACGGTTTTTGCTCAATTCGACCCTCGGGATTGCCGGCCTGTTTGATCCGGCAGCCGGGATGGGCATATTTGACGATCCGACCGATTTTGGCGAGACCCTCGGTGTTTGGGGGGTGAGTGAAGGCCCTTATCTGGAGCTGCCGATTCTCGGGCCGAGCACGGTGCGCGCTTCGGTCGGGGTCGCGGTGGATCTGGCAATCAACCCGCTAAACTATATCGTTACCAAGGAGCAGGCCTATTATCTGCTAGCGCTGCGCGGGGTCAATCTGATCGGCAAGCGCAATACCTATGATGACCTTATTTCCGTGCTTTTGTATGAATCCGCCGACAGCTATGCTGCCCAGCGGCTTACCTATATGCAAAACAAACGTTACGCTGTATCAGGTGAAGCAGTGTTCGAAGATCTGGAGGATCCCTATGCCTTTGACTAACCCCAACCGCCGAATGGTAATGGCCGGCGCGGCGGCGGCTTTGCTGCCCCTGCCAGCACTTGGCCAGAGCGAGGCCACGGCCTCTTCCTATGTCCAGCGGGTCATTGACGATGTGCTCGAGATCATCAATTCCAACCAGTCGGAAGCCCAGATATTGCGGCGCTTCAAACAGGTTTTTACCTCTTATGCCGATATAAACAATATCGCCCAAAGGGTGCTTGGCCCGCCTTATCGCAGTCTTGGCGCACGCCAGAAGCAGGCGTTTTCGGACGCGTATGGAAACTATCTGTCCAGTAAATATGGCCGGCAGTTTCGCGGGTATCGAGGGGCGAGCATCGAGATTATCCGCACGAACAATCTCGGGGGGCGCAAGGGGGTTCTGGTCTATTCGCAGGTGCGCCAGCCCGGGCAGTCGCCCTTTGCACTGGACTGGCAGGTTTCTGACGGTTCCGGGCAGACCAAGCTGGTTGATCTGATCATCGAGGGCATTCAGCTGGTCAGCACCGAGCGCTCGGAAATGCGGGCATTGCTGGAGGCGCAGCGTGGCGATGTCGGCGCGCTCACCGCTTTTCTGGCACGCGCCTAGGCACAGGCGCCCATGCGCCTGATTCCTTATATATCTCTCTACCTCGCCTTTGCGGCGGGGCTGGTTTTTGCGGTGTGGCAACTTTCCTACCGCGAGGCGCTGCGCCAGCATTCGCTATCGGCACAGGCCAGCCTCTCGCTGGCGGCAGACCGGCTGACCGGACGGCTGGAGCGCTACCGGATGCTGCCGGTGATCCTTGTCAAGGATGGTGCATTTCTGGCTGCCCTCGAAGGGAGCACTCCGACGCGGATAAACCCGCGCTTGCGACAACTGGCGGATATGACCGGGTCATTGAATATTTCGCTGGTCGATGCCGCGGGCAAGGTGGTGGCAGATTCGGCCTTTGATACCGCGCAGAGCTACCTTGGCAGAAGCCTCGAAGGACGACCGGATTTCGTACGAGCCATGAACGGCGCGCTCGGATTTTATCACTTGCAGGAGCGTATCGACACCCCGCGCGGCTTCACCTTTGCCAGCCCGGTCAGAGACACGCAGAGCCGGATTGTCGGCGCGCTTGTAGTAAAGGCCGATCTGGAAAACCTTGAGCTGCACTGGCGCGGCGACCCCGAAACCGTGTTTTTTGTTGATGAAAACAACGTGGTGTTTATTTCGAACCGCTCCGAGCTGTTGCTGCGCTACCTCGGGGCACCTGTGCCCGCTGCCAGCGCTGTCAGATACGGCAATATGCGGCTTGAAGCCCTTCCCGATCCGCAGGAGACCAACCAGTTTGGCTACAGGATCTGGAATGGCGGAAAGGGCCGGAACCTGCCCGCCAAAGCCTTGCTCGAAACCCAGCCGCTGCCGGTGATCGGGATGGATGCCTATATTCTCACAGATATACGCCCCGCCATTGAGGCCGCGCAGTTGAGGGCGGGGCTGGTGGCGGCGCTGCTCGGGCTGTTTGGCGCCTTGCTCTGGGGGCTATATTTACGCCGCTCGGCATTGGCCCGGCAATTGGTGCTGCGACAGGAAGCCAATGCCCAACTTGAAGCGCGGGTGGAAAAACGCACCGCGCAACTGCGCCGCGCACAGGATGATCTTGTGCAGGCAGGTAAGCTTTCGGCGTTGGGGCAGATGGCGGCGGGCATCAGCCACGAGCTGAACCAGCCCCTCGCTGCGATCCGGTCTTTTTCCGAAAATGCGCAGGTATTTTTGGCGCGTGGGCAAGTGGAAAAAGCCGATAAAAACCTTGGTCGCATCGCGGACCTCACCAACCGCATGGCGCGCATCATCAAGAATCTGCGTGCCTTCTCCAGAAAAGAAGGCGAGGGCGTGGGAGATGTTGCGCTGGGCCGTGCGGTGGAGGATGCGATCGAAATTGCCGCGGCCCGCCTGCGCAGCGAGGGGGTTACACTGGGCTGGCAACGGCCAAAAACCGAGATTATCGCCAAGGGCGGGGCGATCCGCTTGCAACAGGTGGTGCTGAACCTGATCTCGAACGCAGTCGATGCCATGGCGGAATCCACGCAAAAACGGATCAACATTACCATATCGGACAGCCCCGAATCCGCCCGGATCGTACTGCGCGACAGCGGGCCTGGCCTGGAAGCCCCCGAAAAGATATTCGAGCCGTTTTACACAACAAAAACACCGAATAAAGCCGATGGTATAGATGATGGCATGGGGCTTGGGTTGTCGATCTCGTACGGGATTGTGCAAAGCTTCGGCGGCGATATAAAGGGAGAGAACCACCCCGATGGCGGGGCAGTATTTACCGTAGCCCTACCCAAAGGAGCACAAAAATGAACCTGAGTATTCTGCTGGTAGATGATGACCGGGAGGTGCGTGAGGCGCTTGGCCAAACGCTGGAGCTGGCGGGCTATAATGTTATTTTGGCGGGGTCTTATATTGCGGCAGCTGACCATATCACGCCCGGTTTTTCCGGGGTGGTGCTAAGCGATGTTCGCATGCCCGGCAAAGACGGGTTTGCCCTGCTGATACGCTGCCGACAGGTGGATAAAGACCTGCCGGTAACCCTGATCACCGGCGAGGGCGATGTGCCGATGGCGGTGCGGGCAATGGAGGCCGGCGCGTTTAATTTCCTTGAAAAGCCGGTGAGTAACGAGCGCTTGCTGGAGGTGGTGGCCCGCGCCTGCAATCTCCGCGAAACCGTGCTTGAAAACCGGGCACTCAGGGCTAGGCTGGTGGCCAAAGACGCGGCCGAGCGGCTGGTAATCGGGCAATCGGAGACCACACAAAACCTGCGCCGCCAGCTCAGGGTGGTGGCCAATGCCGGCTCGGATGCCCTGATCACTGGCGAAACAGGTGTTGGAAAGGAGCTGGCCGCGCGGGTTATCCACCAGCTTTCCAACGGCAACACGCCATTTATCGCTGTTAATTGCGGCATGCTGACCGAAGGGCTGACCGGCGCTGTGCTGTTTGGCGATGCGGCCCGCAAGGGAGCTTTTGAGCGCGCTGATGGTGGCACATTGTTTCTGGATGAAATCGGTGCGATGCCGTTGGATCAACAAGTGAACCTGCTGCGAATACTGGAGGAGCGGGTGGTGGAAGACCGGCTTGGCCAACCACAAAAGCTCAATATCCGCGTGCTGGCCGCCAGCCATGAAAACCTGCCGGATATGGTTTCGGCAGGGCGCTTCAGGCGCGATCTGTTTTTCCGGCTTGATGTTGCGCGCATAAATATTCCGCCCCTGCGTGAGCGACCAGAGGATACCGGCCTGCTGTTTGGCCACTTTCTGGCGACAGAGGGCGGTAGTCTGCCCGCTGACTTCCAGCTTTCCAGCCTGTTGGCCCATAGCTGGCCGGGCAATATGCGCGAGCTGAAAAACCACGCTGCGCGGCTGGCGATGGGGCTAAGTGATGGCAACAACCCCGAAAAAACCACCCTTGCGCAAGCACTGGAGCGCCTTGAGAAACACCTGATCGAGGAAGCCCTGCAACAACATGCCAGCCGGATATCCGAGGTCAGCGCAGCGCTCGGTATTCCGCGAAAAACCCTTTATGACAAGATGAAGCGCTTGAGGATTGATCCGGCTAATTTTCGCTGATTTGTGCGAGTTTTCGCACAAGCGACATATTCGGAGTCACGATTCCCGCACGGACTCACCATGTTAAACTCCCCTAACATGCGGTAATAGCTTGGTTTTTCAGGACTCACAAAAAGTTTATATTTTTTCTTCCTCTTTGGCAAAATCATGCTTCAATACGTTACATGCTGCGAAAAGCGGCTTAACCACGTTCTGGGAGGAACATTATGCGTTTTCTGACTATGGCTGCCGTGCTAGCCGCCACCACGATCACCGCAAATACCGCATTTGCGCAAGAAGCCTGTGACGATGGCGAAATTGTTATCAAATTTGCCCACGTGACCAATTCCGACCGCCACCCCAAAGGTATCGCCGCCAGCTTGCTGGCCGAGCGGGTCAATGCCGAAATGGACGGTGTGGCCTGTATGGAGGTTTACCCCAACTCCACGCTTTATAATGACAATCAGGTGCTGGAAGCGATGCTTCAGGGCGATGTGCAGCTTGCCGCACCGAGCCTGTCCAAGTTTGAAGCCTTCACCAAGCAGTTCCGTATTTTCGACCTGCCGTTTATGTTTGCCAATATCGATGCGGTAGACGAGTTCCAAAGCTCGGAAGCCGGGCAAACCATGAAATCTTCCATGGCACGCCGTGGGCTGATGGGCCTTGAATTCTGGCACAATGGCATGAAAAATTTCTCGGCCAATGTGCCGCTGATCGAGCCGTCTGACGCCGAAGGCCTGAAATTCCGTGTGCAGACATCCGATGTGCTGGTTGCACAAATGGAAGCGCTGGGCGCCATTCCACAGCCGATGGCCTTTTCCGAGGTTTACGGCGCGCTGCAAACCGGTGTGGTTGATGGGCAGGAGAATACCTGGTCCAACATCTATGGCAAAAAGTTCTTCGAGGTGCAGGACGGGATAACCGAAACCAACCACGGTATCATTGACTATCTCGTGGTAACCTCGACCGAATGGCTAGACGGGCTGGAGCCAGCCGTGCGCGACCAGTTCCTGACCATTTTGCGTGAAGTGACTGCAACCCGCAATGCAGAAGCCACCGCGGTAAACGAAGAAGCCAAGCAGGCAGTTATTGACGCGGGTGGCATTGTTCGCGCACTGACACCCGAGCAACGTCAGGCATGGGTTGACGCGATGAAGCCGGTTTGGGCGCAGTTTGAAGGCGACGTGGGCGTTGAAAACATCGCCGCAGCGCAAGAGATCAACGCGCGCTACTAAGACCACCGTGCCGCCAGCATCCAAGCTGGCGGCACTTTTATCAGGGGAGGGTAGCATGCATACCAAAAAGAAAAGTTTCATGGATAACCTCGAGGAGACGATGATTGCCGTTATTCTCGGGCTAATGACCATGATAACCTTTGCTAACGTAGTGCTGCGCTACACGATCGGCACCAATTTCGGCAATTATCTGAAAGAGAATTTCGGCATAAATGGCGGGCTGATCTGGGGGCTGGAGACCACCTCTATCCTGTTCTCGTGGCTCGTGCTTTTTGGTATGAGCTACTGCATAAAGATTACCGCCCATCTTGGCGTAGATTCGCTTACCAACCTGTTTCGGGCTGCCATGCGGCGCAAAATAGCCATGCTCGCCACTGCCATTTCCATTGTTTATGCGTTTTTGCTGCTGAAGGCCGGTTATGATTTTTATGCCAATTTCGCCAACCTTCCCGCCACCACCGGCAAGTGGTTTCCGTCCGGCTTTGAAGAAATGCGCGCTACCAGCTATCGCGGCTGGTATGAAATGGAGCGGGTGCCGATGCTTGACTGGCTGCGCTTCATCGAACCGGCCATGAACGAAGGCGAGACCTATGACAAGCTACCGCGCTTTATCCCCTATTTCATTTTGCCTTTTGGCGCGGCGCTGCTGCTTTATCGGCTTGTGCAGGTATTTGCAGGGCTGGCCCGTGGCACCCGCGACACGCTGATTGTCAGCCACGAGGCTGAAGACGATGTAAAAGAAGCGGCGGCAAAAGCCGCACAGGAGGCTTAAGGCATGGAAATTATTATTCTATTCGGGATGGTTATCGGACTTTTGATGCTCGGCGTGCCAATCGCGATTTCGCTTGGCCTCAGTTCGATCATTTTCCAGCTTCTCTATTCGGATGCGTCTCTGGCCTCGGTCGGGCAGGCAATGTTTCAGGCGATGTATGCACATTATACCTTGCTGGCGATCCCGTTTTTCATCCTTGCATCTAGCTTTATGAGCACCGGCGGCGTGGCCAGGCGAATCATCCGGTTTTCTATCGCGCTGGTCGGGCATTTGCGCGGCGGACTGGCAATTGCGGGGGTGCTGGCATGTATGATGTTTGCAGCGCTCTCCGGCTCCAGCCCTGCCACAGTGGTGGCTATCGGCTCGATCGTGATCGCGGGTATGCATCAGGTCGGATATGACAAAGACTTCGCGGCCGGTATCATCGCGGTGGCCGGCACACTCGGTATCCTTATTCCGCCTTCAATCGTGATGGTGGTCTATGCCTCTGCGACCGATGTTTCCGTTGGCCGGATGTTCCTCGCCGGTGTTATCCCCGGTATTTTGGCGGGCAGCATGCTGATGGTTGGCATCTATGTAGTGGCGCGGGTCAAAAACCTGCCCAAAGGCGAATGGAAGGGCTGGGGCGAAGTGTTTTATGCCGGTCGTGACGCGATTTGGGGGCTGTTTTTGATGGTTATCATCATGGGCGGCATCTATGGCCACCCGTGGTATTCATTTACAGACGGGGCTTACTGGCAGCCGGGTGCCTTTACCCCGACAGAAGCGGCGGCGGTGTCGGCAATTTATGCCTTCCTGATCGCCAGTTTTGTATATCGTGATATGGGCCCGCTGGCGGCAACAACCGAGGGCGGCAAGCCGATATCGCTGTTCAGGCGCCCACAGGCCCTGATTACCGCATGGTTCCACCCCGATACCCGCGATACCCTGTTTGAAGCAGGAAAGCTGACCATTACCCTGATGTTCATCATTGCCAACGCGCTGTTGCTGAAGCAGGTTCTGACCGAGCAACAGATTCCGCAACAGATCGCGAGTGCCATGCTTTCGGCCGGTTTTGGTGCCATCATGTTCCTGATCATCGTAAATGTCATTTTGCTGATTGGCGGGCAATTTATGGAGCCTTCCGGGCTGATCGTGATTGTGGCACCATTGGTATTTCCGATCGCCATCGAGCTGGGGATAGACCCTATTCACCTCGGGATCATCATGGTGGTCAATATGGAGATAGGAATGATAACGCCGCCGGTGGGGCTAAACCTGTTTGTGACCTCGGGCGTGGCCAATATGCCGATGCTGCGGGTAGTGCGCGCTTCCCTGCCTTGGCTGGCCATCCTGTTTGTCTTCCTGATCATGGTTACCTATATTCCGGCGATCTCCATCACCCTCCCCAACAGTATCATGGGACCGGAGATAATTCTGAAATAGCCAATAACAGCACCTTCGCGGGCCAGTAAGCTTGCGAAGGTTATTTCCTTTTTGAAGCCGGTTATGTTATGCTTTGATCAATGCAGCCGAAATCGGCGCTTTTGAGCAGTACATCGAGGCAAAAAATGAAACTCACCCGCAGAACCTTGCTGGCCGCGGCCGCAATTTCAGGTATTGCCGCACAGGTGCGCGCCAATACCGACACAGCCGATATGATTGTGGTCTTCAAAAAAAGCCGGCGGCTGGTGCTCTATAATAACGGGCGGCCGATCCGTGATTACCGTATCGGGCTGGGCTGGGCGCCTGAAGGCGATAAATCCTTTGAGGGTGACGGTCGCACCCCAGAGGGCAGCTACTATATCAACCGCCGCAACCCTGAAAGCGCTTATCATCTCAGCCTCGGGATCTCCTACCCCGACCCGAACCAGATCGCCTCGGCCCGCGCTGACGCGCGCGACCCCGGTGGGGATATATTTATCCATGGCGGGCAAGGGCGGCGCAAGCAGCGCGGCGACTGGACCGCCGGCTGCATTGCGGTATCCAACCGCGAGATCGAGGAGATATGGGAGTTGGTGCCAAATGGCGCGCTGGTGGTTATTCAGCCGTAGCAACCTGTACAGCGCGGCTTGCCGCGCCGATATCCATCACCCACCAAAGCTTGCCGCTTGCCTCCTGATACCAGCCCAGCCCCATATGGGTCGCTGCCGGGTTCTGCATGGCTTCGCGAGCGCGGGCGTTTGATATCCAGGCCTGAAAAATCTCGGTATTGCCCATAAAGGTTTCGGCGACATCTTCGCTGGTGACAATCCCGTTAAAACCGGCCCGTTCGGCACGGGTTTGCGGCGATGAGCGATCCGAGCCAAAATTCCAGGCGCGTAGCTGTGAGGCGATATCCCGTGCGTGGGTTTCTGCGGCGGCGGTCAGCTCGGACGAGAGGGTCAGCGGCGGTGATCCGACCTGTGCGCGCACCGCATTGACCAGATCCAGCTGGTTCAGGCGGATAGCATTAGCCTCGCCCCCGGTGATTCTCTCGACCCCGTCGCCAGTTGTAGCCACACAGGCCGAAAGCCCCAGCATACCCACAGTAAAAACGACCATCAAACGCCACATATTATTCTCCAATGTCTTTCTTATGGCCTATTAGCGTGATTCCGCACCGAATTCAAACCCCTTCCTGCACCCTGACGTTGTTGTGAATTGCAAATACGGCATTCAAGCGCTATAAACCCGAGACTTTAGCTAACCGAGTGAGCCCATGACCAAAAATCGCAAAAATATCACCCGCCGTCAGTTTGGCACCGGGCTAGCCGCCTTCGGCGCGATGGTGCCGGTTTTTTCGCCTGCCATGCTGCGCGCACAGATAGCACCCGCCACCGGAGAGCTTGAGCCGCAATATGTTTCCTCCAGCTTTGCAACCAAACGCTGGCAGGACTATTTCAGCAGCCGGCGCAACGGCGCGATTGTCTCCGATACGGTGGAGCGGGTGCTTCACTACTGGTCCGAAGATGGCGAGACCTACATGATTTTCCCGACCTCGGTACCTATATCCGAAGAGCTGACCCGCCGTGGTCGCACAAATATCGTGCGCAAGGTCAACGGTCCCGAATGGCGCCCTACCCCCAATATGCTAAAGCGTGATCCGGACCTGCCGCGCTATGTCGGCCCAGGGCCACAAAACCCGCTTGGCACCCATGCGCTCTATCTCAGCTGGCAGTATTACCGGGTCCACGGCACCAACGACACCCGCAAAATCGGCCGCCAAGCCTCCAATGGCTGTATCGGCCTCTATAACGAGGATATCAAAGTGCTGTTTGACCTCACCAAGGTCGGCACTCAGGTTATCCTGATCTAGGCCTGCTTTTCTATGCTATTGCCTCAAAATTTGCCCGCTGAATATTTTTCTTGCATATTGGCATTCTTAAAATAATAATAGCACCAGTCGCCTTGCGATTAGGTATTGGCGTGTATAGTTTTACAAGGGGTATAAAATGAAAAAAATTGTTGCAGTAATGGCGGCCTTTATTAGCACTTCGACAGCTTATGCTGGCACAATTACCTATGTAGCCCCAGAAGTGGTTGCGATTGAAGAACCGGCTCGCATGGGTGGGTCTGGCGCATGGTTGATCCCGCTGGTAATCATAGCGGTTCTAGCTCTGGCATTGACAACAAAAAAAGATAGCACACCGCAGCCACTCAACTAGTCGTTTGAATATGCGGTTCGGAGGGTATAAAACCGGTCAAGAAGAAACGGGGCGCTATGGCGCCCTTTTTTACGGGGTGTAGGGTTCCAGAATATCAATCTCGACCATGCCCTGATCCGGCCCGAGCCACTGGGCCGAGCGCAGGATCTGTCCATCCACCTGCACGAAGTGAATATTGGTGAACTTCACCCCGTCGCCAGCACACTCGCCCTGCATGATTGTGGTGTCGAAGGTCTTGTCAAGCAAGGCCAGCTCAAAGGCCGGCCCCTTGGTAAAGCGGCATTCGACCGAGATTAGCCTGCCGCCCGGCGTATCTCCGGCAAAGCGGTAATCACGGCGCAGCTTTGTAGGCCATGCCTCAGGCGGGGTGGGCCGCGCTACCGGATCGATGGGGTCACTGCGCATGGCCAGCATGTCATAGCCGATCGCACGGCTCGCCGTGATCAGGCTACCGCGCAGGGTCATGGTTTGCTGGAGCTGCGAAGCATAGGTGACATAATCGTCATTGACCGAACGGGCATAAAGCATCACCCCTTTGGTATCATCACCAACACGGGCGCGAACAATCGCCAGACCGGTATCTTTGATCTTTTTGAAGGTCACAACAATCGGTGGACGGGCTGCGGCTATCGCATCTTCTTCACGGGCCGCCGCCCGCGCGCCCGGTTTTACTTTTTGCCAGATCGCTGAAACCACGGGATTACTCTGGCCTGCCGATGTGCAAGCAGACAAGCCCAGCGCCATAATCAAAAGGCCGAGGGTTTTCTTCATTGCCAGTAGGCCCCCCAAGTCTCGTAGAGGTCTGTGGTATCATTACCGCGAATGGCCGGATAGAGCCGGTTGGCAACATCCAGCCTTGCGCCTCCGTCATTGCCATAACCGGCAAGGCTGAGAGTGGTGGCCGAACGGCTTTCAAAGGGCAAGGTCCAATCAAACGGGATGCGCAGACTTATGCCCTTGTCGAAATTGCCATCGCCAAAATCGGTAAAGCTGACATCGGTGAGGGTCATATAGCCGGAAACCTCCCAGCCATTGGTGAAGCGCCGTGACAGGCTGAAGGTTGCCCCCCAGTCGCCAGCCAGATAACGCCCGACATCAACCTGCGCTTCAAGGTCGTTCCAGCCGGTATTCCAGTAGAGCGAGGCAAATCCCGTGAAGGTTTCATACGTTTGGAAACCAAGAATATCATCAAAATCCCGCTGTTTGACATAGGAAAGATTGGCGCCCAGCCCCCAGTTTCGGGTTGAAGGCTTCCAGAGAAGCTCGGCATCAACCCCTCCAAACATCCGCTCTAGATAGCCCGCCGAAACCCGCCCATAAAGGCTCGACGCCAGCTTGAACTGGTAATCCGCCGTCAGCCGCTGGACCACCGGTCCCGAACTATCATAAAGGGCGGCATTTGATCGTACATGGGGCAGCGGGCTGGTTGAAGGGGCGGCACCCTCACCTATATTGCCAATAATTTTCTGGGTGACCGACATATTGAGCGCAAAGCTTCGCGAGACCCTGTATTTGGCATTAGCCGCTACCAACAGGTCAATTTCGCCAATACTGCCGGCACTGAACAGATTAACCGGAATGCGCGGGCTTAGACCCCAACTAAAGCGGCGGCCCGCCTCCGGTGTCCAGGTATCCTCCCCCTCGATCGAGAAAGGGGCAGAGCTGAAGCTGGCAGCGGCAAAGCTGTCAGGGCCGGCATTGGGCCGGTCAACCTGTGCTTCGAGATCAGCGCGGTTTATCTCGATACGGGTGGTTGGCAGCTCACCCGCCATTAGCACAATGCTGAACACCTCGATAGAAGGCGGGGTGGAGCCGGCCAGAATGCGGGCAAGACGGCCCACCGCCATTGGCTGGCGGGAATATTTAGTATTGTCGATATAAAGATCCAGCCGATTGCCGCTGATCCGCCCTTGCTTGACGATAAGCCCGTCTTCGGCAAGGGCCTCGGCCAATAGCTCCATCATTTTCTTGCGAACCACCGGCACTGCGGCCCATGATGTGTCGCGGCTATAGTCTGCGGGGCGGGCATTTACCGGCGCGGGGCCAACCCCGAGGTCTTGTGCGGTTATCGGCCTATTGGGATTGCCAGACAAGCTGAGCCGGAAGCCCAGTTCGGAGCCATAATTATAGTAGGCCCCAAGGGATATTCGCTCCCCGATCCGGTATTCCGCCCCGAGATTAAAGGGGGAGTTGCGGCTAAAGCTGCCAAAGACCTGCTCCCCGCTATAATTATCCGAGGAATACTCGGCCTTCAGCACCAGCGCCTTGAGCGGAGTTTGCCACTCCACCCCGCCAAAAAGTGCGGCATCACCGGCAAACATTTGCTCGAAACCAAGGGTATTATCCACCGGCGGGCGCATCCCGAAAGGTGTGCCGACCGGATTATAAGAGCCAAGCCGCCCCCAGCCGACACCGGCAGACACCCGAAGGTTTTGGCCGATGGATTTGGTGGCAACGATATATTCGGACCCCGTCGGCCCGTTAGAGAGAAAATCCCGAAAGCCGACCGCGAGAGCCGGGCGGATATCCCCCTCGTTGACCAGCCTGAATTTGATATCCAGCGCATTATCCGCAAAAGAAACCCCCGGCGCGCTCCAGTCATCAAGAGATATAAAACGGGCCGACGCCTCGATATTGGGTAAAATCTGAAAATTCAGCGTGCCGCCGCTGCCGGCGCCATTGCCAAAAAACGACCAGCTGGTCTCGCCATCGGGCTGCATGGCGGCGTTGGGCATATCAATAATACCGGTGGTGCCAAGGTTGCCAAAGCTGGGGGCAAAGCCCTGTGCAAACGCCATCGGCGCGAGGCCAAGCGTCAGGGTCGATATGGCGATCACCCGAATACGTGCAAACATAAAGCCCCCCACCGAATCTTTTATCCTTCACTATATATGTTTTAGCCGTATTTTTCGCGCGGGGCGAGGCATTTTGCGCTTAGCGGGCGATCTCTTGCGCAAGCAGCGCTTTCAGGCCGGTTTTATAGTCGGGATAGCGTAGGCGCACGCCCAGTTCCTGCTTGATCCGCGCGTTTGAAACCTTCTTTGATTCCGCATAAAAACTGCGCGCCATCGGGGTGAGGTCGGCTGTATCAAAATCAAGCGCTGGCGGCAAAGGCAGCCCCAGCAGGCCGGCAGCATAGCCGATCACATCCTGCGGCGGTGCGGGATCGTTGTCACAAACATTATAGATCCGGCCCGGGGCGGGTTGCTGGATGGAGGCCGCAATGGTTTGTGCGATATCTTCCACGTGGATCCGGCTAAACACCTGACCTTTCTTGATAATCCGACGCGCCGCGCCGCTTTTCACCTTGGCAAAGGGACCACGGCCGGGACCATAGATACCCGCCAGCCGAAAGATGTGCAGTGGCAGCGCATGGGCCTTATGCAGTGCCGTCCACTGGTTTTCGGCCGCTACGCGGTGGTGACCGCGCAGCGTGGCGGGGGTGAGGGCAGTGGTTTCATCCACCCAGTCGCCGCCGTGGTCACCATAAACACCGGTGGTGGAAAGATAACCGAGCCATGCGGGCGCATTCTTCAGAATATCGGCCTCGATCGCGGCTAGAAACGGGTCTCCGGCCTCATCCGGCGCAGCTGAAGCAATAATATGGCTCGCCCAGCCCAGCGCTGCCGAAATATTGCTGCCGGGCCATTGAAGCAGGGTGTTATCTTGCGGGTTGCGGCTGGTGCCGCGCACCTCCCAGCCCAGCGCGCGCATATGGGCCGCAACAACCCTGCCGGTATAACCAAGGCCAAGAATTAACAGCTTCATGCCAGCCTCTCCAGCGCCCAGATGGCGGCATCCCTGACAGTAGCATCCGGGTCACTGACCAGCGGTTGTGCCGCTTGCGCCAGCTTTTTATCGCCAGAATTTCCGATGGCATAAAGCACATTGCGCACAAAGCTGTCGCGCCCGATACGCTTGATCGGCGAGCCGGAAAACACCTCGCGAAACTCCGCATCATCCAGCGCCACAAGGTGTTCAAGCTTGGGGCAGCGCAACTCGATGCGCGCCCAGTAGTTGGCATCACGGGCCACTTGGGCAAATTTGTTCCACGGGCAGGCGGCAAGGCAATCGTCGCAGCCATAGATCCGGTTGCCCATGCGGGCGCGCAGTTCGAGCGGCACCGGGCCTTTTTGCTCGATCGTCAGGTAGGAAATGCAGCGCCGCGGGTCCAGCCGGTAGGGGGCAATAAAGGCATCGGTCGGGCAGGCATCAAGGCAGGATTGGCAGGAACCGCAATGGTCCGGCTCGGCCGCGTCCTTGGGTAGGTCAAGTGTGGTAAAAATAGCGCCTAGGAAAAACCAGCTGCCAAGGCGACGGCTGACCACATTGGTATGCTTGCCCTGCCAGCCCAGCCCGGCCGCCTGCGCCAGCGGCTTTTCCATCACCGGCGCGGTATCGACAAAAACCTTGACCTCGCACGGCTGCTGAGCGATCAGCCAGCGCGCCAGACGCTTGAGGCGCTTTTTGACCGGATCGTGGTAATCCTTGTTACGGGCATAGACCGAAATATTGCCGCGATCCTTCATTGCCAGCAGCTTGAGCGGGTCTTCGTCCGGCCCGTAATTGTCGGCGAGCATAATGACGGAGCGCGCCTCGGGCCATAGCGCAGCCGGCGAGCCACGCCATTTGGTCCGCTGCTCCATCCAGCCCATATCGCCATGCAGCCCGGCGTCCAGAAACCGTTTGAGTCTACCGGCGGTATCGGGCCGGGCATCCGGCGCGCAGATGCCGATGTCGGAGAATCCTGTTTCCAGCGCCTGTAGGCGCAAATTCCGCGCCAATGCCTTCATTCAGAAATCCAGATCGGAATAGTGGTCCGGCGCCACAAAACCGGTAACCTGATCGGTGAGCAGCGAGCGAAAAGCCGGGCGTGATTTTATCCGCGCATACCATTCCTTGATGTTTTTATTGCGCAGCCAGTCGACATCGTTGACATAGTCAAGCGTGCTAAGATGGGCGGCAGCGGTAAAGTCGGCAATGGTCATACTGTTGCCTGCCAGCCAGTTTCGGGTTTCAAGCAGCCAGCCCATGTAATCCAGGTGGTATTTTATGTTTTTGCTGCCGGCCTTGATTTTTGCGCTGTCGGGATATCCGGTACCCATCAGTTTTTTATTGATCCGCTCATAAACCAGATTAGCGGTAACCTCGTGGTGGAATTTATCGTCAAACCAGCCTTCAAGCCGTCGGGCCTCGGCGCGAGCGGCCGGGTCCTTGGGAAGCAGCGCCGGCGTGGGGTGGGTCTCTTCCAGATACTCGAAAATAGCGGAGGATTCAGCCAGAACAAAACTGCCCTTACGCAAAACCGGCACCTTGCCGCCCGGATTGAGCCTAAGAAAATCCAGCCGTTTTTCCCAGTATTTCTCCTCGACCAACTCGACGTCTATCTTTTTTTCCGCCAGAACCAGACGGATTTTTCGGCAAAACGGGGAGAGCGGCAAATGATATAAGCGAAACATGGGGGAATCCTGAACTGGGGGTGCCCCTTTTTGCCGCTTGTTGCTCCGCTTTTCAAGGTCGGCTTGAACGGCAGGGCAAAAAAGCGCCGTTTTCAGCGACAGGCAGGGTTATCAGGAAGCCTTGGCCATAAATGCGGCGGCGGCCTTGCCCGCCACGCGGCCGGTGGCGAGACACGCTGTGAGCAGATAGCCGCCAGTGGGCGCTTCCCAGTCCAGCATCTCGCCGGCACAAAAGACGCCGGGCAGGTTCTTTAGCATCAACCCGTCTGTAAGGGCGGCCCTCGTCACCCCGCCTGCGGTCGAAATCGCCTCGTCCAGCGGGCGCGGGGCCGCAAGCCGCAGCGGCAAGGCCTTCAGCATTCCGGCCAGATCAAACGGATTATCAACCCGCCGCGCCTGTTCGTTTTCGTTAAATAACGCGGCCTTTACCCCCGATATCCCTACGGTTTTGCGCAAGAAAGTGCCCAGACTTTTCTTTCCCCGTGTCTGGCGCAATTTTTCGGCCAAAAGGGGCATGGGCAGGTCCGGCAGCAGGTCTATCCGCATTTCAGCACCATCTTTATCCATACCATCGCGCAGCGCGGCGGCAAGATGATAGATCGCGCCCCCTTCAACACCCTTTCGGGAAACCACAAATTCACCATAAACCGAATGTTTGCCAAAACTCAGCCGCACCGGCTTGACGGGTGAGCCGAAATACGGCGCCATATGGCTGGACCACGGCACTAAAAACCCCATATTTGCAGGCTTGAACGGGCTAAGCTCCACAGCCTTATCGGCCAATATTGAGGCCCATGCCCCGTCTGATCCAAGCCGGGACCAGCTTGCGCCGCCAAGTGCCAGCACCGTGGTCTGCGCCTTGATTTTTTGTACGCCGCGAGGGGTGTCAAACAGGGCGCTGCTCTCGTCAAAGCCACGCCAGCGCCAGCGGGTTTCAAAGCGCACGCCCTTGCCCGCCAGCCGCCCGATCCAGGCTCGCAGCAGCGGTGAAGCCTTCATGGTTTCGGGAAAAACCCGCCCGCTGGAGCCGGTAAACACCTTCTGCTCAAGCCCTTCAGCCCAATCTTGCACATCGCTAGGGTTAAAATCCGCCAGCATTGGCTCCAGCCAGCCGCGCGCCGTGCCATACGCGGCCATAAACGGCTCGTATTCTTCGTTTTTGGTCAGGTTCAGGCCGGATTTTCCGGCCATCAGCAGCTTGCGCCCCATGGTCGGCTTTGCCTCGGCCACCAGCACGCTATGCCCGGCATCCGCCAACATTTCAGCAGCCATCAGGCCAGCGGGGCCACCGCCGATAACCAGAGCATCAGTCATGCGACGCGGCCTTTTTTAATGCACTTTTGCGCTGCTTTTCAGAGGCAGATTTAAGCTGGCCGCAAGCCGCCATGATATCTTCGCCGCGCGGGGTACGCACAGGGCTGGCATAGCCGGCCTCGTTCACGATCTCGGCAAAAGCCTCGATGCGGCCCCAGCTCGAGCGCTCATAAGGGCTGCCCGGCCACGGGTTAAACGGAATGAGGTTGATCTTGGCCGGAATACCCGAGATCAACCGCACCAGACGCCTTGCATCGTCGTCACTGTCATTCACATCCTTCAGCATCACATATTCAAAGGTAATGCGCTCGGAATTGGATAGGCGTGGATAGGCTTTAAGTGTCTCCAGCAGCTTTTCGATATTCCACTTTTTGTTGATCGGCACCAGCGTGTCGCGGATTTCATTGGTGGTGGCGTGAAAGCTGATCGCCAGCAAACAGCCGATCTCCTCACCTGCGCGGATAATCTCGGGCACAACGCCAGAGGTGCTCAGCGTGATCCGGCGGCGCGAAATCGAGATACCTTCGTTATCCATCACGATATTCATGGCATCGCGCACGTTTTCAAAATTATAAAGCGGCTCACCCATGCCCATCAGCACCACATTGGTAATGCGGCGACGCCCCTCGCGAGGCGTGCCGTCTACCGGCCATTCATCAAGATCGTCGCGCGCCACCATCACCTGCGCCACGATCTCGCCCGCACTCAGGTTGCGCACCAGCTTCTGGGTGCCGGTATGGCAAAAGCTGCAATTAAGCGTGCAGCCAACCTGTGAGGAAATACACAGCGTGCCGCGGTTTTCGTCCGGTATATAAACCGCCTCGACCTCAAGACCGCCGGCGATGCGCAGCAGGTATTTGCGCGTGCCGTCCTGACTGATCTGAAGCGTTACGATTTCGGGGCGGGCCACGGTAAAATGTGCGCCCAGCGCCTCGCGAAAGGGTTTGGCGAGGTTGGTCATCTCCGCAAAATCCTGCACGCCTTTTTGGTAGATCCAGCTCCAAAGCTGGCTTGCTCGCATTTTGGCCTGACGCTCGGGGGTGCCGATGGCAATGAGAGCTTTGCGCAGGGCATCGCGGGTCAGGCCGAGCAGGCTTTGTTTTTCGCCTTCAGCGACGGGGCGCGCTATTACGCGGGTTTCGGGGGCAATCGGGGCACTCATCGTCATTCCTCAAATTCAAAACGCCCCCCGCATAAGCGAAGGGCGTCTTTAGTATAGGTTTTTTTGTGCGGGGTTGCCAGCGGCGTCAGCGGCACATCTCTTCGGCTTTTGCATAGGCGGCGGTGAAGCCGATCAGCGAAAAGACATCCGAGGTCACGGTGCCCCGTGCTGATGTGCCGATAACAGTCGCCTCGGTACCGCCGCGCATGGCTGCGATCAAGCCAGCATCGTCTTCCGGGCGCGGCCAAGCGTATTCAGCACTGATTTCCGCATTCGGATAAAGGCTGAAGCTGGCATCCCTAATCTGCATTTGCACCGGCGCATCCTGTCTCAACGGGTATCCGGCCAAAAAGCTCGGCTCGTTCTGGACCTGCGCACCGGGGATGATCGAAATATAAAACCGGATATCGCCGCGACGCACGGTTACGGCCTTGCCCTCGCGCTGGGCCGACCACTTGGTGGGAGCCGAAACGATAAAACATTCTTTCGGGCTATCCGCTACATATACGCTCCAGTCGGTTTCGGAATCGACCATCGCAAGCTCTTGTGCCGCCACGGGCAAGGCAAAGACCATGCCTATAAAAGCGCTGGCTACTAATTTTTTCAACATTTTCCGGGCTCCTGCTCAAACCGAAGAGGCCGCTCTACCCGTGTTATTATCGGGTTTTTTCAAGCGGCTTGTATTTTGCTCGTTTACAACCTTAATCTAAATAGAATCAGGGACCAATAGCCAGCCTAAAACGCACGGATATTCTCGGGCGGGCAGGATATTGCCGATAATCGGGGGGAAAAGAAAATGGGTGGCGCTGTGAAACTGGTCGAACTACACCGGAACGGGATACCGGAGTCCGTTCATCGCGGGCATGTTGTGGTGTGGGGACCGGCCGGAATAGTCGCCGAATGGGGGCAAGCAGACAAGGTAATCTTTCCGCGCTCGGCCTGCAAAATGCTACAGGCGCTGCCGCTGGTTGAAAGCGGTGCTGCGGCCTCTGCCGGTCTGCTGGAAAACCACCTTGCACTGGCCTGCGCTAGCCATCAAGGCGCGGATATGCACACCCGACTTGCCCGAAGCTGGCTCAAAACAATCAATCTTGATGAGGCAGACCTGCGCTGCGGACCACAGACCCCCAATGACCGGCACGCGCGCGCCATGTTGCGCGAGGCCTTCACGGCACCTTGCCAGCTACATAATAACTGCTCGGGCAAGCATACCGGGTTTTTGACCCTCGGACAGCACCTCGGAGCTGGGCCGGAATATATCGAGCTGGACCATCCTGTGCAAAAGGCGGTCAGGGAAGCTTTTGAGGCACTTACCGGCGCCCCCGCACCAGGCTATGGTATAGACGGCTGCTCGGCCCCCAATTTTACTTGTGAAATCGCGCATCTGGCCCGGGCGATGGCCCATATGGCCCGCCCCGAAGGGCTTGGAAAAACCCGCGCCAACGCCGCACGGGCGCTGATAGAGGCGATGATGGCCCACCCGCTGCTGGTCGCTGGTGAAAACCGTGCCTGCTCCGCGCTAATGGCTGCCGCTGGCAAAGAAGCCGCTATCAAAACCGGAGCCGAAGGTGTTTTTGTTGCCATATTGCCGACAAAAGGCCTTGGCATAGCGCTGAAGATCGAAGATGGCAGCTCACGGGCATCGGAAGCGGTAATGGCAGCACTTTTGGTCCGGCTCGGGGTGGTGCAGGCCAAAGACCCGCGTGTAGCGCAATATCTCCACCGGCCCGAGATTAACCGGCGCGGCATAAAAACCGGCGAATTTATCGTGAATGAGTCGCTTTTTGCCGGTGGGCGCCCGCTTTAGCTACTGACAGGCTTGCGTGCGATCAGATCAACTAGCGCAGACATGCCCGAATGCCCCTCGCCCTCATTTATTTCGCGCTCGTAACTGCGCAGCTCGATAATCTCGAAATCACCAAACGCTAGGCGCAGCATATCTTCGGTATAGAGGTTTTCGACAAAAGGCGGGCCACCGGTGCCAAATTCGAGCTGTTTTGGGGTGTAGCCGTGCAGCAGCAGGGTGCCACCGGGCTTTACCGCCTGTTTCATCCCTTCAAACTGGGCGCTTCTTGTCTCGGGACCGGCAAACTGGATAAACACCCCGACCACCAGATCATAGGTTTTTTCATGCCAGTTCCATGCAGCAATATCGGCCAGATTAAAGTCAACCTCGACGCCCTGATCTTTAGCCAGCGCGCGGGCTTTATCAAGGGCAACACCGGAGCTGTCCATCGCCGTAACAGACACCCCTTGCTGCGCCATAAATACCGAATTTCGCCCCTCGCCATCAGCCACGGCCAAGGCGGTCATTCCTGTTTTCAGAAGATTTTTGTGATCAACCAAAAATTGCGCCGGTGCGGTGCCAAACAAATATCCGGGCTTGGAAAACCTCTCGTCCCACATATTTCTTCTCCTTCAAAATGGCTTTTTTTGACTATAGGCCGGTGATGGGCAATCAGCCAATCACGAATATATGTTGATGGCCTTCATGGCCTGTCGCCATCCACCTTCAGCGCCGGCACCTCGCAAAACCCCTGCGGCGGGATATCCAGCGCGGCGTTGAATTTGCTGGAGAGGTTTTGGAAGGCGATCATGCCGGTCAGCTCCACAATGCCGTCATCGTCAAAATGCTGGCGAAGCGCGGCCATCATCTCGTCGGTGATTTTGCCATCGGTATAGGTTACGGCCTCGGTATAGGCCAGCACGGCCTTTTCGAGATCGTCAAACTCGTCGCTGCTCTGCCATTCCCGCAGGGCCAGTATTTTGGCCTCGCTCGCGCCGCGCTTTTGCAAGGTGGCCCCGTTGATATCCACACAGAATTCGCAATGGTTGATCTGCGATACCCGCACCGTCACCATCGAGCGCAGTACCCCGTTTAGGGGCGAGTTTTTACGGTTAAGCGCCCCATAAAGCAACGCCACACTGGCAAACACCCATTTGGAGCGCCCCCAGAGCAGACCGGGCAAAAGCACCTCGCCGTAGGTGCGCTTTTGCTTGGCAAAAAAGCCACGGATGAACAGCGGGTAGTTTTTTATGGGCTTTGGCTCAACACGCATGATGGTCTCCTGAGTATTTGCCCCTGACAGGTAACCTCTGCGCCACCGCATTCAAGATGCAGGATGTGTAAAGGGCGGCGCAAACCGCCCCTTTGGTGCTTACCGGAATGCCGGAATGATCTTCTCGGCATAGTCGGCGATGATGCGCTCCTCGTCACCATTATCAAGGTAGATATTGAACTGGGTCACCCCGACCGCCTCCAGCTCTCTAAGCTTGGCGATATGCTCGTCAGGGCTGCCAAGCACTGCAAAGCTCTCGACAATATCATCAGTGATGAAATCGAGGTAAGGATTGCTGGTCTGGCCGTGTTTAGAATAATCATAGCCCTTGCGATCCTCGATATAGGCGGTGAGGCTGGCGGGGACCATATCACTGTCAGAGCCGTATTTTTCGACAATATCAGCCACATGGTTGCCCACCATCGCCGGGAACCAGCGGGTGGCGGCGATGCCCTCATCCTTTGGCCCTGTCCAAGCTGGCGCAGCAGCCATAACGCGGTAGTTTGACATATCCCGCCCTGCGGCATTGCCCGCCGCTATCGCCTGATCGGCCAGCCACTTGACGATTTTTGGCTCGGCGATTTGCAGCACCAGCCCATCACCAACCTTACCCGCCGAGGCCAGCGCCTTTGGCCCGTAAGCCGCCACCCAGACCGGCAGCTCATAGCCATCAGCCCACGGGAATTGCACAGGGTTCGGGCACTCGCCATATTGCTTTTCCTCCCCGCGAACCAGCCCTTTGACCACATCGACAAACTCTTCCAGCTTGGCCAGTGGTGCCGGCTTTTTGCCCATCACCCGCACGGCGCTGTCGCCGCGCCCGAGGCCGATATCAAAACGGCCCTCGGATTGCTTGGCCAGCGAGCCAAACAGGCTGGCGGCCACCGACCAATCGCGGGTATTGGGGTTGGTCACCAAGGGGCCAAAGCGCATGGTGGTGGTGTGCTCCATCAGCATCGCCATCGCCACGAAGCTTTCGCGCCACAGGATATGGCTGTCATAATACCAGCAATATTCAAAACCGGCGTTTTCGGCTTGCCGCACCAGTGCGCGGGCGCGTTTTGGCTCAACCACACCTTTAAATGTAATTCCGAATTCCATGATTTTTCTCCCTTTGGTTTAAGTGATTGTTTTTAGGCATCTGGCGCCCAGATTTTGAGCCCCGCATGTGAAAAAGGCACTGCCTTTGAAATATTGAGCCGAATAAGGATTGGCGTAAGCGCCTCGATGCAGCGCGCCGCTTGGGCGTTGCCCGCGTTGTAAGATTGCACCCCGAGCTGATCGATAAGCGCCATGACCTTCTTGCGCGGCTCCAGCTTGTTGCCGCAAACCAGGATGTCGCAATTAATCGGCTTCTCAAGATCATTCAGCGTGTGGGCCGACACATTATGCAGCGCCCCCACCACCGGAATATCCGGCCCCAGCAGCGCCTGCGCCGCCTCGGTGGCCGAGCCTTCAGGGGGCATCTCCACCAGCTTTGGGTCATCGGGCGAAAGCGGCACCACGATATCGACAAGGATTTTGCCCGCGAGGTCAGCTTTCAAGGTTTCCAGCGTGGCGTTATGGCCCGAGAACGGCACCGCAAGGATGACCATTTCATCCGCCGCCGCCACCGCACCCGCATTGTCAAACCCCTCGATCAGCGCAGTGCCCAGTTTGGCGTTCAGTCCGGCTACGATCTCGGTGGCGCGCGCACCATCCCTTGAGCCAAGAGCCACCCTCACGCCAGCGCGCGCAAACCGTAGCGCCAAGCCTTGCCCCTGCGGGCCTGTGCCGCCAATAATTGCTATTCTAGTCAAAATACATTCTCCTTGCCGGGGCGGAGTATATCCGCCGCTTTATCATTTGAAACTTGCCAAGTGAGGCCGCGAAACCGCACCACCGGCGTAAGTGCTGCCTTGCCCACCACCAGCCCGCTGGCCGTGGCTATCTCGTCGGCAAAGGCCGGTTCGGTCACCGCCAGCTCGCGCCCATAGGCATCCCGTTTGCCGCCCTCATGCACGGTCGCCGGCACCCCCGCCAAACCGATCGCCACATTCACCTGCCCCAGCCGCCACGGGCGACCAAAGGTATCGGTTATGACCACGCCAAGGCGCACGCCGTAACGCGCCTCCAGCCCGTCGCGGAGCCGCCGCGCGCTGGCATCGGGATCTTTGGGCAGCAAAATAACGGTGCCAGAAGCCCCCGTATTGCTCTCGTCCACCGCCGCATTGGCGCTGATAAAACCCAGTCGGTGCTGGCAGATCATCACGCCCTCGTTCTGACCGGGATGGCGGAAGGTTTTCACCACCCGCGCACTTTCGCGGAGGATCACCTCAACCTTACGCGGGTCTTTATTCAGCTTTTCAGCATAATCAAGCGCCTCGCTTGAGGGCGTAACCCCCGCGAGCGCCACCACCTGCCCCTCGGCCTTGGAGAAAATCTTGTGCGCCGAGGTCAGGATATCGCCATCCTGAAGGCCCATCGGAGCAAGCGCATCGCCGATGATACCAACCAGATCATCACCGGGGTGAATATCGGGAATGCCCAAAACCGCTGCCAGCTCTACGCCCATTCCACCCCCCTGACCCGTGCCAGATCGGCGCTGGTATCGATGTCATATTTAAAGCTCTCAAGTGGAACAATCGTGCACGGCACCCCTGCCGCCGCAGCCGCATTCTGGTGCGCCTTGCACGAGCCTTTGCCATAGCAAAACTCAATCGCATCCGGCGGAGAGACCAGCAGCGCATTGGTGCCGCCATCATGCGCCGGTGCCAAAACCACCCCACCACGCAAGGCAAGCAACCGCGCCAAATCCTCCGCTGACGGGTCCGCCAGATCAGCCGGCAGCACGCAAATGGCGGCGTACCCCTGCGCTTTGGCCCATGCCGCACCCTCGCCCACCGCCGCATTCAGCCCGTTGCTTTGTTGCTGCAAAAACAACCGCGCCTCAGCTGCAATCGTTTCGCTTTCACTCACCACCAGCACATCGACATCAGGCTGCGCCTCCGCCAAAAACCCGAGCATCCTTTGATAAAGCGCCAGCGCCAGCCGCGCCCGCACCGCATCCGGCAACACCTCGGAAAGCCGCGATTTTGCCAGCTTCGGGTCTTTCATGGGCACAATAAAAAGCAAATCCTTCATTGTGCCATCCTCAAAATCCCTGCCGCAAGCGCCAGCTTCTCAGCGCGCTCGGTCATCAAAGTCGGCAGCACAGTGCAGCCTTTCCCGAGCGCCATAATCTCTTCCGCCAAGCCCATATCCAGCGTGTCGATCACCATATGGTCGACCACGTCTTTATAATATTCCGCCACCCCCAGCGCATCGGCACGCAGGCCGAGCGCCTTCATCATCCGGTCGGCAGGCCCCTTCACTACCTTGCCGGCAATCAGCGGGCTAACCGCCCAAACCGGCGCCTTCGCCGCAGCCAACGCCGCCCGCAGCTCCGGCACCGCCAGTATTGGCGCGATCGAAACCAAAGGGTTGCTCGGGGCCAGCACAATGAAATCAGCCGCCGCAATCGCCTTGAGCGCCGCCGCTGTTGGCTTTGCCGCCTCCACCCCCTCATACTCCAGCTCCAGCACCTCGGGGCGGCATTGCTCGCGCACAAAATACTCCTGAAAGGAAAGCCAGCCAGCAGCCACCCGCACGCGGGTTTGCACCACATCATCCGTCGGCAGTAATATCGCGCTTTTCACCCCGAAGGTCTTGGCCACATGCGCCGCAATCGCACTGCGGCTCTGCCCCCGCGCCAAAGCGTGGCTGCGGTAGATGTGCAAGCCGAAATCGCGGTCCCCCAGCGTCATCCATGTGTCATCCCCCAGCTCTTTCAGCACCGCGAGCGCGCGGTGGCTTTCATCGGCCACGCCCCAGCCTTGGCGGCGGTCTATCCGGCCTGCCAAGCTATAGGTCAGCGTGTCGATATCGGGCGAAACCCACAGCCCGTGAAAGCTGGCATCATCAGCGATGTTGCCAATCACCGAAAGCGCCACGCCCGGGAGCCCATCAAAGCCCTCGGCCATTTTGGCCCCGCCCACACCGCCCGCCAGAAGCACCACGTTTATCATACCGCTTCCTTCAAAAAAGAGGGCAGATCCAGCATGAAATCCAGCGGCTCACCCTGCCGCTCCACCAATGGGGCTTGATGCGCCGGATCATGGCTGGCAAATTCTTCCAGCACCTCATAGCGGGTGTTTCTTTGCACCGGAATGCGCCCCGCAGCACGGATGATCTGCACCATCTCGAAGGCCGTCACCTCTTGGCCGTGTTCGCTGCCCGCCGCCCTCGAAATGCTCTCGTTCATCAAGGTGCCGCCAAAATCATTCACGCCTTTTGAAAGCATCCCCTGTGCGCGTTCAGGGCCAAGCTTGGTCCAGCTGGTCTGAATATTATCAATCTGCCCGTGCAGAAATATCCGGCTGACGGCATGCATCGCTTCCACCTCGTCCACGCTCGGGCCGGGGCGGACCTTGCCCGGATTATCAAGGTAAAGCGGGCTGTCATAATGCACAAAAGAAAGCGGCACCAGCTCGGTAAAACCGCCGGTTTCCTTCTGGATATCGCGCAACAGCGCCATATGCGCCGCCCAATGCTCTGGCCCGTCCACATGGCCATACATGATGGTGGCGGTGGTCGGCACACCCAGCCCGTGCGCGGCGCGGATTATCTCGACCCACTTGGCGGTGCTGAGTTTGTCTTTGGTCAGCAGCTTTCGCACCTCGGTATCCAGAATCTCGGCAGCAGTTCCGGGGATGCTGCCTAGGCCGCATTCCTTGAGATCCTGAATGAAATCGGCATAAGAGAGCTTCATCTTCGCCGCCCCATACCAGATTTCAAACGGTGAAAAGGCGTGGATATCCATATCGGGAAGCTCGGATTTGATGGCCAATAGGATATCGCGGTAATAAGTGCCGGGCATTTTGGGGTGGATGCCGCCCTGAATGCAAACCTCGGTGGCACCGCGCGTGGCGGCCTCTCGCGCGCGCTCCACGATGGTGTCGAGCGTCAGCCACTCCGCGTCCTCGTCCTCGCGCCGTTTGGCAAAGCCGCAAAAGGTGCAGCCCATATAGCAGATATTGGTGAAGTTGATATTGCGGTTGACCACAAAGCCAACGCGCTCGCCATTCACCTTGCGGCGCAGCCCGTCAGCCACCTCGCAAATCGACTTCAGATCAGCCCCCTTGGCCCCGTAAAGCACCGTGGCTTCGGCTTGGGAAACCTCGCGGCCCTCGGACACACGCTCCAGAATTTGCGTAACAGATTGGCTCATGTTGAAGCTCCAAGGCACTGAACGCGGGCAAGGCCGTCGGGGCGGGCCATGTCTTTGATACGCGCGGTGAGAGAAGGGTCCATAAAACGGTCCGGGCGTTTCAGGAAATCAGGATAAATCGTCAGGCGCTCTTGCAGCTGAAGGCCGGCATTTGCGGTGGCCCTCGCCAGCTCGTCAATTTGTGGCCACGCGTGGTCGGGGTTGATGAAATCAACCGTCACCGGCGAAATGCCGCCCCAATCGTTCATCCCCGCCTTCAGGTATTCCGCATGGCGGACGGAAAGGTTCGGCGGGGCTTGCAGGCTTATTTCAGGCGCCAGCATCAGGCGGGCCACGGCCAGCGTGCGCAGCATGTCGTTTAAGCTTGGCTCGGGGTGATCCGCCATGCCAATGCCGGGCTTTTGCTGGAAGTTCTGGATGATAACCTCCTGAACATGCCCGTGGCGGGCATGGGCGGCATTGATGGCGGCGAGGCTTTCCACCCGCTCGGCCCATGTTTCGCCAATGCCGATCAGCAGGCCGGTGGTGAAGGGCACGCCGCGCTGCCCTGCCCGCTCCAGGGTGCGCAATCGCTGCACGGGGGTTTTGTCGGGGCAGGCGTGGTGGGGCATGCCCTTGCGGGTCAGGCGGCGGGAAACGGTTTCCAGCATCATGCCCATCGAGGCCGATACCGGCTTGAGCATATCGATCTCGGCATCCGTAAGCGTGCCGGCATTCACATGCGGCAGCAGGGTGGTTTTGGCCAAAACCAGCGCGCACATAGCGCGGAGATATTCGTTGGTGGTTGCATATCCCAGCTTTTCCAACGCCGCCGCTGCCTCGGGATAGCGCAGCTCGGGCCGCTCCCCAAGGCTGAAAAGCAGCTCCTTGCAGCCCGCAGCCTCGCCCTGCCGCGCGGTAGCCAACACCTGTTCGGGGGTCATATAGTTGGCAGCCGGATCATCCGGTGTTTTTACAAAGCTGCAATAGGTGCAGGTATCGCGGCACATATTCGTAAGCGGCACAAACACCTTGCGCGAATAGGTGACGGTATGGCCCCAATGGGCCAAGCGCACCGCACAGGCCCGGGCCATTAGTGCTTTCAGCGCGGTGCCACTGGTCGCACCCAGCCCGCTAGCTTTGTCAATTTTAAGGGTTTCGGCGCTCATACGTCAAATTTTGACCAACTGGTCCAGTTTGTCAAGCATACAATTCCCACCCCGGCTTAACACTCCCGCCAACTGCACGCTGGCTTCCTGCAGCACGCTGTTTTAGATGCAGGGGCGCGGTGGCCTAACCCAAATCAAACCCCACCGCATTTCCGAAGGGTAGCGCCCGCAGCCTTTGCCCGGATGCCGCAAATATCGCATTGCCCAGCGCGGCAGCCACAGGCGGCGTGCCCGGCTCGCCAGCCCCGCCCATACGCGGCGAATTTTCCAGCAGGGCCACCTCGATCTCAGGGCATCCAGCCATGCGCAACGCATCGTAATCATAAAAATTTTCTTGCTCGACCATACCATCGGAAAAGGTAATCTGCTGTCCGATTGCCGCAGACAGCCCGTAGATAATTCCCGAGGATATCTGGTCGCTGAAATTGGCCGGATCAAGCACCAGCCCCGGGTCCGCCGCCGCCCAAACCTTGTCTATCTTCACCGCACCGCTACGCATATCCACCTGAACCACCTCGGCCACCCATGTGCCAAAAGAAAGCACATGCGCGATTCCCTGCCCGACGCCTTCGGGCAGGCTCTGCCCCCAGCTTGCCATTTCAGCCACGGCCTTCAGTACCTCGCGCGCCGGAGCATGGCGTGGGTCTTTCATCATTGCCAGCCGCATTTCCAGCGGATCTTGCCCGCCGCTTGCCGCCAGCTCGTCCAGAAAGCTTTCAAAGATAAACCCGTTCCCCGAATAACCCACCGAGCGCCAAAACCCCACCGGAATATCAGTATCTACCTGATGCGCGGCAAAGCGGGCATGGGGCCAACTGTAGGGCTGGTCAAATGCCCCATCAAGGATAGCGCGCTCATTGCCCGGTGAGTTCATACTGGGGAAAGTCCGCGCCAGAAGCGATTTTAAAATTGAGGGTGCGGCCACCTTCATATCCAGCGCTTCGGGCATGCCATCCTTTATTGTGCCACGCAGATGCGCCAGCGACATTGGCCGAAAAGCATCATGGCGGATATCTTCCTCCCGGCTCCAGGTTACCTTTACCGGCCTGCCACCGGTTTCGGCGGCGACCAATGCCGCGTAAACCGCTGCGTCAACCTCGGCGCGCCGGCCAAAGCCACCCCCCATACGGGTGGTTACAACCTCGACATTATCCGCATCTATACCAAGCAAATCTGCCGCGACCATCTTTGCCAGCCCCGGAGCTTGAGTGCCAACCCAAAGCTGCAACTTGCCGTTTTGCAACTGCGCGGTAGCATTCATCGGCTCCATGGTTGTGTGGGCCAGATAGGGAACGCTGTAGCGCGCCTCTATAACATCTGTTGCACCTTGCAATGCTTCAATCGCATCGCCTTCACCGCCAAACGTAAAGCTTGCTTCATCCTCCAGCGCCCGCTCGAAAAGCGCGGTCAGCCCGGCGCTGTCATTGGGGTAGGATGCTGCCCCCCAGGTTGGGGCCAACGCGCGTGCGCCCTCAAAAGCCGCCCAGGTATTGCTGGCAATGACGGCAAAACCAGTTACTGTTGCAGTAGATATTTCTACTACATTCAGCACCCCGGGGGTGGCCAGCGCGGCCGCCTTATCAGCGCTCAACGGCTTGGTGCCAAAGCGCGGTGCCATCGCCACGGTGGCATGTAGCATGTCCGGCAGCTCCACATCTATCCCGAAAATAGGCGCACCTGTCACCTTATCCAGCAGTTCGACTCTGGTCTGGCTTTTGCCCAGTATCCGCCATTCGGACGGGTCTTTCAGCACCACCGATTTAGGTGCTTCCAGCAAAGCCGCCTCTGCCGCGATATCTCCATAGCCCAGCCGCGTGCCATCGGGGTGCAGCACTTCACCGCTCGCGGTTGTCAGCAGTTCGAGCGACACCCCCCAGCGTGCCGCAGCTGCCATTTTCAGCACCTCGCGCGCCATTGCCCCTGCCTCGCGCATTTTGTCAAATCCGTCAATCATCGCGGTAGAGCCGCCGGTGATCTGAAGTGCCAGAAACTTGCCAAGCACTCCCATTGCACTGCGCAGGGCCTCGGCAACAAAGCCGTCTTCAAAGAAGGGGTGTGGCCCACCCTCGGCCATTGCTGCAGTATTATAGTATACCGGCGCGGCAGGACCATGATCGGTGGTTATCTGGTTCATATCCACATCCAGCTCTTCGGCCACAAAAGCCGCCAGAGTGGTGTGGGTTCCCTGCCCCATTTCGGCGCGCGGGGTGATGATGGTGATAGCGCCATCGGTGCCGATAATCACATAAGGTGTAAAGGAAAAGTGACCCGGCTCCAGCCGGTCGGGCAGAGGATTGGGATAAGGTTTTTTATAATAATAATAGCCGACCGCCAGCCCACCAGCCGCAGCAATGCCCAGCCCCATAAATCCGCGCCTTGTATATTTTGCAATTTTACCCATGGTTCAGCCCTCCATTCCGGCAGCGGTTTTGATCGCGGCGCGCAAACGCGGGTAAGTGCCACAACGACAAAGATTGGTCATCTCCGCGTCGATGTCGGCATCTGTCGGCTCGGGGTTACGCTCTAGAAACGCCACGGCGGTCAGTATCTGTCCGGCCTGGCAATATCCACATTGCGGCACCTCATGCTTGATCCAGGCCTGCTGCACCCTGTGCAGGCGCTCACCTTCAGGCAGGCCTTCTATAGTGGTAATCGCGCCTTCAACATCGGCCACCACCATCACACAACTGCGCACCGGCTCGCCGGCAATTAGCACCGTGCAAGCTCCGCAGGCTCCGACCCCACACCCGAATTTTGGTCCCTTTATATCAAGCATATCGCGCAAAACCCAAAGAAGCGGCATATCGTCAGGGGCCTCCACGCTGTGGGCCTCACCGTTTACCATCAGTTCCATATCTCCGCCTCCATAAGTGACCTTCAGTCTCTTAAATATGAAGTCATCTTGCCTGTCAATAGCAGACCGGTGTTTTCTTATTGCCAATTCAGGGTCTGTGCGCTACCCTCATTCCATGAGCCAACCGACCTTTCAGCGCGCCCGCACCCCCGAGGCCAAAGCCGCTCGCCGCAGCACGATACTGGCCGCAACCGCCACGGTTCTGGCCCGCGAAGGACTGGAAGGCACCACCCTTAACGCCATTGCCAGGCAGGCCGGCATGGTCAAATCCGGCATCTACCGTTATTTTGAAAGCCGCGAGGATATCCTGATGCGGTTGCTCACCGAAGACCTGCGCACCCTGAGCGCCACGCTCGAGCTGGCGCTATCTGCTCCCCGCCCCCTGCCCGATGTCGCACAGGTATTGGCAGGCGCGCTGAACGCTAGTCCGCGCCTGTGCCTGCTGATCAGCATCACCGCGTTGACCCTTGAGCGCAATATCTCGACCGACACCTTGCGCGATATCAAACGTGATATGATAACCTCGCTCCAACAGACAGCCGCCGCCTTGCGCCAGAGTCTGCCGGCACTGTCCCCGGCACGCGCCGAGCAGGCCGTTCATATCCTGTTTGTGCTCACCGCCGGGCTTTGGCCTCTCGGCACCCCCGGGCCAGCGCTCAAATCCCTCTATGACGAACCGGAATTTTCCCGCTTTAATCAGGATTTCGGGGTGCGGCTGGCAGAAACCCTGGAAGCTATGCTCAAAGGCCTTACCCTGTAGTTCTTAGGCGCACATCCCCCACAGCCTTCAGCAAAAGCCCTTTTGCGCCAGCATAAAATCTGTTTGCGAGGGGTCAACCTCCCGAGGAAACAGGCGCTCCCTCAAGCTGTCCGCCCTTCACGCCGCGTATCAACGTGTTGACAACTTCTCCTACCGGCTGCGGCTGCTCAAACACCACTTCGGCAAAACCCTCTGTTCGCCCCATAAGCGGTTTTTCAAGCAACACATTATGGAGCTGCCCAACCTGCCCCTCCAGGTAAGCCGCCACGCGCGCTGCACCCAACGCCCGCAGTGCGGCAGCGCGCGCTTTCACCACTCGCCCGTCTACAGGGGGTATTCGCGCTGCCGGCGTGCCCTCGCGTGCCGAAAACGGAAATATATGCAGCCAGGTCAGCCCGCACTCATCCACCAGCCGCATAGAGTTTTCAAACATGGCGTCGCTCTCGGTCGGAAAGCCGGCAATGATATCTGCTCCAAATACAATTTCCGGCCGCGCCGCGCGCATCTCGGCGCAAAACTCAATCGCTTCCTCACGACTGTGCCGCCGTTTCATGCGCTTCAATATCATATTGTCACCGGCCTGAAGCGACAGGTGCAGATGTGGCATCAGGCGTTTGTCAAACTTGATCGCCTCGACCAGCGCCGGATCGGCTTCTATCGAGTCAATCGAGCTGATCCGCAAACGCGCCAGATCCGGCACCAGCTTCAGTATGCGCTGCACAAGGTTGCCCAAGGGCGGCTGGCCGGGCAGGTCTGCGCCCCAACTGGTCATATCCACCCCGGTCAGCACCACCTCGTTATAGCCCGTACCAACCAGCCGTTTGATCTGCTCGACCACCACACCGGCAGGCACCGAGCGCGAATTGCCCCGCCCATAGGGGATAATACAAAAGGTGCAGCGATGGTCGCAGCCATTTTGCACCTGCACATAAGCGCGCGCGCGGGTGCCGAAACCGTCTATCAGGTGGCCGGCGGTTTCTGTTGCAGCCATAATGTCATTGACCAGAATGCCCGTGGCATCATCAATACCGGCCCATGTATCGGCCTGCATTTTTTCCAGATTCCCCAGCACAAGATCAACCTCGGGCATCGCTCCAAACCGCTCCGGCTCGATCTGTGCCGCGCAGCCGGTGACAATCAACTTGGCCGAAGGGTTTTCGCGGCGCAATTTGCGGATCCGCTGGCGCGCCTGCCGCACAGCTTCGGCTGTAACGGCACAGGTATTGACCACCACTGTGTTTTCCAGCCCCGCGCTCAGGGCGCGCATGGCTTCGGTCTCGTAGGCATTGAGCCGGCAGCCAAAAGTCTCGAATATCGGAGGTTTCATCGCACCGCTTCCAGAAACTCCCGGCTGAGCGTGCCTGTGGCCACCAGCATCGTTGGCCCCGTCATCCAGACACCATCCTCGCACCACTCTATGCCAAGCGCACCGCCATCCAGATGCACGCTCACCTTTCGCTCGGTCAGCCCGCGCCGCACTGCCGCTACCACCACGGCGCAAGAGCTGGAGCCACTGGCCAAGGTATGGCCCACACCGCGCTCCCACACCCGTACGCGCAGGTTTTTCCGGTCAAGCACCTCGACCACCTGCACATTGGTGCGCTCGGGAAACAGGGGGTCGTGCTCGGTTTTCGGGCCTAGTGTATCAAGATCGACCGCGGCGACATCCTCCACGAAAAAGCTGCAATGGGGGTTGCCCATACCCGTAGCACTGGGCGCGCCTTCAAGGGGCAATTCCAGCGTGTCCATTTCATGCGCCAGCGGCACATCCTGCCAGTTGATCCGGGGCTGCCCCATGTTGACGCGAATCAACCCGCCCTCCGCCTTTTCGCAACGCAAATCACCACGACCCGTGCGCAGCAGCACCGAAGCTTCGCCGCTCTCCTCCATCATAAGCCGTGCAACACAGCGGGTTGCATTGCCGCAAGCACCGGAGAGCGAACCATCCGCGTTCCAGTAATCCACGGCCACGATATCATCAACTGTTCGTATCAGGGCCAGCTGGTCAAAGCCGATGCCAAAGTGCCTATCTCCGATTGCGCGGGCCAGTGCAGGGGTCATCGGGTCCATCCGCCCACGCGCATCCACCACAACAAAATCATTGCCCAGCCCGTGCATTTTCAAGAATCCAAGGCCGTTATCTGAAGTTTTTTCAGTCATATCGCCTCTATAGGCCGATATTTGCGCCTTGGCCAGCAAGCGCCGCCATGCTGTCGGTTTTTCCGCACATTTATCACAGGTTTGATCACATTGCCCCTTGACCATCCGCAACCACAGCCCTAGTAAACCCGCTATGTGTGGGCCGGTAGCTCAGTTGGTAGAGCAACTGACTTTTAATCAGTAGGTCCCGGGTTCGGATCCCGGCCGGCTCACCATTTTATCGAATGAAAATCAAGCTGTTAGGCGCAATATTCCCTGATAGCAGCCTAGGCATAAATGCAGATTCGCATTAGTTTTGCAATTGGCCGCGAGAAATGGCCGCGAGAAACGATCAAGCTTTTCTGACTCGCGCGATTTTATCCAGGAGTATTGTATTGGTCAGGTTTCAGTATTTTACGTCGCTTGACCTCGCAAGCAAAGCAAAAATACCTC
>JAKIUB010000047.1 GCA_021647745.1 Paracoccaceae bacterium | reverse complement strand
AGGCCAGGATTGGCGTCCGCATACTCAACCGGATGACCAAACTTGGCCGCCCCAATTTTGAACGCACCGCCTGAAATCCGTCTCGGGTAGGGCGCGCTACGGCCTAATCTTGATCCATGCAACAAGGCCGACGAAGGGCCTTTCTTCGGATGACGAGCCGGATATTTGGCAAAAAAGCCTGAGTGGCGAGCTTGAGCTGTGGGTGGCGTTGGGGCTTCCGACCGAGAAGATATCCGCCAATCCTGTGGCAAGGCCAACGAAGTGATTATCTATTGTTATGGCGGCAGGGTGGCCGAGATGTGGTGGGAGAAGATCAAAAACAACACCACGCGGTTTGACAATCTTCAGGTGATCAATTTTTCAGAGAAAGACACCGGCGAGTTGGGGAAGCTTGCCAGCCGCGCGATGAAGTTGCAGGTTAATATTCAGGACGGCGAAGTGATGGTGAGTGCTGAGGATAGTATCGTTTACATTACCCCGATTAAATGGAAAAATATTGATCACTGATTTGGTTTGCCAGCGACCACTTTGGGCAATCTGCACCGAAAGTGGATTTGTTGACGTGAGTCATTTGGGATTGGCATTGGGGCGGGTATCATCCTGTCTTTATCTGGTTTTCTGGGAATACTGTCATGCAAGAAATTTTCGAAAAGTTGCGCAGTATCACGGATGACAAAACGCTGAACCCGGCGCAGAAAGCCCGCTATCTGTCGCTGGAAGCGGAAAATATGCTGCCTTATCCGGCGCTGGATGCCCAAACCGCTGACGCCCTGAAGCAGCGGGTGATTTGCGATATGTATGAGGGCCATGCCCCCTATAAGCCGCGCTATGTGCTGCCTGACTATAGCGTTGTGCTCAAAAATGGCAGTGAATATCTGGAATTACCGCCGCCAGAAACGCTGGACGAGACGATAAACACCTTGATGATTGCTTATCATCATGTGCCGTCCGTCACCGGCATTCCGGTTTATATCGGCCAACTTGATGACCTGTTGCTGCCGTTTTGTGACGGCGTTAGCGATGATGCGCTTTACCGGAAGATCAAGCTTTTCTGGCGCTATCTGGACCGCGTGCTGCCAGACGCCTTTATGCACGCCAATATCGGCCCCACCGATAACCGCGTTGCTCGCGCTATTTTACGCGTCGATGCCGAGCTAAAGCAGATCGCGCCAAACCTGACGTTTCTCTATGATCCAAAGATCAGCACAGAAGATATTTTGGCGATGGCGACCAATAATATTGTTGAGTGCTCCAAGCCCCACATTGCCAATCACCCGATGCACGCCGAGCATTTTGATGACCGTGGCTACGGGATTGTGAGCTGCTACAATGTGCTCCCGATTGCGGGCGGGGCCTCTACGCTCACCCGTGTGAACCTGAAAGAGGTGGCACTGCGGGCCGATAGCACCGCGCATTTCTTTGCCGAGGTGTTGCCGCATTACATGGAGCTGAATTTCCGCCTTATCGAGGCGCGGGTTGACTACCTGTTTAATAAATCCAACTTTTTCACCAGCTTTCTGGTTGAGGAGGGCTGGATAGACCGTGACCGGTTTACCGTGATGTATGGCATTTATGCGATGGCCGAGGCGGTGAATATCTTGCAGGAAAAGGAGGGCAATGCGGGCCAATATGGCTTTGACGATGTTGCTAACGCGCTCGGCTACCGGATGTCCGAAGAGATGGCGCGGATTGTGCAAAACAGGCCGCTGGAAAATGTTTGGCGCGGGCGGGCCATGCTGCACAGCCAAGCCGGCATAAGCATTGACGAAGGCGCAACGCCGGGGGTGCGTATCCCTTATGGCACCGAGCCTGATCCGGTTTCGCATGTGCAGGCGCTGGCCCCGCACCACCAGTATTACACCTCCGGTATTAGCGAGATTTTAACGGTGGATGAAACCATTAAAAATAACCCCGAGGCCATGCTGCAACTGTGCAAAGGCGCGCTTGAAAGCGGGTTTCGTGAGTTCACCGCCAATGTCGCCAGCAATGATCTGGTGCGGGTAACGGGATATATGGTGCGGCTGTCGGATATCGCAAAATTCAAGGCCTGCAGGGGGTCTCGCACCAATACAACCGCCTTGGGTGCCGAGGCCGCTGACGGCACCGGCATTCTGGACCGAAAACCGCGCGTGGTGGGCCATGAACTCTCCCCTAGCTACGGTCAATAAAATCCTGACATATTCCTGCGTCGACGGACCAGGAAACCGGCTGGTGATCTTTTTGCAGGGCTGCAATTTTAACTGCGTCACCTGCCACAACCCGTATACGGTTGGCCTGTGTGATCACTGCGGTGCGTGCATTCCGACCTGCCACGCCAACGCGCTTGAAATGGTCAATGGCCAGATCGCGTTTGACCCCAGCGCCTGTGACCAATGCGATGCTTGCCTTGATATCTGCCCGATCAGTTCCAGCCCGATGGTGCAGCATATCAGCGTTGAGGACATTCTGGAGATCGCCCGCAAAAACAAACCTTTCCTGAACGGCATTACCGTATCCGGCGGCGAGGCAACCTTGCAGTTAAAATTCGTGATCGCCCTGTTCGAGGAGGTAAAAGCCGACCCCGAGCTGAAAAGCCTAACCTGTTTTGTGGATACAAACGGCCATTTGGGCGGGCAAAGCTGGGGCCGCTTGCTGCCGGTCACTGACGGGGTGATGCTGGATATCAAGGCGTTTAACACAGCCCTGCACCACGGGCTAACGGGGCAGGATAATGCAAAAACCCTTAAAGCAGCCAAGACAGTGCAGGATGCGGGCAAGCTTTATGAGCTGCGGTTCCTTGTTATTCCCGGCAAGACAGACACGGCAGCGGAAATCGAAAGCCTCACCAGCTTTGCCCGCGCGCTTGGCCCTGATATTCGCGTCAGGCTAAACGCTTTTCAGCATCACGGCGTAAGGGCCGAGGCGGAAGACTGGGAGACAATGGCCAAAACAGGCATCGATAAAATCGCGGCGCATCTTCGCAAGGCCGGCATACCCGAGGTAATTACCCCAGCGTTTTATTTGTGAACCCGTTATAAATTCAAGTTAGCTTGGCGGTTTTAAGGTCGGAATTTCACGTAAGATTACGGCCCTAAAGTAAAGCCTCTTGGGCCGCGATATCCCAGCCAAGATAAAACGTGTCCCCATCTTTGATCACCGGGCGGGTCATTAGCCTTGGCTTGGCTGTGAGTTGTTCTTCTGCCTCTGAATGCTTCAGCCAGTCACTTAGGGCCCGCCAGTCATTTGTTTTTCGATCCACAAGCCGATCTCCAAACTCGGCAATTAGAATAGCCAGTTCTGCCTTGTCCAGTGGCTCGGCCCTGATGTCGCGAAAGTTCACATCTTTGCCTGCTGCCTCCAAAGCCTTACGGGCTTTCTGGCAAATGGGGCAGGTCTCCAGTCCATATATTATCAAGTTGCAGTCTCCCATAAGTGCTGGCTGCAATCTCTCCCATCAAGCTCATCGACGCAAGCGCCTTGTTTCCGACCGGCAGACCTATCAAGTGAGCTTAGTCTGGCTTGGTGAAATTGTGTCGCTGCTCTGACCGAGCGCTTATTAGAGGCAGAGGCTGACCTTCGCCGGCCTCCTTTGCTGAATATCCAGAGCTATATTTGTAGACCGTGCTTGCGTTGTGAAATGTACCAGCAAAAGCAGCGCAGCAACCCAAAATTACCGACACCAGAATTCAACTCCATCTGGCCAACGCCTGGCAAGGTTCTGATGGGATGGAATGCAATTATCCAATTTATTGGCCCCTCACGGCAATGCCGCGACCGCGCTATAGGCTGACGCCCCGAACCCTGAATTTTTAGGCTCCCTGAGAAACCTTCCCCCAAAAATGTCTCTCCGAGCCAATTCAGGGGTTTTTCTCATGGTCACCTAAAAGCTCAGGTTTCGGCCCTTCGGGTAACGATCGCTGGGGCGGGGAGGTGTGGGCTGAAATCCTCACGATTTGCATCTTGATTAAACACATGCTAAGTGTCATATAAGTCAGTTAATATATGTAAAGGTGCCAGATATGGCAGATAAAGTATTTTCGATGCGCGCACGTAAGGCTTTGAAGGCCCTTGGCGCGAATGTAAAGACTGCGCGTTTGAAGCGGCGGATTTCCATCGAGGGATTTGCCGAGCGCGTAGGTGTGTCCAAAAGAACGATCATGCGGCTTGAGAAAGGGGAGGGCGGGGTTGGCATTGGAACATTGGCGATGGCGTGCCTTGTGCTTGGGGAGCTGGATTTGATAACGCAGTTTTTGGATCCGGGAGTCGATCACACGGGGCTTCTTCTGGATCGGGAAAACCTGCCAAAACGCATAGATAAGCCGCGCGGCGGGAATGCAAGGGATACTCTGCACAAAAGCCAACCTATGGAAACCGATGATAACGGGGTGGGGTTCTAATGCCAGAAGCTCGTGTCGCGCTTGGAGAAAGCAAACGGCTTGTTGGCCAGCTGCGATTTGAATCTGACGGGCGCAGGCAGCATGCTCAGTTTGAGTATGACCCAGAATGGCTATCAACAAAAGATGCCTTTGCCCTTTCCCCAGGATTGCCCTTGCGTGCGGGCGGTCATTATTCTGCGGCCACGCGTGAGGATCCCCGCTCTGCGCTGCCGGGATGTTTTGGCGATGCAGCGCCAGATTCATGGGGGCGGGCATTGATGACCCGCGCTTTGGGGGGGGACTGAGCGAGTTTGATTATCTTGTATTGTCAGATGATCAAACGCGCCAAGGGGCCTTGCGGTTTTTGAATGAGAAAATGGAGCCGCTGTCTGAATTGACCCCGCCTGTGCCCCGCCTTGTTGACCTTGAACGATTACGCGACCTTGCGCAAAGATTTGAGCGCGACCCGAGCGGTGCCGAAGACGAGATCCGCGATTTGGCGGGCGTGGCCGGCTCATTGGGGGGCGCTCGACCTAAGGCAAATGTTTCGGGGGACGGGCATCTCTGGATTGCGAAATTCACCTCCGAGCGAGATACCAAGCCAGTAGAACGTGTTGAAATTGCCACGCTTAACTTGGCGGATCGGTGTGGCTTAAACGTTGCCCAAGGGTATTTGGAGCTGAAAAATAGCGACCATCCCATCGCGTTAATCCGGCGGTTTGATCGGCGGGGGGCCAAAAGAATACCCTATATGTCGGCGCGCACAGCGCTGGATTGGGTGGGAAATGACCCCGGAAACTACACAGATATTGCCGATATCATTCGCCAGATTTCCAGCAATTCAGCGGCTGATTTAAGAGAGCTTTGGCGGCGGGTCGTGTTTACGATTCTGGTTTCCAACAGTGATGACCATTTAAAAAACCACGGCTTCCTTTATGCCGGTGGCGACAGATGGCGCCTTTCCCCCGCGTTTGACATTAACCCTTCGCCCAGCCGCCATCGGGTTCTGGAAACCGCTATCATGGAGAGGGGCACTTTTGAAGCCTCGATAGAGCTTGCTCTGGAAGCTGCCCCGTTTTTTGGCTTGCCAAACAATGATGCCCGAGGCCTTGCCCGTGGAATGGCACAGGCGATAGCCGCCCATTGGCGCCAAGCATTGCGAAACGTTCCTGCTGTCGGCACACGTTTTGCCCGACATGCGGACTCTAAACGGGGGCGGATCGTCTATGTCTCGTCCAGCGCGGCCCTGCGCGGCTCTTACGGGAGAGCAGCATCTTACGCAGCGGCAAAGGCAGGACTCGTCGGGCTCGCGGCGCAGATCGCCATTGAATACGGGCCGAGTGGAGTGACTGCAAATGTCGTTGCGCCAAGCCAGATCGACACGCCACGTATCCGTCGAAATGGCAGACACAGCGATGCCCAACTGGCTGCTCGCGGCGTATCGATTCCACTGCGCCGGGTCGGCCTGCCTGAGGATGTAGCAGAGACAATCGCTTTTCTGTGCAGTTCGGCGGCAGGGTATCTGACAGGCACTGTATTGCCGATCGACGGCGGATCGCGCCTTGCGGGCGAAGAGACAAAGACACGTTCGACAGCGGTAGAGTCTGTTCGAGCCGATGGAAAAAAACCCGTGTAGGAGCCGCACATTGGACAAGCAGATCAAGCCTGAGAGCACAGTTGAGACGGTCAAAAAGCGATACCTCTTTTTCGGTGAGAAGGAGGTGCGTGGCCGTTGCCCGATTTACGAAAAACTGGCACTTCAAATTGCTGCTGATCTCGATTTGATTTCACTGATCGCAACATTTCCAAAGAACAAACGGCAGCCGAATTTGCTCCTGGCATCGCTGCGCAAGTTCTTCAAGCATGTTCCCAGCTTTCAAGAGGCGCGAGCGCTGATGCTTGACAATCCAGAGCCGCTCACCGACATCATTTTTTCGCATAGCACGCAAACCAACGAACCAGGTCGGTGCGCCACTCTGCTGCCACTACTGTGCCAATTGCCTCAGCCGCTTGCACTTTTGGAAATTGGTGCATCGGCTGGCCTATGTCTGATCCCCGACCTATATAACTATCGCTATGGCGCGGAACTTCTGACCGGGGCGCCTGCGCATCCTGAATTCGAACTGGCCTGCGTAGCTGGAGCCGGTGTCAGTATCCCGAAGAAACTGCCGGAAGTCGTATGGCGCGCGGGGCTCGATACTAATCCGCTGGACATTAACGACGCGGAGCAAAGGTCTTGGTTGGAAATGCTTGTCTGGCCGTCAGAGAAGGCGCGGCTTCAACGCCTCCAAGCCTCGATCGCTCTGGCTGCAGAAGAAGATCTACATCTCGAAACAGGCGACCTGCACACGTTGGATCTTGAGAAGATGATTTCGAAAGCCCCGCAAGACGCGACGCTGGTTGTATTTCATTCGGCCGTTCTGTCCTACACACTCGAAACCAAACAGCGCGACGCCTTTGCCGAACGTATCCGCACCTTGACCGACTACTGGGTGTCAAATGAGTCGCCCGTTCTCTTCAGTTCGTTTGGCTGCGATCGGATCAATGAGCGCCCGGGCAGTGATTTCTTGTTGGCTCTGAACGGAAAACCTGTCGCTTGGACCGATCCGCACGGCGCTTCAATCATTGCAGTTGACCACTCAACAGATGTGCAGGCCGCATCACCCTAATCCAGTAGAGGAGACCAAAATGGACCAAAACACCTTCAGGGAATTACGTTAAGCGTGATACCAAGACAGGCCGGTTTATGGACGTCAAAACCTCAAGCAAAACGCCCTTTAAAGGGGCCTTGTTGCATGGATCAAGATTAGGCCGTAACGCGCCCTACCCGAGACGGATTTCAGGCGGTGCGTTCAAAATTGGGGCGGCCAAGTTTGGTCATCCGGTTGAGTATGCGGACGCCAATCCTGGCCT
>JAKIUB010000023.1 GCA_021647745.1 Paracoccaceae bacterium | reverse complement strand
GCTTGTCGTTTATCTTCAAAACCCCGTCCGGGTCAGCAACCACGCCGTGCTCGTCGGAACATTTGATATATTCCACCGCATCATCACGGCCATAAACCGTGGGCAAGCCGCTATCCACGGATTGCGCCTTCAAGCCCGCATCGACAATCGCCTTGTCGGCTTTGGTGTGGCTCATCACGCTGGTCAGGATAAACAGCGAGTTCTCCCACTCGCCATCATCAATGCGCTTGCCTTCTTTGTCAAGAATCCGGCCATAATCCGCATCCATGAACGCATAAGAGCCGCATTGCATTTCGTTATAAACTCCCGAGTTGCCCTCGAAGTAATAAGAGCCGGTGCCCGCCCCGCCAACAATATCACATTCCAACCCTTGCGCCTTCAGCGCCGTCATCGCATCACGCACCATATCCACCGCAATGTCGATCTTGGCTTCGCGGTCCTTATAAAGATCCATATGCTGCATCGCGCCCTGATAGGCCTGAATGCCGGCAAACTTAAGGCCGTCGGCACTATCAATCAGCTTGGCAATGTTGACCACATCCTGCGAAGTGCTCACCCCGCAACGCCCCGCGCCCACGTCGATTTCCACCAAGCATTCCAGCTCGGTGCCGTGCTTTTGCGCCGCTGCGGCAAGGTCCGCCACATTCTCCGGGTCATCCACACAAACCAGTATCCGCGCGCCGAGCTTGGGCATGGCGGCAAGGCGGTCGATCTTGGCCGGGTCACGCACTTGATTGGAGACCATCACGTCTTTAATGCCACCGCGCACAAAAACCTCGGCTTCCGAGACCTTCTGGCAGCAAACCCCGACTGAACCGCCAAGGCTTTCCTGCAATTTCAGCACATCCACGGATTTGTGCATTTTGCCATGCGCCCGATGCCGCACACCCATTTCGTTGCACAGATCGCCCATTTTCTTCACGTTGCGCTCCAGCGCGTCAAGATCAAGGATCAGGCAAGGGGTCTGGATATCAGCCTCGTCCATGCCCGGCTTGGCCGGAATATCGTATCCCACATCAAATTCATCAAGGTTCACTGCTTTATTCATGTTACTTCTCCATCCATGGCAGGGCGTCGAGATCGACATTGCCACCTGTTATAATTACGCCAACGCGTTTACCCGCGAAGGTCTGCTTGTTTTTCAAAATCACTGCCAACGGCACAGCGCTTGACGGCTCCATCACGATCTTCATGCGCTTCCAGATCAGCTTCATCGCGTCCACAATCTCGGCCTCCGAGGCGGTCAGGATATCGGTAACGTGGTTTTGCACAAAATGCCATGTGAGGTCTTTGAGCGGCACTTTAAGCCCGTCAGCCACGGTTTCGGGCGCATCATCGGCAATGATATGCCCCGCCTTGAAGCTACGGTAAGCATCGTCGGCCTGCTCCGGCTCGGCGGCATAAATCTTCACTTCGGGCGCGAGATTGCTCAGCGTCAGGCAGGTGCCCGATATCATGCCGCCGCCGCCAATCGGGGCGATCACCGCATCCAAATCCGAAACCTGCTCGATCAATTCAGCGCTACAAGTGCCCTGCCCGGCGATCACCCTCGGGTCATTATAGGGGTGCACAAATTCGGCACCGGTCTCGGCCTGCACCTGCGCAAACACCGCCTCGCGGCTACTGGTGCTTGGCTCGCATTCGGTAATAATGCCGCCATAGCCGCGCACGGCATCCTTTTTGGCCTGCGGCGCGGTGCGTGGCATCACCACATGGCAGGGAATGCCACGCCGGCCAGCGGCATAAGACAGGCTGAGCGCGTGGTTGCCCGACGAGTGGGTCGCCACACCTTTTTCCAGCATATCATCGGCCAGGCCAAACACCGCATTGCACGCGCCCCGCACCTTGAATGCCCCGGCCTTTTGAAAATTTTCACACTTGAAAAACAGTTCGGCACCCGTGAGGCCATTAAGAAACTCAGAGGTCAAAACAGGCGTGCGGTGCACATAGGGTTCCACCCTTTTTTGTGCGGCCTGCATATCTTCAAATGTCGGTATATACATGCTCATCCTCTAGGCTGTGGTCCGATAATGCTCTTGCGCGGCGGCAACTCCGCTGCCCAATATTACCGGCAAGCCAAGATCTTTCATACACATTTCCGCCACAGCTATGCCCGAAAGCGCCATCATATCGGTCAGGCTACCCAGATGGCCAATGCGAAACAGCTTGCCGGCCACCGCACCCAGACCCGCACCAAAAGCGGTGTCGTATTTTTCGGATGCCAGCGCGACGATGGTGTTGGCGTCAAAGCCCTCGGGGGTTTTGATGGCGCTGACCGAGTTCGAGTATAGCTCGGGGGACTGCGCATAAAGCGGCATATCCCAAGCTGCAATCGCCTTGCGCACGCCTGTAGCTATACGGGCATGGCGTTTGAAAACATTGTCCAGCCCCTCATCCAGCAGCATTTCGGTAGAAAGTTTAAGGCCGTTAAGCAAACCCACCGGCGGGGTATAAGGGTAGCCGTTGATCGCATAGCCACTGCGCATATCGCGAATATCAAAGAACCAGCGCGGTAAGCTGGCAGTCTCGACCATCGCTGCCGCTTTGGGGCTAAACCCGACAATCGCCAAGCCCGCAGGCAGCATAAACCCCTTTTGCGAGCCGGTTACGGCCACATCAACCCCCCATTCATCCATTTGAAAATCCATCGAACCGATCGAGCTGACCCCGTCAACCAGCAACAAAGCCGGATGGCTGGCGGCGTCCATCGCGCCGCGCACAGCCGCAATATCGGAGACCACACCGGTGGCGGTTTCGTTATGGGTAGCAAGCACGGCTTTTATCTCGTGGGCACGATCCGCGGTCAAAATCTCCTCGAACCGCGCTGCCGGAATACCGCCACCCCATTCAACCTCGACAACCTCGACAACCAGCCCGTGGCGCTCACACATGTCGATCCACTTCTGGCTAAACATACCATTGCGGCAAGCCAGCACCTTGTCACCCGCGCTCAGAGTGTTGGTCAGCGCGGTTTCCCAGCCGCCAGATCCAGTGGAGGGAAATATGAAAACCTCGGCAGTATCGGATTTCAGCACCTGCTTCACACCCTCAAGCACCGGGCGCAAAATATCGGCAAAAGCACCCGAGCGATGGTCGAGCGTCGGCATATCCACCGCGCGGCGCAGGGCTTCGGGTATATTGGTCGGGCCGGGGATAAAAACCGGGTTCTGGCTGTGCATGTGATTCTCTCGAATAATTGGTATCAGGCCATTTTAGGGGAAGTCCTATATTTTGCAATTTTTCTGAAATGCATTTCCATAAAGTATACGAAATAGTTAGTGCATTGAAATATAATAATAATAAGTTTTCCAAAATTAATTGGTGATATTTGTGGAAATTATTTTTATTCTATAGAAAATACAATGGAGGCCCGATGATCGAAATTCACACCGAAAAACGCAAACGCGGTCGCCCCCGCAGCCGGACACCGGATTCAAGCCCGGTACAGGCGCTTGATCGTGGGTTGATCATCCTTGAAGCGCTGGCGCAGCAACCGCGGATATCTCTGAGCGCGTTGGCCCGGACGGTCGGGATGCCTCCCTCGACCGTGCACCGGATATTGGCAACCCTGCAAAGCCACGGCTTTGCCGATATTGAGCCACATACACAGGACTGGACGATCGGGATTGGTGCTTTTCGGGTTGGTAACACCTACCTGTCGCGCACTAATCTGGTCGAGGCGGCGCAAGCCGGCATGCGCGAGCTGACAGACGAAACTGGCGAAACCGCCAATCTCGGGATCGCCGACGAAGGCTATATCGTATTTATTTCACAAACCGAAAGCCAGAACCCGATCAGGGCGATGTTTCGGGCCGGCACCCGCAGCCCGATGCACAGCTCGGGGATCGGCAAGGCGATGCTGGCACATATGCCGCGTGCGGATGTCGAAGCGGCGTTAAATGCCTCGGGACAGACAGAATTTACCGACCGGACGCTGACTAGCCCGCAGGCACTGCTGGCGGATCTGGAAGTGATCGCGGGGCAGGGTTGGTCGTTTGACAACGAAGAGCGCTACAAGGGCATGCGCTGCATTGCCTCGGCCATATTTGATAACCGGGGCAATGCGGTGGCCGGAGTGTCTGTTTCTGGTCCGGCGGCGCGGTTTAGCGATGAAATGATTGCCAGAACCGGCCCGCTGGTGCAAAAGGTTGCTGCCGAAATCACCCGCCTGACCGGAGGCTAGCCCAGCGCGGTCGGTTTTGGCCCGCCGGTAGCCCAGTCGAGCAGCTCTACCGTGTGGACCACCGGCACTTTGGTGCCGTCACCTATCTGCATCATGCAGCCAATATTGCCGGCCGCGATCACATCGGGGGTCAGCGCTTCCAGATTGGCGACCTTGCGTGCGCCCAGTTGCGAGGCCAGCTCGGGCTGCATCAGATTATAGGTACCCGCCGAGCCGCAGCACAAGTGGGGATCGGCGGGTTCCAGCACGGTAAACCCCGCTTTGCGCAGCAGGTTTTTGGGTGCGTCCTTGATTTGCTGGCCGTGTTGCAGCGAGCATGCGGCGTGGTAGGCGACTTTCAGGTTGCCGTTGCCACTGATTTCCAGCTCTTCCAGAAGCTCCGAAATATCTCGGGCCTTACCAGCAATTTCAGCCGCATCCGCTGCCAGCTCGGTCTCGCGAAACATATGGCCGTAATCCTTAACGGTGGTGCCACAGCCGGAGGTATTGATCACCACCGCATCCACATCCGCCTCTTTCCATGCCTTGATATTGGCGGCGGCGGATTTATGGCTGGCGCCGGTTTTGCCCATATGGTGGGTGACCGCGCCGCAGCAGCCCATGCCCTTGGCGATCACCACTTCAACCCCGAGGCGGGTGAGCAGGCGGATAGTGGCCTCGTTGATATCGGTGTTGAGCGCGGTTTGTGCACAGCCTGAAAGCAGCGCCACACGGCGGATTTTTTTACCCCTGGCCTTAAAGGTTTGCGGGCGATCTACATGGCTGGGGGTCGGCAGCTTGCTGGGCGCGAAATCAACCATTGCTTTTAGTTTTCCGGGCAGCGCAAAGCGGAAGGGCTTGGCCGCCCATGCCCCCAGAATGGCAGCGCGAAACCGCGCAGGATAAGGCAGTATCTGCGACAGAACAAAGCGCATGCCACGGTCAAACCACGGGCGTTTATAGGTTTTTTCAATATGCTCGCGTGCCATATCGACCAGATGCATATAATGCACACCCGACGGGCAGGTTGACATGCAGGCCAGGCAGCTTAGGCAGCGGTCAATGTGTTTTACCGTTTTTTCATCGGCGGCGCGGTCATTTTCAAGCATATCCTTGATCAGGTAAATGCGGCCACGCGGGCTGTCCAGCTCATCACCCAATAGCTGGTAGGTCGGGCAAGTGGCGGTGCAAAAACCGCAATGCACGCAGCTGCGCAAAATTTCGTCTGCGCGTTTGATGCCGCTGTCGCGCAGCTGCTCGGGGCTGAAATTTGTTTGCATCTATCCCATCCGTCCGGGGTTTAATATGCCGCGCGGGTCAAAGCGGGCGCGTAAGGCGCTGGCCAGTGCTGCCACCGGCGCGGGTTCAGGGTGGAAGCGTGGCGTGGCGGTGCCGCGCACCACGGTGCCGTGGCCGCTTTCAAGCGCCGGTCGCAAATCCAGCCCGTCGGGCGACAGCGCCCATACCAGCCCGCCAGCCCAGTCATAAATTATATCAATCGCACCCAGTTTCCGCAGGGCAGCCCCTAGCACAGGGCCTTGGCTTGGCGGCACCGAAAAACGCCATACATCACCCTCAAAACCGGCAAAAGCCTGCACATCGCAGAGCGCGCGCCAGTCAAAATCGCCAACCTTGCCGCTCAGCAGCGCGGCCAGCGCCTCGGAGCGGTAAGCAACCGAACCTTCCAGCCCTTCGAGCCGCAGCGCCGTGGTGCCGGCAATATGCCCCGCACCGCTAATATCATAGGGAGAGCCAAGCGCACGGGCCATGGTGGTGGCAGCGGTCGTTTCATCCTCGGCCACCAGCACCGTGGCGGTGGCCAGCGCGGCAGGAAGCAGCTTAAACGAAACCTCGGTCAGAATGCCGAGCGTGCCGTGGCTGCCCGCCAGCAGCTTGACCAGATCATAACCGGTGACGTTTTTCATCACCCGTCCGCCGTTTTTGATGATACGCCCCATGCCATCCACAAAGCGTACACCGATCAGGCTATCGCGGCACGCGCCCGCCGAAATGCGCCGTGGGCCAGAGGCATTGGTGGCCACAGCCCCGCCAATGGTCGGCTCGCCTGCGCTGCCCTGCAGGGCGCGATAATCCAGCGGCTCGAACGGCAGGCGCTGGTTGTTTTTGGCCAATAGCGCGTTAATTTCAGCCAGCGGAGTGCCGGCTTTGGCGACGAGTGTCAGGGCTTCGGGTTCATATAGGGTGATACCGCTTAGGCCGCCGGTCAGCAGCGGCACGCCCTCGACATGCTCGCCAAGCTTGCGGGTGCCGCCGCCGATGATCTCTATCGGGCCAGAAGCGGTTTTTACCAGCTCGGCCAGTTCGGCTTCGGTATCGGGCCTCATGCGCGGCGCTCCGCGCTGGCGTCAAGCGGGAAGACTTTGGCGGGGTTCAGCAGCCATTCGGGGTCAAACACGTCTTTTACCGCCATCTGGATGTCGAGATCGGCCTCGTTATACTGCACATGCATCAGCTCGCGTTTTTCAACGCCAACCCCGTGCTCGCCGGTCAGGCAACCGCCAACCTCGACGCAGAGCTTCAGAATATCGGCCCCCATATCCTCGCATTTTTCAAGGTCGCCGGGCTTGTTGGCATCATACAGAATCAACGGGTGCATGTTGCCGTCACCGGCATGAAACACATTGCCGACATCAAGCCCGTATTGCTCGGATAATTCGGTGATGCGGCGCAAAACCTTTGGCAGCTGGCTAACCGGAATGGTGCCATCAAGGCACATATAATCGTTGATCTGGCCCATGGCGCCAAACGCGGCTTTGCGGCCCTTCCAGATGGTGGCGCTTTCCTCGGGAGAGCCGCTTTCGCGCAGCTCGACAGGGTTATGTTTGCGGGCGATTTTTATGATGGTATCGAGCTGTTCTTTTATTTCGGCTTCCGAGCCTTCGACCTCGATAATCAGCAACGCTTCAACATCGGGATAGCCCGCATGGGTGAAGTTTTCGGCAGCGCGAATTACCGGACGGTCCATGAATTCTATCGCCACCGGCAGCACACCGGCGCGGATGATATCAGACACACAGGCCCCCGCCACCACGTTGCTGTCAAACCCGATCAGCACGGGGCGCGCGCCCTCGGGCTTGGCCAGAATACGCAATGTCGCCTCGGTAACCACGCCAAGCTGGCCTTCGGAGCCGCAAATAAGCCCGAGCAAGTCATAGCCCGCAGAATCCAGATGCGCGCCGCCGATCTCAAGTATCTCGCCTTCCATTGTCACCATGGTCACGCCGAGCAGGTTATTGGTGGTCACGCCGTATTTCAGGCAATGCGCCCCGCCCGAGTTCATGGCTATATTACCGGCAATAGCGCAGGCCAGCTGGCTTGATGGATCGGGCGCATAGAAAAACCCGTTGGTTTCAACCGCGCCGGTCACGCTTAGGTTGGTGCGGCCCGCCTCGACGCGGATAAAGCGGTTATCATAGTCGATTTCCAGCACGTCGGTGAGCTTGGCAACGCCGAGGATGATACTATCGGCGGTTGGTAGCGCGCCACCGGCAAGCGAGGTGCCCGCCCCCCGTGGCACTACCGGCACCCCCATTTCGAAACAGGCCTTCAGCACGGCGGCGGTTTCATCAGTGCTGGCGGGCAGCACCACGGCCAGCGGCGGGCAGCGATAGGCTGCGAGTGCATCACACTCATAGGCTTTGGTTTCGACAGGGTTGTCGATCACGGATTCTTCGGGGAGTATTTTGCGCAGCCGCGCTACAATCTTAGCCTTGTCGGCCAGAATTCTGGCGCTGGATTCGGGCATTTGCATGGGCGGCTCCAATATGGCAGCGAGTGTGACTTGCTAGACAGGTAAACTATTCTGTCCAATAATTCAACAAAAAGACAGGAGTGCTGACCAAAAATAGTATATTTTCTTCTCCGTGAGGCCTGGCGAACCTCCCCGCGCCTTCTGCTGGCAAAACCATAGGCGCGCTAAAGTGCATATCACATGGCTTTTCGCTTGGCTTGATAGCACTTCGCCAGACAAAACCTTCTCCCGCATGCTGTCACATTTAATCGGTTTTACTTTTCCGGCAAGTCTGTAAACTGGGGTTTCAGGAGGGTTTTTCCATGCCACCAATACTTGCACAGCTTATTGCTCCTTTCGGGATGTGGGATGGTATCGCACTGGCGCTATTGTTGCTGGGCTGGCCGCTGATCGGCTACTGGGTGGAGCATGAGGGCAAACGCCGCTCGACCCATTCGCTGATTGCCGATTACCGGCGGCGCTGGATGCAGGAGATGCTGCACCGCGAAAACCGGGTGCTGGACGCCAACATACTTGCCACCCTGCGGCAAGGCGCGGCGTTTTTCACTTCGGCCAGCATGATCGGCATCGGCGGGTCTGTGGCGCTTCTGGGCAAAACCGATGCCCTGCAAAGCATCGCGGTAGATATCAGCACAGACCTTTATGCGCCAAAAATGGTATGGGAGACCAAGCTGATGCTGGTGGTACTGATACTAGCCAGTGCGTTTTTGAAATTTGTCTGGTCGCACCGGCTGTTTGGCTATTGCGCGGTAATGCTGGCGGCGGTACCCAATGATGCCGACCACCCTGACGGCGTGCGCTATGCCGAAAAATCGGCGATGCTCAATACCTATGCAGCCCGCAGCTTCAATCGTGGCTTGCGGGCGATGTATTTTGCACTGGCGGCGCTATCGTGGCTGCTGGGCGCCTGGCCGATGATTGTGGTTACGTTGTTTACGCTGGCGGTCTTGTATCGCCGGGAGTTCAATTCACAATCCCGCGCGGCGCTGCTGGATATTTGAAAAGGGGTTCTGCTACAGCCCGCCGCCCACCCGCATCACGGTGCCCGTGGCATAGCTGGCCTTGTCCGACCCGAGCCAGAGAATGGCCTCGGCGATCTCCTCCGGGGTGGCCACCCGCCCGAGCGCCGAGGTGGCAGCAACCATAGCCGGCCGGTCGGGGTTTCCGCCGCCAAGGGTGTGGACATCGGTATCGGCGGTGCCAGCCTGCACCGAATTTACCCGTATGCCCTCACGCCCGACCTCACGCGCCATGCCAACAGTAAAGCTGTCAATCGCGCCTTTGGAGGCGGCATAATGCACATATTCTCCCGGGCTGCCATTGGTTGCAGCGATGGATGACAGATTAACGATCACCCCGCCCCTGCCGCCATGCGCGGTAGACATGCGCAGCGCCGCCTGACGGGCACAATAAAACGCCCCGAATACATTAACCGCAAAGGTCTGTTGCAGCACTTGAGCAGAGAGGGTCTCGACCTTGGCTGCGGCCCCGATAATGCCGGCATTGTTCACCAACAGATCAACCGGCCCGAGCGCGGCGTCACAAGTCTCAAACAGCCTGACCACATCCGCCTCGACCCCGACATCTCCGCGCACAGCAATGGCCTGCGCACCATATGCCTTACAGTCGTGCAGCACCGCTTCGGCTTTGCTTTTATTGCTTAGATAATTGAGGCAAATATCATAGCCGGCCTTGGCCGCCAACTTTGCCGTTGCCGCGCCAATGCCGCGGCTGCCACCGGTGATGAGGGCTATTTTACGCATCACCACCACGCCTCCGGCTGGGTTTTGTAAGCGATATAAAGCGGGTGCTTTGGGTGGCCAGAATTGGTGAGGCCAAGGTGCTTTGGTTTTTTTGGCTGGGCTTTGAGCAGGGCTTCCACTGCCTGGCCACGCGACAGATGTGCGCCGTGGTTGCCCCAGCCGGCCACCACCTCGTCGGCCCATTCTATCGCCTCAACGATACTGGTATCATTGGCCGAGCCTATCGGGTCTTTTGCCGCCCGCATATCGCGCGGGTCGGTCGCGCGGTAGGCGAATATATTACACACCCGAAATGCGCCAAAGCCCAGAGTGCGGGCGCGGCGCTCGCAGCGCTCGACCGTCGGGTCGTTTTGCACCTCGGTAGCGGTGGACGGGTTAAGCATCAAAAAAAGCACCTTGCGCCCGGTCTCGTCCCAAACCCGGGTCAGGGCATAGCGGTAAGCTTCGCAATCGGAATAGGTGGCCTCGGAAATGGCATCACCCTTGGTGAAATGGCGTGTAATCATCAGCTGGGCGTGCCAGAAAGCGAAGCGAAAATCAAGCGCGGGCCATCTTTCAGGCTGCTCTTTATGCAAAGCACCCCGATCGGGCCAACCGGCATGGCCACGGCAAAGCCCATCAGGATGCCGCTTGGCAGGGCGCTCATGGTGCGTGCAGTTTTTTGATCTGCCGTCCGGCGGCATCAAAATTATCGGGCAGCAGCCATTGCTCAAAGCCGCGCTGCAAGACGGGCCACTCGCTATCAAGCACTGAAAACCACGCGGTATCCCGGTTGCGGCCTTTATAAACCAGCGCTTGACGGAAGATGCCCTCAAAGGTAAAGCCAAGCCGTTTGGCGGCGCGGTTTGACGGCGCATTCAGGCTGTCACATTTCCACTCAAAGCGGCGATAGCCTAGCCGGAAAGCTTCTTGCATCATCAGATACATCGCCTCGGTCGAGGCGCGGGTGCCTTGCAGAAGCGGTGAAAAGTTGATCCAGCCAACCTCGATGCTGCCCGCTGATGGATTGATGCGCAAATAGCTGGCCAACCCGATGGCGTGGCCATTTTCGGGGTCGATGACCGCATAGAAAAACGGGTCTGCGCCGGTGCAGGTCTTTTGCGCCCATGCTTTGAATTTTGCGAGGTCATCAAAGGCGGCGTAAGGCAGGTAGGTCCAGTTTTTGCCGTCACTGTCTGTCAGATAGGCATTAAACAGGTCTTCTGTGTGGCGCTCGATGTCAAACGGCTCCAAGCGGCAAAAGCGGCCTTGCAGCGGGGAGTTTTCGGGGTGCGCGGCAGGGGTATATTGCACCGGAAAACCGATGGGAAACTGGTTATCCGCCATTTTCCTCTCCAAGCACAAAAACCTTATTTGGGTGCAGCTCCCCGCCCTTGTAAACCCCTATCGCCACCGGCACCCCGTCAAATGAGGCCCAGCACGCCTCGCCGTATTCCACATCGGCGGCCCGCACCATTCCCGGGTTGCCGTTGCGCAGCTTGGCCGCGCCCTCGGGGGTGCAGGGCAGCTCCTCGAGGTCGTTCAACCCCGCTTGCAGCGGCAGCAGAAAATCATCCAGTGCGCGGTCCTTGGCCATTTCATCAAGCTTCTCGAAGGGGATCGAATCAGCAATTTCAAACGGCCCGGCCCAAAGGCGGCGAAGCTGCACCACATGGCCAAAACAGCCCAGCGCCTGCCCCAGATCACGGGCAATGGAGCGCACATAGCCGCCCTTGCCGCAGGTCATTTCCAGCACCGCGTGGTCCGCATCAGGCATTTCCACAAGCTCAAGGCTCTCCACCAAAAGCGGCCTTGCTTTCAGCTCCATCTCCTCACCATCTCTGGCGCGTTTATAGGCGCGCTCACCGTCTACCTTTACCGCCGAATATTGCGGCGGCACCTGCATGATCTCCCCGCGAAAAGCAGGCAGGGCGGCGCGGATATCCTCGGCTGTCGGGCGTTTGTCGCTCTCGGAAATCACCTTGCCCTCGGCGTCATCGGTATTGGTGGCTTGGCCGAGCCGCACGGTAAAATGATAGGCTTTCAGGGCGTCGGTCACATAGGGCACGGTTTTGGTAGCCTCGCCAAAGGCAATGGCCAGCACGCCGGTGGCATCGGGGTCCAGCGTGCCGGCATGGCCGGCCTTTTGCGCGTCAAACGCCCATTTGGCCTTGTTGACCACCGCACTTGAGGTGATGCCAAGGGGTTTATCAATCACCAGCCAGCCATGCACGGGGCGGCCTTTTTTACGTCTTGCCATATCTGGCTCCTAAATCTTGATTTCGGGCGGCCTTCCCAGCACTTCCCAGCCGGTTTTAACGAGGTCATAAAGCTGGATATCCTCAGGGTAAAGCGCACAGATCTTCTCGTGCATTTCCCGGGTCAATATATCCTCTGGCGGCAGCGGACGGGGGGAACGGTTTCGGCTTTTTACCATTTTTGCGGCCCGTTCCAGCCCTTCAATGCGCCCATCGGCTATCTGGAGAAGCTGGGTTTCCAGATTTTCCAGCATCAGCGGGTGCAGGCCAAATTCTATGGCTTTAGCAACGCGGATGATCTGTTTGTTCCAGTGTGGGTTGATCGGAGCTTTGGTTCTTCCGCGCACCCGCACCCGCAAAAACCCCAGCAAAGACATGCAGTTATCCCGGTGCTGCGAAAGGCTCAAATCCGGCCCTTCATGAAAGACCCGATGCGCCTTCAGCTTTTCAATGATCCATTCAAAATGGTTTTCGGGCTTCCCGACCACCTTGTCAAAATAAAGCGAAAAAAACCGCATCACCGGGTCGCGCACCACATAAAATGAAACCTCCTGCGCCAGTTCGGCCTTGGTCAGCTCGCGGTTGCGTAAACCGGTGGGGAATTCCTTTTCAACTTGGCTATAGGTCTCATTATGATCCAGCACATAAATCAGATTGCGCAAGAACGTGCTGCCGACCTTGAGTGAAAGCAGACAGTTGAGCGGCTGATGGCGCGCCGAGGTAACATTGAGGCGCGCCTCGCTCATTCCGGCTCGTCGGGCTTGGCAAGGTCGCGCTTGACGGCATCCAGATTGAGCAAGCGCTCGGTTTCTGCCATCTGGTCGAACGTAAGGTCGGGCAAAAACCGCAGATCGGGCGAAAAGCGGATATTCAGCTCTTTGGTGACGAGGTGGCGCAGCTCGCCTTTGTTGCGGGCCAACGCGCGCGAGACTTCCTCGGCATTTTCCCCGCCTAGTGGCAGCACATATACCGTCGCGATGCTCAAGTCGGGCGACATCCGCACCTCGCCCACGGTAATGGACACATGCGCCAGCTCGGGGTCATGCAGTTCGCCGCGCGCGAAGATATCAGAAAGGATGCGCCGGATGCTTTCACCGACGCGCAATTGCCGCTGGCCGGGGCCGCGACTTGAAGAATTGTTTTTAGCCATGGGCGGGATATGGCGGGCAAGTGTGTTGAAGTCAAGGTATAGGCGGGGTAAAGCTGGGAAAATCAAGCAGGAGAAAACCATGGGCGAGCCAACAAAAATCGCGATAACCGGGGTGTCGGGGCGAATGGGGCAGATGCTGCTGCGCGCGGTCGACGAGAGCAATGCGGCAGAGCTGGTCGGGGTGACCGAGCGGCAGGGCCATGATTGGATCGGGCGGGATATCGGTGAAGCGATGGGCTTGGCTCCGCGCGGGGTCATTGTGCAGGATGGCCCGCTCAAAGCTTTGCAAAATGCCCACGCCGTGCTGGATTTCACGACCCCCGAAGCCACGCTGGCTACCGCCGAGATCGCAGCACAGGTGCGTGCGGCCCATGTTATCGGCACCACGGGGCTGAGCGAAAGTGATCTGGCCAAGCTGGAAGCCGCGGCCCGCCACGCGCCGGTGATCCGCTCGGGAAATTTCAGCCTTGGCGTTAATTTGCTGACCGTGCTGGCCCGTCAGGCCGCCGCCGCGCTGGGCGAGGAGTTTGATATCGAGGTGGTGGAGATGCACCACCGCCACAAGGTTGATGCGCCTTCCGGCACGGCACTGATGCTGGGCGAGGCGGCCGCCGAGGGGCGCGGGCGCAAGCTGGCCGATATTCGCGATGCTGCCCGTGAAGGTATTACCGGCGCGCGCACCGCTGGTCATATCGGCTTTGCAGCCCTGCGGGGGGGGGATGTGGTCGGAGAACACGAGGTGATATTTGCCGGTGCCGGCGAGCGCATCGTGCTGAAGCATATCGCCTCGGATCGCATGCTTTTTGCCCGGGGGGCGCTAAAGGCGGCACTGTGGGGCCATCACCGGAAGCCGGGGCAGTATTCAATGCTTGATGTTTTGGGGCTTGATGTGTCGAAAATGGCCTGATTATTTGCCGCGCCAGCGCCGCAGCACGCCATATACCAGCACGCCTGCCGCACCGCTAAGCCCGCCAATAGCGAAAATGAATATCAAAGAACCCATGTTGGAATCCTGTGGCATTTTACCGGAGGCTTGCAAAATAAAATAGGCCACGCCACCGGCTCCGGCGCCGGATATAAACTTCCACAGAAAAGATACCGGTGCCAGATTGATCTGGCTCGATAAAAGTATCGAGCCCAACAGGCCGGCACCAAGCAGGATAAACAGATCCATCACAAGGCTCCTTGCTACACATATACAATTGGCCACAACTCCGTTACTCTACGTTGAGAATATGGCAAAAATATGAGCAAATGCAGCGGAGCAAACCATGGCCTATCTGGATGATCTTTTTGGCCTGAAGGATAAGGTAGCGCTGGTAACCGGAGGCAGCAGCGGAATCGGGGCGATGATATCCGAAGCGCTGGTGCGGGCGGGCGCAAATGTATTGCTGGCCAGCCGCAAGGGCGAGCGCTGTGTGGCCATGGCCGAGCGGCTGAACGGGCTGGGCGCAGCAGGGCGCGCAGAGGGGTTTTCCGGCGATGTCGGCTCGCAGGCGGCCATCGCAGAGCTGGTGGCGCAGCTAAAGGCCCGCACCGGGCAGCTGGATATCCTGTTTAACAATGCCGGCATCAGTTGGGGCGCGCCTTTGGCCGAGTTTCCCCACGAGCAATGGCAGCGGGTGATGGCGGTCAATGTCGCGGGAATGTTCACACTGACCCGTGAATTACTGCCAATGCTGGAGGCAGCCGCGAGTGATGCCGACCCTGCTCGCGTGGTTAATATCGGCTCGGTGATGGGCACGGTGCCGGTGGCCGAGGGGGCCTATGCCTATACCGCCTCCAAAGCCGCTGTGCATCATCTGACAAAAACCCTCGCCAGCGAGCTTGCCCCGCAGCGGATCACGGTTAATGCGCTCGCGCCCGGTCCGTTTCCCTCGAAGATGACAGCTTTTGCCACCGGCACAGCCGAGGGCGCGGCTAAAGTCGGGGCCAATGTGCCACTTGGCCGGATCGGCAATCAGGCCGACATCGCCGCCGCCACGCTCTATTTGTGCGGCAAGGGCGGGTCTTATATCAGCGGTGCGATTTTGCCGGTTGATGGCGGCATGAGCGTGGAAAACCACGTTAGCCTGTTTGCCAATCTCTGATTTTTGCCTATCGGATTCACATGGACCCCACCCGCCCCTTTGGCTATAGAACAGGGCAGAATACCCAACAGGAAAGCATTGCAATGTCCAGCCACGGCCCTGCCCGCCCCATGTCTTCGCTCAAATCCGCCCCGCTTAGGGGCGAGGCGCTGGTGCCGGGAGATAAATCCATTTCGCACCGGGCGCTTATTCTCGGGGCACTGAGTGTCGGCGAAACCCGTATCAGCGGCCTGCTCGAAGGGCAGGATGTGCTGGATACCGGCAAGGCCATGCAGGCTTTTGGCGCAAAAGTCACCCGCATCGAGGCAGGTGAATGGCGGGTGAACGGTGTCGGGGTTGGCGGCTTTCAGGAGCCTTCAGACGTAATAGATTGTGGCAATGCCGGCACGGGCGTGCGGCTGATCATGGGGGCGATGGCGACCAGTGATATCACCGTGACCTTTACCGGAGACGCCAGCCTGCGCGCCCGCCCGATGGGCCGGATCACCGACCCTTTGGCACTGTTTGGCACCGAGACAACCGGCCGGTCAGGCGGACGGCTGCCATTGACCATGAAGGGGGCCAAAAACCCGATACCGGTGTGCTACAAAACCCCGATGCCCTCCGCGCAGGTCAAGTCGGCGGTGCTGCTGGCAGGGCTGAATGCGCCGGGTGAAACCGTGGTGATCGAAGCCGAGGCCACGCGCGACCATACCGAGCGCATGCTGGCCGGTTTTGGTGCCGAGATTTCCACCGAGATCATGGCCGAAGGCCGCGTGATTACGCTCAAGGGCCAGCCGGAGTTGCTGGGCCAAACCATTGCCGTGCCGCGAGATCCTTCCTCTGCCGCGTTTCCCGTAGCGGCGGCACTGCTGGTTGAAGGCTCCGAAATACTTGTGCCCGGCATCGGACAGAACCCGACTCGCAACGGTATTTTTACCACGCTGATCGAGATGGGTGCCGATATTACCTTTGAAAACGAGCGCATTGAGGGCGGAGAGCCGGTCGCCGATCTGCGGGTGCGCTTTGGCCCGCTCAAAGGCATAGAGGTGCCGCCTGCCCGTGCGCCAAGCATGATTGACGAATATCCCATTCTGGCCGTGATCGCCGCTACCGCGACCGGCCCCACCGTAATGCGCGGCATCAAGGAAATGCGGGTGAAAGAGTGTGACCGGATAGATGCCATGGCCCGCGGGCTGGAGGCCAACGGCGTGCGCGTGGAAGAGGGTGAAGATTATCTGATCGTGCACGGCATGGGCGCGGTGCCCGGCGGCGCCACCTGCAAAACATTTCTGGATCACCGCATCGCCATGAGCTTCATGTGCCTTGGCATGGCGGCTGAAAAACCGGTCAAAATCGACGATTGCGGCCCGGTCGAAACCAGCTTTCCCGATTTCATCCCGCTAATGGAGCGGCTCGGGGCGCATTTTAGGAAGGAAAACGGATGACCTTCAAGCGGTTTTACCATTTTGTCATCGGCATCACGGTGATCAACTATGCCATGATGCTTTTTTATACGACCCCGATATTAAGAGCAGAATCGGGCGGGCTTTGGCCGCTTGGCATCCGCATCACCGGCTATGATCTGGCGGATGCTCTGGCCTATAATGCTGCTTTATCCGACGAGGGGCGGCAGCTATATGTCACCACGCAAGCGATGCTCGACACGCTGTTTCCGGCACTTCTGGCCCTGACGCTGATGCTGACAATTTACCAGCTGGCGCCCAAACTTCCGGCATTGTTTTTGACCCCGCTGGCTGGCGCCCTGTTTTACTATTACGAAAATGCGGCCATAAACCAGATATTGGTCGGCACCGGTCCCGATGCAGGGCTGGTCGAAATGGCCAGTCTGTTGACAACCCTGAAATTTGCCTCCATCGCGCTCTCGCTGATGATAATTCTGTGGCTTTGGCGCAAGGGAAAGGCGCGGGGCTGATCGCGGCAGAGAATATCCGGGACTTTTATGAGAGGTTTTCCCAAGCATTGCAGGAGGGGGCGGGGGGCGCAACCATACTCAACCCCGAAAAATGATTTGCCAAAATCCGGCGTTGCCCCGATACTGGCTGAAAACGGAGTGAACGGATGCCCGGGCGGGCTGCTGCCGCTGGCTTCCGAGCGGGCCGAATTCAGCGTTAACTAAGGGGGTATAATGGGGCGACATCAGGATTTCGCAGCACTGCACGCGGCGAGATGCTTTGTGATGCCCAACCCGTGGGATATTGGCAGCGCCAAGATGATGGCCCACAAAGGCGCGGTGGCTTTAGCCACAACCTCGGCGGGCCATGCCTTTACCCTTGGCAAGCCCGATATGGGCCATGTCAGCCGCGATGAAGCCCTGCGCCACGCGGCTGAAATTGTCGCGGCCACACCGCTGCCGGTGAACGGAGATCTGGAAAACGGGTATGGCGATGCACCGCAAACGGTGGCCGAGACCATCTATCTGGCGGCAGATGCCGGGCTTTCCGGTGCTTCGATCGAAGATACAACCATGCAGGACAACCCGTTATCCTACCCGTTTGATCTTGCTGTGGCGCGGGTGGCGGCCGCAGCGCGGGCGGCGCGTGATCTGGGACGGCCATTTATTTTTACCGCCAGGGCAGACGGGGTGATGATCGGCGCCTATGACATGGACGAGGCTATCGCCCGCGCACAGGCCTTTGTCGCAGCGGGGGCCGATGCGGTCTATGTGCCGATGCCGCCTGACATGGCGGATATAGCAAGGCTTTGTGCGGCGGTTGATGTGCCGGTCAATGCGCTGGCGGCAGGGCCGTATCTGGCCCGCTCGGTGGCGGAATTTGCGGCAGCGGGGGTGCGGCGTATCAGCCTTGGTTCGGCTATTGCCCGCGCCACCCACCGGCTGATTGACGATGCGCTGGGTGCGATGCTTGTCGAGGGTGGGTTTACGCCACTGCGCGATACCATCAGCGCTGCGGCAGTGGATGAAATAATGAAATAGGGGGCCGGTATGTGGCGACTAATTATATTGCTGGTTTTTTTTGCCAAGCCGGCGCTGGCCTGCAAGGTGGCGCTGATACTCTTGATGGATGTCTCCACCTCGATTGACAGCGGCGAATTTGCCTTTCAGCGTGACGGGCTGGCAGACGCGTTGCTCGACACCGAGCTGGCCAATGTGCTGGTGCGCGATCAGGTGTCGCTGATGGTGGTGCAGTGGTCAGGCCGAAATGAACAGGCCGTGGTGCTGCCTTGGCGGCGCATGCTGAGCCTGTCCGAGGTGCAGGGCTTTTCGGACAGGGTGCGGGGGATGCGGCGGGTATTTGTCAATTCAAAAACCGCGGTGGGCAGCGCGCTTTCCTTTGCCATTCCGCAATTTGGCGCGGTCGGCGATTGCGTGCGGCAGGTGATAGATGTCTCGGGCGACGGGGCGAGCAATTCAGGGCTGGAGACCTCGGGGCAAAGCCGCCGTGCTGCCCGGCTAGGGATCGAGATAAACGGTGTCGCGATTGATATCATGGGCAACGCGATCTCTCAATATTATCGCCGCTATGTGGTCACGCCCGGCGGGTTTGTAATGACCTCTACCGGGTTTTCGGACTATCCACGCACCATCCGCGCCAAACTGTTGCGTGAGCTGGTGCGGCCCGGATCCTGACAGATTGATCCAGCGCAAAGACTTGGCCTGCACGCACAAGTAAGCGGGAACAAACAAACTTGGAATTACCATGAAAACCACATCCCAGCAGCGGCGGGCCTATCAGGGGCCGGTTATTTTCAGCATCGGCTTTCGACCGTTTTTCTTTGCGGCGGGGCTATGGGCGGCGGTAGCAATGCTGGTTTGGGTGCTTTATCTGGCGACGGGGCTGGAGCTGCCCAGCCGGATGAGCGGGGTGGACTGGCACCTGCACGAGCTTGTCTTTGGCTACACATCGGCCGTAATTGCCGGTTTTTTGCTGACCGCCGTGCCCAACTGGACAGGCCGGATGCCGGTTATGGGCTGGCCCGTGGCCGCACTGGCGGGGCTGTGGCTGGCGGGGCGTGTGGCAATGCTGTTTTCGCTTTACCTGCCGCCACTGGTTGCGCCGATCATTGATCTGTCTTTCATCGTCGTTCTGGCTCTTATTATAGCGCGCGAGATCATCGCGGGTAAAAACTGGCGCAATCTCAAGGTGCTTATCATTCTAGCCCTCATCGGCTTCGCCAACGGGATTTTTCACTACGAGGCCTATACCACCGCGGGCTATGATGGCTACGGCATCCGCGTGGGCGTGGCGCTTATTATCATGCTGATCATGGTAGTGGGTGGCCGCATTATCCCGAGCTTCACCCGCAACTGGCTGATGCGCCAGCCCACAGGCCGCCTGCCCGCCCCGATGGGCAATTTTGACAAAGCCACCATGGTGCTCAGCGGCATTGCCCTGCTGCTATGGGCGGTTTTTCCCGAGGCCGCCGCCACCCGCCCGATGGCGGCATTGGCGGGCGTGCTTAACCTTATTCGCCTTGGCCGCTGGGCCGGTGATCGCACCTTCAAAGAACCGCTCCTTGCCATCCTGCATATCGGCTTTTTCTTTATCCCATACGGCTTCCTAACCATTGCAGCAGGCGATATCCTCCCCGGCTGGTCCCGCGCCTCGCAAATCCCGCATGCCTGGACGGCGGGGGCCATCGGCCTCGTGACGCTGGCCATGCTCACCCGCACCAGCCTTGGCCATTCAGGCCGGCCACTGGCCGCCACCAAAACCGTAACCGCGATTTACGCGCTGGTGCTGCTTGGCGTGCTCACCCGCATCGCGGGCGAGTTCCTGCCCGATGTCGAGCCGTTGCTTCACGCAGCCGCCACCTTCTGGATTTTCGGCTTCGGGCTGTTTGCAGTGGCCTTTATCCCGATCTTCTTTAGGCCTCGCGTGCAAAAGGTGCCGAATTTGCGCTAACCCCTTTTCAAGCCGCCCAAAAGCGCCTATATATGAAACGTCCCTTCGGGGAATATGGTGATAAACGCGCATGTAATAGACGGATCGGACCCGGGGGCGGTACCCGGCGACTCCACCAAATATCCCTTCATTTGAGGGATCACGGGGTCGAAATAGGATCGACGGACGTTCAAAGATGTTAGCTTTTACTCGGCGGACTGCCACCGTATCGGCGTAAAATGTACAATTGCAAATGACAATCGTGCTCCGGTAGCTCTCGCAGCGTAAGCTGTGCGAAATACCGAAACTTAACTCCAGTCGGATAGCTCCGGCTGGCGGGGCCCGGAGGAGCCTGGCAACAGAATCCTCTACTACCATATATCCAGAATAATTCTTATGCTGCAGTGCCATATTCATGGCATGCAAATAGTTTGCGCCTTTCAGGAAAATCGGGCCTAGCTATTATTTGGCCTGAAAACAGGAAAGCGGGTATATGGTTCCCGCCAAATCCGACCTTCCGATTTCAAATTGCAATCCACGCTACAATACGCCAAAAGGCTGGCGTGGTCCCGTGGCTCAACTGGATAGAGCAGCCCCCTCCTAAGGGGCAGGTTGGTGGTTCGAATCCACCCGGGATCACCATAAAATCAATAGGTTGGCCGTTTTTCAGTGTGGCGCGGCTAAAAATGGGTGAATATAGCCATGACACAACCTGTGGGGCTGTGGCTCATTATGTGCTGGGCTTCCGGCGCTTTCCCTTGTTTTTGGCGCTCGGCTTTTTTGGTTTTTTCTTTGAGGGGATAGCCTCGGCATAGTTGCTTTTCTTTTTGCCTTTGGGAGCGTCTTCCTGAGATGCAGGGCTTTCATTGCGCGGTTTACGTTTGTATTTGGCGTCGTCGCGGCGCGGTTCGCGCTCCTCATGGCGGGGCTTGCGCTTGCCTTTATAGTTGCTGTCGGGCCGGCCCAGATCAGGCGCTTTATCCAGCAAGGTGATTTTTACCCCCGCTTCCAGCAGCATTTTGGTGCCAATGGTTTGCAAAAAACCGTCAACGCTGGTTTTCAGGATCTCGACAAAGGTCTCGGCGGGCTGGATGCGAATGGCCCCGATATCGTCTTTGTTGATGTCCCCCGAGCGGCACAGCATCGGCAGCAGCCAGCGCGCTTCGGCATTATCCTTGCGTCCGACATTGATCGAAAACCAAACACCAGGGCCGAATTTGCCGCGCGGGGCGGGGGCAGCACCGGCATCGCCCAGCTCCTCGGGCGCGGATTGGCCTTCGGAATAAACCCGAAGGAAGGCCACGGCCAGCTGCTCGGGGCTGAAACGCGCGATCAGGGCATCCACGGTTTCGCGCTCGCTATCGTCCACCGCTTCGTTCCATGAGGGGTTTTCCATCAAGCGCAGATCATCGCGCGCGCGCACATCGGCAGCGGCAGGGGCGGCAGACCATTCGGCCTTGACCTTGGCACCGCCCAGCAGACGCTCGGCCTTGCGCCGCGCCTTGGGCGGCACGATCAGCGCGCTCACCCCCTTGCGGCCCGCGCGGCCCGTGCGGCCCGAGCGGTGCAGCAGGGTTTCGGAATTTGACGGCAGATCAGCGTGGATCACCAGCTCAAGGTTGGGCAAATCAATGCCGCGCGCCGCCACATCGGTAGCCACACAAACCCGCGCACGGCCATCGCGCATGGCTTGCAGGGCGTGGCTACGCTCGTTTTGCGATAGCTCGCCGGAAAGCGCCACCACGGAGAACCCGCGATTGGAAAACCGCGTGGTCAGGCGATTAACCATGGCGCGGGTGTTGCAAAATACCAGCGCGTTTTTAGCCTCGTAAAACCGCAGCAGATTGATGATGGCGTTTTCGCCATCGCGCGGCGCCACATTCAGCGCGCGGTATTCGATATCGGCGTGCTGCTTGCGCTCGTCTTTGGTGGAAATCCGCACCGCATCGCGCTGGTAATTCCGCGCCAGATTGGCGATCATTTTTGGCACCGTGGCCGAGAACATCAGCGTGCGGCGATTCTCTGGCGCGGCTTCAAGAATAAATTCAAGGTCTTCGCGAAAGCCCAGATCAAGCATTTCGTCGGCTTCGTCCAGCACCACGGCGCGGATGTCGCGCAAGTCAATCGAGCCGCGCATGATATGATCACGCAAACGCCCCGGCGTGGCGACCACAATATGCGCGCCGCGCGACAGGGTGCGCCGCTCTTCCCGCATGTCCATACCACCAACACACGAGGCCATCCGCGCGCCAGCGCCTGCATATAGCCATTGCAGCTCACGCTTTACTTGCAGGGCCAGCTCGCGGGTTGGCGCGATCACCAGCGCCAGCGGGGTGGCGGCAGGGCCGAAGGTGTCGCCCTCCAGAATGGTTGGTGCAATCGCGAGGCCAAAGCCCACGGTTTTGCCAGAGCCGGTCTGGGCAGAGACCAGTAAATCGGCACTTTCATGCTCGGGCGCGGTAACGGCCTGCTGCACTTCGGTCAGGGTTTCATAGCCGCGCTGGGCCAGCGCTTCGGATAGGGAATTGATCATTTTATTGCCTTTGAATGGGGCTGGTGGTTCCGGCTGCCGTCTTTTACGGCCCGCCTTTCCAGCAAAAACGCCCCATGCTCGGGGCAAGGGGCGTTCATAGGGGGTATGGGTGGCAATGTATAGGCCCATAGTGCCTCGGATGTATGGTGGCCCTATATTTGCTTGCTCGGCATCCGCACTACCAGCCCGTCAAGCGCTTCGGTGATCTTGATCTGACAGGTCAGGCGCGAGCGGGTTTCATGAGGCTCGAAGGCGAAATCGAGCATGTCGGCTTCCATCTCGTCTTTGGCGGGCAGTTTTTCTACCCATTCATCCACCACATATACATGGCAGGTCGAGCAGGCGCAGGCACCGCCGCAATCGGCCTCGATGCCCGGGATGTCGTTGTCGCGCGCGCCTTCCATTACGGTAAGGCCGGGTTCGACCTCTACCACATGTTCGGTGCCGTTATGTTCGATATAAGTGATCTTTGCCATGGGGAGCCTTTTGCATTTGAATTTCGCCTAGATACCTAAGCGGTTTGGCTGCGTATTTCCAGACACGATTATGCCATCGGTGCCGGTTGTGCGGCTGTGGTAAATTTTATGCAAATATTACAGTAATTTAGCATCAATTTTAGACGCCTTGAACATTAACCATTGGCAGTATTTTGCCTAGATTTTTACCTAATATTTTGGCAAATTAGGTTCACAAGCAAGGTTTACCTCTCGGGAGCAAAACAATGACACGCATAACGATTACCGCTACAGACGCCGGCTTTTTTACCAATTCCGCTATTGGTTCCCCTTTGGCTCCCAATGTTTTTCTGGAAACCCGGCTGAATGGCAACGGCACTGTTATCACGTTTGACGGCAGTTCGTTTGTGACGCTCGAAAGCTTGCGCTACGATACCCAGTCCATCACGGTCAACGCGCAGATTGTGGCGGTGGCAGCCCCGCAACTGGGCCAGCAAACAGAGGTAACCATAAGTTCGGTGAGCTTTATGCGCCTGGAGGGGGGCGCCATGGTGCAGATCGGCACCATGGCGCTGCCCGATCCGCTGGCGCTGTCGGCCACCTATCTTTCATATGGTGTTGACGACACCCCAAGCTGGCAGTTTGAGCTTGGCACCGCGCTGGAAGACCTGCTTGATACGCAAAACTTCCGCTTTATCGGCGGCGAGGGCAACGATGTTTTTGAGCCCCACCTCGAGCAGCTGCCGTTTCGCGGCAACGGATCGATCTTTGGCATGGGCGGCGATGACCAGCTAACCGGAACCGCGGGCAGTGATTTTATTTCGGGCGGGGCGGACAACGACACCCTGACCGACAATTACGGCAGCAACGAGCTGCGCGGCGGGGCGGGTGATGATACGCTCACCGTTGGCAACGGCTCGGCGGGCAGTATTTTGAACGGCGGCGAGGGCGATGATATGCTGGTCTCTGGCTGGGGCAGTGACACCCTGATCGGCGGCTCGGGCTATGACACCCTGATCGGCGGCATGGGGGATGATACCCTGTTTGGCAAAAAGGGCCGTGATACCCTTGATGGCGGTGAAGGCAATGACATGGTTGATGGCGGCGCGGGGTCGGACCTGCTGACCGGCGGTATCGGCAACGATGTGTTTGTGTTTCGCGCTTCCGAGATCGGCCGCGACCATATTACCGACTTTGAAGATGGCATCGACCTGATCCGCATCGAGGGGTTAAGCAGCTTTGCCGACCTGACCCTGACCGCCAAAGACGGCAACACCTGGATCACCGCCGGCGACATAGAAGGCCAGATCATCATTGACAGTATGGATATCGCCAATATTGAAGCCTCCGATTTCCTCTTTGCCTAAAATTTTAGAAAACAACAGCGCAAAAGCAGCTAAACTTTGGCGTTATTCTTCAGGGGCTGGTTGCATGCGGCGAGTGCTTGACCTCTGCCGGGTTTCCAATCATACCCCTTTTCTATGACAGAGATAAAAAACATCCGCAATTTCGCCATCGTGGCACATATCGACCACGGCAAATCCACGCTGGCGGACCGGCTGATCCAGTCCACCGGCACGGTGGCGGACCGCGATATGCAGGCGCAGCTGCTCGACAGCATGGATATCGAGCGCGAGCGCGGGATTACCATCAAAGCCAATACAGTTCGCATTGATTACAAAGCCAATGATGGGCAGGAGTATGTGCTTAACCTGATAGACACCCCGGGCCATGTGGATTTTGCCTATGAGGTAAGCCGGAGCATGCGCGCAGTGGAAGGCTCGCTTTTGGTGGTGGATGCCGCCCAAGGGGTCGAGGCGCAAACGCTGGCCAATGTGTATCAGGCTATTGAGGCCAACCACGAGATTGTGCCGGTGCTCAACAAGATCGACCTGCCGGCAGCGGAGCCGGAGCGGGTATGTGAGCAGATCGAGGATGTGATCGGGATTGATGCGAGCGAAGCGGTGATGATTTCGGCCAAAACCGGCATTGGTATACCCGATGTATTGGAGGCGATCGTAAACCGCCTGCCACCGCCCGAGGGTGACCGTGATGCACCATTAAAAGCCATGCTGGTCGATAGCTGGTATGACCCCTACCTTGGCGTGGTGGTGCTGGTGCGCATCATTGACGGGGTGCTCAAAAAGGGTGACAAGATCAGAATGATGGCCACCAATGCCAGCTATCCGGTGGACCGCGTTGGCGTGTTCAAGCCGGAAATGCAACAGGTGGAGGCCTTGGGGCCGGGGGAAATCGGCTTTCTTACCGCCAGCATCAAGCAGGTGCGTGACACCCGCGTTGGCGATACCATCACCCACGAGAAAAACAACGCTACCGAGGCTTTGCCCGGCTTTAAGCCCGCGCAGCCGGTGGTATTTTGCGGGCTGTTTCCGGTGGATAATGCCGAGTTCGAAGACCTGCGCGAGAGCATCGAAAAACTGGCGCTGAACGATGCTTCCTTCAGCTACGAGACCGAAAGCTCGGCCGCGCTTGGCTTTGGCTTTCGTTGCGGCTTCCTTGGCTTGCTGCACCTCGAGGTGATCCGCGACCGGCTGGAGCGCGAATATGATATCGACCTGATCACCACCGCCCCTTCGGTGATTTATAACATCTACCTGCGCAACGGCACCATGGTCGAGCTGCACAACCCCGCCGATATGCCGGATTTGACGCTGGTTGACCACATCAAAGAGCCGCGTATCAAAGCCACCATTCTGGTGCCGGATGAATATTTGGGCGATGTGCTGAAGCTCTGCCAAGACCGGCGCGGCATCCAGATTGATCTCACTTATGCCGGCACCCGTGCGATGGTGGTTTATGATCTGCCGCTCAACGAGGTGGTGTTTGATTTTTATGACCGGCTGAAATCGGTCACCAAGGGCTATGCGAGCTTTGATTATTCAATGGAAGGCTATGCCGAGGATCAACTGGTGAAAATGCAAATCCTCGTCAATGACGAGCCGGTGGATGCGCTTTCAACCATGGTTCACCGCGCGCGTGCCGAGGCGCGGGGCCGGGCGATGTGCGCCAAGCTCAAAGAGCTGATCCCGCAGCATATGTTCAAAATCCCGATTCAGGCGGCGATTGGCGGGCGGGTTATTGCCCGCGAAACCATCTCGGCCCTGCGCAAGGATGTAACCGCTAAGTGCTATGGCGGCGACGCGACGCGCAAACGAAAACTGCTCGACAAGCAGAAAAAGGGCAAAAAGAAAATGCGTGAATTCGGTCGCGTCAGCATTCCGCAATCGGCGTTTATCAGCGCCTTGAAGATGGATGACTGACGACCTCTCCCTGGGGTCTGCCTCACGGGAGGTGGTTGACCTGCACAACCCGCCAATTATTCGATTTGTGCAGATAATCCAGCCTTGTTACTGAAAAATTGTCGATTTTGAACGAAAAAACCGCCTTGGGGGTCATGCCCGTAGCCTGCTGAAGAGCCGCAAGGATCACTGCAAAATGGGCGGTAATAATAATGTCTCCCTGCGGGCCGGCACTGTGCAGTGCCGCAAGCGCTTCATTGATACGGAGGGAAAGTTGATGCCAGCTTTCCCCGTTTGGCGGCGCAATATCACCCGGCTCCTCCCAAAAGCTTCGCCATAGATCGGGATTGTTTTTTTCAACGCTGGCAAAGCCCTTCCCTTCCCAATCCCCGAAATTCATCTCCCGAAGCGCAGGTGCTTCGGGTAGCCAGAGCTGGTGGCTGTGGATGGCGCGGGCAGTTTCGCGGGCGCGGCTGAGGTCCGAGGACAGTATTTTGGCATCTGCCGGCAAGTAGGCTTTCAGGCGGGCTATCTGGGCCGCATCCGAAAGATCAGCCGGAAGGTCGGTATGCCCGCAAAAGCCGGTTGCGTGGGTGGGGCCATGGCGGACAAACCAGTATGAAGTAGTCATTCTGGCGCCTTCAAAAAAAGTGGCAGGCCGGCAGCAACAAAGGTGACAGCGCAGGCCGCCTCGGCAAATTGCTGGTTAAGAATGCCTTGGGCTTCACGAAAACGGCGGCCCAGCGGGGTGGCCGGCACAAGCCCGAGACCCAGCTCGTTGGAAACAGCAATGACCCGTGCGGGCGTGGCCTTGATCGCGGCAAGCAGCGCGGCGGTTTCGAGCTCCGGCACGCGGTTGGCTTCCATCAGGTTGGAAAGCCAGAGGGTCAGGCAATCCAGCAAAACGACGTGATCGGCGGTGAGGGTTCGCAGAGCCTCGGCAGGAGCAAGGGGGGCTTCGACAAGCTGCCATGATGCACCACGGCGCGCTTGGTGGCTGGTGATTTTATCGGCCATTTCGCCATCGTGCGCCTGAGCTGTAGCGATATAGACAGGGGCCAGCCCTGCGCCCAGAGCGAGCCGTTCGGCATAAGCCGATTTTCCACTGCTGGCGCCACCAAGAATAAGGCTGAGAGAGGGGAGCGTGTTCATTTTTCACCTTGTGGTTTCTACGGGCTTTATAGCGCAGGCAGGGCGCGGTGCCGAGCAGAAAACCCTGTCCGGTAAATTTATTGCGACAATCCGTAGCTTAACTTGTTATGTGAGATGAAATTAATTACACTCCGGTAAAGTAGTTTTGGTGGGAAAATATGCTGGCTGGTAAAAATATTTTGCTGATCATCGGTGGCGGTATCGCGGCCTATAAGGTGCTGGAGCTGATCCGGCTGCTGGGCAAGGATGGCGCGCAGGTCGTGCCGGTGATGACAAGGGCGGCCAAAGAGTTTGTCACGCCGCTCAGTGTGTCGGCGCTAGCTGGCGCACCGGTGCGCTCTGATCTGTTTGATCTCGAGGAAGAGGCTGAAATGGGCCATATCCAGCTCACCCGCGCGGCTGACCTCGTGGTGGTGGCGCCGGCGACAGCGGATATCATGGCAAAGATGGCAAACGGATTGGCCAATGATATGGCCTCGACGCTGCTTTTGGCCAGTAACAAACCGGTATTGCTGGCTCCGGCCATGAATGTCGCCATGTGGGAGAACGCGGCAAACAAGCGAAATGTCGCAATACTGGAACAGGACGGCAAGCTATTTGTGGGGCCGGAAAATGGCGAGATGGCTTGTGGTGAGTTCGGCACCGGGCGCATGGCCGAACCAGAAGCAATAAGGGCCGCTATTCAAGCCGCTCTTGTGGATGGACCGATGAAGGGAAAACGGGTGCTGATCACCTCCGGCCCGACCCACGAGCCGATTGACCCCGTGCGCTATATCGCCAATCGCTCCTCCGGTTTGCAGGGCAGCGAAATTGCCCGCGCATTTGTCCGGCTCGGAGCGGAGGTTGTTTTTATTACAGGTCCGGCGAGCGCGACAAGGCCTGTCGGTGCGCAGGTGATAGAGGTGGAAACCGCGAGAGACATGGCAGCGGCGGTCAAGGTGGCCGGAGAAGTGGACACCGCCATATTTGCGGCTGCAGTTGCGGATTGGCGGGTATCTCGCGCAAGCGATGACAAGCTGAAAAAGGCGGCGGGCAAGGCTCTGCCCGAGCTGGATCTGGTTGAAAATCCGGATATTCTGGCAACGGTTTCGCAGCTTGAGGCAGGCCGGCCAAAGCTGGTGGTCGGCTTTGCGGCAGAAACCGAAAATCTGGTCAAAAATGCAATCGCGAAGCGCCTGCGCAAGGGCTGTGACTGGATTGTTGCCAATGATGTCGGCGGAGAGCGGGCTGTAATGGGCGGGCAGGATAATCAGGTGGTGCTGATCACTGAAGATGGTGCGGAACCGTGGCCATGGATGAGCAAGCGGGAGGTTGCGCAAAAGCTGGCTTTGCGGGTGAGCGAGGCTTTGGTATGAGTTTTGTCAAGATAAAGCGGCTGGGCGGCAATAATTTGCCCCTGCCACAATACGAGAGCGATGGCGCGGCGGGCATGGATGTGCGCGCCGCGCTCAATGGCGGGTCGCTTAGCATTAAACCAAATGGACGGGTGCTGGTCAAAACCGGATTTGCGCTGGAGATGCCGCCCGGCTATGAAATGCAGATCCGCCCGCGCTCGGGGTTGGCGCTCAAGCATGGGGTGACGATGCTCAACGCACCCGGCACCATTGATTCCGATTACAGGGGTGAGGTCGGGGTAATTTTGATCAATCTGGGGGATGAAGATTTTATCGTGCGCCATGGCGAGCGCATTGCCCAGATGCTTTTGGCACCGGTAACACGCTGTGTGTGGGTGGAAACAGAAGCATTGTCCGCCTCCCGCCGCGGCGAGGCGGGCTTTGGGTCGACGGGGAAGTAGATGTATCTATTATCTAAAAAATCAAGCCTTGCGCTCGAAGCGGTGCTGGATGTGGCCTATAATGCTCGGCCAAACCCGGTGCAATCCAAGGATATTACCGAGCGGCAGGGGATCCAGAGCCGATACCTTGAACAGGTATTGCAGTTTTTGGTCAAGCGGGGGATCCTCAAGGGAGTGCGCGGGCCAAGGGGCGGCTATACGCTGGCCCGTGAGCGCCGCCGCCTGACCCTTGGCGATGTGCTGCGGGTGATCGAGGGTATGGAAAATGAAGATGAAAAGGTGGAGTCAACCTCCGAGTTAGGGGAGAAGGTAATACAGCCCATCTGGGCGGAGTTTCACCATGATATTCTCGCCCGGCTAGACCAGATTACACTGGAAGATCTATGTGTGCAGGCGCAGAAAGACGGGGTCGAGCGCGCAGGTGGCGATGGCTCGGATTTTGTTATTTAGAGGGGGGCTGACATGAGAAATAAATCACGCGGCGTTATTTATAATGACATTACAGAAACTTACGGGAGCACCCCTTTGGTGAGGTTTTCGCGATTTGCGGCCTCTCACGGGGTCAAGGCCCAGATCCTTGGCAAGCTCGAGTTTTTTAACCCGCTTGGTTCGGTAAAAGACCGGATCGGCGTAGCGATGATAAACGCGCTGGAAGAGGCGGGGCAGCTAAAACCGGGCAGCACCCTGATCGAGCCGACATCGGGCAATACCGGTATATCTCTGGCGTTTGTTTGTGCGGCGCGGGGATACCGGCTTATTCTGACCATGCCGGAGAGCATGTCGGTTGAGCGACGACAGATGCTGGCATTGCTCGGAGCCGAGCTGGTACTGACCGATGCTGCCGCCGGTATGGCCGGAGCGATTGCTCGCGCCAATGAGCTGGCCGAAGAGATCGAGGGCGCGGTGATACCACAACAGTTCGAAAATATGGCTAATCCGGATATTCACGAAAAGACGACAGCACAGGAAATATGGAATGATACGGGTGGCGAGGTTGATGTATTTATCTCCGGTGTTGGCACAGGGGGCACGCTGACCGGCGTTGCCCGCGTGCTGAAGGCGCGAAATCCGGCAGTGCGTATTATTGCGGTCGAGCCGGAGGATTCGGCGGTTTTGTCAGGCGCAAAGCCCGGACCGCACAAAATACAGGGAATCGGGGCAGGGATTGTGCCGCTGACGTTGGATACCAGCCTGATCGACGAGATACTGACAATCGGAAATGAAACCTCGTTCGAGATGGCGCGACAGCTGGCTTTGATCGAGGGAGTGCCTGTGGGGATATCTTCGGGGGCGGCGCTGGCGGCGGCGGTCGAGATCGGCCAGCGGCCGGAGATGGAGGGGAAACGCATTGTTGTTATTATCCCCAGCTTTGCCGAGCGCTACCTTTCTTCCGGGTTGTTTGACGGTATCGGATGAGCATTCTTTACGCAGGTGGTTTGTGGACAGTTTTTCTGGTCTTCGGGGTGTCCGCCGGATATAACTGGGCATTGAATGGGCCGAAATGGATGTATCGGGCGCTATTGGGTGCGGCTGTGTTTGTTATTGTTGCGTCGCAATTTCTGCCTGAGACCCACCTTTTTAATATCCGTGTGACAGAAGGGCTGAACTGGTGGAAATGGGCAATTCTTATCGCTATTCCCGTATTTCTTTATGCAAAGCTTGTCCGATGGCTGAAGCGAAAAGCGGATGCACGCGATGACCCCTGAAGAGATAGAGCGTTACGCGCGCCACATCGTCTTGCGAGAAATTGGCGGGCCGGGGCAGAAAAAGCTGTTGAGCGCTAAGCTACTTTGTATTGGCGCCGGTGGCCTCGGTAGCCCGGCGCTGCTTTATCTGGCGGCGGCGGGGGTCGGGCAGCTCGGGGTTGTTGATGATGACGAGGTCAGCCTGTCCAATTTGCAACGGCAGGTTTTGCACGAAACAGCGGCTATTGGCCAGCCCAAGACCGCAAGCGCCAAGCGGGCCTTGGCGCGGGTGAACCCCCATGTCGAGGTGATAGAGCATTGCTTGCGGCTGGACGAGAACAACATAGACGAGGTGTTCTCGGGCTATGATCTGGTACTGGATGGCACCGATAATTTCGCCACGCGATATCTGATAAACCAAGCCTGTGTCCGGGCAAAAAAGCCATTGATATCCGCGGCGATGAGCCAGTGGGAAGGGCAGATCAGCCTCTATGATCCGGCCCGTGGTGGCCCGTGCTACCAGTGCATCTTTCCCGAAGCGCCGGCGGCCGGTCTGGCGCCGAGCTGCTCTCAGGCCGGGGTGATGGGCGCTTTGGCGGGGGTGATGGGGTCTATGATGGCGGGGGAGGCGATCAAGCATATCACCGGTGCGGGCGTCGGGCTGCGCGGGGCATTGGTTATTTATGATTCGCTTTATGGCGAGATGCGAAAGCTCACCACTCGCCAGCGCGCCGATTGCCCGGTATGTGGCCGCGCGCAGGATGGCTGAGGCGCATTAGAGCATCGAGGGCACCACAAGGTCTGGCGGCCGGTGCCCGTCGGCGAAGGTTTTGATGTTTATGATAACTTTTTCGCCCATCTCGATACGCCCCTCAAGTGTTGCCGAGCCCATATGCGGCAGCAGCAGCACATTACCCAACCCCTTCAGGCGCGGGTTTATCTGGTTGCCGTTTTCATAAACATCCAATCCCGCACCGGCCAGCTCACCGGCACGTAGCATGCGGGTCAGGGCATTTTCGTCAACGATTTCTCCGCGCGCTGTGTTGATGATATAGGCCGAGGGTTTCATCAGCTTTAGCCGGCGGGCATTGAGCAAATGAAAGGTGCCGGGTGTGTGCGGGCAGTGGATGGACAGGATATCGACACGCGCCAGCATCTGGTCAAGGCTTTCCCAATAGGTGGCTTGCAGAGCGGTTTCGGTATCGGGGTGCAGACGCTTCCGGTTGTGGTAATGCACTTGCAGCCCGAAGGCAGCAGCGCGGCGGGCGACCGCCTGACCGATGCGGCCCATGCCGAGAATGCCAAGGCGTTTTCCACCGATCCGCCGCCCCATCAGTGCCGTGGGCGACCACCCCTGCCAGTCTCCCTGTTGCATCAGCATAGTGCCCTCGCGCAGCCGGCGGGGCACAGCGAGGATCATGGCCATGGTCATGTCTGCGGTATCATCTGTCAGCACGCCGGGGGTGTTTGAAACCATGATGCCTCGTTGCAGGGCGGTTTGCACATCAATATGGTCAAACCCCGCGCCGTAATTGGCGATCAGGCGCATATTCGGGCCTGCTTTTGCCAGCAGGCGCTGGTTTATCTGGTCGCCGATGGTGGTGACAAGCACATCGGCACTGGCCATTGCCTCACCTAAAGCCGCTTCGTTCATCTGGCTGCCGCTATTAAGTTTGACGTTAAACAACTCGCTCAGACGGGTCTCTACCGGCTCGGGGAGTTGGCGGGTAACAACCACATTCAGCGGCGCATTGCCGGAATTTTCAGAGGCCATATCAGAGGTTCCTTTTTACACGGGCTTGTCGCTATAATGGCAGGAAAACCCGCAAAGGGAAATATTATTTCGTCATCAAATCTGATGGGGGCAGAGATGGGGCAGGCAAGGTGAAAATAGTAATTATACTGGGCGTGCTGCTAGCGCCGCTTTTAGTCGTAGCACCTGTAGTGTTGGCGCAAGAGACCGTGCGCGGGCAGGTAACCAATCTACCGGTGCCGCGCTTTGTCTCTATGAAAAGCGGGGCTGCCAATGTCCGGCGCGGGCCGTCTACCTCCAACCGGATCGACTGGGAGCTAAAGCATCGCGGCACCCCGCTGCGGGTGCTGGCGGAGTATCGGGAGTGGTTTCGGGTCGAGGATGCGGAAGGCGAAGGCGGCTGGGTGCATTCGGCACTACTCAGCTCGTTGCGCACGGTGCTGGTACAGCAAGATATGCTGGCCCTGCGCGATGGTCCGTCAGAGGGCGCTGCTGCTCTCGCCCATCTGGAGGCCGGCGTTATTGCGCGCCTTGCCACGTGTCAGCCGGATTGGTGCTCCGTCAGTGTGGAGGGCTACAAAGGCTGGCTGCCCCGAAGCGGGATATGGGGTGTGGCGGCTGAAGAGTAGCCCGAAACTATTTTCGACGGATTGCCCGCATGGCTGCGTTATATAAGGTAATGCGAGGAGAAAGATATGCTGTCCAGAGCTGACATAATACAAGCTGCACGGTTTGAATATGGTATTCGCCCCGTTGAGCGGCGCTTTCAGGGCAGCCTGTTGGCTCAGCTTGAGGGGCAAGACCCGACATCTGTGCCCGACGTGGCCAATACTGCTGTGCGGATGCAGCGGCTGGCAGAGCTGCGCCGGTTGCGCAAGGCGCAAGGCGGGCAGTCGGAGGCTTTAAAACAGGCTCGGCGTGCCTTGCGCGAGGCCGCCGCGAGCGACATGACGAGCCTGGTGGCGCGGGCTGTTGGTAATCCTCGCGGGTTTCGGGAGCGGTTATTTGCCTTTTGGGCGGATCACTTTACCGTATCGCCTCGGCAGGCCAATGGCTCTTTTATGTTGGCCGCTTATTTTGAGGAGGCCATCCGCCCGCATATTTCAGGCCGGTTTTCCGATATGTTGAAGGCCGTGGTATCGCACCCGTCCATGCTGCTCTATCTGGGTCAAAATGCCTCGACAGGGCCGAATTCAGCCGTGGGCCAGCGGCGCCAGCAGGGGCTGAACGAAAACCTCGCCCGCGAGGTGCTGGAGCTACACACACTCGGGGTTGACGGACCATATTCGCAGGATGACGTCCGGCAATTTGCCGAGCTTCTGACAGGGCTGACAATCGGGCCGGAAGGCATGCGGTATACGGCCAACCGTGCCGAGCCGGGAAGTGAGCAAGTACTGGGAAATAACTATGGTGGCAAAGGTGAGACGCTGGAAAATATCTATCGTTTTCTGGAGGATCTGGCGCTAAACCCCGCCACGGCGCAACATTTGGCGCAAAAGCTGGTGGTGCATTTTATCGGCCCGCAACCTTTGCCGGAGCTGGTGGCCAATATGGCAGCAGCCTACCTTGAAAGCGGCGGCGAGCTAATGGCGCTCTACCGGATACTGGTCGTGTCACCCGAGGCAAAAATGGCGGTATTTCCCAAAGTGCGGCCTCCGCTGGAATATGTAATTACCGTGCTGCGCACACTTGATATGGACCCGCAAGAAATACGCGACTCCACCCCGCGAGAGGCTCGAAGATTGAGCCATCAGCTTACCGCGATGGGCCAGCGCCCGTTTCGCCCTTCAGGGCCGGACGGGTGGCCCGAAGCCGCAGAAAGCTGGATAAACCCGCCCCAGCTGGCGGCGCGCATTTCATGGGCCGGCGCATTGGCGCGTAGCCTTGCCGGTGATCGTGATCCCGGAGCCTTGCTTGATGCGGTGCTGGGCGATAGCGCGCCCGAGGTTCTTTCTTTTGCGGTGAGTGGTGCGGCAACCAAATGGGAGGGGGTTGCGCTGTTGCTGGTTTCCCCTTCGCTGATGCGCCGATAGGAGAAAAACATGACCCTTTCCAGACGTAAATTTATGATAAACTCGACCCTGCTTGGCTGCTCGGCGGCAGCCTCCCCCCTGCTCACACCGCTCACACTGGCCGCTGCGCCGGGCGATAACCGGCTGGTGGTAATCGTGCTGCGCGGGGCGATGGACGGGCTGGATGTGGTTCGCCCATACGGCGACCCTGATTTTGCCCGCCAGCGGCCCTCGCTCGGGGCAGGTGAAGGTGCCGGTGACCTTGACGGGTTTTTCTCGCTGAACGAGGCATTGGCTGATTTGATGCCCCTGTGGCGGGCCAGGGAGTTGGGTTTTGTGCAGGCGGTTTCCACTCCATATCGTGACAAGCGCAGCCATTTTGACGGGCAGGACCTGCTGGAAAGCGGCAGTAACGCGCGCGACGGCGCACCGCAAACGGGCAAGACCGGCTGGCTGAACCGTGCGCTGGCCTTGATGCCCGGCGCGCAGGCCGAGACGGCCTTTTCCGTCGGGCAATCGCGGATGCTGTTGCTGGACGGTCCGCAGCCTTATGCGGCATGGAGTCCTGGCAGTGATTTGGCGATGTCGGCCCAGACCGAGCTGCTTTTGGCTCGCATCTATGCCGATGATCCGCTTTTTGCCTCATCCGCAGAGATGGCAATGGAGCTGTCGGGCAAGACCGATGACATGGCAGGTGGTGGCCGGCGCGGCGCGGCCAAAGCTTTGGCAAGCTTTGCGGCGGCAAGGCTGAATGAAGAAACCCGTATCGCCAGTTTTTCTATCGGCGGCTGGGATACCCATAATGGCCAACGGCGCAATCTGGTGCGCGCGCTCAAAGAATTGAGCGAGGCTATCTTGGAGCTCAAATCCGGCTTGGGGAGCCACTGGCAGCGCACCACGGTGCTGGCAATCACCGAATTTGGCCGCACCGTAGCCGAAAATGGCACCGCTGGCACCGACCACGGCACCGGTGGCTTGATGGTGATGGCGGGTGGCGCGATCAATGGCGGCAAGGTTTTTGGCCAATGGCCGGGGCTGGGAGAGCTGGACCTATATCAAAACCGCGATCTTGAGCCGACCGCTGATGTGCGCCGCTATCTGGGCTGGGCGCTACGTGATCTGTTTGATCTGGAGGCAAGCGCGCTTGGCAGCTCGGTGTTTCCTGGGCTGGATATGGGGCATAATGCCGGAATTATTGCTTAGGTAAGGTTGGCGCGCAGGGCTTTGGCGGCGGCAAACGGGGTCAGAGCCAGTGTGAAAAGCGTCAACCCTGCCAGCAAGGTAAAGGCGGGCATCGGGTCCAGCCCGTCGGCGGCAAGACTGGTGGCCTTAGCGCCAAAGATCAATGTCGGGATATAAAGCGGCAGCACCAGCAGCGAGAGCAATAACCCCCCCCGTTTGATCCCGACCGTGAGCGCCGCACCGGCTGCCCCGATAAAGGAGAGCGCGGGTGTGCCGGCGGCAAGGCTGGCAATCAGCCACGGATAGGCAGCTTCCGGCAGGTTAAGGGTCATGCCCAAAACCGGAGCCATCACCACCAGCGGCAAACCTGTTGTCAGCCAATGGGCCACAGCCTTGACCGCGACCAGCTGCTCTAGCGGCATCGGTGAAAGTGCCAGAATATCCAGCGTGCCGTCTTCGCTATCGGTTTGAAACAGGCGGTCAAGCGAAAGCAGGCTAGCCAGTAACGCCCCTATCCAGAGAATGCCCGGTGCAATCAGCCCCAATATTGCCTGATCTGGACCAACGCCGAAGGGCACAAGCATTACCACAATCAGAAAAAACGCCAGCCCCAGCCCTGCTCCGCCCCCCGAGCGCAGAGCAAGGCGCAATTCGCGGATCAGCAGGCTTTTCATGCCCAGTCCCCTTGCAAAAACGGGTCGGTGTCCGGCGTGCCGGCCGCCGGATCATAGGGCTGCATTTCAAAGGTACGGCTGCGAGTAAGGCCAAGGTTTATGTGGGTGGCGATAAAGGCCATGCCGCCGGCAGCGCAATGGGCGTCTATGATCGCGGCAAAGCGGGCGGAGGTTTTTGTATCGAGTGAGACTGTCGGTTCGTCGAGCAGCCAGAGCGGGCGGCTGGTGACAGCAATGCGCGCCAACCCCAAGCGGCGCTTTTGGCCCGCCGAGCAGCTATGGGCGGGTCGATCGGCGATTTCGTCAAGGTGAAAATCCGACATGGTTTTATCAAACACATCGGAGGCAAAAAGCTCGGCCCAGAAACGCAGGTTTTCCGCAACGGTGAGCTGGGGCTTGATCGCGTCCAGATGGCCGGCATAGGTGATCTGTTCCTGATAATCGTCGCGCTCTTTCATGGATGTGCCATTGAGGCTAACACTGCCGCTTTGCGCCGGAATCAGCCCGGCAAGCACGCGCAGCAGGCTGGATTTACCGGCGCCGTTCGGGCCGCGCAAAACCACGGCTTCGCCAACCGCAATCTTAAGCGATAGCTGGTGAAAAACCGGGCGCCCGCCGCGCTGGCAGGACAGGTTGGAAACCGTCAGTGTCATGGGGCAGAACTAGCCTATTGAGCACGAAGGGGGAAGGCCTGCTGTAATTATGTGCCAAAATATACAACAATGTGCAGGATAAGTAACTTGCGCTGACCTACCCCACACACCGCAACAAAAAAACGCCCCGAGGTTTCCCCGAGGCGTTTTTTATTTCATATGGCAGGGTAAACCCTAGCCTTTTTCCTCGATGATCACCACCATGTGGGATATCTTGTTGACCATGCCGCGCACGGACGGCGTGTCTTCAAGCTCACGGGTTTTGTGCATCTTGTTGAGGCCGAGGCCCTTCAGCGTAGCCAGCTGGTCTTTCGGGCGGCGGATTGGCGAGCCAATCTGCTTTACAACGATGGTTTTTGCCATTGTTTAAGCTCCTTAAGCTTCAGCCGGTGCGGCTTCTTCCGAAGCGGCTGCCGGGGTTTCGTTACGGGCGGGCAGAATGTCAGAGACCTTCTTGCCACGGCGCTGCGCTACATTGCGCGGGCTGCCCTGCTTGGTGAGGCCGTCCATAGTGGCGCGGATCATGTTATACGGGTTTTGCGAGCCGATGGATTTTGCCACCACGTCCTGCAAGCCCAGCATTTCAAAAACCGCACGCATTGGGCCACCAGCAATAATACCGGTACCCGCAGGGGCTGTCCGCATCACAACATTGCCCGCACCGTGACGGCCAAACATATCGTGGTGCAGGGTCCGACCCTCACGCAGTGGCACGCGGATCATCTGGCGTTTGGCTTGCTCGGTGGCTTTCCGAATTGCTTCGGGAACCTCTTTTGCTTTACCTTTGCCAAAGCCCACGCGGCCTTTCTGATCACCTACAACCACCAATGCCGCAAATCCGAAGCGCTTACCGCCCTTTACCGTTTTCGACACGCGGTTGATCGCTACCAAGCGATCGGCAAATTCCGGTGTTTCGTCGCGATCGCGACGTTTACCCCGGCGATTATTATCTTCTCTTGCCATATCGCTCTCCTAGAATTTCAAGCCGCCCTCACGGGCAGCCTCTGCGAGCGCTTTGACTTTCCCGTGAAACAGGAAGCCTCCGCGGTCAAAATATACAACCTCGACACCGGCCGCTTTAGCACGCTCGGCAATTGCCACGCCCACTTTGGTCGATGCTTCGATATTGTTTTTGCCCACCACACCGAGTGATTTCTCCAGCGTCGAGGCCTGAGCCAAGGTAACACCATTGAGATCGTCGATGATTTGCACGGACATGTTTTTGCCCGAACGGTGAACGCTGAGGCGCGGACGGCCATTGGCCGTTCTGCGCAATTTGTTCCGAACGCGCATGCGGCGTTTCAGAAACAACTGTCGTTTTGTGTTTGCCATTATCGCGCTCCTTATTTCTTCTTGCCTTCCTTACGGAAGATAAATTCATCTTTGTATTTGATGCCTTTACCTTTGTAAGGTTCGGGTTTGCGCCAAGCGCGAATGTTTGCAGCTACCTGGCCCACAACTTGCGAGTCGATACCTTCAACGATGATATGTGTGTTTTTCGGGCAGGTGATGGTGACATCATCCGGAATGTCGAAAAGCACATCATGCGAGTAGCCAAGGCTCAGCTTCAGCACCTTGCCTTGCAGCGCCGCACGATAACCGATGCCGTTGATCTCAAGCTCTTTCTTGAAACCGCCAGTTACACCCTGCACCAGGTTGGCGATGCAAGTACGGCTCATGCCCCACTGCTGGCGCGCGCGCTTGGAAGTGCCGCGCGGCGTTACCGTAATGACATTACCGTCTACCTTGATGGTCACATCGTCGGTTGCCTTAAAGCCAAGCGTGCCTTTAGGCCCCTTAACTTCAATGCTTTGCCCTGACAAAGTCGCCGATACGCCTGCAGGCATTTCAACAGGTTTCTTACCAATTCTTGACATGAAAACCTCCTAAAATACGGTGCAGAGGACTTCGCCACCGACATTGTCGGTACGAGCCTGTGCATCGGACATAACGCCTTTCGGCGTGGATACAATCGCGATCCCGAGGCCCTGACGGACCTTCGGAATGTTGCTTACGTTGGAATAAACGCGGCGGCCCGGAGTAGAAACACGTTTCAGCTCCTTGATAACCGGCTCACCGTCGAAATACTTCAACGAAATCTCGATCTCTGGCTTGCCCTCGGAGTCCATTCCGGCTTCGTAGCCGCGAATGTAGCCTTCGGATTCCAGCACATCGAGCACCCAACCGCGCAGCTTGGAAGCCGGGGTTTTGCAGGTGGATTTGTTACGCATCTGAGCATTACGGATACGGGTGAGCATATCGCCCAACGGATCATTCAAATTCATTGTTCAGCCTCCCTTACCAGCTAGATTTAACCATGCCCGGAATCTCGCCCTTTGAGGCCAGATCACGAAGCGCGATACGCGAAATACGAAACTTGCGATAGTAGGCCTTGGGCCGACCGCTAATCAGGCAGCGGCTGTGCAGGCGTGTAGCCGAGCTATCGCGTGGAAGTTTAGCCAATGCAATAACCGCTTTAAAGCGCTCTTCCATTGGCAGATCGAGGTTCCGTGACGTTTCCTTCAGCTCGGCGCGCTTAGCGGCATATTTTGCCACCAGACGCTCGCGCTTTAGTTGACGCTGGACCATTGATGTTTTAGCCATTGTCTCTCCTCCCGCTTATTCGGTGAACGGCATGCTGAAATGCTTCAGCAATGCGCGTGCTTCACCGTCGGTCTTAGCGGTGGTGCAAATGATGATATCCATGCCCCACATGACATCAACTTTATCAAAGTCGATCTCAGGGAAGATGATGTGCTCTTTCAGACCCATGGCGAAGTTGCCACGGCCATCAAAGCTCTTGGGGTTGCTGCCGCGAAAGTCGCGAATACGTGGCATAGCCACGGTGGTCAACCGGTCGAGAAATTCGAACATCCGGTCGCCGCGCAAGGTTACTTTACAGCCCAGCGGCATATCTTCGCGCACTTTAAAGCCCGCGATAGAAGCACGCGCTTTGTTGATAACCGGCTGCTGGCCTGCGATAAGGCCCATGTCGGTCACTGCCGAGCGGATCTTTTTGCTATCGGCGACAGCTTCACCAACACCCATATTCAGCACGATTTTCTCGAGCTTGGGGATCATCATATCGTTTTTATAGTTAAACTCTTCTTTCATCGCAGCACGAATGCTGTCCGCGTAAAGAGCTTTATAGCGAGGTGTATAATCAGCCATTGATAACTTCCCCCGATTTCTTGGCAAAACGAACTTTTTTGCCGTCAACCTCTTTGAAGCCAACGCGCGTTGCGCCGCCGTCTTTTGGATCGACCAGAGCAAGATTGGAAAGCTGGATAGGCGCTTCCTTGGTCACCCGGCCACCCTGAGCGGTCTGGGTTTGCTTGGTGTGGCGGATCACGGTGTTTACACCCGTTACCAGCGCCTTGCCTTTGGAAACCAGCATTTGGGTGATCTCACCCTCTTTGCCTTTGTCCTTACCGACAAGCACGATGACCTTGTCACCTTTGCGAAGTTTAGCAGCCATTACAGCACCTCCGGCGCAAGCGAGATGATCTTCATGAAGTTTTTGCCACGCAGCTCACGGCACACTGGCCCAAAGATACGCGTGCCCATAGGCTCGCCAGCAGTGTTGAGAATAACGGCGGCATTGCCATCAAACTGGATCGCAGTGCCATCAGGGCGCTGGATCGCTTTTTTGGTACGAACGACAACGGCCTTACGCACGTCACCCTTCTTCACGCGTCCGCGTGGGATGGCCTCTTTTACCGATACGACAATAATGTCGCCGACAGAAGCGTAACGACGCTTCGAGCCACCCAGAACCTTGATACACTGAACACGGCGTGCGCCGCTGTTGTCAGCCACCTCAAGGTTTGTCTGCATCTGGATCATATTTTTACTCCCGACCTGTGGGGACTGTGCAGTTTAGCCCCACGGTTTCGATTATACTGGTGTGCTAATCAGCTAGCACGGTCCAGCGTTTGGTTTTCGAGATTGGTGCGCATTCTTCAATGCGAACTTTGTCACCAACCTTAAAAGTCTCGGCTTCGTCATGCGCCCGATACTTCTTGCTTGAGCGAATTGGCTTTTTGTACATAGGGTGCAAAAAACGGCGCTCAACAGAAACAGTGATGGTTTGCTTGTTGGCGTCGGATGTTACCGTGCCCTGCAAAATACGCTTTGGCATGATATGCTCCTATTCCGCAGCCGCTTGCGCGGCCTTTTCGTTCAAAATCGTCTTAACGCGGGCAGCGGAGCGGCGAACCGTGCGCATACGCGATGTGTTTTCCAGCTGGCCAGTGGCCCCCTGAAAACGCAAGTTGAAGCTCTCTTTCTTCAACACTTCAAGCTCGGATTTAAGCTCCTCGGGCGTTTTAGCCCGCAAATCAGCGGCATTCATAATTATGTTCCTTTAGCAACATCACTGGGGAGCCCCATAACGGTCACCCCGATTCCAGTGGAGTCAGGTTTCGAAGCTGCTTCTATAGGCGCGATTCGGGGGGTTGGCAAGGGGGGATGTTGGGGGGATTATCCAAACAATAGTTCAGCCTCATGCTGTCTATTTTAGTTCGCTAGTAAGCTTTGAGCTTTTTAGCATCGCTAGGGGGACATATCTCTGGGATTGGGTGTATGCAGTTCCTTTCCCGCCCCTACCTTTTAGATTGTTTTTGATAGGACCATCTAGCGTTTCAGTTTCTGCGCTATCCACTCCTGAAAGACTAAATAGTTGAACAGTTTTTCCAATAGCCCATTGGTTGCCGTCAAACCAACCTTGAAGCTTCCGCTGTAGATCTTCAGGACCTACACCAAATCTTTCTGTGGAATTCTCCTCCAACAATTGAGCTGAAACAGTATCACTATCTGAAAAAGAAAAAAGTGGGTTCCGGTATTCCACCTTCGCAACTTTTGACTGAATAACCCCATCAGAATAGAACCCCAGCCAATCCACATCCCGAAAGCTCCTACCCGATTGGCATATGTAAACTCCGTGCTTGCAATAGGCTGGCCAAGCTATCCTAGCGGCAATTACCAGTACTTGGTCAGGTTTCGGCAACAATCCACTGTCTGAGAAAAAGTCTTGTAAGTTTTTCAATAAGAATTGGTCACGCTCTGAAAGGATTAGGCTAGTATCCTCAATAAGTTCACCAATTAAATCATACACATCTTGAAAACTTTTCCAAACCACTTCTGCATCCGTCAACTCCTTCGGTTTTCGAATATCCGGGGTTAAGTATACAAGAAGTGACTTTCGGTTTTTCGCAAACTCTAAGTGCTTACGTAGTTGCCGCGCTCCAACTGCTTTTTGTTTAACTTTAGTTTCAAATAGCAGTGAAAACTTAGCTGAGATCTCTGCATCCGGAACACTGCCTTCGCCTTTGACCTGATTATTAAACCCAAAGTATTCCTGCTCATCGGATTCCGAAAACATTATCAAAAACTGTTCAACAACATTTATTGGTAGGTTTTTCAAAACCTGTATTATGGTTGACGTGACACGGTTCTCGCCTTGAGAATATGTGGAAAATATACTGTTCATTGCCAATCCCATCGTTGAAATAAAAAGCCGTAGGGTGTGTGGTCCTCCACGCACCCTACAACCAAAAACCCCCAGCCTTTCAGCCGGGGGTTTTCAAATTCTAAACGAGGCCAGAGCCTACCAGTCTTCGCGCGTAATCGTGCGGGTTTTTACCGGCAGTTTCATCACAATGATTCAGGCGGCTTGGGGCCACCATGCGGCGCAAGGATTTCGTCCTCAAGCGCTGGGTCCATGCTCATCTTTTCCATACAGGGCCCAAGCCGCCCACGCCTGCGGGGCCAGACTGCGCGGTCCTCGCCTGTGTTGCCCTGACCTTTGATGGCGGCCCCAGCGGCAGCACGGCGCAAATTCTGGACATCCTCGCCCGCCAACACGCCACGGCCACATTTTTTTGTGATCGGTAAAAATATCAACTCAGCACCAGAACTTGTGGCGCGTATGGTGCAAGACGAGCACGAGGTTGGTAACCATGGCTGGAGCCACGTGCCCCTGCCGCGCCTGTCAGCAGCGCAAATCGAAACCGAACTCACCGCGACCAATCAAGCCATAGCGGCAGCCACGGGCGGTGTTATTCCGCTGGTATTTCGCCCGCCTTTCGGCAGCTATAGCCCCCGCGTGGCGGCCATCGTGCCGTATGCCCCTAGCCTCTGGAACCTTGATTCAGATGATTGGGAGGCCCCGAGCAGCGCCTATATCCTCCAGCGGGTAAGCCGCGCGCGCCCGGGTAGTGTTATTCTGATGCACGGGTGTGTTGGCAAATCCGTGCGGGCATTGCCGCAGATCATTCAAAGGCTTGAGGCGAAAGGGCTAACGTTGGTCACTGTCAGCCAGCTTCTCGCGGCACGCTAACAACACGCGGCACAGCTCTGCGCCTTCATCTACACAGTCAATCAACTTGGTTTTCATGTGCTTTTCCCTCGATTATCCCCGCCAAAACCGCCTTGGCCGAGTTGCTCCGAGGCTGCCACATGCCGCGCTCTATGGCCTCTTCAAACCGCGCGGCCATCTCTTTCAGCGCTGCCGGATTGGCCTCCTCGATAAAGCCCCGCGTGTCGTCATCCTCGATATAGGCCGCATAAACCATATCAAAATGATGGTTGGATACCGCGTTGGTGGTGGCGGCAAAGGCAAACATGTAATCCAGCGTTGCCGCCATCTCGAATGCGCCTTTATA
>JAKIUB010000046.1 GCA_021647745.1 Paracoccaceae bacterium | reverse complement strand
TCCCCGCATCCCCCGCCGCGCCGCCGAGCAGGTCAAACCCGTCGCCGAGGTTCTCTAAGTTGGCAAGCATTTGCTCCACCGGCCCGCCGGGGATGAACTGGATAATGGCGAAGTTGAGGAACATGATTCCCAGCAAGGTGGGAATTATCAGCAACAACCGCCGGAAAACATAAGCGGCCATAGGCTAGAGCGCACCCTCCGCTTCCAGCCGGGCGGCTTTTTCCCCATCCCACCACCACCACCACCAGCTTGAAGCGCCTAGCGCGAAGGGCGAGAGCGCCGGGTCGGGGTATTGGTATACATCCCAATAGGCGACCGAGTGCACATCCTTGAACCATTGCGGCACCCAGATATGCAAGGCCCGCAAGGCGCGATCCAGCGCGCGGGTGTTGAGGTTCAGATCGTCGCGGGTTTCTGAGGCGATCACCTGCTCGACAAGCGCATCAATCGCGGGATTGGCCAGCCCGGCGCGGTTGCGCGAGGGCACATTGGCGTTTTCCGAAGCATAGGTCTGGCGCAGGCCAAGGCCGGGAGTGATCGAATTTTCGTAGGTGCTGATCATGATGTCAAACTCGCGATTTCGCGTGCGTTCGGTATATTGCGCGGTATCGACCCGATTATTCGTTGCCTCGATACCAAGCCGCTCAAGGTTCTCGAGATAGGGATTGATGATCCGGTCAAACAGCGGGGAATAGTTGAGAAATTCGATGGTAAGCTGCTCACCGTCCGCGTTTTTGCGCACCCCGTCCTGCACGGTCCAGCCGGCTTCATCCAGCAGCTTGCCAGCCGCACGGATAACCGAACGGTCGATCTGGTTTTCGCCTGAAATTGGCGGCGAATAAACCTCCTCGGTAAAGACCTTTTCTGGTAGATCATCGCGGTAGGGTTCCAGTATGGCCAGCTCATCCGCCGGAATCATGCCTTGGGCCTCAAGCTCAGAGTTTTTGAAAAAGCTGTCCACCCGCTCGTAAAGGCCGAAGAACAGGGTTTTGTTGGACCACTCGAAGTTGAATGCCATGCCAATGGCCTCGCGAACGCGGGGATCGGAAAACTTATCGCGTTGCAGATTAAAGAAAAACCCTTGGGCTTGGCCGATATTGCCATCGGGTAGTTCTTCCTTCACCACCCAGCCATTTTCCACAGCGGGAAAGGTATAATCCTGCGCCCAGGCTTTGGAGGAGTTTTCCGAGCGAAACAAGTATTCGCCCGCCTTAAAGCCCTCAAAAGCGGCGGTCGGGTCGGCGTAATATTCAAAGCGGATGCGCTCGAAATTGTTTTGGCCGATATTGATCGGCAGGTCCGCTCCCCAGTAATCAGGGTTGTAGACATAGATGAGCTGCTTGCCGACATCCATCGATTCAAGGACATAAGGGCCGCTGCCAAGGATCGGGTCCAGGGTTGATTCGGCAAAATCACGATCCGCGAAATAGGCTTCTGAGAACACAGAAGTGCCAGCGACAAGCAGCAGGTTGGAGTTATCATCCGACGGGCCGGTAAAGGTAAATTTCACCCTGTTATCATTCAGCGCTTCCACCGAGGCGATCTCGGCCTCCATGATGGCGCGGTAAGAGGGGATGCCCTTTTCAAGCAGGGTCTCATAGGTGAAAACCACATCTGAAGCTTTGATCGGGGTGCCGTCAGAAAAACGCGCCTCCGGGCGCAGGTTGAAAATAGCCCATGCGCGGTCGCTCGGGTATTCAACACTTTCGGCGATCAGCCCATAAAGGGAATCCGGCTCGTCAGCGGTGCCGACCATCAGGCTCTCAATGAAAATCGCCGAGCTGCCCGCAGCATTGCCCTTGGTGATATAGGGGTTCATCGAATCAAACGTGCCAAAGGCCCAGCTGGAATATTCGCCGCCTTTCGGGGCATCGGGGTTCACATAATCAAGATAGGGGAAATCCTCATCATATTTCAGCTCGCCAAATTTGGAAATCCCGTGGCTGACAGTCGTGTGCTCGCCAGCACGCGCCAAACTGGCGGCGACACTGAGCAGGGCGGCAAGAAACAGCACACCAAATAATTTCCAAAGCGGGATTTCTGTGCGGATAAGGGCGCGGGCCTTGCTTTGGGCACGATTTATCATAGCTAACACTCCATATTGTTTGCAAATATGGTAGCGCCAAATATCACCAATGCAAGACGCGATTTTGTGAACGGGGGGCAAGGTAGCAAAAAGCCGCACCGAATATCTCCGGCGCGGCTGGTCAGGCAAAAAAACCTATTGCAGGGTCGAAAGATAGGCGATCAGATTTGCGCGATCTTTTTCCTTTTTCAAGCCACCAAAAGACATGCTTGTGCCTGGTGCGTAAGTCGTAGGCTTGGTCAGGAATTCATTGAGCGCTTCTGGGGTCCAGTCGCCGCCAAGCTCGGCGAGCGTGGAGGAATAACCGAACTCTTCTGCGCCAATACCGCGATCGACAACACCAAAGAGTGATGGCCCGACCTTCACAACTCCGGGATCGACAGCGTGGCAGGCTGCACATTTGTTATAGACGCGCGCACCTGCGCCGGCATCGGCCGCTGCCAGAATTTCGGAAAACGGCACGGCTTCGACTTCTTCCGCGGGGGCGCTATCCGCAACCGCGATTGTATAGGCCGGCTCGGCTCCCTCGCCTTTGCCGCCAATATAATAGGAGCTTGCTCCCATTTTCAACAACATCAGTATAAGCAGAGATCCAGCTACGCCGCCAACAACTTTAGTGATTTCCATTGTGTTCATAGGATAAAATACCTTACTTTTGCCCGGGTCGCGCCCAGAGTGGGATGCTTGCTTGGGTTTTGCCGTATCTTCGGAGCGAAATCAAGGTGTAGATAGCGCGACGAAACGACCAGTGGGGTGAAAACCGGTATGAAACAGACTATTTCCTTTCAGGGTGAGTTGGGTGCCTATTCCCATCAGGCTTGTGCCGAGGTATTTCCGGGGCAAAATGCCTTGCCCTGCCACAGCTTTGAGGGGGCTATAGCGGCGGTAAAAGAAGGGCGTGCGGCATTGGCTATGCTGCCGGTCGAAAACTCTACCTATGGGCGGGTGGCCGATATCCATGCGCTTTTGCCGGAATCGGGGCTGCATATTATTGGCGAGCATTTCGTGCGTGTGCATGTGAACCTGTTGGGGGTGAAGGGCACGAAGCTCGAAGATGTAAAAACCGCCATGAGCCATACCGTGCTGCTTGGCCAGAGCCGTGGGTTTTTGGCCGAGCACGGGATCAAACCTATGACGGGCGCCGATACCGCTGGCTCGGCAAAACATGTTGCCGGCTTGGGAGACCCAACCGTGGCTGCGCTGGCTTCCGAGCTGGCTGGCGAGCTATACGGGCTGGATCTGCTGGCGCGGCATATCGAGGATAACAGCCACAATACCACGCGGTTTCTGGTTATGTCGCCAGAGGCAAGGCCGGTCGTGCCGGAAGAAAACCAGATCACCACTATGGTGTTTGAAGTGCGAAACCTGCCTTCGGCGCTTTATAAGGCGATGGGGGGCTTTGCGACCAACGGCATAAATATGCTGAAGCTGGAGAGCTATATGGTTAATGGCAGCTTTACGGCTACCCAGTTTTATGCGGATGTCGAGGGCCACCCTGATGATGAGGGCCTCAGCCGTGCGCTTGAGGAGCTTGAATATTTTACCAGCTCGATGCGGATATTGGGCACCTATCCGGCGTCGGACTTTCGAAAAACGTTTGGCTAGGCTTTGCCCTGCCTCGCGCCGGACTTCTTGCTAAAAGCGCCGCGCGGCTGTCAGCTTTCGGTCCGGTAGGCGGCTTCCATCTTTTGGGCCATGGTTTCAAAATCGGCCTTCATGGAGGATTCGATGCGCCCGCGCGCCAGCTGGATGGTTTGCAAAATCAGCCTTGCGGTGATGGATTGCGCCTTTGCCACGAGCAAAAAGGAAAATCCGGTTTCTTCAGGGGCGATATCTTCAAAGTCAAAATGGGCTTCCACGTCGTATTTCTCGGACTTGTTGCCAAGCACCATCTTTTGGCTCGGCTCAAGCTGGAATAGCTGAAGCGAAAACCGCCGTGGGCGCCCCTGAAACTCTGAAGATGTTTTCCAGCGCGCGCCAATTTCGGGGGCGCGGATATCGGATACCGGCTCAAAGGGAGCCAGTTTTCCAAAACCCTCGATCTCGAATTTTTCGAAATTGGTAGCGCGCTCGAATGCAAATTTATGTGGCACATTGATTGTGCTTTTATACGAAAGCTCCATGACGGGTCCCTATTCAGTTTTACCGCTTATATACTGTTTTCCAACCATCTATCCAGCAAATTTCGCGCAATAGAACCGGTTCTTGCAGGCCAGAAGTCCGGGTCGGCTCCATCAAGGGTTTCCAGCACCCGCTCGCGGCTGACCCAGAGCGCGGATTCCAGCTCTACGGGATCAAGGTTAATGCTTTGTGAAAGCGCTTCGGCATGGCAGCCGATCATCAGCGAGCCGGGAAAGGGCCAGGGTTGGTCATCCAACACCTTGACCTTGCCTATATTGATGCCGGTCTCTTCCATGACCTCGCGCCTCACGGCCTCGGCGATGGTTTCTCCCGGTTCCATAAACCCTGCCAGCAATGAAAACATACCCGCAGGCCAGCCATGGGAGCGACCAAGCAGGGTCTGGTTTGCGCAAGTTACCAGCATGATTACTACCGGCTCGATATGAGGAAAACCCATGCGGTTGCATTTTTGGCACAAGCGGTGCCATCCGGCATGGGTGAGGGTGGTTTTTGAGCCGCAAAAGCCACAATAGCGGTGTGAATTATGCCAGTGCAGCAATGATTTGGCGGTGCCGGCATCGCCAAGATCGGCATCGGGCAGGGTGTGCATCAGGCTGCGGATATCACGAAATACCGACCCCGGGAGTGCCGGATGGACAACCTCGCTCGGCTCAAATGACCTGTCGCTGTTTTTTGCCTCGCCCCAATCGGATATTTCTATGCTATAGCGCGGCTGCCCATCCTCGATACCAAGAAAGAGCGGATCCCCTCGCGGGCCGGCTTTTTTGGCTTCTTCACGGGTTAGCCATGCGATTTCAGGCGTTTTTGTGACCAGCACATTGCCACGCCACAGCGCCATGAAACGGGTGCTTTCTTTGATGAGCATTGTTGCCTGGTCTTTGGCATCATTGCGCAGATGGGCGGCGCGCTCAATGCGGCTATTTCCAAACAGAATTTTGCTAACCATTTGGCAGGTCGACCAAAAATGCTGTGTCGAAGAAATGTTCTTCAAGGTTGCTGCCCGTGCCGATCCGGTCCACGATCAGGAAGTTTTGCGGTGCATTAAGCGGGGTCAGCACCCCGTGCCATGTGCCGCGAAAGTAGTTTATGCCTTGCGCACCATTGGTAATAAAAACTTTAGGCGTGGCTGTAGGGCCATCGGATACCACCACCAGAAACGGCGCATTATCCAGCGGCATAAACATCTGGCTGCCAAGCGGGTGGCGCTCGATCATGGTCAGAGAAAGCGGCAGGGCGTAGGGGGCGCTGTGGGCGAGGCTGATACCGGCTTTACCCCCTTCAAAATCGGTATTGGCCAGATCATGAAACCGCCCGCACTTGCCGGCATTGATCATGAAGCTAGGGTCGTTGATTGCCTCGATCACATCGCCATACGGGGCAAAGGCCTCGACTGTCAGCGGCTTTGCGATGATCATTTTACCAGAGGTCCCAGCTTGGGGTGGCGGTTGACATCTTTATAAAGCAAATAGCGAAAAGGCTCCGGCCCGGCTGCATAGCAACCCTGAGGGCAAAAGGCGCGTAGCCACATAAAATCACCGGCCTCGACCTCGACCCAGTCGTCATTCAGCCGGTAAACCGCCTTGCCTTGCAGCACATAAAGCCCGTGTTCCATCACATGGGTTTCGGCAAAGGGAATAATACCGCCTGGCTGGAAAGTGACGATATTGACGTGCATATCATGGCGAATATCGCTTGGGTCTGCAAACCTCGTGGTCGCCCATGCGCCGTTTGTATCGGGCATCTCGATGGCGGGAGTGGCAGCGTCAGAGGTCACAAAAGCCTCTGGTGCCTCTATGCCATCGACAGCCTCATAGGCCTTGCGAATCCAGTGAAATGTGGTGGTGGCCTTGGTGTTGTTATGCACCTGCCACTGCGCCTCGGGGGGAATATAGGCATAGCTGCCGGTTTCCATTTCATGGGCCTGCCCGTCAATCGTGAGGGTAAAGCCGCCATCGGTGACAAAAAGCACAGCCTGCGCGCCCGCTTCCGGCTCGGGGGTGTCAGAGCCGCCATTGGGGGAAACTTCCACGATATATTGTGCAAATGTCTCGGCAAAGCCCGACATCGGGCGGGCAAGGATCCATGCGCGGGTGCCTTGCCAATGGGGCAGGTTGGAGGTGACGATATCGCTCATCACCCCGCGCGGGATCAGGGCGTAGGCGTCTTTGAAAACGGCGCGGTCGGTCATGATCGCGGTTTGGGGCGGCAACCCGCCTTTGGGAGTGTAATACTGGCTCATGATGCCTCGCTTTTCGGGTGTTCGGCGCGCCAGTGGCGGGCTATTTCATCGCGTCTGGCAACCCAGACGTGCTCGTGACCATCGACATAATCAAGAAAGCGCTTCAAGCCTTGTATCCGGCCGGGGCGGCCCAGAATACGGGCGTGCATGCCGATCGAGAGCATTTTGGGCACGATTTCACCTTCGGCATAAAGCGCATCAAAGGCGTCTTTCAGGTAGGTGAAAAACTGGTCACCACAGTTAAACCCCTGCGGCGCGGCAAAGCGCATATCATTGCTATCAAGGGTATAGGGGACAATCAGGTGGTTTGTTTCGAAATGGCTCCAGAAGGGGAGATCGTCTGAATAATCATCGGCATCATAAAGAAAACCGCCATATTCGGCCACCAGTTTGCGGGTGCGCTCGGAAGTGCGGCCAGTATACCAGCCAAGCGGGCGCTCGCCGGTGAGGGCGGTGAGTATCTCCATCGCTTCTTGCATATGGGCGCGCTCTGTGTCTTCCGGCACGCCATGATAATTGATCCAGCGCAGCCCGTGGGAGGCGATTTCGTGGCCGTCTTTCAGTGCGCGCTCGATCACCCACGGAGTACGCTTTGCCGCCATGGCAACGGCAAAAATGGTGATCGGCAGGCCGCGCTCGCGAAATAGATCGAAAATACGCCATACGCCGGCGCGCGCACCGTATTCGTAGATGCTTTCCATCGACATATGGCGCGCCTGATCAAAAGCGGTCGCGCCGATGATTTCGGACAGGAAGGTCTCGGAGGCGGTATCTCCGTGTAGCACACAATTTTCGCCGCCTTCTTCGATGTTGAGCACAAATTGCAGGGCGATACGGGCGCTGTTTGGCCAGTTCGCATGGGGCGGGTTGCCTCTATATCCGGCAAGATCGCGTGGGTAGGTTTCAGGCATGAGCAACTCTGGTTTGGGAGGCTTCCGCCTAGATTGGAGCAATACCATCAGAATTCAAGCACAAAATAGCGCAGCGGAGAGCTTTTGCTTTAAGAGTCTCCGGAAAGGTTGTGGTTGCCTGGGTAATCCTCCTCCTATTTTTTATGGGGTCGCTTGTAGAATTAGGCGGCCATTTTAAGTTTCATAGCGGGTGTGATCCCGCCTATGCCCATGCCGGGGCGTTTGTTATTGTAAGTCCGGAGCCATTTTTGTTCAAAACTTAGACTGCTTTATCAAGGTTATTCATGATTGAAAACCAAACCTTCAACTCCTCCATTGGTGAAGCATGGAGCAATCTTCTCATACACAGAAGACCGGATGCTCTCCGGTACAGAAACTCTGGACAATACTGTCGGAGGTATTTATCCTTTTTGCGTGATATTTACTTCAGTTGTGCACCATTTGGTAGTAGGATATATTATATGACACCACCGCCTTCAGTCCCGTTTTTTCGCCACGCATTGACGGAGGAAAGTGCCCAGGCAATTTTAGATGTTATTCACAGCCCGTTTATCACTACCGGGCAAGTGGCGCGTGACACACAGGCGCTGATATGTGACTATCTGGATGTGCCAAATGCCAAGCTAACCAACAGCTGGACAAACGGAGCGGTTGCAACTCTGCTAGCTTTGGGTATCGGCCCCGGGGATGAGGTGATTGTGCCCGCCATGACATTTGTTGCAACGGCAAATGTAGTTGAACTGGTCGGAGCAAGGCCGGTATTTGTGGATGTGGAACCCGACACCTTGTTGATCGATATCGACGCGGTCAGACAGGCAATAACGCCTCGGACCCGAGCTGTTATTCCGGTTCATCTATATGGCCAGATGGTTGATATAGCAAAGCTGCGCGCGCAAGTCGGCAGTGACATCGCCATTATCGAGGATGCCGCCCATTGTTTCGAGGGCAGCTTAAATGGTGACC
>JAKIUB010000022.1 GCA_021647745.1 Paracoccaceae bacterium | reverse complement strand
ATTGCTCGGAAACAGGTGCAACAGTCCAGACCTCGCCCTGAGGGCCGGCAATCTCTTTGGCCACAGCTTCCATAACCTTGAGGCCGGGGGCGGTGATGCCATCGTCATTGGTGATCAGGATGCGCATAGGGCCCTCGTAAATGATTTGGTTCTTTTTAGGGGGGCTACGGGGGGAGGTCCAGCACTGGCCGTGAGGATGGGAGAGATTTTTAACAGGTGAGTCAAAAATACCACGATTGCGCCAGCTAGAAATGAGCACTCCCCTTGATGGGGGCTGACGAGGCGCTGGCTAGGTGGTAGTTTGCGGCATGCACAAGGATGAATTGAACAGGTTTGGGGTGATAGAAGCCGAGGTGATGATCGACTCGCCGCAGGCCACGCTTTATGCGGGGCGGCTGGTGGATGGGCGGCAGGTGGTGGTGAAGGTGTTGAGCGCTGAGGGTGTGCGGCGCGAGGGCGCGGGGATGCGGCTTTTGGCACGGTATTCGGGGGATAACTCCGTAGTGGTGTTGGCGCAGGAGGGGCGGGCGGTGCTGATGGAGCGGCTTGATGGGGCGATGCTGATTGCGCGCTGGCAGGCGGGTGAAAGCGAGGCGGCCGAGGATGTGGCGATTGGGCTGGTGCGGGCGGCGCATGAGGAGGGGGTGTCAGCCGAGGGGCTGGTGGACCTGGAGGCGCATTTTTCGGAGGCTTTGGCTTGGGAAGAATCCGCAGCGGCAGAGGCGCAAGAACAATTGCGTGGGTTGCTGGCAGGGGTGGATGAAAACGTGGCGCTACACGGAGATGTGCATCCGCGCAATATTATGCGGCGGGGCGCGGGGTGGTGCTTGATTGACCCGATCGGGCTACGAGGGCCGCCTGTCTTTGACTACGCCAACATGTTTTTGAACCCGTGGGATTTTGCGCCGGTGCATAAGGATTCGGGCAGGATGGCGCGGTTGGTGGGGAAGGTTTCAGATGCCTGTGGGGCCAACCCGCAAGAGGTGCTGGGTTGGGCGGCGGCGAATGCGCTTTGGTGGGCAGATATCCGGGCGCGGCGGGGGCTTGGGTTTGGGTATCCGATGGAGATGGTGGAACGGTGCATGCAGAGCGCGCACCCTACGTGAGGTCGCCGTTTGGGGTGATGGTGGATTTGCCACCCATATATGCCCGCAGCACCTCTGGGATGGTGATGCTGCCATCCTCTTGCTGGTTGTTTTCAATCACCGCGATCAGGGTGCGGCCAACGGCGAGGCCGGAGCCGTTTAGCGTGTGCACAAAGTCGGGCTTTCCGCCCTCAACGCGGTAGCGGGTGTTCATGCGGCGGGCTTGGAAGGCATCGGCAACGGAGCAGCTGGAGATTTCGCGGTAGGTGTTTTGGCCGGGGAGCCAGGCCTCGATGTCATAGGTTTTGCGCATGCCAAAGCCGACGTCTCCGGTGCAAAGCACCACGGTGCGGTAGGGGATGTTGAGCGCGTCCAGAATGCCCTCGGCGCATTTGGTCATGCGCTCCAGCTCGGCGGCGCTGTCTTCGGGCTTGGTAAAGGCGACCATTTCGACCTTTTCGAACTGGTGCTGGCGCAGCATGCCAGCGGTATCACGACCTGCCGAGCCTGCTTCAGAGCGGAAGCATTGGGAGTGGGCGGTGAGGCGGATGGGGAGGTCGGCCTCGGCGATGATGTTACCTGCCTCCGAATTTACCAGCGTCACCTCGGCGGTGGGGATCAGCCACCAGCCGTTTTCGGTGCGGTAGCTGTCCTCGGCAAACTTCGGCAGCTGGCCGGAGCCATACATGGCCTCGTCGCGCACCAATACCGGTGTCCAGATTTCCGTAAAACCGTTTTCGTCCACATGGGTGTTGAGCATGAACTGGCCGAGCGCGCGGTGCAGGCGGTTCATCGCGCCTTTGAGCACCACAAAACGCGAGCCGCTGAGCTTGGCGGCGGTCTCGAAATCGAGGCCTTTGGCGGCGGCGGGCACCTCGTAATGCTCCTTGGGAGTGAAGGTGAAATTGCGGAGGGTGCCCACGCGGCGGACCTCGACATTGTCGGCCTCGTCGGCCCCGTCGGGGATGTCATCGGCGGGGAGGTTGGGCAGGGACATGAGGATGTCATTCAGGCGGGCGCTCTCGGCCTTGGCCTGCTCCTCCAGCTCCGCGATCTCGGATTTTTTGGCGGAGACCAAGGCACGGAGACGCTCGAACTCGGCCTCGTCACCCTTGGCTTTGGCAGCGCCTACCTGCTTGGAGGCAGCATTGCGCTCGGCCAGAGCCTGCTCGGAGGCATGGATGGCAGCGCGGCGGGCATCGTCGATATGAAGAATATCGGCGGCTTGGGGGGGGAGGCCACGGCGCTTGAGGCCCGTGTCAAAGGCGGCAGGATCTTGGCGGATAGCTTTAATATCGTGCATTTGGGCGGCCTTGTGGCTGGAATCGGGGTTTTGGGTGTTATGCAATATGTTGAGGAAGAGGGGAAGGGGGAACCCCGCCCTACAGCTTGATGCGCAGTTCGGAGGATAGTTTTGGCTAACGTATCAGCAATTGCAGTTTGGCAGGGAAAAACTTAGGGTGCGCAAAAAGGAGCATATTATGGAAACCCATGAGCACCGGCTGAAGCGGATAAAAATGCGCGCGTGGCATCGCGGCACGAAAGAGATGGATCTGATTCTAGGCACTTTCGTTGACCATAAGCTGGCGGAGCTGGATGCTGACGATCTGGATGAACTGGAAGCCTTTATGGAGGAAAATGACACAGATCTTTACCCTTGGTTTACCGGGCAGGCCGCTGTGCCGGGCGAACATCGGAGAATTTTGCAAAAAATACAGGCTGAAATAAAATTATTTTGAATTTCTGCCGGTTTTAACGCGTTATTTGGACTTGTTGGGCCAAACTGTCTCCAGATTTGAAATTTGGAGGAATTATCATGGCGCAAGCGGCGATGAAAACAGAGCCGAAGGGCGGCGCGCAGGCCGGCAGCGCAGATAGCGCGATCTATCTTGGCGGATATATGGAGCATCTGGCGCTGATCGAGCGCCTCCACCGCTTGTTGTTGGATGTGGTGAAAGACGAGTTCGAGCGGCTTGGTATTATTGATATAAATTCAGTGCAAGCGCTGCTGCTGTTCAATATAGGCGAAAACGAGGTGACCGCAGGCGAGCTGAAATCGCGCGGCTACTACCAAGGCTCGAATGTGAGTTATAACCTGAAAAAACTGGTGCAGGCGGGCTATATGCACCATCAAAGATGTGCGGTAGACCGCCGTGCGGTGCGGGTTAAACTAACCGAAAAGGGTCGTGATGTGCGTATGACCGTGGCACAGCTATTTGCTCGCCATGCCAGCTTGTTGCAAAAGAAGGATATCCTTGACGGTGAAGATATGGACGATATTAACGCCACCATGCGGCGGGTGGAGCGTTTCTGGTCAGACCAGATACGGTTTATCTACTAGGTTTTGTAGCTGGTCGATGCCGGTTTTGCACTGGCGTTGCTGAGGCAAGTGCGATACTCCTAGCGGCAAATCTGGAGAACAGCATGTCGCAAAATCCGTTTGCCGGGGACATTTCCCCTATTGAAGAAATTCTCGAAGATGCCAGAGCCGGGCGGATGTTTGTGTTGGTGGACCACGAGGACCGCGAGAACGAGGGTGATCTGGTCATCCCCGCCGAGATGGCCGACGATAAGGCGATCAATTTTATGGCGACTCACGGGCGTGGGTTGATCTGCCTGACCATGACCGGCGAACAGGTGGCGCGCCTCGGGGTGCCGATGATGACCTCCAGCAATTCCTCTCGCCATGAAACCCCGTTTACCGTGTCTATCGAGGCGGTCGAGGGGGTTACGACCGGTATTTCGGCGCAGGATCGTGCAAAAACAGTCGCCACCGCAATCAACCCGCAGGTGCGGAATGCCGAGATTGCCACGCCGGGGCATGTCTTTCCACTTCGGGCGCGCGAGGGCGGGGTTTTGGTGCGGGCTGGTCATACCGAAGCGGCAACCGATATCGCGCGACTGGCCGGGCTGAATCCCTCGGGGGTGATCTGCGAAATTATGAACGAAGACGGCACCATGGCGCGGCTGCCGGATTTGATTGATTTTTCCAAAAAACACGAGCTGAAAATAGGCACAATCTCGGATTTGATCGCCTATCGCCTGCGGCATGACCATCTGGTGGTGGAGGTTTCCAGCCGCGAGGTGGTGTCCGAATATGGCGGCACATGGCAGCTGCGAATATTCCGGGATACACTCAAGGGGGTGGAGCATCCGGTGCTGACCAAGGGCGATATTTCGGGCGGACCGTTGATGGTGCGGATGCATGCCGCCAGCCCAAGCGCGGATATGCTCGGGTTGGTGCCCGGCAAGGCCGGCGAGCTGGCCGCCGCGATGCGGATGATTGCTGCCGAGGGGCGTGGCGCGGTGGTGCTATTGCGTGATATGGTGTCAAGTGTCGGGCTGGATGTCGCCCCCGAGCGCACGCTCAAGCAATATGGTCTGGGCGCGCAAATATTGGCAGCTTTGGGCCTGAATGAACTGATTTTACTAAGTAATTCTCCTAGCCCCAATGTGGTGGCGTTGGATGGATACGGGCTGAGTATTGTTGAAACCCGCAAAATAGAGGGGGTATAAATGGCTGTCGAACATGATAATCTGCCTGCGCCGGTTTTTGAGGTTCCGGTTCGGGTTTTGCTGGTATTATCCCCCTACTATCGCGGGATTGCGGCAGAACTGGTAGAAGGCGCGCGCGCGGCCGTCAACGCCGCCGGTGGTCAGCACGAGACCATCGAAGTGCCAGGCGCGCTTGAAATTCCGACTGCGATAAAACTGGCGGCAAATCATTTTGACGCCTTTGTTGCGCTCGGTTGCGTGGTGCGCGGCGAGACCTCCCATTATGAAACTGTCTGCAATGACAGCTCGCGCGCTCTGGCTCTGCTCGGGCTGGAGGGGCTATGTATTGGCAACGGTATCCTGACGGTCGAAAATATGGCGCAGGCAGAGGTGCGAGCCAAGGTTTCAGAGCTAAATAAAGGTGGTGGCGCGGCCCAAGCGGCCCTGCATTTGCTGATGCTCAAGCAGCGCTTTACAAAGCGGGTCAAGGGCGGTATCTCCCCGTCTTCCGAGCATATTTTAATGGCCGGAAAACCGGATAAAGGGATCATCTGATGGCAAGCCAAAGCGAACGGCGCGAACGCTCCAAGCAAAAGAAAACCACCGCGCGCCTGTTTGCCGTGCAAGCCCTTTTCCAGATGGAAGCCTCGGATGCGGCGCTTGAGGACGTGCAGGCAGAGTTCGAGACCCATCGTTTTGGCGCCGAAATAGATGGTGATACCTATGCCGAGGGCAATCTGGAGCTTTTTCGCGCCGTGACCTACCGTGCGGTCGCCGAGCAGGGCAAGATCGACAAACTGACGGATGATGCCCTGGTGGCCAAATGGCCGATTGATCGCATCGACCCGACCTTGCGTGCTGTTTTTCGCGCTGCGGGGGCCGAACTGGTGGCCAAAGATACGCCGCCAAAGGTTGCGATTAGCGAGTATGTCGATATTGCCAAAGCGTTTTTTCCCGGTGGCAAGGAAGCCAGATTTGTGAACGCGGTGCTGGACCATATGGCCCGTGCCACAAACCCCGAGGCTTTCACCCCCAAAGGTTGAATTGGCCATCTGCGCGGGCAGAGGCGCCGGATAATCTGGCCCGCAGGCATAACATCTGAAAAAAAGCGAGCACCTATGAGCTACGAACTACTGCTGGATCACATCAAGAAAACCACAGCGCTCGCACAGGTTTCAGGCTTGCTTTCATGGGATCAGGAAACCCAGATGCCCCCGAAGGGCGGCACCCAGCGCGCCGAGCATATGGGCGCGATTGAAGGGGTGCTGCATGCCCGCCGCGCTGATCCGCGGATACCGGAGTGGATTTCCAGGATAGATCAAGACGGGCTGGACATCGCGGCAAAAACCAACATCGCCGAGGCCCAAAAAGCCTTTGGTACCGCGCTCAAGGTGCCAGCCGATCTGGCCGAGGCGCTGGCCAAACATGCGGCCAAGGCCCAAGGGCTCTGGGCCAAGGCCCGCGCGGCCCAGAGCTTTGCCGATTTTGCCCCCGCCTTGCGCGAGATGGTTAACCTCAAGCGGCAAGAGGCTGCCGCGCGGCAAACCGGCAATTCCAGCCTCTATGATACCTTGATGGATGACTATGAACCGGGGATGAAAACAAGTGAGATCAGTGGTTTACTGGCTGATCTTCGCGAGGGTCTGGTTGATCTGCGCGCACGGATAGCGGATAGCGGCAAGGTTATGCCAACGCTAAAGGGAGACTTTCCGGCGGATAGGCAAATGGCTCTTGCGCGCGCCTTGCCCGAGATTTTTGGCTATGACTGGGAGGCTGGCCGAATGGATATCGCGGTGCATCCTTTTTGCTCGGGCAACGGGGGCGATGTACGCCTGACCACGCGCGTGGATGCGAGCAACCCGTTTGATTGTATCTATTCGACCATCCACGAGACCGGCCACGGGGTTTATGAGCAGAACATTCCGGGGGCGGATAGTCTGGCCCCTGCGCATAGCTATGCCTCGATGGGGGTGCATGAAAGCCAGAGCCGGATGATGGAAAACCAGATCGGGCGCTCGCGGGCATTTGCCGAATACCTTTTTCCGATGTTCAAGGCGCATTTTGGTGATATCGGCGTGGAAACGACAGATGATTTCCACAGGGCCGTCAATAATGTGCGCAGCAGCTATATTCGCACCGAAAGCGACGAGGTCCATTACAATCTGCATATCATGATGCGCTTTGACCTCGAGCGCGCCCTGATCGAGGGCGATCTGGAGGTGGACGACCTCGAATCCGCATGGAACGAGCGCTTCAAGGCAGATTTTGGCGTGACGGTAGATGCGCCGGCTAACGGTGTTTTGCAAGATGTGCATTGGTCTGTGGGGTTGTTTGGCTATTTCCCGACCTATAGTCTGGGCAATCTTTATGCCGGCGAGTTGTTTGCCAAAATGCAAGGCGATATCAAGGGCTTGGATGATATGATTTCTCGGGGTAAGCTGAGCGAGCCGTTGGAGTGGTTGCACCGGAATGTGCATGATCACGGACGGATGAAGCCGCCGGCACAGCTTATCGAAGATGCCACGGGGCATAAGGCGGGGGCCTCGGCGCTGCTGGAGTATCTAAATGCTAAATTCGGCGATATTTACGGGGTTTAAGCCTCGATAATGCCGCGCCGTGAAGCCAGGGCTATTGGCTCCAGACCGTGAGGGTATCATTTCCGAGTGTTCGGCTTTCGAGCAGCTTGAAGCGCGGAAAATCATCCAGTGCGCTGCCGCAAAGAACGCCAAGGGCGGGTGTGCTGCCCGCACCGAGGAGCAGCCCTGCATGAAAGACCTCCAACTGATCTACAAGACCGGCTTTGATCAGGCTCGCCGCGAGCTTTCCGCCGCCTTCAACCAAAATTCGGGTGAGACCGTTTTTGGCAAGGCTTTGCATGGTAGCGAGAAGGTCTACGCCGTTTTCTGACGGCGCGACCTTGATCAGCGTCGCGCCGAGTGCGGCCAATACCTGTTGGTTTTTTTGCGGAGCATTTGTGTGACATATCCAGAGCGGAATATCGCGGGCGGAAAGGGCGAGGCGGCTCTCGGGGGGCAGCGAAAGCCCGCTATCCAGCACCACGCGGACAGGGTTGGCACTGGTCAGGCCAAGGCCACGAATATCCAGCATCGGGTTGTCTGTGCGAGCTGTGCCGCTACCGATAAGCACGGCGTCATGGTTGGCACGCAAAAGGTGGACATAGGCGCGGGCCTGCGCGCCGGTAATCCAGCGGCTTTCACCTGTTGCGGTTGCAATCCGGCCATCAAGCGAAGCTGCCAATTTCAGGGTAATAAACGGCCGTGCGCTTTCTTTACCCAGCAAAAACCCGGCATTGGCTTGGCGGGCTTTGCTTGCCATCAGGCCGGTATCCACCTTTATGCCGGCCGCGCGCAGCATGGCAAAACCCTTGCCTGAAACCCTCGGGTCGGGGTCTTTTATCGGGCAGACCACACGCGAGATGCCGGCTTTGATCAAGGCCGTAGCACAGGGCGGGGTTTTGCCTGTGTGGGCGCATGGCTCAAGGGTAATATAGGCCGTGGCGCCTTTGGCATCTTTGGCTTGGGCGAGCGCCATGGTTTCGGCGTGGGGGCGGCCTCCGGGCTGTGTCCATCCACGGCCTATCAGATGGTTTTCGCGCACGATTACACAGCCAACAGCCGGATTTGGCCATACCCGTCCCAGCCCGCGCGCGCCCAGAGAGAGGGCGAGCTGCATCCAGCGGCTGTCGCTATTCGGCATCTTTGGGTGGGCGCAATTCGTGGACAAACTCCTCGAAATCATCCGCAGCCTGAAAGTTTTTATAGACCGAGGCAAAGCGCACATAGGCGACGGTATCTATACGGGCCAAGGTTTCCATCACAATCTGGCCGATTTTGTCGGACGGAATATCAACCTCGCCGAGGCTTTCAAGCCGCCGCACAATGCCGGAGATCATCTGGTCAACCCGCTCGGCCTCTACCGGGCGTTTTTGTAGGGCGGTGCGCACGGAACGGGCCAGCTTGTCGCGGTCAAAATCCTCGCGTTTACCGTTTTTCTTCAGTACAGTCAGATCACGCAGCTGCACCCGCTCATATGTGGTAAACCGCCCGGCACATGCCGCGCAATAGCGGCGACGGCGGATGGCGACATGGTCCTCCGCAGGCCGCGAATCCTTTACCTGGGTATCGATATTTCCACAAAACGGGCAGCGCATATTTTTCTCCATACTGGCAGGCTTTGGCATAGTATAGGGGGGTGACTACAGTTTGTGTAGAGGGAAATACAGGCCGCTATATTTGGAGGGGGAGCGCAAGGTATGCCAAAGCGATTTACAGGGGAGGGTTTCACCTGTAAGTTACGGTGAATTTACTGGGAGCACCACTATGAGTATTACAAAAATTGCACTGGTCTTTGCGTCTGTCGGTTTTTTATCGGCCTGCGAGGAGGCACTAGGCCCGAATGCAGGGCTGGATCCGGCAAACGGTATTGTCGGCACTAGGCCCAGCCCGAGCGGCCATGTGGATGCAGCATTGGTCCGGGCACCAGCTCTGATCGGCAAGCTTGATACCGCCTCTATGGCTGGCAGCGCCCTTACCTACGCGTATTTTACCGATGTTATTGGCGAAATCGCGGTGCTGGACGGGGCCGATTCCTATTGCGGTGGCGCGGGCAAGGCCAATCTGAATGCCGCTGGCGCCGGGCTTGTCCGCGGGGTGAAAGAGGGGCGTGGCTACAATACCATGACCTTCGCTTGTCGCTAAAGGCGCCGACACATTATCTTGCATAGCCGCCTTGTCCGAATATCCCGGGCAGGGCGTTTTTTTTGCTCAAGCTTTTACTGATCAAGGAAGGAGCGCAGCTTGCGGCTCCGTGAGGGGTGCTTGAGCTTGCGCAGTGCCTTGGCCTCGATCTGCCGGATGCGTTCGCGGGTGACCGAGAATTGCTGACCGACTTCCTCCAGCGTGTGGTCGGTGTTGACCCCGATACCAAAACGCATACGCAATACCCGCTCCTCGCGCGGGGTGAGGCTGGCCAGAACGCGGGTTGTGGTTTCTTTCAGATTGCCCTGAATGGCGCTGTCCAGCGGCAGCACGGCGTTTTTATCTTCGATGAAATCACCTAGCTGGCTGTCTTCTTCGTCGCCAATCGGGGTTTCCAGGCTGATAGGTTCTTTGGCGATTTTCATCACCTTGCGCACCTTTTCCAGCGGCATCTGTAGCTTGGCTGCCAGTTCTTCGGGGGTCGGCTCACGGCCGATTTCGTGCAGCATCTGGCGGCCGGTGCGCACCAGTTTGTTGATGGTTTCGATCATATGCACCGGAATGCGGATGGTGCGGGCCTGATCTGCGATGCTACGGGTGATCGCCTGACGGATCCACCATGTGGCATAGGTGCTGAATTTGTAACCACGGCGATACTCGAACTTATCTACCGCTTTCATCAGGCCGATATTACCTTCCTGAATAAGATCAAGGAATTGCAGGCCGCGGTTAGTGTATTTTTTGGCAATCGAGATCACCAGCCGCAGATTGGCTTCCACCATTTCTTTCTTGGCGGCGCGGGCTTCTTTTTCGCCCTTTTGCACCTGTTGCACGATGCGGCGGAATTCGGAGATATCAACTCCGATATAGCCCCCGATATCGGCCATTTCTTCGCGCAGCTCGATAACCTTTTCACCATGTTTTTCGGCCATGATACTCCAGCCACGGGTGGTCTTGGCGGTTACTCTCTCGAACCAGATCGGGTCCAACTCCGAATCCTTGTATTCGTCGATAAACTCGCGGCGATTGATGCGTACGCTATCGGCAATTTTGACCATGGCACTGTCCACGGTCTTGATTTTGCCATTGATGCCATAAATCTGGTCGATCAACGCCTCAATGCGGTTGTTGTGCAGATGCAGTGCGTTTACCAGTGTGACGATCTCGGAGCGCAGCCGCTGGTATTCCAGCTCTTGGCCCGAGGAAAATGTGCTGCGGTCGGAGAGGGTCGCGTCCATCCGGCTATCCTGCATACCGGCAAGCTTTTCGTAATCCGAAGCGATTTGGTCCAGTGATTCCAGCACGCGAGGCTTTAGTGCGGCTTCCATTGCTGCGAGCGAGAGGTTGGCGACTTCGTCTTCCTCGTCATCCTCGTCCTCGTCGTCATCATCACTTTCCAACACGGTGGCGGCCGGTTCTTCCTTGGCGGGTTCTTCCTTGGCGGGGGCTTCGGGCTTGTTCTCCTCTTCCTCTCCCATGGCTTGTCCGAAGGTGGTTTCAAGGTCGATAACATCGCGCATCATCACCTCTTCGGCGAGCAGCTCGTCGCGCCAGATGGTGATGGCCTGAAAGGTCAGGGGGCTTTCGCAAAGTCCGGCGATCATGGTATTGCGTCCAGCCTCGATGCGCTTGGCAATCGCGATCTCGCCCTCGCGGGACAAAAGCTCCACCGTGCCCATTTCGCGCAGATACATCCGCACAGGGTCGTCGGTGCGGTCAAGGATTTCGGTCGTGGCCGAAGCCGTGACTAGCTCGCGTGATGTGGTGGCACCAATCTCCTCGGCATCGGATTTTCCCTCTTCTTCTTCGCCATCGTCACCCTCGGTGATGTTGATGCCCATTTCGGAGAGCATCGCCATAATATCCTCGATTTGCTCGGAGGAGACCTGATCAGCGGGCATGAACTCGTTCAGTTCGTCGTAGGTGATATAGCCACGCTCTTTGGCCTGTGCGATCATCTTTCGCACTGCCGCCTGGCTCATGTCGAGCAGCGGGCCGGGAAGATCCTTGGGTTTGGAAGGCGTATTTTTGGCAGCCATGAAAATCTCCGTTTTGTCCGAAATACGAGTCAGGCGAATCGCTGGTGCGAATCTGGGGTGCGAATCACTGATTCGCAAGGGGGGAAGGGGGTTTATTTTGCGCTTTACGGGGATTCGGACCGAATCATTCGGTTTCGCCGAGGAATATCATAGTTTTCCGTCCAGGTAATCCTGTAACTTTTGCGAAAGATGGCTTTCATCACCGGAATCCTCGCTATCGCTAAAGGCCTCTCTTTCCACGATGTATTTGGCCTCGCGGGCTTGCTCCAGCCGCCAGGTCAGGCCTTCATCCGGATCTGAATCTATTTCTATTCTGGCGTCGCTGGTTTCCTCGATAATGCCGACTATGGCAAACTGGCGATCAATATCCGCGCTCAAGGCGCGTTCGGCGAGGGATTTATCCGCATTGGCGCGCAGGTGCGGGTTGCTGGCAACCTGGCGGATGGACAGTAGCTTTTCCGCTACGTCAAAGCCGAAACGGCGGGAGAGCAGGTCATTAAAGCCCTCGCCCTCTTTCAGGGGAAGAGCCGCCAGCAGGGCATGGCCGATCTGGCGAAGGTCAGGGCATAGATAGGGCAGGCGATCCAGCCGGCTCTCCAGTTTTTCTGCCAACTCCGGATGATGAAGGCAGCCCAGCAGGATAGCGCTCTCGCGCACCCGCGCTTCGGCTTCGGGGCCGGTATTGGCTGAGGCCAGTAGCGAGTTTTTGGTATCGGGTAGTGGCGCGAGCGGCGCATTTTTGCGCCATGGGGTGAAACCGGATTTGCGTGATTGCTGCGGGTAAAACAGGCTTTGCCGCCTATTTTTGATCTCTTGGCCGTAATGGGATTTAATGGAGGGGTCGGTTATTTTTCCCAACAACATCCGTAGCGTTTTGTCGAGCAGGGCCTTGCGCTCGGGGCTGTCAAAAACCTGCCCTTCGGTCTCGCGCTGCCAGAGCAGGTCTACCATCGGGCGGGCGGCATCGAGCAGGGCCTGCATGGCGGGCGCACCGGCGGATTTTATCAGGTCGTCCGGGTCCAGCCCCTCGGGCATGATGGCAAAACGCAGGCTTTTGCCCGGCTCGATCAGCGGCAGAGCCACATCTATCAGCCGCATGGCGGCACGAAGGCCGGCGGTGTCGCCGTCAAGCGTGATCACCGGTTCGGGGTGGGCGCGCCACATCAGCTGCAATTGCTCGGGTGTGATGGCGGTGCCAAGCGGGGCAACAGCATGGGTAAAACCGGCCTGGTGCAGCGCTATGACATCCATATAGCCTTCGGCGACAACCAGTGCGCCGGCTTTGCCCGCAGCCGCCCGCGCGGGGCCAAAATTATAAAGGCTGCGGCCTTTGTCAAATAGCGGGGTTTCGGGCGAATTGAGGTATTTGGCCCGCGCATCCGGGTCTATCGCGCGGCCACCAAAGGCGATTGCGCGGCCGCGCTGGTCCCGAATCGGGAAGATGATACGCCCGCGAAAGCGGTCATAAGGCGCGCCGCCACGGTCAGATTTGATGCTGAGACCGGCCTCGATGATCTTGGCCTCCTCAAACCCTTTGCTTTTTAGGTGCTCTGAAAGGGTGTTTGAATTGGGTGCAAAGCCGATTTCGAAATGCTCAATGATCTCGGATGTCAGGCCGCGCTGCTCCAGATAGGCCCGTGTTTCGGTCGCTGCGGCGGTCTTCAGATTGAGCTTGTAGTGCTGCACAGCGGCTTCCATCACATCGACCAATGTATTGCGCTTGGCTTCGCGCTCGGCGGCGCGGGGGTCCGAGGCGGGCACCGGCATTCCGGCCTCGGAGGCGAGCAATTTTACCGCCTCCATAAAGCCCAAATTCTCGGTCTCGCGCACAAAACCCAGCGCATCGCCTTTAGCGTGACAACCAAAACAATAGTAAAACCCTTTACGGTCATCCACATGAAAAGACGCGGTTTTCTCCTGATGAAAAGGGCAGGGTGCCCAATAGTCTCCCTTGCCGGCATTGGTTTTACGGGCATCCCACATCACCTTTCGCCCAACCACATCGGCAATGGAAAGGCGGGTGCGCAGGTCGTCCAGAAATCCGTCAGGCAGGCTCATTTTGCAGGCTCGATTTTAATGGTTTGGCGCGGTGTGCCCTCGGATGAGTAGATGTGGATACGCTCGAGATCGTCGCCATCAATGGTCACAACCGCGATCCAGCCGCGCCCGAAAGTGACGGCCTGCGCACTCTCGTTGTCCGGCAGGGATATTTCGGCAGGCAGGGTAAGCTCGGTGCCCGGGCTGCCAGTACGCGCAAATTGCATGACAATCACCGCGACAATGGTTAGAAGCCCCCCTATCATAACCACGGTCAACACCATGACCAGCCTTCGCAGCAGGCGCAGGTTTTTTGGTTCTTCAACTGGGGCATCCATGGCCGACTCCGAGATTCTTGAAATATTCTTAGGTGATACATTGCCCAAGCGCCTAGATAAAGCCCTGGCGCAGGCCGTGCCCGAGGGGGTTACGCTTTCGCGGGCGCGGCTTCAGGTGCTTATTGTGGCGGGGCAGGTGAGCTGCGAAGGCGAGATAGTGCGCAATATCAAGGCAGTGCCAGAGGTTGGGCAGGTGTGGCAGGTGGTGTTGCCGGTGGCGGTCGAGCTGAAGGCTTTGCCCGAGGATATTCCGATAGAGGTGGTTTATGAGGATGCCCACCTGATTGTGGTTAACAAACCGGCGGGTATGGTGGTGCACCCTGCGCCGGGGTCTGAAACTGGCACATTGGTCAATGCTTTGCTACATCATTGTGGAGACAGCCTGTCGGGCATTGGCGGTATAAAACGCCCGGGCATTGTGCACCGGATAGACAAAGACACCAGCGGCCTGCTGGTGGTGGCCAAGTCAGACGCGGCCCATCAGGGGCTGGCGGCGCAATTTGCCGATCATTCAATGGAGCGGGCCTATCTGGCGGTATGCTGGGGGCGGCCAAGCGCGATGGACCCGCGCCTGAAGGGTATCAACGGTGTGCGTTTCGAGCCGGGGAATGTGGTGCGGATATCAGGCAATATAGCCCGCCACCGCTCCGACCGAAAACGCATGTGCGTGGTGAAGGATAGTGGCAAACACGCGATCACGCGGATAAAAGCCGAGGCGGCATTTGGTCCGGAGATGAAGCCGGTGGCAGCTCTGGTGCGCTGTTGGCTGGAGACGGGGCGCACCCACCAGATCCGTGCGCATATGTCTTATATCGGGCATGCGCTGGTGGGCGACCAGACTTATGGCGGCAAGCGGGCCATCCCGAAGCAGGCGCTGGGGCCAGAGGCGACCGAAGCCATCCAGGGCTTTCGCAGGCAGGCGCTCCATGCGGCGACGCTGGGGTTTGTACACCCGGTTAGCGGGCTGGATTTACGCTTTGAAGCGCCGTTGCCTGCCGATATGTCGAGCTTGATTGACCAGTTGAAAGCAGGAACATCCGATTTCCTTTGACGGGCTGACCCGGATGACGACTTCAAGTGAGGTTTAACCCATTGTCCTGGCAGCAATAGCTGGTTTGAAGGGTTGCTGTTGTTAAAACGCTACTCACATTCCTTCGTATCGAAACTACTACCATTTATTGATGGCGTGGATTAGCGCGATTTCCGATATGCCCCGCCCCTTGCCCCCTGCGCACGCTTTGCCTAAAAGGACAGCAAGCCAAAACAGCGGAAATATAATCATGACCGAACTTGCCTATACAGAACCCGAAGCCAAAGTGATTGCCGGTGCCAAAGAGGACTGGGAATTGGTGATCGGGCTGGAAGTCCACGCCCAAATCGCCTCGAAAGCCAAGCTGTTTTCGGGGGCGAGCACCAGGTTTGGTGCCGAGCCAAACAGTAATGTGGCCTTTGTGGATGCCGCCATGCCGGGGATGCTGCCGGTGATAAACGAATATTGTGTCGAGCAGGCGGTGCGCACAGGTTTAGGCCTGAACGCCAAAATCAACCTGTTTTCACGCTTTGATCGCAAAAACTATTTCTACCCCGACCTGCCGCAGGGCTACCAGATTAGCCAGCTTTACCACCCGATTGTTGGCGAGGGCGAGATACTGGTGGATATGGAGCCAGGGGTAGCGCGCAAGGTGCGGGTCGAGCGTATTCATATCGAGCAGGATGCCGGTAAATCGGTGCATGACATGGACCCGGAGATGAGCTTTGTCGACCTCAACCGCACCGGCGTTGGCCTGATGGAAATCGTGAGCTTTCCCGATATTCGCGGCCCTGAAGAAGCCGCGGAATATGTGCGCAAAATCCGGCAGATATTGCGCTACCTTGGCACCTGTGACGGCAACATGCAGGAGGGCAGCATGCGGGCGGACGTGAACGTATCTGTCTGCCGACCCGGCGCCTATGAGCGCTTCCGCGAAAGCGGTGATTTCAAGCATCTCGGTACCCGCTGCGAGATCAAAAACATGAACTCGATGCGCTTTATCCAGCAGGCGATTGACTATGAGGCCAAACGCCAGATCGCCATTCTGGAAGATGGCGGCAGTATCAACCAGGAAACCCGGCTTTATGATCCGGTAAAGGGCGAAACCCGAAGCATGCGGAGCAAGGAAGAAGCCCATGATTACCGCTATTTCCCTTGCCCGGACCTGCTGCCGCTGGAGATCAAGCAGTCCTGGGTTGATAAAATAAAGGCCAACCTGCCAGAGCTGCCCGATGCGAAAAAAGCCCGTTTTGTGCAAGATTTTGGCATGACAGAATACGATGCCGGTGTGCTGACTGCCGATGTCGCCAACGCTGCTTATTTTGAGGCCGTGGCCAAAGGCCGTGATGGCAAACAGGCCGCCAACTGGGTGATCAACGAGCTGTTTGGAAGGTTGAACAAAAAAGGCTATAGCATTGATAAATCTCCTATTTCTGCCAGTCAACTCGGAGGTATTATTGACCTGATCGCAAAGGGTGATATTTCCGGTAAAATCGCCAAGGAGCTGTTTGAAATTGTATGGCTTGAGGGTGGTATCCCCGCCGATATCGTAAAAGCGCGCGGCATGTTGCAGGTAACTGATACCGGCGCGATTGAAGCCGCGGTGGACGAGGTGATGGCCGCCAACCCCGACAAAGTAGCTGCGGCCAAAGAAAAGCCAAGCATGGCAGGCTGGTTTGTCGGGCAGGTGATGAAAGCCACCCAAGGTAAGGCCAACCCAAAAGTGGTAAACGAAATCATCCGCAAAAAGCTCGGATAGGTGCCTCGGGGCAAAGAGCAGATACTGGATATATGCCCTGAAAAAACGTTTGGCTTTAAAACGCCAGCCTATAGACTAGCCAAATGTTGCCGTGGCTGGTTGAATGCATCTAAGCTTTTTTATTTTCCAATGATTCGACGCCTTGCTCTCTCTTGCTCCGCTCCATCCTGTGCCAAAATTACCTTTATTGTTTTGTCAGACGAGGTGGGGAGACAAAGTGACCTTTAATCCAGCTGTTGGTCAATTTGCATTTTACATGGGAAATTTCGGCGGATAATGTGGCATTTATATACGGTACCTGGCGGGAAAATAACGAATGTCTCAAGAATCTCATTATCTTATCACGCCGTCCTCGGGAAATACGCGGCTGACCCGTGCGGTCACAGGGCGAGACCAAAACGGGCAGGAGCAGCAAATCAGCGTTGTGGAAGAGCGCCCGCTGACGATTTACCTGAACAAGCAGGAGATCGTGACAGCAATGACCATCGGAGATTACCCCGAATATCTGGCCGTGGGCTATCTGCGCAATCAGGGTATGTTGCTGATGGAAGACAAGATCACCGGCATTGACTATGACGAAGAGGTCGAGGCCGTGATTGTGCGCACGGTGCGCAAAACCGACTACGAAGAAAAGCTGAAGAAAAAGACCCGCACCTCGGGCTGCGCCGTGGGCACGGTGTTTGGCGATATGATGGAGGGACTGGAGGGGCTGACCTTGCCAGAGGCGGAGGTGCGCACCAGCTGGCTTTATGCGCTGGCACACCGTATCAACACCACCCCCAGCCTTTATCTGGAGGCGGGGGCCATTCACGGCTCGGTGTTGTGCACGCAGGCGCGGCCGCTGGTCTATATGGAGGATGTGGGACGTCATAACGCCGTAGACAAAATCGCCGGCTGGATGGTGATGGAGGGGGCGAGTGCGGCGGATAAAATCCTTTACACCACGGGGCGGTTGACCTCGGAAATGGTGATCAAAACCGCGCTGATGGGTATTCCGGTGCTGGCTTCGCGCTCGGGTTTCACTGCATGGGGGGTGGAGATTGCGCGGCAAGTAGGGCTGACACTTATTGGCCGGATGCGCGGGCAGCGTTTTATCTGCCTTAGCGGCGAGGACAGGCTGATCCGCGATGCCGACCCCGCCAAAATAAAGACAGAACCCAAACGCAGCGCGCGTCGGCAATGAAGGTTGCCGGTGTCATTCTGGCAGGGGGGCAGGCGCGCCGCATGGGCGGAGGCGACAAGGGCCTTTTGCCGCTGCACGGCCGGCCGGTTCTGTCCCGTATTGTGGCGCGGCTTGCACCGCAGGTAGAGACCATGGTGCTGAATGCCAACGGTGATGCCATACGGTTTTCCGAATTTGGCCTGCCGGTCGTGGCTGACAGTATTGCCGGCCATGCCGGACCGCTGGCCGGGGTGCTGGCGGGCATGGACTGGGCCGCTGCCAATGGCTATGAAGCGCTGGTTTCCGTGGCCTCGGACAGCCCGTTTTTTCCGCTTGATCTGGTGAAAAGGCTGCTGGAAGCCCGCCAAAAACAAGGCACGCCGCTGGCCATGGCCCACAGCCCCAAGCCCGGCGGCGGATTTTTTCGTCAACCGACATTCACGCTTTATCGGGTTTCCGACAGGGAGGCACTGCGCAAATCGCTGGAAAACGGGCTGCGCAAGGTGATCTTGTGGACCGGCCCAATGGGCTGCGCGACCTGCATTTTTGAGGAACCAGATGCGTTTTTCAATATCAATACGCCGCAAGATCTGGCCATTGCGGAGGCGAGAAAATGAGGCATGGATAGTATCGGCCAAGGGTTCTGGGACGCCTGGGGGTTGATAATCAGCCTAGACCCGGATCTTTACGAGATCATTTTTTTGTCGCTTCAGGTCACGGTTTCAGCGGTGATCATTGCTTCTGTTATCGGCTTGCCTATGGGGGCGTGGTTGGCGGTCAACCGGTTCTGGTCGCGCCGTTATGTGATTGCGGTGCTCAATGCGCTGATGGGCCTGCCGCCGGTGGTTGTCGGGCTGTTTGTCTATATGCTGCTTTCGCGCGCGGGGCCTTTGGGCGGCTTTGGCCTGCTGTTTTCGCCAAGTGCGATGATCATTGCGCAGGTGATCATCATCACCCCGCTGATCGCTTCGATCAGCCACCAGACCATCCGTGATTTATGGGCCGAATACCACGATCTGCTGATCTCGATGAACGCGACGCGGACGCAGCGCATCACCGCCCTGCTATGGGATGGCAAGCGGGCGCTGCTTACGGCCACGCTGGCGGGTTTTGGCCGGGCGATTGGTGAAGTGGGGGCGATTATGATCGTCGGCGGAAATATCGAACATGCCACACGGGTGCTGACCACCGCGATTGCACTGGAAACCGGCAAGGGTAATTTTGCCTTCGCCATGGGGCTGGGGCTGGTGCTGATCGTACTGGCGGTGATCATCAACCTGCTGATCCACATTATCGGAAAAACCGAGCGGGCCAGCACATGGTGAGCATCCTCCCCCTTGAAATGAAAGCGGCCACTGCCAGTATGCGCGGCAAAAAGCTGGTGGGACCGGTAAACTTTACCCTTGAAACCAAGGGGTTTACCATTGTTGTTGGCCCGAACGGGGCTGGAAAAACCACATTTTTGCGGCTGATGCACGGCTTGCAGCGCTGCGCTGGCGGGCAGATGAACTGGGCGGTGCCGGCTGACGAGGCACAGCAAAAACAGGCGTTTGTTTTTCAGTCCCCGATCATGATGCGCCGGAGCGTGGTTGATAGCCTTGCCTATCCTTTGCGGTTGCGCGGTGTGGGCAAGGCCGAGGCGCGTACGCAGGCGCGGGAATGTGCCGCCCGTTTTGGCATAGGCCCGTTGCTGGAGAGCTGGGCGCCAATGCTTTCGGGGGGCGAAAAGCAAAAACTCTCTCTGGCTCGCGCCCTGATTATCAAGCCCGAAGTGCTATTTCTGGATGAACCTTGCGCCAATATTGATGGCCGTGCGACCCGCGAGATAGAAACCCTGCTTAAAACCGCACAGGCCGCCGGAACCCGGATCGTGATGTCGACCCACGATATGGGGCAGGCGCGCCGCCTCGGGGAGGATATTGTTTTTATGCTCAAAGGCATGGTGCACGAGCACAGCCCTGCTGAAATGTTCTTTTCCACTCCCTTAACCGCTGAAGCCAAGGCCTTTACAAACGGAGACATTGTCGAATGAAACTCTTCTGGAAAACCCTGATCGTCGCGACAGTGCTGGCCACGGCCTCCCATGCGGAAAGCCTGAGAATGGCGGTGACCACCTCGTTTTACAATTCAGGGCTGTCAGAGATACTGCTCCCCGAGATCAGGGCCGATATTGGCCTTGATGTGGAACTGATAGTGGTGGGCACAGGGCAGGCGCTGGCATTGGGGAAATCAGGGGATGTCGATGCAATATTGGTGCATGCCCGCGCTGCCGAGGAGGCGTTTCTTGCTGCGGGCTATGGTACCCACCGCCGCGAGATTATGTATAATGATTTTGTGTTTGTAGGTCCGGATGACGACCCCGCCAATCTGGGCCGTGCTGAAACAGCGGTGCAAGCCCTCCAAAGTATCGCCCGCGCGGGTGTGGTTTTTGTCAGCCGCGGCGATGATAGCGGCACCAACAAAAAGGAACAATCGCTCTGGGTCGAGGCTGGTATCGAGCCTGAGGGAGTGTGGTATCGCGCTGCCGGCGCCGGCATGGGGGCTACGCTGAATGTCGCCAGCGGCATGAATGCCTATACAGTCTCGGACCGCGCCAGCTGGCTGAATTTTGGCAACAAAGGAGAGCTTGTGTTGCTGTTTGCCGGTGATCCGGCACTATTTAACCAATATGCCTATATTCCGGTAAGCCCGACCCGCTGGCCGCATGTGAAGAGCGACTTGGCAATGCAGCTGGAAAACTGGCTGGCATCGGACCGTGCCAAAGAGCTGATCAACGGTTACACCCTCAACGGCGAACCCCTGTTTACCTTTAATGCCACACAATAGCCTGCGCAAGTTGCCCGAAAGCTACTCCAGCTCGCCGTGGACCGCCAGTATATCCAGCGAAGCTTCGGGCGGCTCGATGGTCCGAAAGGCTTCGGACACCCCGGACTCCACCAGCTCGCGCATCACGGTCAGCAAGGTGTTTGCCTCATGGCCTTCGCAGAGGTCGATCATGGCATTTATCTCGACTTTAGCCACAGGCATCGCTGCCTCAAGCGTCGGGGCGCCGTAGATATCCACAAAATGCTGTGCCAGCCGCTCTGTCAGGGTTTCCAGCTCGGCAGGCTCAATGGTAGTGACTGCCACAAATGTTACTCTGCCAAAGGTTTCCAGCCCGAGCCAGCCATTGGCAAAGGCCTGCCGCGCCTTTCCGCTCAAATCACCCTCGCCCCAGTTGGAAAACTCGAACCCCCCCGAGATCACCCACTCGCCAGTGCGGGCAGGGTTGTGAAATACCAGCGTGTCGCTTTCGTCAAAATGAATGGCGCGGGCGAGGTTCATGCTGTGTCTCCTGTTTCAAGGATAGCCGATAGCGGAATGACCCGGGTTTTTCCTTTGTCTTTCAGCAGCATGCCGAAATCTTCGTCAATGCCGACAAATATGCCCTCGGGCATGCCGGGCAGGGCAGGGCTGACCTCTTCGCCCACCCCCTTTGCCAGCCCGCGCCACTGGGCGTGCAAAGCCCGTGTGCCGTCGTTTTCGATATCATTCAGCCATACCAGCGTGTGGCGTGACCACGCTTCGAGCAGACGAATGGGCGAGACATCGCCACAGCCCTCCATCATCAGGCAGGTCTGGTTCGGATGGTTGCCGGTTTCGCCGTCACCTTGCGGAAGCAGGTCAATTTCCAGCCCGACCACCAGCCAGTCCGGCTCCAGAGCCGGGTCAGTTGTCGAGGCGGCGGCCCGCAGCTGACCGGCCCGCCCGCCATTCACATAAATATCGCCCTGCCAGCCCAGATGCACAGCCACTTCGGGCGGGGCCAACGCGCCCATCGCATGCTGAAGCCCCACCCCGCAAGCAATAAATGCCACCATCGCCTGTTCAAGCGGGGTTTCGGGCGCAAACACAATCGCGGCGCGGATCCGGTCTGGGGTGACGCTATGCACCAACAAGCCGGCATCCACGCCGATCATTGCCTGGGTGCAGGCCTTGGCAAAAGGGTCCGTGCTGCCGCTGACAGCCTCGCCGCGAAACAGCGGCGGGAAGGTGGCCGGCATCGGGGCTTCAAAAATATTGTCTGTCACAGGGTTCCATCCTTGATCAGTCTTTTGGCGAGGTTGCGAAAAGCCTGCGCCTGCGGTGAATCCGGTTTGCTGACCACGATAGGCGCGCCGCTATCGGATGCAACCCGAATATCAAGATGAAGCGGCAATTCCGCCAGCAGCGGCACGCCGAGCTTGGCAGCCTCTTTTGCCACGCCACCATGGCCAAACGGGTGGCCTTTATGGCCGCATTCCTCGCAAATCTGGTAAGACATGTTCTCGACCATACCTATAATGGGTGTGCCGAGCTTGTTAAACATATCAATGCCTTTGCGGGCATCCATCAGGGCCACATCTTGCGGGGTGCTGACAATGATCGCCCCGTCAACCTCGGCTTTTTGTGCCAGCGTCATCTGCACATCGCCCGTGCCCGGCGGCAGGTCAACGATCAGCACATCCAGCGCCCCCCATTGCACCTGATTGAGCATCTGTTGCAAGGCTCCGATCAGCATTGGGCCGCGCCAGACCACGGCCTCGTCGTCATTGGTCATCAGCCCGATCGACATCAGGGTCACCCCGTGATTGCGCAGTGGCAAAATGGTTGTTCCGTCCGGCGAGGCAGGGCGGCCCGACACCCCGAGCATCCGCGGCTGAGAAGGGCCGAATACATCGGCATCGAGCAAGCCCACGCGCTTGCCCTCGATCGCCAGCGCCACTGCCAGATTGGCCGACAGTGTCGATTTTCCGACCCCGCCCTTGCCCGAGGCAATGGCAATGATCTTGTTAATACCGGGAATTTTTTGCGGCCCCTTTGGGTCGGACTTTCTGGTACCCAGATCCGGTGGTGCTTGCGGGGCGCTATGGGCTGTCATCACAACCGAAACAGCACCAACCCCGTTAACCGACTTTGCGGCATCTTCCGCAGCTTTGTGTATGGATTTGAAGGCCTTGGCCTGTGCGCCCGGCACCTCCAGCACAAAGCGCACGGCGCCATTGTCAACGGTCAGCGCCTTCACCATGCCGGCGCTGACGATATCATTCCCCCCCGGGTTTTTGACCTCTTTCAGGGCTGCCAATACCTCTTCGCGCGTGGCCATTCAGCTCTCCATCCTGTTTATCTTTGTCGTATATCGAGACATATCCCCTACCCGCTTCGGGTGTTTTTTCGTACTCATGTTATAATTTTTCCTCTTTATTGGCAGGAAAATCTCTTTCTGCCCGGGATTATGCCCGTCGATCTCGGCGTGCCTCTGGTGGAAAACTGACATCAGTTATCGCGCCGCTTGAGGTAATCATCGGTGGTGCGTGGCAGGGGGCGGGGGGCTGATTGAAACGGGCTGGAACTGCTGTGATATTGCGCCTCGATCCGGCATTTGTCACACATCTGGATCAGCTTGGCATTATCCGAGCCGGTAAACATCGGGTGTATGCCGGCAAGCTTTTCCATCACCCGCTCGACGCTGGACTTTACCCCGAAAAGCGCACCGCAGGAAATACAGCCAAACGGCTCCTCCTCGTGCAGCACCCGCTGGGAAAGTGCGGCATCCGACAAATCAAGCTGCGGCTTGAGCTGGATGGCGGTTTCCGGGCAGGCGCCAATGCAGATACCGCATTGCAGGCAGGCATCTTCCTGAAAGCGCAGCTGCGGGCTGTCTTCATTGTCGAGCAAAGCCCCCGAGGGGCAAAGCGATACGCAAGACAGGCACAGCGTGCATTTATCCGGATCAACCACAACTGCGCCATAAGGGGCGCCCCCGGGCAGCGGGACAGGTGTGTCGGCTGTGCTGCCGTGCAGGGCTTTTGCGGCCAAACGTGTCACCTGCCTTCGGTTGCCGATTGGCAGGATAGGCGCTGCGGGTTTGGCAACCTGCTGGCCGTATAGTGCGTCGCTCAAAGCTTCGGGGTCCGCTAAATCCAGCAGGCGGATGGCAGCATTATTACTGATCGCCAGTGCTAGCTCCAGCGCATTCTCCAGCAGCGGCCGCTCGGTTTTCGGGGTGAGCAAAATATCAACTGCCGCAAACCCGCAACCAAGTGCTGCCAGCATTTCTGCATGGCCGAAACCGGCAAGGCTCTCGACCTCGAGCGGAATAACATCGGCGGGCAGCCCCCGCCCGAACCGTGCGGAAAGCGAGATCATCTCGGTACCGAAATCTGTATCATGCACCAGCAGGCGCGGGGCTTTGCCGCCGGCCTCGCGATACGCATCCGCCATACTTACAAGGCGTTTTAGCAGGTATCCAAAGTCTGGCGCCGCATGGGCGATCGCGCCGGACGGACAGACGGTAGCGCAACCACCACAACCCGCACAAATAAGCGGGTCAATGGAGACATGGTCGCCATCCGCCAGAATTGCGCCGGTTTCGCAGGTGTCGATACAGTTGGAGCAGCCGGTAATGCCGGCGCGGGAATGGGCGCAGATATGCGGGTCCAGCGCCACATAAAACGGCTTTTCAAAACCGCCGACCAGTTGACTGGCCTCGATAACGGCTTTGCTGACGCCATCCGGGTGGCGCGGGTCGGCGCGCAAGTATCCGTCACGCTTGTGATGAAACAAGGCAGAGCCGCCGCGCAGATCAAGAATAAGATCACAATCCGAGTGGCCGCCGTCGCGGGGGGAGGAAAGCCGCGCCGCGCCGCGCCCGCCCGGCTCGATGAGCTGCAAACCGTCGATCGTGACCTTGAATTGCCCAAGACTACCGGAAGCCTGCCGCAATTCCCCGATCACCACATCAAAATCCCGCTGCAGGGGGATATCCTCCGCATTTTCCAGCAGCACGGTCACATTAAGCGCCTCGCAGAGCTGCGCTGCGGCGGCCAGCGCCACCGGCGCGTCGCCAACGATCAAGCATTGCCCCTCGGATTGCAGGTCAAACATCTTGATGGCGGGGGCTTCCAGCGTAGCGGCCGCCAGCAGCGCCGCCATTTTTGCGGTGGTTTTTTCGCCCTCGTCGGACCAGCCCGCCCGATCACGCAAATCGACAAAAAGAGGGGGTTCTACACCGAGTTCGTCGGCCAGCTCCTCAAAAACCTGCCGCTCCTGAAGGCAGGCAACCATCGCCCCGCCTTCTTTGATAAGCGCGGCGGCATCCCCCAGCTCTCGGGTGCAAAGCGCTGTATGAACGCGCGAACAATCCATGCCGCAAGCTTTTGAAAGCACTTTGGCGTCCAGTTTTTGTGAACCGGAACAATCACATAATATCAATGTATTAGGCATAGTAATTCCCCGAGCGTTACCAGATATTTTTATATTTACACCAATACTTAGGCCGCAAACGAGCCGGGAGTAAAGGCTTTTTAAGCCTCGGTGATCACCATCGAAACTTCGCAGGTGATTCGTTTTTCAGGCTGTCGGGGACATGGCAAAATGACGCGGGATAGTGGCGCAGGGTCAGTTTGTCCCATGTTGCGTGATTAATGGAATATCGGGGTCTAAATGTCCAGATTATTACAATATTGTGCAGATTGATGAATTAAAACTATTCAAAAGCGAAAAACTTACCCAGTCTCGGGGGTGGACGCGTGAACAATGCGCGTAAGGAGAGCCGGGTGAAGCCGACAACTGAAAAAACATTAACTATACCGCTCGGGGTGGTGCTTCGGAAATCTCCGGGCGTGACCCGTTGGGCGAAGTGGGTGTGGCGCGCGGTGGCGGTGTTGCCCGGCGCTGGTCCGGCCAACTGGCGCGAGCTGCGCCGCGATGGCGAGGTGGTGGAGTATCATGCCGCCACGGTACCGCTGGAGCTTTATCGCACCGACACCGAGGCTTATCTGACCGAACTTTCCACCAAGACCCCGTCGATCTATGTGGTTCTGCGCGAGAGCACGGAGAACGAGAGCGGGCTGGAGGTTTTGCTGGTTACGGCTTCACCTTTTGACGGGCAGGACTATGCCGATAATGGCGAGGATATTGTCGAGCTGGTGCCCATGCCGCCGGCTCTGGTCGCGCTGGTGGAGGAATGGACGGAAACCCACCACAAGGAAGAAACATTCGTAAAACGCCGCCGCGACAAGCGCCGGATCGATTTGGTTGAAGATGGTATTGGCGATGTCCGCATTCGGCAGACCAGCGATGTTTACCGCGCACCGCGCCGCAAAACGGAGACCCTACATTGAGTGCCGCACCACCTTCTGCTGGCGCATGGGCGCGTCGGCGTGCCGGTGTGCAGGCCGAGGCCGAAGCGCTGGCGCGTGGCAAGGAAGAAGCACTGATTACCGGCCAGCACGCCGCGCTGGCCGAAAAAACCGAAGAGGAAGTGTTGACCGAGCTTGACCTGCCCAACCCTGATGCCATGCAGCCCGGCGATGATTTTAGCGCCTTTATGAAGGCGGCCGTGCCTGACGCCCTGCGCAATCGCGCTCTGCGCACCCTGTGGCGCAGCGATCCGGTTTTGGCCAATGTTGATATGCTGGTGGATTATGGCGAGGATTTCACCGGAAAAAACGATATCAAGCGCGTGATAAAAACGATATATCAGGTGGGCAAGGGCATGCTGCGGGAGCCGGTGGACGAACCCGAAACTCCGAAAAATGTGCTGGTGGAGGCTGAAACCGCAGCTATTGACGCGCCTGAAGAGTATGAGGAGGAGCCTGCCTTCGCTCCCTTGCCGGAAATTGAAGAAGAAGCGCCCGCACCTGTAACCCCTCGCCGCCGCATGCGCTTTCACTTTGCAGATGATAGCCCGCCCGCCCCAACAGAAACGGAACTATAATGACCGCAAGCGCCCAAAAGATCGAAATACCGGAGGAAGACCGCCTCCGTGCCGATATGTATAATTTTCTCGGCCTGTTGCTGGCGCGGCCTCCGGGCAAGGAGCTGTTGAAAAAGGCTGCGGCTCTGAGTGGCGATGACAGTTCTTTGGGCGAGGCGATCAACGCAATGGCGCGGGTGGCAAGGGCGACCACAGCCACCGGGGTCGAGAGCGAATATACAGCGCTGTTTATTGGCCTCGGGCGTGGTGAGCTTCTGCCCTATACCAGCTTTTATCTCACCGGATTTTTAAACGAAAAACCGCTGGCTATGCTGCGCAAGGATATGTTGGCCGCGCGCATTACCCGTGCGCCCAACACATTCGAACCGGAAGACAATATCGCGAGCCTGCTGGAAATGATGGGTGGCATGATTACCGGCCGCTTTGGCGAGGTTGCCAGCCTTGAGCAGCAGGCGAGTTTTTTTAACAAGCATATCGGCTCGTGGGCCGGGCATTTTTTTGCAGATCTGGAGGCTGCAAAATCATCGGTGTTTTATGCCCCTGTGGGCAGCGCCGGCAAGGCTTTCATGGAAATCGAACGCGAAGCTTTTCGAATGAACGCGGGATAACCGCATAACCGGCCTGAACAGGCTACAATAGAGAGGAAACCAGATGAGTAAAAATGACGAAGCTGTCAAAACCGACCGCCGTAATTTTTTGAAGCTCGCCGCCGTATCGGCGCCGGCTGTTGCTGTGGCCGCCGCTACAGGCACCGCCGCGCAAGCGGTCGAAGTGGGCAGCCCCAACAGCGGACTTCAGGATACCGCGCACACTCAGGCCTATTTTGAAACGGCAGCCTTTTAACCGGTGTTTTTGACACTGGCGAATGGTTGCGAGACGCCCGACTGCCAGCTAAAAAAAGACCTAACAACTCAGGGAGAATATAATGCTGAGGAAAAAAACCAACGGGGTAGCGAGACGCCCCCAGCGGACAAGCCTCTTGTCAAATATCGCCGAAACATCGGTGAATCGCCGCAGCTTTTTGCGCGGCTCCGGCCTTGCGGTGGGCGGGCTGGCCTCGATCAGTGCCTTTGGTGGCACGGTGGCGCAGGCCCAGACCGTAGACGCGGTTAATGGCGCGCTGCAAACCGTCAAGTCGATTTGTGCCAACTGTTCGGTAGGCTGCACGGTTGTGGCCGAAGTGGATAACGGGGTTTGGGTCGGGCAAGAGCCGGGCTTTGACAGCCCGTTCAATCTGGGCGCCCATTGTGCCAAGGGGGCTGCGGCCCGTGCTTCGGCTATTGGCGAACGCCGCCTGAAATACCCGATGAAAAAAGAAAACGGCGAGTGGAAGCGCATTAGCTGGGAAACCGCGATCGACGAGATCGGCGACCAGATGGGCACCATCCGCGAGGAAAGCGGGCCAGACAGCGTATACTGGCTTGGCTCGGCCAAGTTCAGCAACGAGCAATCCTACCTTTTCCGCAAATTTGCCGCCTATTGGGGCAGCAATAACGTAGATCACCAAGCGCGGATATGTCATTCGACCACGGTGGCCGGTGTGGCCAATACATGGGGCTACGGCGCCATGACCAACTCTTATAACGACATTCACAACTCCAAGGTGATGCTGGTGATCGGGGGCAACCCTGCCGAGGCTCACCCTGTATCATTGCTGCACCTGCTGCGCGCCAAAGAGCGTAACAATGCCCAACTTATTGTGTGCGACCCGCGTTTTACCCGCACAGCCGCGCATGCCGACGAGTATGTGCGCATCCGTCCCGGCACCGATGTGGCGCTGATCTGGGGCTTTTTGTGGCACATTTTCGAGAACGGCTGGGAGGATAAAGAGTTTATCCGCACCCGTGTTTATGGCATGGACGAGATCCGTGACGAGGTCAAAAAATGGCCCCCCGAAGAGGTGGAGCGCGTAACCGGCGTGCCCGGCAGCCAGATGGAGCGGGTGGCCCGCACGCTGGCCAATAATCGCCCCGGCACCCTGATCTGGTGCATGGGTGGCACCCAGCACCATACGGGCAACAACAACACCCGCGCTTACTGCATCTTGCAGCTTGCCCTTGGCAATATGGGGGTAACCGGCGGCGGCACCAATATTTTCCGTGGCCATGACAACGTGCAGGGTGCCACCGATATGTGCATCCTTTCCCACAGCTTGCCGGGTTATTATGGCCTGTCGGGTGGCGCATGGGCGCATTGGGCACGGGTCTGGAAGGAAGATCTCGACTGGCTGAAGGGCCGGTTTGACAATCTCACGGCGGCTGACGGCTCCGAAAAGTCCTTGATGAACCTCAAGGGTATTCCGGTATCGCGCTGGATAGACGGTGTGCTGGAGGACAAAGACAATATCGACCAGCCCGACAATGTGCGCGCCATGGTGCTATGGGGCCACGCGCCCAACAGCCAAACGCGCGGTGTGGAAATGAAAGCAGCGATGGAAAAGCTGGATATGCTGGTCGTGATTGATCCGTATCCGACCGTTTCCGCTGTGTTGCATGATCGCACCGACGGGGTATATCTGCTGCCGGCAACTACGCAGTATGAAACCCGTGGCTCGGTCACCGCTTCCAACCGCTCGCTGCAATGGCGTGACAAGGTTGTGGACCCGTTGTTCGAGGCATTGCCTGACCACATCATCATGGCTAAATTTGCCAAAAAATTCGGGTTTGCCGACCGTATCTTCCGCAATATCGGCATGGATGGAGAGGATGAGCCAAACATCGAGGATATCACCCGTGAATTCAACGGGGGTATGTGGACCATTGGCTATACCGGCCAAAGCCCGGAGCGGATCAAACTGCATATGGCTAACCAGCATACGTTTGATCGTACCACGCTACAGGCCATCGGCGGCCCCGCAGACGGCGAATATTACGGCCTGCCATGGCCGTGCTGGGGCACGCCCGAGCAAAAGCATCCGGGCACACCAAACCTTTATGACATGTCCAAACCTGTCTCCAAAGGTGGCCTGACCTTCCGCGCCCGGTTTGGCGTGGAGCGTGACGGGGTGAACCTGCTGGCCGAAGGGGTTTACTCCCAAGGGTCCGATATTCAGGACGGTTACCCTGAATTCACTCTGGCCATGCTGAAAGAGCTGGGCTGGGATAGCGAGCTGACCGCAGAGGAACTGGCGACGATCGAGGCCGGTGCCGGCGATGCCACCAACTGGAAGACCGACCTTTCGGGCGGCATCCAGCGGGTGGCTATCAACCACGAATGCGCCCCGTTTGGCAATGCCAAGGCGCGTGCAGTGGTCTGGACCTTCCCTGATCCGGTACCGCTCCACCGCGAGCCGCTTTATACCAACCGCCGCGATCTGGTAAAAGACTACCCGACATATGCGGACAAGCAGGCTTACCGCTTGCCAACCATGTATGAGAGCATCCAGAAAAACGACTTCAGCCAGGATTACCCGATGATCCTGACCTCGGGTCGCCTCGTGGAATACGAAGGGGGGGGGGACGAATCCCGCTCGATTTCGTGGCTTGCCGAGCTTCAGCAGGAGATGTTTGTCGAGATCAACCGGCGCGACGCCAATAATATGGGCGTGCGGGATGGCCAGCAGGTTTGGGTCGAAGGGCCTGAAGGTGGCAAGGTCAAGGTAGCGGCTATGGTTACCGAGCGGGTGGGCGAGGGCGTTGCCTTTATGCCCTTCCACTTTGGCGGGCATTTCCAGGGTAAAGACCTGCGGGATAAATACCCCGAAGGCGCGGCCCCCTATGTGCTCGGCGAAAGCGCCAACACTGCCATGACCTACGGTTATGACAGCGTCACCCAAATGCAGGAGACAAAAGTGACTCTCTGCAAAATTACTGCAGCTTGAAGGAGAATTGAGAAATGGGAAGAGTAAAGTTTCTCGTTGATGCGGAACGCTGCATTGAATGTAATGCTTGCGTTACCGCCTGTAAAAACGAGCACGAGGTGCCTTGGGGCATCAACCGGCGCAAAGTTGTCACCATTGGTGATGGCCAGCCCGGCGAGCGATCGATATCGATCGCTTGTATGCACTGCTCGGATGCGCCCTGTATGGCCGTTTGCCCGGTGGATGTGTTTTACCAAACCGCCGATGGCATCGTGCTGCACAGCAAAGACCTGTGCATCGGTTGTGGCTATTGCTTCTATGCGTGCCCGTTTGGCGCGCCGCAATTTCCGCAGGCCGGCAATTTTGGCTCGCGCGGCAAGATGGATAAATGCACCTTCTGCGCCGGTGGCCCGGAGGAGGATAACTCCGCCGCCGAATTCCAAAAATACGGTCGCAACCGTATTGCGGAAGGCAAACTGCCGATCTGCGCCGAGATGTGCGCAACCAAAGCGCTGCTGGCTGGTGACGGAGATGTCGTCGCCGATATCTACCGCGAGCGGGTTGTGTATCGTGGCTTTGGTTCCGGCGCATGGGGCTGGGGCACGGCTTATGGCCAAAAGACCGGCGGTTAAGGCCGGGCCTGAGGCAAAAACGGCACCGGAGGGATATTCGCTCCGGTGCCGACAGACCTACCCAAGGAGCACATTATGCTTGCGCTAAAATTACCGGCAATCATGCTGGCGGCTTTTTTATTGTTGATCACGAGTTTTTCCGTCTGGGCACAAACAGCGGACGATCCGCGCGCCGAAACCGGTGGCGCCCAAACGCTGGAAGACATACTGGCCCGCCAAAAGGGCGAGGTGGTGGATGACCAGTTTCGCCGCGATGCTATTGGCAACCCTGACATAGCCGCGCCGCTATCAGGCCAGCTCGGCACCCTTGGCGGTGCAGCGGACCCCGAGCTGTGGCGGGCTTTTCGCTATGGCACTGCGGATATCATCTCCAGCGACCCAAGCCCCGCAGGTAATGTGGTTATCCAGGATGGCGGTATGCGCTGGCTAAGCTGGCGCAATGGCCCGCTGAGCGTTTATGGCGGCTATTTGTTGCTTGCTGTTATTGTCGCGCTGGCAGCATTTTATGCCCTCCGGGGCAAAATCCGCATCGAGGGGAAAAAGACCGGCGAGACCATTTTGCGCTTTCGCCTGATCGAGCGCATTGCCCACTGGACTATGGCGATCCCGTTTGTTTTGCTGGCCGTGACAGGGCTAAGCCTTTTGTTTGGCCGCGTAGCCCTGATACCGCTTTTTGGCAAAGAGGCTTTTACGACAATCTCGATTGTCGGAAAATTTGTACACAATTATGTTGCCTGGCCTTTTATGCTCGGGCTGGCGCTCAGCTTTATCTTCTGGGTTTCAAAAAACTTCCCCGCAAAGGTAGATTTCAAGTGGCTGATCAAGGCGGGCGGGATGCTGAAAAAAGGTGGCCATGCCTCTTCCGGCAAGTTCAACGCCGGTGAGAAAATACTGTTCTGGATGGTGATGCTTTTCGGGGTTATTATTTCGCTGAGCGGGCTATCATTGCTCTTTCCTTACCAGATCAATTTTATTTCTCCGCTGCTCGAAGTTGCGAACAGTATCGGGTTGCCCGGCCTGTTCGGCATTGCTCCGTTTGATACCGTGCTCGCTCCGCAAGAAGAAATGCAATTCGCCAATCTGTTGCACATATTGATAGCCTTTGTTTATATGGCCATCGTAATCGGGCATATTTATATGGGGACCGTTGGCATGGAAGGCGCATTGCCCTCTATGACCAAAGGCAGGGTTGAAACCCAGTGGGCAAAAGAGCATCATGACCTGTGGTATGAAGAGGTGGTAAATAAAACCGCCAAAAAGATACCTGCGGACTAAACCAGCAACGGGTTTTTTTGAGTTATGACTGTTAAACCGCTGATCAAGCGCACAGAGCCCGCCGAGACCGGGGCCGAATTTGGCGCCGGTCTGGCACTTTCTTCGGTGTTGATTGTCGATGACGAAGCGGGGATGCGCAATTTTCTGACCAAAATCCTCGGCCCCCGCTGCCTGCGCGTAGAAGCCGCCGGCAGTGTGGAGGAGGCTTCAACCCTGCTGGACCAGAACCACTTCGATATTGTGATTCTTGATAATATCATGCCCCGAAAAACCGGGCTGGACTGGCTGAAGGAGCAGCGAAAGCTCGGCTTTTTTGCTGATGCTATTCTGATCACCGCCTTTGCCGACCTCGAAACCGCCATTGCCGCCCTGCGCGCCGGTGTTGCTGATTTTGTGCTCAAACCCTTTCGCTCCAACCAGATCCTGAACGCGGTGGCGCGCTGCTTTGACCGCCAGGAATTGCGCCGAGAAAACTACCTGCTGAAATACGAGCTGGCTTCGGAAAAGCTGTGTGCCCACGGGCGGCTTTTGGGCCGCTCGGAAGAGATAACATCCATTCGCAACACGCTGGAGCGCATCGCTCCCTTGCCGACATCGGTATTGTTTACCGGCGCCAGCGGCACCGGAAAAGAGGTGGTGGCCCGCACGCTGCATAGTATGTCCGAGCGCGCCGAGCATCCTTTTGTGCCGGTAAATTGCGCAGCGATTTCGCCGGAAACCATCGCCAACGAGCTATTTGGCTATATTCGGCACGACCCCGCAGAGGGGGATATCCAGCAAGACGGGCTGCTTTTCCATGCGCGCGGCGGCACCCTTTTTCTTGATGAAATCGTAGAATTGCCGCCCAAGGTCCAGAGCATGCTTTTACGGGTTATCGAAGAAATGCGCATCCGCCCGATTGGTTCGCTACGCGAGGTGCCGCTCAACCTGCGCTTTATGTTTGCCACCAATGCCAACCTCGAAAAAGCTGTGGAGGAGGGGCATTTCAGGGCTGATCTTTACCACCGGATTAATGTTATCAATATCGAGATGCCGCGCCTGATCGAGCGAAAGGGCGACCTGCTGGAGCTGAGCAATATGTTTATGAAGCGGATATCCGAAGAGCTGGGCGTGCAGCCGCTGCCGCTGACCGAAGGGGTGTTGGTCAAGCTTTCCAGCTATGATTGGCCCGGCAATGTGCGCGAATTGCGCAATCTGATCGAGCGCTCGCTGATTGTGGGGGAATTTCCGCCCGAATTCAGCGAAGAGACACAAAGCGACGAGCTTGCAGTTGATTCTCTCGCTGCCGTGGAGCGCCGCCATATCCTGAATGTGCTGAAAGACTGTAACGGCAACCGTGCAGAGGCCGCGCGGCGGCTCGGGGTGTCGCGCAAGACCATTGACCGAAAATGCACCATGTGGGATGCGTAACCAACTGAACCCCCAAAGAATTCCATGGACAAAATCCGTTCGCACGCGGCTGTTGATGATCGCGCTGCTGCCGATGCTGTTGGTGATGCCGGTTTTTGGCGGGGTGGTGATCTATAACTGGGCGGCCCGGTTTGATAACCTGTTGATTGCCAAGGTGAACAGCGAGCTGACCATCGCCAACCAGTATCTGGCCGGCATAAAGGCGCGCGCTTTTGAAAATGTGCAGGCGCTCGGGGCCTCGGCGGCATTTTTGCATGCCTATCAGGGCGGCAGCCTGCCCAGCTTGATGGAAAGCCAGCGCCAGATATACGGGTTTGATTTTTTATATTATATCTCGCCTGACGGCGTGGTTATCTCCGCCAGCGCGGCTCCTGCTGATCCATCCCGCTGGCCGGTGGTACTTTCCGCGCTGGATGGCCTTGGCCATACCGAGATTGATATATTTTCCGCGCGCGATCTGGCCGAGATATCCCCTGCTCTGGCGGCGCGGGCGCGTATCCCTCTGGTGCCGACAAAAGCCGCCCTGCCAAGCACCCGCACCGAGGAGACGCGCGGTATGGTTGTGCACACGGCGGCGGCGGTTTCGGCGGGGGTCGGGGTGTTGGTGGCTGGTGTGTTGCTGAACCGGAACCTTGATTTTATTGATACCATCAACGGCCTGGTCTACCCCGAGGCCAGCCTGACAGAAGGAAGCCGGGGCACCGCGACCCTGTTTCTGGAAGATGTGCGGGTTTCGACCAATGTGCGGCTGTTTGAAAATGTCCGCGCGCTGGGTACACGGGTTTCGGTCGAGGTGCGCAGCGCAGTGCTGGATCAGGGCCGCACATGGCTCGACCGCGCATTTGTGGTTAATGACTGGTATATTTCAGCCTATGAGCCGCTGGTTGACAGCTTCGGCAATCGGGTCGGCATGCTTTATGTCGGGTTTCTGGATAGCCCTTATCGCGCGGCCAAGACCAAGGCGCTATGGCTGATTTCCGGCGGGTTTCTATTGCTGCTGGCGCTCTCGGTGCCGCTATTTTTATGGCTGGCGCGCGGGGTGTTCAAGCCGCTTGAAAAAATGGTTGAAACCATCACAAAGGTTGAATCCGGTGATCTAACTGCCCGCACGGGGCTGGCGGAGCAAAATAACGAAGTCTCGTTGGTGTCGGCCCATCTGGATACGGTTTTGGCACAAGTGCAGGAGCGCGACCAAAGGCTGCGGGAATGGGCGGACGAGCTTGAAGACAGGGTCAAGGCGCGCACCATTGAGCTGCAAGAGGCCAACCGGCAGCTGGAGCTGGCCACACGGCAACTGGTGGTTTCCGAAAAACTGGCGGCAATAGGTGAAATCACAGCCGGTGTAGCACATGAAATCAATAATCCGGTGGCGGTTATTCAGGGCAGTGTCGATGTTATCCGGGAGGCGCTTGGCCCCGAAGCGCAGGCGCTGAACACCGAGTTTTCGCTGGTTTACGAGCAGGTCCACCGGATCAATACGCTGGTGAGCAAATTATTGCAGTTTGCCCGCCCGGACGAGTATGCCGGCAGCGTTGCCCATCACTGCCCCAACGAGGTGATCGAAGGTACGTTTCCGCTGGTGCAGCACTTGCTCAATGCGGTGAAAATCGAGCTGGGAAAAAACTTGCAGGCGACGCGAAATGTGTCGATGAACCGCACAGAGTTACAGCAGATACTGATCAACCTGATTGTTAATGCTATCCACGCTATGCCGGAGGGGGGGCAACTGAATATTGCAACCGCCGACTATGAAAAAGACGGAAAAACCGGCGTGCTGATTACGATCGAGGATACCGGCATCGGCATATCAAGCGATAAATTGCAGCGCATTTTTGACCCGTTTTTCTCCACAAAACAAGCCGAAGGCACGGGGTTGGGCCTATCCATTTCCCAAAAACTGGTTTCCCGAAATGGCGGGGATATCTGGGCGACCAGCGAAGTCGGTATTGGCAGCCGTTTTTCCGTCTTTATCGTTGTGGAGCTATGAGAGGCACTTGAAAGCCCCTTTAGCCTAATATCCGGCTGGCAATTTCGCGGGTATTTTTGGAGAGGGTTTCGAGCGCGAGCAGGCGGGTCAGGGCGGCGCGCATTTGCTCTTGTCGGGGCTGGTCGTAGAGTCTCCAGCTTTCAAAGACGGTTGTCATGCGCGCTGTGATTTGCGGGTTGATCGGATCGAGCCGGATCAGCCAGTCGGCAACAAGCTTGTACCCGGCACCGTTTTTTTCATGAAAACCGGCAATATTGCCCATAGCAAAAGTGCCGATCAGCGCGCGAAAACGGTTCGGGTTTTTCCAGTTGAAATCTTTGTGGCTCATCAGGGAGGTAACCACATTTACTGCCTGATCAGGCGCGCTCCTGCCTGCCTGCACCCCGAACCATTTATCCAGCACCAGCGGTTGATGTTGCCACTGCTCATAAAAACTTTGCAGTGCCGCCGCGCCTTGGCCTTTCTGGATCAGCAGGCCGAGGGCCGGTAATTGCTCGGTCATGTTGTCAGCCTGGGCAAACTGCGCCGCCGCGCTGGCCGCATCCGGCTCGATGGCGGTAAGCAGCGCCAGAACCCGCGTGCGCAGGCTGCGCTTGCCGGCAGCTATGGCATCGGGGAAATATGGTCCGGCTACCGCCATCTCCATATAAAGTTCGGGCAGTGTGCCGGTCATTTTTTGTGCGAGTGCAATATCCAGCACCCGGCGGGCTTTATGTATTGCGATCGGGTCCGGCACGCCACCATTGGCGGCGATTTTTCGCGCCACCTCACCCTCGGCGGGCAGGGTGAGGGTGATGGCACGAAATGCCGGCGCCAGTTTGTCGTCTACTGCCATGCGCTCCATCGCCGAAAGAAACTCGGCAGCGACATGTGCCGGATTGGCGGGCAGGTCTGCCAGTATATCCAGCGCATAATCCCGCCCTGCCTGCCAGCGGTTGAAAGGGTCGGTATCATGGGCCAGCAAATAGGCGCGCAGGCTGTTATCCAGCTTTTGCTCCAGCACAACAGGTGCCGAAAATCCGCGCAAGACAGAAGCGATTGGTGGCATCTGAAGCCCCGAAAAGGTGAAATCCTGCTCGGCCTTTGTCAGCTCCAGCACCTTGGTGGCAACGGCCTCGGTGCCATCGGGATAGAGCAGCCCGACAGCGACCGGAATATGGCGCGGTGCTTTTTCGAGCTCGTTGGGGGTAGGTGGCGTGGATTGGCGCAAGGTCAGGGTGTAGGTGTTCCCGTCAAACGTGCTGGAAGCAGCCACCCGCGGGGTGCCCGCCGAGGTATACCATAGCGAAAACTGGGATAGATCACGGCCTGTGACATCCTCGAATACCTTGATCCAGTCTTCAATCGTGCAGGCCTGCCCGTCATGGCGCTCAAAGTAGAGGTCTAGCGCCTTGCGGTAGTTATTGGCGCCTACCAGCGTGCGCAACATCCCCACCACCTCGGCACCTTTTTCATAGATCGTGGCGGTATAAAAATTGTTGATCTCGACATACTGGTTGGGCCGTGGCGGGTGGGAGAGCGGCCCGGCATCTTCCGAAAACTGCCGCCCGCGCAGCGCTACCACGTCCTCGATGCGCTTTACCGCCGGGTCGCGCATATCGCTGGTGAAATGCTGGTCGCGATAAACCGTCAGCCCCTCTTTGAGGCATAGCTGAAACCAGTCGCGGCAGGTGATACGGTTGCCGGTCCAGTTATGGAAATACTCGTGGGCGATCACGCTTTCAATGCGCTCAAAGTCGGCATCGGTGGCTGTTTCGGGGCTGGCCAGCACCAAGGAGGCGTTAAACACATTCAGGCCCTTGTTTTCCATTGCGCCCATATTGAAATCGCTCACGGCCACGATATTGAACAGGTCAAGGTCATATTCGCGCCCGTAGGTTTTCTCGTCCCATTTCATGGAGCGCTTCAGGCTGTCCATGGCGTAGCTGCACTTGCCCTCATCTCCCTCGCGCACCCAGATATTGAGCGCCACATTGCGCCCCGACATGGTAGTGAAGCTGTCGGAATGTGCCACCAGATCGCCCGCTACCAGCGCAAAAAGATAGCTCGGCTTTGGCCACGGATCATGCCATTCAACCCAGCCTTCGCCGCGCGCCACCTCGTTGCCGTTGGAAAGCCGTACCGGTTCGTCCGAATGGATGCGCACGCTAAAGGTGGTCATTACATCCGGCCGATCAAGGTAGTAGGTGATGCGCCGGAAACCCTCAGCCTCGCATTGGGTGCAATACATGCCGTTTGATATATAAAGCCCGTCCAGCGAGGTATTGGCCTCGGGGTTGATCTCGACCTCGCATTCCCACTCGAAGCCCTTGCCTAGCAGGTGCTCTGGCAGATCAATACCGGTCTTATCCGGGTTCAGCTCCACTGTTTCGCCGTTGATCTTGGCGTATTTCAGGGTCATCGCTTCGCCGTCCAGCCGCAAGGCGTGGGTTTTGGCCTCTGGATTGGCGCTGAATTTGATCTTGGAGGTGACAGTCGTCTTTGTCGGGTGGAGCTTGAATTCCAGTGCAACAGAATCGACCAGATAGCTTGGCGGGGTATAGTCCGAGAGGTGGATGATAGGGTCTGTCATGGGGCGCTCCTTGCGTTTGTGCTATCCTAAGGCAAAGCGCCCCCTCTGAAAAGGGGCGGGAGAAGTTGGAGTGGGAGGTGGACCTAAAGCAATAAATAAGGAAAAGCTAAAGTGGGGCTAATTCCTTACAATCGGTGAAAGATATTTGTTCACGTTACCTTTATGGGTAGTTTAGTGGGTATGCGAAATGTAATAGCGCCTTTTTTATGGGCGTATAGAGCCTTGACCGGTGACCAGGTATTTAAAGCTGGTCAATTGCGCGGCGCCCACCGGGCCGCGTGCATGCATCTTTCCGGTGGCAATGCCAATTTCAGCCCCCATACCAAATTCGCCCCCGTCGGCAAACTGGGTCGAGGCATTACGCATCACAATCGCACTATCCACCCGCTTGAAAAACCGTGCCGCTACTCTATCGTCTTCCGCCACAATCGCATCGGTGTGGCTGGAGCCGAAAATACCGATATGTTTGATCGCCTCGTCCACCCCGTCCACCAGCTTGGCGGCGATAATCATATCCAGATATTCAACCCCGAAATCCTCGGCTCTGGCCCTGATCGTGCCTTGCAGTTCGGCCAGCACTCCCTCTGCCCGCACCTCGACCCCTGCCTGCACCATATCATCAATAAACGGCGCGGCGTGTTTGGCAAAAAATGCTTTATCAATCAGCACGGTTTCGGCCGATCCGCAAATACCGGTGCGGCGGCATTTGGCGTTTAGCACAATGGCGCGGGCCATCTCCGGGTCCGCACTCGCATCGACATAGACATGGCAAATCCCCTCAAGATGGGCAAAAACCGGCACGCGGGCTTCGCGCTGCACTAACCCGACAAGGCCCTTGCCGCCCCGTGGCACGATCACATCAATATAGTCTGTCATGGTCAGCATTTCGGATACCGCCGCACGGTCGCGGGTCGGCACGAGCTGGATGGCATCCTCTGGCAGGCCAGCGGCTTTCAGCCCCTCCACAAGGCAGGCATGAATGGCACCGGAGCTGTGAAAACTCTCGGAGCCACCGCGCAAAATAGCGGCATTGCCAGCCTTGAGGCATAGCCCGCCAGCATCGGCCGTAACATTGGGGCGGCTTTCATAGATCACTCCGATTACACCCAGCGGGGTCGATACCCGCTCGATATGCAAACCCGAAGGCATATCCCACGCCGCCAATACCTTGCCAACAGGGTCTTCCTGCGCCGCGACCGCGCGCAGGCCGGTGGCGATGGCTTTTATGCGGGGTTCGTCCAGCATCAACCGGTCGAGCATGGCATTCGAGAGGCCTTTTTCGCGGGCATACTGCATATCTTTTTTATTGGCTTTGACGAGGTCGGCGAGGCTGATGTCAATACAACCGGCAGCCGCTTCCAGTGCTTTTTGTTTGGTGGCACTGTCAGTATAGGCAAGTACTGCGCTGGCGGCTTTGGCCCTTTGGCCGATGCCCTGCATTGTGGTTTTAATGTCCATTTCAAACCTTCCTAAATTGCCATATTGTCGCGATGGATGAGGGCGCTGCGCCCCTTGTAACCAAGGCGTGTCTCTATCTCGCGGCTATTGGCGCCGGTTATTATCGCCGCCTCTTGCGCCGAATAGGCGACCAGCCCCTTGGCGACCAGATCACCATTTTCATCACGTATTTCCACCGGATCGCCACGTTCGAACTTACCTTCGATCGCGCGCACGCCAGCGGGGAGGAGCGACTTTCCCCCGCGCAGTGCGCGCGCCGCCCCGGCATCAATAGACACAATACCCGCCATTTTCATCGCCGAGATCCAGCGTTTTCGGGCTGAAGCAGGGTCCTGCTTGGCCTTGAACCATGTGCAGCGCTCGCCTGCCAACATCCCCTGCACAGGGCGCATTTTTTCGCCCTTGGCAATCGCCATTGCGCAGCCCGCATCCATCGCGATTCGTGCTGCCATCAGCTTGGTGCGCATCCCGCCCGAAGCGCCGGCACTGCCCGGATCACCGGCCATATCCTCGATTTCGTGGGTTATCTCGCTGACCTCGGAGATATGCCCGGCCTCGGGGTTTAGCCGCGGGTCAGCGCTATAAAGTCCATCGATATCCGAAAACAGTACCAAAACATCAGCCCCGATCAAGGACGCCACTTGCGCACCCAACCGGTCATTATCGCCATAGCGGATCTCGTCGGTAGCCACGGTATCGTTTTCATTGACAATCGGCACCACGCCAAGGCCGAGCAGCGCATTTAGTGTCGCGCGTGTATTCAGATAGCGGCGGCGGTTCTGACTGTCTTCCAGGGTCAGCAGCACCTGCGCGGTCTCGATCTCGTGCGGCTTCAGGGCCGCCTGATAGGCATGGGCAAGGCGAATTTGGCCAACGGCGGCGGCAGCCTGCGCTTGCTCCAGCGGCAGGTCTCCCGTTGGCAGGTTTAGCACGCCCCGCCCGAGCGCGATCGAGCCGGAAGATACGATCAACACCGCTTTACCCTGCGCTTTCAGCATCATCACATCTTGTGCAATACTGCCGAGCCATGCCTCTCGCAAAGCGCCCTGTTGCACCAGCAACGCCGAGCCTATTTTGAGCACGACAACCTTGGCCGCGCCTATAATATCTGCGCTTAAGGCTTCCATGCCGAGGGTTCCTCTTTGGCGACGACCTCCGCCGCTTTAGCTTGGTCTATCACCTTTTTCAGCGCGCGCAGCACATCCGTAACCCCCTCGCGACTCACCGCAGACATGGCATAAACCTTGCCACCCACGGCTGCCTCAAGCGCGGCCATTTTTTCAGCACGTGCTTCAGGCTGCAAGGCGTCAACCTTGTTCAGCGCCACGATGCGGGGGCGCCTGGCCAGCTCTTCGGCGTATTTTTCCAGCTCGGTGGAGATAATCCGGTAATCCTCCGCCACGTCTTCGCCGGTGCCGTCAACCAAATGCAGCAGCACCGAGCAGCGCTCTACATGGCCCAAAAAACGATGGCCAAGGCCGGTGCCCTCGGACGCGCCCTCGATCAGCCCCGGAATATCGGCAATCACGATTTCGGTGTTATCCACCCCGACCACGCCAAGATTGGGGTGCAGCGTGGTAAACGGATAATCGGCGATTTTGGGGCGCGCATTGGACGTCGCGGCCAAAAACGTGCTTTTACCTGCGTTTGGCATACCCAGCAAGCCAACATCGGCAATCAGCTTCAGGCGCAGCCAGATCGTGCGCTCCACCCCTTCCTGGCCGGGGTTGGAGCGGCGGGGCGCTTGGTTAATCGAGGTTTTGAAGCGCAGATTTCCCCAGCCGCCATTGCCGCCTTGCGCCAGCTGGACCCTTTGGCCAAGACGTGCGAGGTCTGCCAGCACGGTTTCCTGATCTTCATCGAGGATCTCGGTGCCCACCGGCACGCGCAGCACGATGTCCTCGCCATTTTTGCCAGACATCTGCCGCCCCATGCCCGCTTGGCCATTCTGGGCAAAAAAGTGCTGCTGGTAACGAAAATCTATCAGGGTATTCAGCCCGTCCACGGCCTCGACCCAGACCGATCCGCCATTGCCGCCGTCGCCACCATCCGGCCCGCCAAACTCGACGTATGCCTCGCGGCGAAAGCTGGTGCAACCCTTGCCGCCTTGCCCCGAGCGAATGTAAACTTTGGTGAGGTCGAGGAATTTCATGATTTTATCCTAATGATTTATCTTGCGATACAGGAAGAGCGGCGCTTTCTCAAGCCGCCCCGAGGCTTTGTGTTGCATTTCTCCATCCGGCTCGAACCCAAGCTTTCGCAACACCGCGGCTGAAGCGGGATTATCAAACATCGCCCCCGCCGTGATCTCCTTGAGCGCAAATATGCGGGTGCAGTGCTCCAGAAAAGCGCGCATCGCTTCGGTGGCATAGCCCCGCCCCCAATAAGCACGGCCAAAGGCATACGCGGTGTTGGCGGGCGCTCCGCCGATCCCGACAAAGCCAATCAGCGTGCCGTCATGCAGGCAAATTTTGGCTCCAAAGCCTTTTTCTTCGCCAATCTCGTGGATAAAGGGCCGCTCCGAAAGCCATGTCGCCGCGTCTTCTGGGGTAAAAGGATGCGCGATGGTGGTCATCATTCGCGCAATATCCGGATCATTCATCAAGGCAGAAAACGCGGCGGCCTCATCGCCCGTGAAAGGCTCGATAATCAAGCGCTCCGTCTTCAGGTAAAAGGGTTGCGCCCGCGCCCAATTAGCGCGGCTAAGGCGAAGACTGTTGTTTTCCAGTTTCATCCCGCGCGCCTTACAGAAACCCTCGCACACTCCCACCATCCTAAACCCGTTGTTTGCCAACACCTTTTCAGAGGCCGGATTGTCATGCCACACGCAAGCGGTGGTTTCTTCAAGCGTTGTGCCTTCAAACATCCGCTTCAGCATTTCCGCCACGGCCCAGCTTGCAATGCCGCGACCCCAATAATCGCGGGCAAGCATATAGCCAAGCCCACCAAACATTGTTCCAACGCTGCCTGCAAAGACCCCCTCTACCTCAATCACCAGCACCTGTCCCGTCTTGGCCTCGGACGCATCCATCCGCGCGCGCGTAAATTCAGGCTCAGACGGGTGTGGCCAAATTACCAGCATTTTTGCAACCTCATAATCAGACACAAGGGCGTGGAAAGCCGCGAAATCATCATCGTGGAAACGGCGCAGGCGCAGGTTATCCATCGCGCAAATCCAGTTCATATTCCCAAGCCGCGACCATGCCGTCGCGCGGAATGGAATGGGTTTCAGACTCGCCCAGATAGGAAAACCCACATTTCATCAATAGCCTGGCGGAGCCTTCATTCCCCTGATGCACGCTGGCAAACAGGCGATTGAACCCCGCTTTGCGTGCATGAAGCACCACCGCAGCCAAGGCCTCGCTCATCAGCCGGCCGCCCCATAGCTGTGGTGCCAACCAATAGCCGATATGGCCAATGCCCCCGGCTTTGGGCGAGATCGAAATCATCCCGATCAGCGCGCCGTCTTTATCCATACCCCAGATTGTCTCTTTGGTTTCGGGCGCGCGGGAATAGGCGATATAGCTCTCGGCAGCGCCGGCAGGGTAGGGGTGTGGCACCACGGCAAGGTTCATCGCCACGCGCGGGTCGCCCACAAACAGCGCGATATTACCCGCGTCGCTATCTTTGAGCGGGCGCAGGGTCAGGCGGTCGGTTTTGAGGGTGTCGGCCATTGTGGTCTCCGTAATAGAAAAAGGGCCCGGTGTTGCCACCGAGCCCCTCAATATTTTCACTAGAGGTATCGGCTATTCAGCGGCCTCCGCCACTGGCAGAACCGAGATAAAGGTGCGCCCTTTGAGGCCTTTGTGGAATTTCACATTGCCCTCGGAGGTTGCAAAAATGGTATGGTCTTTGCCCATGCCCACATTGTCGCCCGGCCAAAATTTGGTGCCGCGTTGGCGCACGATGATATTACCACCGATAACCAGCTCGCCACCGTATTTTTTCACACCAAGGCGGCGACCAGCTGAGTCGCGGCCGTTGCGGGATGAACCACCTGCTTTTTTATGTGCCATTGATCGCTCTCCTTATTTCGCAGCTTCGGCGAAGTCTGCCGCTTGCTTGATCCAGTCATCGCGCTCGATGCGCCCCTTGAACGACAGTTTGTCATCCATGTATTCGATCTCGGCCGGGCCCCATTCGGCGATTTGCCAAAAGTGGTATACGCCAGCATCATTCAGCGTGCCGAGCAGCTTGGGACCAACACCGGAGATCTTTTTCAGATCGTCGGCTTCGCCTTTGGGGCCTTTCAAAAGATTGGCCGGCGCTGCGCCTACCTTGCCTTCTTCGGCTTTGGCGGCTGCTTTTGGCGCGGCCTTTTTGCTGGCGGCAACCTTTTTCTTCGGAGTAGCAGCCTCGACAGCGGTACGGGAAACCGTGCCAAGCGCGGCTTTTACACCGGATTTACCGGCACCACTTGCCAGAATGCCGGTGATTTTAACCAGTGTCAGCGGCTGGCGGTGGCCACGTTTGCGCTGGCTCGAGTGCTTACGACGGCGCTTTTTGAAAGAGATCGTCTTGGCAGCACGGGTTTGCTCCAGCACTTCGGCCTGCACGGCAGCATCATCCACCATTGGCGCGCCGACGGTGATCTTGTCACCACCCAGCATCAAAACCTCGTTGAACTGAATGGCATCGCCAGCTTCGGCAATCAGCTTTTCAACGGTAAAAATATCACCCTCGACAACTTTATACTGTTTGCCCCCAGTTTTCATCACGGCGAACATGCGCACGTTCCTTTTCAATTTCCGCGTCCTGTGGCCCCCATATGGGTGTTGTGCGAAACCGCGCCGTCAAACTGCGTGCCTATTCAGGCAATACAAAATAAGCCACACGGAATCCCTTCCGCATGACAAGTGCGCGTTATCGGCCATGCGCCCCCATATGTCAAACACAATTACCCGCGCCGGAGCTTTAGCGACTTGAGCCTTTCCAGCTCGCACGCCGCATTTTTTTCTATCGGCAGGTTTGCCGCCCAGATGACATCGCCCCGAGTGACACCGATATCCTTCAAAATATGCTCATCAAGGGCCAGCAAATTCTTGAAAACAGCCCGGTTTATGCGCTGCTCGCGCCGTGTCCTCAAAAACCCGCTGAGCCGCGCCAATAGCCCGTTGCTTTTGGGGGTGGTCTCATTTGCCATGCAATGGCTCATCTCTATCTCCTTGGTTGTATGAATTTACCACTCGACATTGCGCTGCACATATGTATAAATCAAACGAATAGATTTGAATGCATCTTTCAATTATATTTAAAGCTGAACTTATGAACAAACCCTTCAAGCCCGCCGCACCGATATTGGAGCTGGATCTGCTCAAAACCCTTGTTGCCATTGCCGAGACCGGCAATTTTTCGTCGGCCGCAGAGGTGGTGTTTCGCACCCCCTCAGCCGTATCGATGCAGATCAAGCGCATGGAAGAAATGCTTGGCCGCTCGCTGTTTGACCGCGATTCCCGCTCGGTAACCCTTACCGAACATGGCGAGGCCCTGCTGGTGCATGCAAGGCGGGTATTGGCGCTCAACCATCAGATCGTTGCCCAGTTCATCACGCCCGAGGTTTCCGGCACGGTGCGGCTGGGGGCGGTGGATCATGTGGTTGATCAATTTCTGCCTGTAACCCTGCGCCGCTTTGCCCAATCGCACCCCGGCGTCAGGGTGGATGTAACGGTAGAGCAAACCGATACATTGCTTCAAATGGTCGAGCGCGGCCAGCTGGATATCGCATTGGTAACCCGCTGCACCGATGCCGCCGAAAAAGCCAAAGGTGAAATCCTGTGCCGCGAGCAACTGGTTTGGGCCGGGCTTAAGGGCGGGATAGCCGCAGAGCAGACACCGCTGCCGATTTCGGTGTGGCAGGCAAGTTGTGAATGGCACCACGCCGCGCTTAAGGGGCTGTCAGAGCAGCAGCGCAATTTCCACATCACCTTCAAAACCTCCCATATAGCCGCCCAAAAAGCTGCCATTCTTGCTGATCTTGCCATTGCGCCGCTACCGCTTTCCGCCTGCTCGGGCAAGGTTGTTGCCCTTGGTTCAGAGCACGGCCTGCCGCCTTTGCCTGATTTTGCTATCGGTATGGTCATTGCCAGCCAGTCCCATGCTCCTGTTTGCGCTGTTGCCAATCATTTCAGGGCCAAATTCGCAAGCTGAACCATCCTCTCGGGGCGCAAGCCAATAAAACACGGGCGGACCAATCTTAAAAGTTACGCCCCCACATTTTCCGCTTGCTCTTACCGATGGCCACGCTTAATTTCCGCCCCGTTGGCGTGACCTGCCAATATTGCGGAGAGGTGCCAGAGTGGTCGAATGGGGCGGTCTCGAAAACCGTTGAGCCTTTACGGGTTCCCAGGGTTCGAATCCCTGTCTCTCCGCCACTTCACACTTAGCCATGTGAAGACCCTCTAACACCTTGAATGGTAAGGTAGTTTTTGGGGTTCGAAGTCCTTCATTTCGGCAGTATGCAATACGCTCGGAAAAGGCCAATCTCAGCACTGTTCTCTTGAGGGTCAACTGACCTGATTCCCATAGTTTCCAAGGGTTTGCGAGGAAGTTGGTGGCGAGTTCGAACAAATCGTCGAAGCTATGCGCAGGTTTAACCCCATTTTGCTGTTTTTCCGCTAAAACCAACTTATCAGTCTCCAGTTTTGACAGGCGTTTTTCGTATGCGGCAATGACGCGCGGGTTTTCAGTTTCCACGAGACGATCAAGCAGACTTTCGATTTTCTTATCTACTTGCACCGCTTCACGCTTAAGGCCGTGCAGCAAGCTTTCGGCTTGCGCCATGCGTTCTTTTGACGTTGGTGTTGTGACACTGACGCCAGAAGGTTTTCAATCAAGATTGAATCACTGTCCTCACCAAAGGTGATGGACGGGCTTTCCAAGGTGCCACCGGTTTCCTCCAGGGCGCGGCGCAAAGCCCAATGCCCCTCAATATCACGGGTGAAACGGCTGATATCATCAATGACTACAGGGCAAAAAACGCATTTTCCTAATTTCACATTATAGATTCAGAGATTATCCATTCGGAGAAACCATTGAAGAAATTTGAGAACTCACCGCTTAGCACGTCGCGCTCCTGCCCAGAAAGGTCGTTCAGCATGATTTGCACTGCCTCTGCTAAATCAAGGCGGCAAGCCCACGCACCAATAATATCTTCAGGCGCTATACGCCCGAAAACCTGAACCTCGGCACAGGGGTCAGTAGTCAAGAATGTGGGGATGCCTGTAGTCTTACGATAAGATGTTCCCTTAAAGCTTGGGGGCGACATTTCATCCGAGAACATCCTATCTAGCGCCCATGGGCCACCGATGTAACGATTTTTCTGATAGTATTGCATTTCTTTAGTTGCCGCATTGCAGAAACAAAAACGGCAATCGTAAGTCCACAAGATGCTTGGGTCGAGAAAGAGAATAACCCAGTCCTCCTCGGCAGTATACTTGGTTTTTGCCGTAAAAATCTTTTGACTGGCGGCAGAAATAGATAGGGATATCAGCTGTTCGTCACCTATATTTTCCACACCCACATGGGCATTAAAATCAGTTGATTTGAGTGTTTCATGTGGAAGAATACCGTGCTGAATGATATTGGGTTGAGGTGCCCCTAGTATCCTAGACACCCGCTTTGTTCAATTTACGCTGTCCTGATTCATAGTCAATTGGCGACAGCATGCCGTTGTTCGTGTGTTTGCGGCTTGGGTTGTAGAACATCTCGATGTAGTCGAACACATCCTGCCTTGCTGCGTCACGCGTGAGGTAGGTCCGCCGCCGGATCTGTTCACGTTTCAACAGGTGGAAGAAGCTCTCAGCCACGGCATTATCATGACAGTTCCCACGCCTGCTCATGCTGGCATCCAAATTGTGTTTGCCGAGGAATGATTGCCACTCTTTGCTGGTGAACTGAGAACCTTGATCGGAATGCACCATGACCCTTTGCTTGGGCTTGCGCCGCCAAACAGCACTCAGCAGGGCCTGCAAGGCGAGGTCTGTTGTCATGCGTGATTGCATTGACCAACCCACAATACGCCGTGAGAATAGATCAATTACGACGGCCAGATATGACCAGCCCTCATGCGTTTTGATATACGTGATGTCGGTCACCCAAACTCGGTCAGGCATGCCGACTTCGAACTGCCGGTCCAGCGTGTTGTCCGCGACCACCGCTGGCTTGCCGCCATATCGACCAGGGCGGCGTTTGTAGCCAATCTGCGCTGCGATGCCCGCCAAGCTGGCCAACCGTGCCACGCGGTTCTTTGAGCAAGTTTCACCCGCATCGCGCAGATCATCGTGCAGCTTTCGATAGCCGTAGACTTTGCCACTATCGGCCCATGCTTGTTGGATCATATCCGTTTGGCGGACATCTTCTCTCGCACGATAGCTTAACGGTTCTTTAAGCCATGCGTAAAAGCCGCTGGAATGGACCATCAGCATCCGGCACATGGCGCGGACTGAAAACTCGGGCCGATGAACCTCTATGAACGCGTACCTCACTGGGATTCTCGCGCGAAGTACGCAGTCGCCTTTTTTAAGATATTGCGTTCCTCTGTGACCCGCGCCAGTTCCCGCTTCAGGCGTTTGATCTCACCAGCCTGTTCAGACGTCTCCGCCCTAGCACGCGGGGACTTCGCAAACTGCGACTTCCACGTGTACAAAGACTTGGTGCTGATCCCGAGCCGCTGCGCGACTTCGCTAACAGCGTATCCACGCTCAACAACCTGCGCAACCGCATCCTGTTTGAACTCATCTGTAAATCGTATTCCTTTGCCCATATTGGCGTCTCCTTTGCTTCTAAAGTTACCAAGCAAAGTGTCTACAATTCTAGGGGCACCTCATATTCCTCAACATTTACTTTTACAAAAGTAGCATCGGAATCTGGTACTCCATTTACTTCAACTATTTTGGCTCGAATTAGCGTTTCACTATCAAATTTTTCAGGCGGCATCGACGATCCATATAGATACAGTGACGCTATTTCTTGAGCAGTTGGGAGTGTCATTATCTTTTTCCTATTTATTAATCAATTAGACCAGCTCGGATTTTTGAGAGCTCAATTGGCTCACCGCAAGAATTTATTGGAATTTCTGCTTGGTGAATCGTTTCAAAAATAACGCCATCTGCACTTCTTCGAAGTGCGTAATTTATAGAAACGACACCCACATAGTCGTTTGATATTCGCCTTTGCCAGTTCGGAAGCCAACCCTCAGCCCCTCTATATGAGAACTTGCAGCAGTCTGGGTTTTCAGCAAGGAACGCATCGACTGAATCAGGAGTGACATAACTTCCGTCAGAAGGAGATTTATCGCGCGAGTACAGGTTGAACTGAAGAAACCCGATCGCAGGCCCTTGCTGCATCACTACAAAATGCTCCAACGCCTTCTGAATGAATACTTCGTCATCAATGTCGCCACAGCCACTGGCACAGCCTGAAAGAGAGGTGACCCACAAGAAACCTGCAAATACCGAACCCAAAGCCAATAGCCGCTTTGTCATCCTGCCTTCTCCTGTGTTTTATGTTGCGCAAAAAATGGGGATCGTATTGCAATAGTTGCACCAATTAACACTTTCTTCACAAATAGAATTACTTCAGGCTGCA
>JAKIUB010000021.1 GCA_021647745.1 Paracoccaceae bacterium | reverse complement strand
CCGCGAGAAATGGCCGCGAGAAACGATCAAGCTTTTCTGACTCGCGCGATTTTATCCAGGAGTATTGTATTGGTCAGGTTTCAGTATTTTACGTCGCTTGACCTCGCAAGCAAAGCAAAAATACCTCCCGCAACCGGTTTAACCTTGCGCATCGATTACGCGGGGCGTGTATCTATAAACCGGCGAAGCATTTCCGGTGTAACGGAAACCTTTTGCACGCCGGGGTGGGTTAAAAACATCAGGCTGGTTTGGCCCAGCTCCTGCGCTGCTTTCAAGGGAGTTTGGGGTCGCAGGCCAGTATTATCAAACGCTTTCTCGTTATAAATCTCGGAGCAAGACCCTTGGAAGCACGGTAAACCCATAGCGTTAAACGCCTCTACCAGAATATCGCGGCTCAAGCCCCCGGGTAAATCATGTGGCTTCACAAAAGCGTAAAACTTGTAATAGGCGTGTTGTTCATTGGGTTTTGGCACACGAATATACGACGAAAACGCCTGCAACATCTCGCGCAAGCCCTCCGCATTTTTCAGGCGTTGCACATGCCAGCCCTCCATCTTCTCCAGCTGGATGCGCCCGATTGCCGCCTGCATTTCGGTCATTCTGAAATTGGTGCCAAAGCTCTCGTGCAGCCACCGAAACCCTTTGTCGTGCTGGCGCTCATAGACCGCCTCCCAGCTTTTGCCGTGGTCTTTGTAGGCCCACATGCGTTTCCACAAACCGGTATCATTGCAGGTAACCATGCCCCCCTCGCCACCGGTTGTCATGATCTTGTCCTGACAAAAGGACCACGCGGCCACATCGCCAAGCCCGCCCACCGGCTGGCCTTTGTATTTTGCGCCATGGGCCTGCGCGCAATCCTCGATCAGCTTGATATCGCGCCCTTGCACCAATGCCTTGAAGCCATCCATATCGCAGGGCCAGCCTGCCAGATGCACGCAAAGTATCGCTCTTGTATGCGCGCCCGTTACCGCTGCCGCTGTTTCGGGAGTGATGTTCTGGCTGTCGCGATCCACATCGGCAAATACCGGACGGGCGCCGGCATTGACCACCGCCGAAACCGAAGCCATGAAGCTGCGCGGGGTTACGATCACCTCGTCGCGCGGGTCTCCGCCATTATGGGCCCCTATCCCCAAGCCATGCAGCGCCAGATCAAGCGCTACCGTGCCGTTAGCAAGCGCAATACCATGGCGGGTTCCGGCAAATTCGGCAAATTCCTGCTCGAACTGCCGCCCTTCTTCGCCGGTCCAGTAATTCACCTTGCCCGAGCGCAGCACGCGCGACACCGCCGCAACTTCTTCCTCGGAAAAACTTGGCCAAGGGGCGAAGGGTCCATTCAGCATCGCATCATCTTTCCAATATCTTTGCAGGTGCGCCAACAACCGTCTGCCCGTCTGGCACATTTCGTATTACCACGGCTCCGGCCCCGATTGTAACATCGGCCCCGATTGTAATACCTTCCCGTATAATCGCACCGATGCCAACCCAGCTGCGGGCGCCGACGGTTACATTCCCCGCAAGGCGCGCGCCGGGCGATATATGGACAAATTCGCCAATCCGGCAATCATGGTCGACACTGCAACCTGTATTCAATATTGCACCTCTGCCAATTTCAGCCCCGAAATTTACAACCGAGCCGGCAACAACCAATGTTCCTGCACCCAATACTGCGTACCGTGAAACAACTGCGGCTGGATGGCATAAAACCGGGCTATCAGCCAGATTTAGTTCGGACCAAAGGCGGCTGCGTGTATGGTTGTGGCCTAAAGCTAGAAAAAGCGGCGCGCCGCCAAGTATAGTCGGTATTTTTCCATCGACCGGCCATGCGCCATTTTTTGTTTTTTCCGGAAAAGTATCATCAAGGAAGGTGATGTGCTCATACCCAGCAGATTCGGCAGTATCCGCGACAACCCTTCCATGGCCGCCTGCCCCGATAATAACCAGGCTTTTCATGAACCAGACCTGCTCGCCGAGCCGGTGAACTTGGGCATTGTCTCCTCGCCAGCGGCAGAAATACCTTCACGCACCAACACCTTTTTCACCGTCAATGCCAGTATTTTCATGTCCAGCCAGAGGCTCCGGTTATCCACATACCACACATCCAGCTCAAATTTCTTTTCCCAGCTTATCGCGTTGCGCCCGTTCACCTGTGCCCAGCCGGTAATCCCCGGCTTTACTTGATGGCGGCGTAATTGCTCGGCAGAATAAAGCGGCAGGTATTCCACCAGCAAAGGGCGCGGGCCGACAAGGCTCATCTCGCCCTTGAGCACATTCCACAGCGCCGGCAGCTCATCCAGCGAACTGCCGCGCAGCCGCCGACCCAGTGCCGTGACCCGCTCTGCATCAGGTAGCAGCGTGCCGTTTGGCCCGTTGGCGTTGCGCATGGAGCGGAACTTCACCATTTTAAAGGGTTGCCCATCTTTGCCCGGGCGGATTTGGCGAAACAGCACCGGTGCGCCCATATCGCGCCGGATCATCAAGGCCAACACAAGCAAAACAGGTGAGAAAACCAGCAACCCCGACAAGCTTCCGGCAATATCCATCAGGCGCTTTATCATGCGACATCTCCGTAATCTACGCTATGATAGCCCTTGACCCAGCGGGCAATCAGCCGGCGGGCCGCTTCAACATCGCGCGTGTCTAGCGCCTGCTCAAGCCCGCGCAAGGCATCAGCCATTTCGAGCTGCGAAAGCATATGCTCTTCGGCCCGCAATATTTTTTTGTGCGGGGTCGGCAGGATATTTTCACCAATCAGCAGCTCTTCATAGAGTTTTTCTCCGGGGCGCATACCGGTGGTTATAATCTCGATATTCCCTTCCGGGTTTGCCTCGTCCCTGACCGTAAGCCCTGACAGCTCGATCAACCGGCGCGCCATATCGGCAATGCGCACCGGCTTGCCCATATCCAGCACAAACACATCTCCGCCTTCGGAAAATGAACCGGCCAGCAACACCAGCCTTGAGGCTTCGGGGATGGTCATGAAGTACCGTGTGACATCATTGTGGGTCAGGGTTATGGGTCCGCCGGCAGCAATTTGTTCGCGAAACAGGGGGATAACGGAGCCAGAGGAGTCAAGAACATTACCAAACCTGACCATGGCAAACCTTGTGCCTTTACTTCGGGTCTGGATATCCTGAATCACAAGCTCGGACAGCCGTTTTGTCGCGCCCATAATGTTAGTCGGACGCACGGCCTTATCGGTGGAGATCAGAATGAAGCGTTCGATATTTGCCGCCAAAGCGGCCTCGGCCACGGCCTTGGTGCCCAGCACATTGTTGCGCACCCCTTCCAGAACATGCGCCTCGATCAGGGGAACGTGCTTATATGCCGCCGCATGTAGCACCAGATTGACCCCGTGTTCTTTCATGGTCTCGGCCACCAGCTTTGCATCGGTGACCGAGCCAAGCACCGGCACCACTTCGATACCGCTATCCTGCGCCAGCATTCCAAGCTCGCGGTCAATAGTGTAAAGAGCGTGTTCGGTCATCTCGAATAATACAAGTTTGTGCGGCTCGGCGGTCAGTATCTGGCGGCAGAGTTCGGAACCAATGGAGCCACCGGCACCCGTCACCATAACAACGCGGCTTTTATAGGCATTGGCCACACCCGGTATATTGATGTCGATACCCTCGCGCCCGAGAAGATCCTCCATCTGCACAGGTTGCAGGCTCTCCAGCAGCCCCTCTCCGCTGATCAGGTCTATATAGCTCGGCAAGCTCTGCACCTCGCATCCAAGCTGGCTCAGGCTTGCAATAATTTTCTGTTTTTTCTGGGGAGACACGGAAGGCATCGCCAGCAAAACCTTTTTGATTTTGCCTGATTTAACCATATCCGCCAAACAGGACGGGCTTTTGACTGTCAGCCCTGAAATAATCACGCCTTGCAGGTTGGAGCTATCATCAACAATCGCCGCAGGTTTGATTTCGCGAGATTCTTCCAGTGCGGAAATCAGCTGAATACCCGCCGCACCGGCGCCATAAACCGCCACCGGAGACACACTGTATGTCTGCATGCGCAGCCATTTCAATACAGCATTTCCCCCCAGAAACATGGTGCTGAGCAGAAAAAACAGCACAAACGAAAATATCAGGGGAATAGTCCTTGGCACGCCCAGATCAAATGAAAAATTGGCAGCAACCCCGATAAGGCCGAGAATGCCGGAAAACGCGCCTAAATACACAATGCTCCGGTTGCCAAGCGAGTTTACTTTAATGCCGTGGACATTCATGGAAAAAACCAGAATGAATGCAGAGAGCTGCATAATACCAAGCATAACCCACAGGCCTGACGATATTCCCGGCACGTATATTCCGCCAAAGCGCAACCACCAAGATATCATCTGGGCGATGCCGACCAGTGCCAGTATTGCCAATAGCAAAATGAAACGCTTCCAGAATCGGCTCAAGTTGTTCAACCAGCTATTCATATTTTTCTTTCTGGCGAGACACTTTGTGCCCTGTCCTTCTGAGCATGGCTATTAGATAGCTAGGTATTCCCATCACTAAGTCAACTATAGCTTGAATCTAAAAAACCTACAGCCCCCTTGAGTAAACTCGCTCGAACCCGATACCGGTTTAAACAGAACGAGGGCAGAGATGCAAGTCGAAGCGCGCGTCTATAGTAGAATCAGAGCCGGTATATACGCCTAAAATGCCCGTAGTTTACACTTCCATCCTGCCGTCAGGTTTTCCGGTCAAGTCAATCATCGCGCAGGTAATCGCGCAGCGCCTCGATAGCCAGCAGGGTATCCTTTTCATAGGCCGGAATGAACACCTTGTTAATGGCTGCATTCAGCGCCATATCGGCAGCGGCTTCGCTGGCGTCAGCCATTCCCGTCCACTGTTCCATTTTTTCGAAGGCGGCCAATATCGACAGTGGCTCTCCCAGCAATGCCTGCACCACCAGACTGATCGACATATGTTCAACCTGATTGTTGTTTTCCGGCGGGCCAACAAATTCAGGGGCAAAACCCGAAACCCCCCAGATATCCGCATTTTCCTGCGCCTTGCCGGTTTCATATTGCCAGATCGTGCCCATGTGGAACCGGGTGGCGAAGCCGTGGTCAAACAGCTTTTGCTGCGTCAGAGGATTGCGCCGCGAGGTGCCCGCTACCAAATCCTGCCAGAAATAAAGCACCGCCTGTTCACGGTTTTTGATGTAGGGGGATTGCTCGATCTGCTCACTTAGCGCTTTTGTTTCCATCAGTGCGATCACCGGCTGAAATAGATCAAGGGCCGTATCCAGCGCAGTATCCGAGCCACCCTCTGGTTGGGTTTTGAAGCTATAAAACCGGGTGTAGGCCGTTCCCAGCGCTGTCACATATGGCGCGCCTCTGGGGGTATTGAGAGCCGCAACGATGCGGTAGGATGTCCAGCCGTCACGCAGTAACTGGTCCGTATCCACATCCCAGAACGGCACCGGTATAGGGTAACCAAGGGCTGAGGTGGTTTTGCTCAAAGCGACAAGCCCGTCGGCATATTCCGCCAAGGTTTCCGGTGTTACCTCTCCGGCTTGCAGCCTGGCCATGTGCCCCGACACGCCGGTATCCCCCAACAGGGGTTCAGCGCTCAGACCAGCGGCCAGCAACATGGCCTCTACGGTTTTCGGGTCCATGTTTTCTTGTGTGCGGCTTTGAGGTTTCAGGATATAGCCCTGCAATCGCTCGGTAGGAAGGCCCAGTAGCAAAAATCTCGTCTGCGGCACCAACAAGACCACAATGATGACTGCCACAATAATTCCGGCCACAATCAGAGCTGTATTATTCATGTTGCTTTACCTGTTTCGTGACCGCCTCGATCAACCATGCTTATAGAGCGAAAGGCCCGGGTTGAAAGCCTTGCGGCGAAAGCCGGCACTACAAAAAAAGCCATCGCGCACCGGATATTCAAGCCGCCCTACAGCTACTCTTTTCGTTTTCGCCAAATATTCCAGCGCCAGAGAACAAACAGACCGTAGGCAGGCTCTAGCGAGAAAAATAGAACCTGGACAATCGAGATACCATCACCGGAGGCTACTGTCGGCATGGTTGCCAAGGCTGCTCCCGTCGCCTCGGACATGATGGTAACCGTGGCATCCCAGAACCCGTGCAGGAAGATGACCGGATAGATGGACCCGATACGAAGCCAGAGTGCCGCATACATTATACCCAGGAAAAATGCATGGACCACCTGCCAGAAAGTCTCGCCAAAAGGCTGCCCCGTGGCCCAGTTGATAAAGTGAAATACACCAAAAACCAGTGAAGAAGCCAATAACGCAACAAATGGGCCATATTTTTTGTTCCAGCCTATGAACACGATGCCGCGAAACAAAGATTCCTCAAAGACACCGATAAGCATCGACACGACCAACATTGTAAGCAGCGGCCCAACGCCGATAAGCGATATAATAGTCTGATCGCCGTCACTGGCAGTTATCACGGCAAAAATAAGAATGAACGTGGTGAAGATCAGCGGCGGCAGAGCAAATTTCATCCCGCCTTTGTGGAATTTCAGCGTAAAACCGCAGGCCCTCCACCAACCAAAGAGGCCGATGACAAAAAGCACGCTGGCAGCCAGTCCGATTTCAGAAAGCAATTTATCGTTCAGGTCAGCTGCGGAATTGATCCCGGTGCCGCGCCCAAAGGAATTCGGGCCAAAGGCATCAGGCCAGATAAAATAGAAAAAATACGCCGCCATAAGCAACATGCCGACCCGCAGTGGCCGGTTTTTTAAATAAGTGATGATCTGCATAGAAAGAAGCCTTCCGGTTGCACACACTGCCGACTAATGTAGCATGCACCCCAAATTCTGAAAAGCGCTTTTATTTTTGCTCAACAGCTTTGAGGAATGCCGGGGCATTGAGCGGCCCCTAGATTTGTAGAGCCTGCTTTCCCGAAAAAGGGGCAAAAATCCAGCACGGGTAAAAAACAAAGTTTAGTGCGGGCATTACAGCAAAAATGTGGGTACCGCTTACTTATAGCACTACCTGGCCGAGAGGATTATATATTCGTTTACCTTTCCTAAACAAATTTGCGTAAATAATAGCATATAAAATTTTAATTGATATGTTCCCGTTATAGTCCTATAGAACATATTAGGAACACATCGCTCGTTGCTCCGGTGGGCGGGATATGGGATAAGGGATAGTAAAATGGCTGAAACACTTCTTGATTTAGGTAGTAAACGCACGATGGACAAGAACAAAGCACTCGAATCCGCACTGAGCCAGATTGAGCGAAATTTTGGCAAAGGCTCCATCATGAAGCTCGGGCAAAACAGCCCGATTTCTGATATTGAATCGGTTTCAACCGGCTCGATCGGTCTGGATATCGCGCTGGGTATTGGCGGGCTGCCACGCGGGCGGATCATTGAAATTTATGGGCCTGAAAGCTCGGGAAAAACCACACTAACCCTGCATGTGATCGCCGAAATGCAAAAGCTCGGCGGTATTTGTGCATTTGTCGATGCCGAGCATGCACTTGATCCGAAATATGCCAAGAACCTCGGTGTCGATCTGGATGAACTGCTGATTTCGCAGCCGGATGCTGGCGAACAGGCACTCGAAATTACAGAAACATTGGTACGCTCGGGTGCGGTTTCGATGGTGGTGATTGATTCTGTCGCAGCACTCACCCCCAAGGCCGAGCTGGAAGGCGATATGGGCGATTACCAGATGGGTGCGCAAGCACGGCTGATGTCTCAGGCTATGCGCAAATTGACCAGTGCGATCAGCCGCTCGAATTGCATGGTTATTTTCATCAACCAGATCCGCATGAAAATCGGAGTGATGTTTGGCTCGCCGGAAACTACATCCGGCGGCAATGCGCTCAAGTTTTATGCTTCTGTGCGGCTGGATATCCGCCGGATCGGCTCGTTGAAGGATCGCGACGAGATGGTTGGTAATGCAACCCGCGTGAAGGTTGTTAAGAACAAGGTAGCGCCACCGTTCAAACAGGTCGAGTTTGACATCATGTTTGGCGAAGGCATTTCCAAAACCGGCGAGATACTGGATATGGGCGTCAAGCTTGGCCTTGTTGGCAAGGCCGGCTCATGGTTCTCTTATGGCGACGAGCGTATTGGGCAGGGGCGGGAAAACTCCAAAACCTTCCTGAAAGAGCATCCCGATATCGCCCACGAAATCGAAGATAAAATCCGCGCGGCGCATGGGTTGGATTTTAATGGGTCCGAAAACGAGGTGCTGGAAGAATAAACGGGCGGCAATATGGTAATCCCCCGTTTTCGATCTAAGATATGCACACATTTGCAACGGTTTCACACGTTTGATGCTGTTATTTTTCGCGCACACTGATCTTCAATATCGCACCTAATGCTTGCTCGCTCCTGCTGACCGAATATGATTCATTGACATCAAATTCGTTTGGAAGAAGGTGACTACTCTATTGAAAACAGCAATGGGTGACGCGCCGTCCTGGCGCGTCAACATCTAATTCCCCATCGCATTGGGCAGATATGTAACTACAGCAGGAAATACGGTTATAATCAACGCACCAAACAACAGGAGGAAGAAAAATGGTAGTGCCGCCATTGCTACACGTAAAATATTCACCCCAGTCAGCCCCTGTATTACAAACAGGTTAAAGCCCACCGGCGGGGTGATCTGGCTCATTTCCACCACCAGCACCAGATAAATACCAAACCAGAGCGGGTCGATCCCCGCGGCTTCTACCATTGGCAGGATAATCGAGGTGGTCAGGACCACCACCGAAATACCATCAAGAAAACAGCCTAGAATAACAAAAAACACTGTCAGCGCCGCCAGCAATGCATAGGGTGAAAGCTCGAACGTGGCGATCCATGCGGCTAGATTGCGCGGAATGCCGGTAAAACCCATAGAGATCGAAAGAAACGCCGCGCCCAGCAAAATAAAGGCGATCATCGCCGAAGTTTTGGTAGCCGACATCAAGGCATCAATAAAGGTTTTGACCCCGAAATTACCGGTAAGCACCGCCAAAACCGTAGCCAGCAGCACCCCGAGCGCGGCCGCATCTGTCGGCGAAGCTACACCCGTATAGATAGACCCGATAACGCCAGCAATCAGCAGCATCACCGGCAGTAACCGGCGCGAGGCATACAGCTTTTCCCGCAATGTATAGCGTGTGGTTTCCTCGGGAATACTGGCGGGGTTACGCCACGCCACAAAGGCCACATACGCGACAAACAGCGACACCAGCATCAGGCCCGGCAAAATACCGGCCACAAAGAGCCGCGCGATAGATTGCTCGGTTGCCACGCCGTAAACGATCAAAATGATCGAAGGCGGGATAAGCAATCCTAGTGTGGCCGAACCGGCTAATGTGCCCAATATCAGCTTTTCAGGATAGCCGCGCCGCTTCAGCTCGGGCACTGACATCCGGCCAATGGTTGCCGCCGTTGCGGCTGAAGAACCTGATACAGCCGCGAATATCGCGCAGCCCAGAATGTTGACATGCAGCAACCGCCCGGGCACCCGGCCCAACCATGGCGCAAGGCCGGAAAACATGTCCTCGGATAGTTTTGAGCGCAGTAATATTTCACCCATCAGAATAAACAGCGGTAACGCCGCAAGCGGCCAGCTATAGCTGTGGCCCCAGAGCGTGGTGGCCAGCACCAGCCCCTCGGGCGCATTTGCAAACACAGCAATGGCCACAAATGCCATAATAATCAGCGCCACCGCCACCCAGACCCCGGCAGCCAGCAATAACAGCAGCAACCCCAGCAGGATTGAAAAAACCATTGGATCAGACATAGTCTACTCGATCCCTTCATCAGATAAAATAGGTGCGCGGGCAATAAGCGCCTCAATAAGGGTGTCAACAAAAGCGATCGTCAAAAGGCCCAGACCAGCGACCATGCTCATTTGTGGTATCCACAAGGGGATGGCAATAATTCCGGGAGACATATCACCGTATCTATAGCTCTCTTCCAGCAAGGATCCAGCATAATAGGTGGCATATCCGGCCATCATGGCACCAATTGAAAGCGCCAGCATCTCCAGCATCCAGCGCGGGCGTTTGGGCAAGGCCCCGACCAGCAGATTAACCCTGATATGCCCACCGGCCCGCAGCGTATAGGCCAACGCCATAAACGATGCCGTAGCCAGAAAGAACCCGGAAAAATCCGCATAAGACGGAATGGTATAAGACCAGCCCGGCCCACCGATCCGCGCCGCGATATTCAGTATCACCTGAGCGGAGACCACAAGGCAGATGCCCAGAATAGAAAGGGCCGCAATGGCCCCCGCAAGTTTATAGAGTGTATCGAGAAATCGACGCATGTCAGCCCCATGAAAAGGCCCGCGCCAAAACCGGCGCGGGCCGTTGGATTATTCGCTATAGGCGCTCAGGATTGACAGCGCATCTTCTGATGCTTCAGCCTTCCAGTTTTCCAGCATTTCTGCACCAATGGCTTGCAATCCTGCCACCAGTTCAGGCGAAGGAGACACGATGATCATACCGCTGTCGGCCATGATCTGGGTTTTGGTTGCGGCCTCGGCCTTGGACATTTCCCAACCACGTGTTTCAGCTGCGGCAGCTGCTTCCATCACAGCGGCCTGAATATCAGCCGAAAGCGCATCAAACGCGCGTTGGTTGACCACAACGATATTTTTGGGCAGCCATGCGTCAATCTGGGTGTAGTGCGTGACAAAATCCCATGCTTTGGAATTGGCGCCAGTCGAAGGCGAAGTAATCATTGCTTCAACCTGACCAGTAGCAAAAGCCTGCGGGATATTCGGGGCTTCTACTTGAACCGGTGATGCGCCAGCCAAGGTTGCAAATTCTTCCAGCGCGACGTTATACGCACGAAAGCGTAGACCAGACAAATCATCGACGGTTTTGATTTCACCGTTTGTATAAAGCCCTTGTGCCGGCCATGGCACCGCGAACAGCACTTTCAAACCTTGCTCTGCCAAAAGCGCGTCAATCACCGGACGCTGTGCGGCCCAAAGCTTTTCGCCATCTTCATAACTGGTGGCAAGGAACGGCTGGCTATCGATGCCAAAGGCCAGATCTTCGTTGGATAGCCGCGAGAGGAAAAACTCGCCCAATGGCACTTGCCGTGAGCGGATGGCGTTTTTGATTTCCGGATGCGGAAATAGCGAACCGGCAGAATGCACCGTGATGCTCAACCCGCCATCGGAGGCAGACGCTACGTCGGTAGCAAATTGGGCAATATTGACGGTATGGAAAGTGCTGTCGCCATATGGCGTCGGCATATCCCATGTTTCTTGAGCAAGGGTTGGTGTGGCCAAGGTCAGCCCAACGGCAAAAGCCGCAAAATGGATCATTTTCATGTTGGTCTCCTGTTGTTGCCGCAAACTTTACGGCATACATTTATATAACGCTAACAAATTGTCAGTGTTTTGCGGACTCTGCAAGAAATATTTCTCGTCAACCCGAATATAGCCTCTCGATTTAAATAATAGCTTTTCGGCCATAGTCTCGTTGGGCCAGGAAACTGTATTTTATTTGCCCGCCAGAGCTGGTTGTTGCCACCAGAGCATTCACGATTACCAATAGGTCAGGACAGCCACGATCAAAGCCCGTGGTCGGCTTGATGGTCTTACAGTGTTAATCCATCATTAGGGTTACTAAAAAATACCGCACTACGCGCCGCCCGCGCTAAGATATTGTTTAGCCTTGCGTTCTAATCTTGCACACGGGATTAACGGGAGTATCGGGATGGAGCAGGTGTTTCACCTAACAGTAGCCGAGCAAGGCTATGTGGATTTTAAAATTGTCGACGCGCTAAAATCATCGGTAGGTGCGCAGCGCTATCAGGAGATCGTGGAGGATGTGGTTTTTTCTCTGACTGAAAGGATCACCTCCCTGATGAATAGCGCCCGCGATCGGGATTTTATTACCGCGCAACAACAATGCACCAAGATAGATATTGTGGCGCGGCAAATCGGCCTGCAAGGGGTGACCCAGGTGGCAGCGGCGGCCAAGGGGTGCGCGGCGCGGCGCGATTATACCGCCCTGTCGGCCGTTTCGGTGCGTCTCGCCCGCATGGCCGAGCACTCGCTTTTTTCGATTATCGAATTCGACGCCCGTGCGCCATAAGGGGCAATTTCATGCGCCATAGGGGTTGCAATTTGTTGCTATCGGGGTGAGGTTTTATCAACCTGAAAGGACAGCCGATGCCCCCCCGTTTTTCAACCGCCGAAAAAACCGTTCCTATTTATGTCGTGACAACAAAGTCACTTCCCCAAGCCCTTGAGCAGCTCGAGATTGCCGCGCGCAACTGGGTGGATGCGGGCGGGTTTGCCGCCAAGCTTGGGCAAGTAGCCCTGATCCCTGCGCCTGATGGCTCGATCTTGGCCGTACTCGCAGGTTGGGGCGACAGGACAGCCCGCGATCAGGGCTGGTTTCACTTTGCCGGCATTGCCGACAAGCTCCCCGAGGGTGACTACCGGATAGAAAGCGGATTGGGGAAAGACGAGCTGGAAGAAGCCGCGCTAGCCTGGCTATTGGGAGGTTATCGCTTTGATAAATATAAAGAACAACCAGAGCAACATGCCCGCCTCGTCTGCCCTCAAGGGTTGGATGCCGCGCGGATTGAGCTAAAAGCCGAGGCAACATTCCTGACCCGCGACCTGATAAACACTCCTGCCAGCGATATGGGACCGGAGGCGCTTGAAGCGGCCTTCATGGCGCTGGCCAAACGGCACAAGGCCAAGGCAAGCGCGATTATCGGTGCTGATTTGCTGAAGGAAAACCTGCCGCTCATCCATACCGTGGGCCGCGCGGCGGAGCAGCCCCCCCGCCTGCTCGATATGATATGGGGAGACGAGAGCGCCCCCAAGCTCACACTTGTTGGCAAAGGTGTGTGCTTTGATACCGGCGGACTGAATATCAAGCCCGGGGCCTCGATGGGAATAATGAAAAAGGACATGGGCGGGGCGGCAAATGTATTGGGGCTGGCGCATATGATCATGAGCCTCGGCCTGCGGGTGCGCTTGCGGGTGCTGGTGCCGGCGGTTGAAAACGCCATTTCAGCCAGCGCCTTTCGTCCCGGTGATATTTTGCGCTCGCGCAAGGGGCTTACAATTGAAAACAACAATACCGATGCCGAAGGGCGCCTGGTGCTGGCCGACGCGCTGGCAATGGCGGATGAGGAATCCCCCGATCTGCTGATCTCTATGGCCACACTGACCGGTGCGGCGAGAGTGGCGCTCGGCGCCGATTTGCCGCCGTTTTATACCGATGACGGGGCGCTGGCTCACCGGATTAGCCGCGCGGCCCGTGCCGTGGCCGACCCCCTGTGGCGGATGCCTTTTTGGGATGGCTACGAGCGCCAGATCGAGCCGGGCATTGCCGATCTGGACAACGCCCCCAAAGGCGGCATGGCCGGATCGATTACCGCTGCTTTATTTTTGCGCCGTTTTGTTGAAAACACCACGCAATTCGTTCATTTTGATATTTATGGCTGGGTGCCCGAAAGCCGCCCTGCCCGCCCCAAAGGGGGCGAAGCGCAAGGTGGGCGTGCTCTGTTAGCAGTAATTGAGGAGCTATATACCTGAAGCGGCTTGCTTAAGACTGGCCACGCCGAGGGTTTCCAGCACCTTGGTCTCGATCGCGGCGGCATCAAGCCCGGCAGATTTATACATGTTCTCAGGGGTATCCTGATCAATAAATATATCGGGCAGGGTCATCGAGCGAAACTTTAGCCCGCTATCGAACACACCTTCATCGGCCAATAACTGCGCAACATGGCTGCCGAAGCCACCAACCGCGCCCTCCTCTATAGTGATCAGCGCTTCGTGGTCTGCCGCCAGTTCCAGCACCAGCTTACGGTCAAGCGGTTTGGCAAAACGGGCATCGGCGATGGTCGGGGTAATGCCCCGCGCGGACAGGTTTTCGGCAGCCTTCAAGCACTCACCCAGCCGCGTCCCCAGCGACAGGATCGCCACCCGCGCGCCTTGTTGCACAATACGGCCCTTACCGATTTCAAGCACCTCGCCGCGCTCCGGAAGCTCAACCCCCACCCCCTCGCCGCGCGGAAAGCGAAACGCGCTCGGGCGGTCGTTTATGCTGGCTGCCGTAGCCACCATATGCATCAGCTCACCCTCGTCAGCCGCAGCCATCACCACAAAATTTGGCAGGTTGCTCAAAAAGGCAATATCAAAGCTGCCTGCATGGGTCGGACCATCGGCACCAACCAGGCCGGCGCGGTCAATCGCGAAGCGTACCGGCAGGGACTGGATGGCAACATCATGTGCCACCTGATCATAGCCCCGCTGCAAAAATGTGGAGTAAATTGCACAAAACGGCTTCATGCCGCCCGCCGCCAGCCCGGCAGAAAAGGTTACCCCGTGCTGCTCGGCCATACCGACATCAAACATCCGGTTGGGAAAATGGCGGGCAAAAATATCCATACCGGTGCCGTCGGGCATGGCGGCGGTAATGCCGACCACGGTCGGGTCTGCCTTGGCCTCGGCCAGCAGCGCCTTGGCAAACACGCTGGTATAGCTTGGCGCATTGGGAATGGATTTTTGCACCTCGCCGGTTGCAATATTAAACTTGCCGCGCGCATGGCCACGATCAGCCGCGCCTTCAGCAGGGGCAAACCCCTTGCCCTTCTTGGTGATCACATGAATAAGCACCGGCCCGTCAGCACGGGCTTGCACCGTGCGCAACACGTTGAGCAGCTGATCCATATCGTGGCCATCAATAGGCCCGACATATGAAAACCCCAATTCCTCGAACAAGGTGCCGCCAACGGTCATGGATTTAACCATTTCCTTGGCCCGGCGTGCGCCGTCTTGCAATGGCGGCGGCAGTAGCGAGGCAAAGCCCTTGGCCGCCGATTTCAGCTCCTGAAAGGGGGCCTCGGCATAAAGTCGCGACAAATAACCGGATAGCGCCCCCACCGGCGGGGCGATCGACATATCGTTATCATTCAGCACCACAAACAGGCGTTTTTTCATGTCACCCGCGTGGTTTAGCCCCTCAAAGGCCATGCCGGCAGGAATAGAACCATCACCGATCACCGCAATCGCGTCGCCCAGCCCGTGGGCTGGCGCACCGCCCAGCCCTTGTGCCGCCACAAAGCCGGTAGCGGCAGAAATAGAGGTGGCAGAGTGCCCCGCGCCAAACGGGTCATAGGCAGATTCCGCGCGTTTGGTAAAGCCCGATATGCCACCACCCATACGCAAGCTTTGCATCCGGTCGCGCCGACCGGTTAGGATTTTATGCGGATAGCACTGGTGGCTAACATCCCAGATCAACTTGTCGCGCGGGGTGTCAAACACTGCGTGCAGCGCCACGGTCAGCTCGACCACCCCCAGACCGGCGCCCAGATGGCCACCGGTTTTTGATACGGCAGAGATGGTCTCGGCCCGCAATTCGTCGGCCAGCTGACGCAGCTCGGCATCGCTGAAGTGCCGAATATCGGCAGGTGTGGTAACAAGATCAAGTAGCGGCGTGTTCATAAATTGTCCTTAAACCGTTCTGGTTATGGCAAATTGCGCGGCGGCGCGCAAGTTGTCGGCCCGCGTGCCGTAGGGGGCAAGTGCCTCAACTGCCTGCGCAACAAGTGATTCAGCGCGTTCTTCGGCCCCGGTCAGCCCCAGCAGCGTGACAAATGTCGCCTTGCCCGCTGCCGCATCCTTTTGCACACGCTTGCCGGTAGTGGCTTCATTACCGGTCACATCCAGAATGTCATCTCTTATTTGAAAAGCAATGCCCAGCGCATCGGCATAGGCATGCAGCGGCGCAGGGTTTCCGCCTGCCAACAGCGCACCGGCACCAGCCGCCCAGCGGATCAGTGCGCCGGTTTTCAGCGCTTGCAGGCGGGTGATCTGATCAAGCGTCAGCGGGGCAGAGGCAGTTTCGGCGGCAATGTCATAATCCTGCCCCAACACCATGCCCTCTGCACCGGAAGCATGGGCAATACTGGCGATCAGGGCGAGCTTGGCGCTATCAGCCACCTGCATATTCGCCAAAATATCAAAGGCTTGCGCTTGCAGCGCATCACCAGCCAGCACAGCCGTGGCCTCATCCCATTTAATGTGTAATGTCGGCTTGCCACGGCGTAAATCATCGTTATCCATCGCTGGCAGGTCATCATGCACCAGCGAATAGGCATGAATACATTCAACCGCCGCCGCCGCATCGGCAGCGCCATCACCCCCAAACAGCCCCGCACTTTCAAACACTAAAAATGCCCGCAACCGCTTGCCGTTTGAAAGCGCCGCATAGCGCATGGCCTCGGCAATGCGGCCTGTGCGTGGCAATAGCGCTTCAAGCCGTGCCTCCACCTTGGTCGCGGCAGATGCCAGCGCGGCTTCGAAATCAGTCATAGGTTGCGGGGGTGGCGCCGGTTGCCACGCCGTCGGCGGCTTTGGTGATCTGGGCAACCTTTTCCTCGGCTTCGGCCAGTTTTTTCTCGCAATGCTTTTTCAGCGCATCGCCGCGTTCGTAAAGCTTGATCGACTGCTCCAGCGGCACATCACCCGATTCGAGTTGCCCGACCAGCGTTTCCAGCTCAGCCATTGCGTCTTCAAAGCTCATTTTATCCACGTTGCTCATGCACTATGCTCCTGCAAAATCTCGATATGAGCGCGCACCAGCCCGCCCAATGTATCAAGGTTATACCCCCCCTCAAGGCTCGATACCAGCCGCCCGTTGCAATGTTTTTGCGCCACCCGGCACAACGCGCGGGTGATTTCGGTAAAATCTTCATCCGACCAGTCAAGATTGGCCAGCGGATCATCGATGTGGGCGTCAAAACCGGCAGAGAGTAAAATAAGCTCCGGCTTAAAATCATCAAGCGCGGGAAGAATCAGCGCTTCCAGCTTTTCGCGGTAGAGCGCGCCGCTGCTATGCGCGGGCAGCGGGATGTTGATGATCTGCCCGTGGGCGCCACACTCACCTGCCGCGCCACTGCCGGGGTAAAGCGGCATTTCGTGACTTGAAAAAAACCGGATGCGCAGCTCATCCCACATAATATCCTGAGTGCCATTGCCGTGATGCACATCAAAATCAACGATCGCCACACGGTTTAGCCCCCGTGCATCAAGCGCGTGCAGGGCAGCAATAGCGACATTGCCAAACAGGCAAAACCCCATAGACTTTTCGCGCTCGGCATGGTGGCCGGGCGGGCGCATGGCAACAAAAGCGTTATCTGCCACCCTATCCAACACCATATCCACCGCATTTATCAAACCGCCCACCCCGCGCCGCGCTGCGGCGAGCGAGCCGCGGGAAAGATAGGTATCAGGGTCAAGCGCCACATGGCCGCTGGCGGGCAGCTGCGCCTCCAAGCCATCAATATAGCTTTGCGGGTGGGCGCGCAAAATGGGGGTATCATCTGCCAGCGGGGCTTTGACGCGGTGCAAATCAAGCCCGCGGGTAGCCTCGGATATCACCTCCAGGCGCGCCACACATTCGGCATGACCTTCAGGGTTTATGTGAAAAAACGCATCGGGGTGGGTGATGAAAGCGGTTGTCATAATGCCTAGCCTAAGCAATACTGACCCTCTCTTCAAGGAGCCAAAAATGTGCCTTTTGCCTTTATTGCCACTGATTCGGGCTTGGCCAGCCGCCCAGCCTGTTACCGCCGGCATTTCTAGATATATGCACACAAAACCCGCCGGCTCCCCCACCAGATTTTGCGAGGGCTAAATGCCCGAGCTTCCCGAGGTTGAAACCGTAATGCAGGGCCTGTTGCCGGTAATGGCAGGCCAGCGGATAACAAACGCCAATATACGCCGCGCGGGGCTGCGCTGGCCCTTTCCCGAGCGCTTTGCCGAGCGCCTAAAGGGCACGCGGGTCGAGGGCATGCAGCGCCGCGCAAAATATATACTGATGGCGCTGGATAGTGGTGAAAGCCTGCTGGTGCATCTGGGCATGTCAGGTAAGGTAACGATTGACGAAAGCGGCGGATTGCCCCCGGGCAAACATGACCATGTAGTGCTGGATATGGAAAACGGTGTGCGTATCCTGTTCAATGATCCCCGCCGTTTCGGGTCACTTGATTTGCTTGATTCTACCACCCCTGACGCCCATAAACTACTGAAATCCCTCGGCCCCGAACCATTGGGAAACCATTTTAACACCACCTATCTTGCCCAACGCCTTAAAAACCGCAAATTGCCGATAAAATCGGCCCTGCTTGACCAGAAAATCATCGCCGGCCTTGGCAATATTTATGTATGCGAAGCGCTGTGGCGCGCCGGGGTCGCCCCGCAATCCTCCAGCACCGCCCTCAACCCGGCGCAACTGGCCGCCCTGACAACCCACATCCGCGCCGTGCTGGAAGAAGCCATCATCGCTGGCGGCTCATCGCTGAAAGATTACCGGCAGGCCAATGGCGAACTGGGGTATTTCCAGCACAGTTTTGCGGTATATGGCCGCGAGGGCCAGCCCTGCCGCACCCAAGGCTGCACCGGCATTATAGCGCGCATCACACAGGCGGGGCGCTCCAGCTTTTATTGCCCGACCTGCCAGCATGAGGCTTGATCACCGCGCCATAAGTGCTAAACATTTGACTCTGAATAATTAAGGAATCCTTCATGGCTTACGAAACCATTATTGTCGATGTCGAAGATCACGTCGCCCTGATCACCCTCAACCGCCCCAAAGCGCTGAACGCTCTGAACGCCCAATTGCTGGCCGAGCTGGGTCAGGCGCTGGCGGCGGCGGATAAAAATAAAAACGTGCGCGCCATCATCCTCACCGGCTCGGAAAAGGCGTTTGCCGCCGGTGCCGATATCAAGGAAATGGCCGATAAAAGCTTTGTTGATATGTTTATGGAGGATTATTTCACCGCCGAAACCGAAGCCCTGCTGAAAACCCGCAAGCCGATTATCGCCGCTGTCGCCGGCTTTGCGCTTGGCGGCGGCTGCGAGCTGGCAATGATGTGTGATTTTATCATCGCCGCCGACACTGCTAAATTTGGCCAGCCCGAGGTCAATCTTGGCGTGATGGCCGGCATTGGCGGCACCCAGCGGCTGACCAGATTTGTTGGCAAATCAAAAGCCATGGAAATGAACCTTACCGGCCGCGTCATGGAGGCCGACGAGGCCGAGCGCTCGGGGCTGGTCAGCCGGGTGGTGCCCGCCAAAGACCTGCTGAAAGATGCCAAAGCCACCGCAGTCAAAATCGCTGAAAAATCAATGCTCACAGTGATGGCGATCAAGGAAACCGTCAACCGCTCATACGAGACCACCTTGCGCGAAGGTCTGCTATATGAGCGTCGGGTTTTTCATGCGCTTTTCGCCACGGATGACCAATCGGAGGGCATGGCGGCGTTTTCCGAAAAACGTTCGCCGCAATTTCGCGATAAATAGCACCGCAAGTGTTGACTCTGCCCCCCAGCGGGGGTAGAGGAACCCTCTATCGAATTATACGAAAAAACCGGATCATCAAATATGGCTAACTCGCCCCAATCAAAAAAACGTGCCCGCACCGCTGACCGCCGCGCAGCCATCAATAAAAACCGCCGCACCCGGATCAAGACCTATATCCGCCGTGTGGAAGAGGCGATTGCCGGTGGCGATCAGCCCAAAGCCGCCGAGGCTCTCAAAAGCGCTCAGCCCGAAATCATGCGTGGCGTGACCAAGGGCATCTGGCACAAAAGCACCGCGAGCCGCAAAGTATCGCGGTTGGCCAAGCGGGTTAAGGCGATGGCCGCCTAAGGCGACCCTCCTTCCTGTTATATTTTTGAAAGCACGCTTTTTAGCGTGCTTTTTCGTTTGACACAAAAAAGAAATATTTCTGCGATTCGCGCTCTTGCCCGAATCTACACCGGTAGTATAGCCTCGGGGCAAGCTTGGCGATCTGCCGCATTCTGCCCGAAAGCGCCGTCGAAACACCGATATTTTTGCCTGCCAGCCCCTTTTCTGGCAACAGTATCCTATTGTTTCGCGCCATGGTAAAAACAGTAACCGCCCAAGGCAGGGCTTAGGTCGCAGCCGCGGTCGGGATAGACGGAACAAAAATGAACGCTATTTACCAAAACGACACGTGGGGCCGAATCAGAACAGAATTACGCAACTCGATTGGTGTAGATGCCTTCAACAACTGGATAGAGCCGATCTCGTTTCTCGGGGTTGAAACAAATCTAGCCAGTTTCTCAGTACCGAACAGTTTTATCGGAAACTGGGTTTCGCGCAATTATGGCGATGCTATCATACACCTTTTTGGCACAGAGGGGGTTGTGATCTCGCGCCTTGGGTTTGTCGCTCCCGAACAGACAGCAGCGCGAAAGCCCAAGCCCGCACCTCAGCAGCAAGCCCCAAAAACCACCGCCACAGCACTGCCCGCCTCACCGCTGGACAGCCGGTTTACCTTTGAGCAATTTGTTGTCGGCACCCCCAACGAGCTAGCCCACGCCGCCGCACGGCGTGTCGCCGAGGGCGGAGATGTGACCTTTAATCCGCTGTTTCTTTATGGCGGGGTTGGCCTTGGTAAAACCCACCTTATGCACGCGATTGCCCACGAAATAAGAGCCACGCGCCCCGAAGCGCGCGTGCTCTACCTTTCGGCCGAGCAATTCATGTTTCGTTTCGTGCAAGCCTTGCGCTTCAAGGATATGCACAGCTTCAAGGAGCAGTTTCGCTCGGTGGATATGCTGATGGTCGACGACCTGCAATTCATTGCCGGAAAAAACTCCACGCAAGACGAGTTTTTTCATACTTTCAATGCCTTGATCGAACAAGGCAAACAAATCGTTATTTCGGCAGACCGCTCCCCCGGCGAGATCGAAGGGCTGGAGGAGCGCATCCGCTCGCGACTGCAATGGGGGCTGGTAGTGGACCTGCACCCGACCAATTACGAACTGCGCCTGGGCATCTTGCACGCCAAGGCCGAAGCGCAATCAAAGCGCTATCCCGATGTCGGGCTGGATGTGAAGGTGCTCGAATTTCTCGCCCACCGGATCAGCTCGAACGTGCGGGTGCTTGAGGGCGCCCTCACCCGCCTTTTTGCCTTTGCCGATCTGGTTGGCCGCGATATCACCCTTGATATGGCACAAGATACCCTTGCCGACCTGCTGCGCCAGTCGGACCGCAAGGTGACGATCGAGGAAATCCAGCGCAAGGTTGCCGAACATTACAATCTACGCATCAGCGACCTGCTCTCTCCTCGTCGGGCACGGGCGGTCGCGCGACCACGGCAGGTCGCCATGTTTCTAAGCAAAAGCCTGACCTCGAAATCCCTACCCGAAATCGGCCGAAAATTTGGCGGGCGAGACCATACCACCGTGATTCACGCGGTAAAGCGGGTTGAGGAAATGCGCCAGACCGACAGCCAGATCGCCGATGATGTAGAAATACTGCGCCGGACACTGGAAGCCTGATCTTGCGCCCTCAAAAACAAGTAGCGCTTGAATTTCCAGTAGTTTCCGGTAGGGTTGCCCTTCGATAAAATCCCAGAACGGTGAAGAATATGAAAGCCAGTATTGAACGCTCCGCCCTTTTAAAAGCCATGAGTCGCGCGCAGTCGGTTGTCGAGCGCCGCAATACGATACCGATCCTCGCCAATGTGCTGATCGAAGCAGGCGGTGACACTGTCAATTTTCGGGCCACCGACCTTGATATCGAGGTGATCGACAAAGCCCCCGCCATGGTTTCGCAGGCAGGAGCTACCACAGTTCCAGCTCATATGCTGCACGAGATTGTGCGCAAATTACCCGATGGCGCCATGGTCGAGCTGGTGGATGACGGCACCTCGGGCCGGATGGAAATTACCGCCGGCCGCTCTCGTTTTTCGCTCGCCACGCTTCCAAAAGAAGATTTTCCGATCATGGCCAGCTCTGAATACGAGTGTAACTTTACGGCCAAGGCTCCGGTGTTGCGCCGCTTGTTTGACAAAGCCAAGTTCGCTATTTCAACTGAAGAAACAAGATATTACCTCAATGGCGTTTACATGCACGCTTCCCAGGGGGCTGATGGTATGGTGCTGCGCTGCGTTGCAACCGACGGCCACCGCCTTGCGCGGATCGACGCGGATCTGCCCATTGGCGCCGAAGAACTACCGGGCGTGATCGTACCACGCAAAACCGTAACCGAGCTGGGAAAATTGCTGGGGGATGACGATGCCAGCATCGCGGTTTCGGTATCCGAGACCAAAATTCGCTTTGCCACCCCCGAAATCACCCTGACCTCAAAGGTCATTGATGGCACCTTCCCCGATTACACCCGCGTGATCCCCACCGGCAACACCAAGCGCCTCGAAGTCGATGCAGCCGAGTTCGCCCGCGCGGTTGACCGGGTTTCAACGGTTTCCTCGGAGCGCTCGCGCGCCGTCAAGCTCAGCCTGGACGAAGACCGGCTGGTACTGTCGGTCAACGCTCCCGATAGCGGCGCCGCCGAAGAAGAGCTGGCCGTGGCCTACGGCGACGAACATCTGGAAATCGGCTTTAATGCCAAATACCTGCTCGAAATCGCCAATCAGGTTGATCGGGAAAACGCAGTGTTCATGTTCAATTCCTCTGGCGACCCCACCCTGATGCGCGAAGGCAATGATGACAGCGCCATTTATGTCGTGATGCCCATGCGGGTCTGATGGCGCAGCTCAAGGTCACGTCACTCAACCTGTCGCATTTCCGCTCCTACAAGCATGCCCGCATTGAAAGCGATGGCGGGATCATGGCCCTGTATGGGCCAAATGGTGCAGGAAAAACCAATATTCTAGAGGCGATTTCCCTGCTTTCTCCGGGGCGCGGGCTACGCGGGGCCAGCGCCCCCGAGCTGATGCGCCGCCCCGAAGCACTGGGCTGGAAGCTCACCGCCACGCTTGAAAGCCTCTCCGAAACTCACGAGATCAGCATTTGGGCCGAGGGCGAGAGCAGCCGCAATACCGAGATTGACGGTAAAAAAGCCCCGCAAACCGCACTCGGGCGACTGGCACGCATCATCTGGCTGGTGCCGGTAATGGATCGGCTCTGGGTCGAGGGGGCCGGTGGCCGCCGCCGCTTTCTGGACCGCATGGTCATGAGCTTCCACCCTCGCCATGCCGAAGCCACGCTCGGCTATGAAAAATCCATGCGCGAGCGCAACCGGCTGCTCAAGGATCAGGTGCGGGATAGCGCGTGGTATGATGCGCTGGAGCGTCAGATGGCCAAAAACGGTGCCGAAATATGTGCCAACCGCAAAGATGTGCTTACCCGCCTAAAAATAGCCCAAGACGGGGCGCAGAGCGCCTTTCCTGTGGCGGGGTTGGAAATAATCGAATCTCCTCTGACCACCGAAGCAGAATTAGCGGAGGCTTTCAGCGCGGGCCGCATACAGGACTTGGCTGCGGGCCGCACCCTCTCCGGCCCGCACAGGGCTGATCTGCGCGCTATATTTCAGACCAAAGGCGTGGAGGCGCGGGCCTGCTCGACCGGTGAGCAAAAAGCCCTGTTGATATCGTTAATTCTCGCCAATGCCCGCGCCCTGCGCGATGATTTTGGCGCGCCGCCAATATTATTGCTCGACGAGATTGCCGCCCATCTCGACAGCACGCGCCGCGCCGCCCTTTATGACGAACTGCACGCCCTGAACGCACAGGCGTGGCTTACCGGCACCGGCCACGAGCTGTTCGCCGGGCTTGACGGGCGGGCGACGATGGTTCCGGTTTCTGAAGCTGAAAGCGGCTCACTGATCGGCGGCTAGATGAGCGGTACCAGCGGCACATTCAGGCAACCGGCAAGGAACACCATAGCGGCAAAAAGGAAGGGTGTTTTTAGTTTCATTTTAGTCTCCATTAACAATATATCCTCAACTTACCCAATTTTGTTGAAGAAAAAAACAACATTTACAAAAGAGCAAAAAACCACCGTGTTGGCCGGCGATTGTTTGCCTTTTAGAGCCGCAACCGCGTGACATTGGAAGTACTTTCCCATATATTGCGGATAACAATCAGGGGATACACCAGATGTCTGACGACACACAGAAGCCCGAAGAATACGGCGCTGATTCTATCAAAGTTCTCAGGGGCTTGGAGGCTGTTCGCAAGCGACCCGGCATGTATATCGGTGATACCGATGACGGCTCCGGCCTGCATCACATGGTTTACGAGGTGGTTGATAACGGGATCGACGAAGCGCTTGCCGGCCATGCCGATACTGTCACCGTAATTATCCATGCGGACGAGAGTATATCCGTCAGCGATAATGGCCGTGGTATCCCTGTTGGCATCCACGAGGAAGAAGGCGTATCGGCCGCCGAGGTCATCATGACCCAGCTACACGCGGGCGGTAAGTTTGACAGCAATTCCTATAAGGTCTCGGGCGGTTTGCACGGGGTCGGGGTATCGGTGGTCAACGCGCTTTCCGACTGGCTGGAGCTGCGCATCGGTCGTGATGGCAAGGAGCATGTGGCGCGGTTCGAGCATGGCGACACCGTCGAGCATCTCAAAATCGTTGGCGACCGCAAGGAAACCGGCACCGAGGTGCGGTTTTTGGCCTCGCTCGACACCTTTTCAAACCGTGATTACAAATTTTCCACGCTTGAACACCGACTGCGCGAGCTTGCATTTTTGAACTCCGGCGTGCGCATTACCCTGCGAGACGAGCGCCCTGCCGAGCCGCTTGAGGTCGAGCTGCTTTATGATGGCGGCGTCAAGGAGTTCGTGCGCTATCTTGACCGCTCCAAAACCCCGGCCTTTGATGAGCCTATCTATATTGTCGGCGAGAGCAACGATATCACGGTCGAGGTCGCAATGTGGTGGAATGACAGCTACCATGAAAATGTGCTGCCCTTTACCAACAACATCCCCCAGCGCGATGGCGGGGCACATCTTGCGGGTTTTCGCGGCGCGCTGACCCGTACGATCAATGCCTATGCCGCCAGCAGCGGTATTGCCAAGAAGGAAAAGATCACCTTCACCGGCGATGATGCCCGCGAGGGGCTGACGGCAGTGCTTTCAGTCAAGGTGCCGGACCCGAAGTTCTCGAGCCAGACCAAAGACAAGCTGGTTAGCTCCGAGGTGCGCCCGGCGGTTGAAAGCCTGATGAACGAAAAACTTGGCGAATGGTTCGAGGAAAATCCGGCGCAGGCGCGGGTGATTGTCAGTAAGATTGTGGAAGCGGCGCAGGCGCGTGACGCCGCCCGCAAAGCGCGTGAGCTAACACGGCGCAAGTCGGCGATGGATATTGCCAGCCTGCCCGGCAAGCTGGCGGATTGCCAGGAAAAAGACCCGTCAAAATCAGAAATTTTCCTCGTGGAGGGCGATTCGGCTGGCGGGTCCGCCAAGCAGGGCCGCTCGCGGCACAATCAGGCGGTGCTGCCACTCAAGGGTAAAATCCTCAATGTCGAGCGGGCGCGGTTTGACCGGATGCTAGGCTCGCAAGAAATCGGCACACTGATCACCGCACTTGGCACCGGCATTGGCCGTGACGAGTTCAATATCGACAAGTTGCGTTACCATAAAGTGGTGATCATGACCGATGCGGATGTTGACGGTGCCCATATCCGCACCTTGCTGCTCACTTTTTTCTTTCGGCAAATGCCGGAGCTGATCGAGGGTGGGTATCTTTATATCGCCCAGCCGCCGCTCTACAAGGTTTCACGTGGGAAATCAGAGGTTTACCTGAAAGACGAGGGCGCGCTGGAGGATTATCTGATCGAGCAGGGCCTGAATGATACCCTGCTGCGGCTTGGCAGCGGCTCGGAAATTGCCGGTGCCGACCTCAAGCGCGTGGTCGAGGAAGCCCGCCTGACCCGCACCATTCTCAATGCGTTTCCAACCAACTATTCGCGCAAAATACTGGAGCATACTGCCATTGCCGGCACCCTGCTTGACGGGGTGCTGGACAGCAACCCTCAAGGCGCGGCTGATGTGGTAGCCACAAGGCTTGATCTGGTTTCGACCGAGTTCGAGCGCGGCTGGCAGGGAAGGCCTACCCAAAATGGCGGTCTCAGGCTATCAAGAGTGTTGCGCGGGGTGGAGGAAGTGCAGGTGCTGGATGGCCACGCTCTGCGCTCGGCCGAGGCGCGCAAGCTGGCAAGATTGACCGGCAACCTGCAAGAGGTTTACAAAACCACCGCCAAACTGGTGCGCAAAGACCGCGAGATCATTATAAACGCCCCCTCCGAGCTGCTCAATGCGGTGATGCGCGAGGGTGAAAAGGGGCTTTCCTTGCAGCGCTACAAAGGTCTGGGCGAGATGAATCCCGGCCAATTGTGGGAAACCACGCTTGACCCAGAGGCGCGCACACTATTGCAGGTGCGGGTTCAGGATATGGCTGAAGCCGACGATATTTTCACCAAGCTGATGGGCGATGTGGTAGAACCGCGCCGCGAATTTATTCAGGAAAATGCGCTGAGCGTAGCCAATCTGGATTTTTAGGCGGGGGTATTCCGCTCGCCGAAAATAGCCGCGCCGACCCTGATATGGGTGGCGCCAAGTGCGATAGCGCTCTCGAAGTCGCTGCTCATACCCATGGACAGGCCTTTTAGCCCGTTGCGCCGTGCCATTTTGGCCAGCAGGGCAAAGTGCAAGCTTGGCTCCTCGTTTACGGGGGGGATGGCCATCAAGCCTGATATTTCAAGATCAAGCTGTTGGCATTGCTTGATAAAACCATCTACCTCTTGCGGAGATATACCGGCTTTTTGCGGCTCTTCGCCGGTATTGACCTGAATAAACAGCTCCGGACAAATGCCGCGCGCTTGCACTTCTTGCACCAGCTTAAAGGCCAGCTTTTCACGGTCTAGCGTGTGGATTGCATCAAACAGCTCCAGCGCCGGCTTTACCTTGTTGCTTTGTAGCGGGCCGATCAGGTGCAGCTTTACGTCGCTAAAGCGGTCTTTGAAGGCGGGCCATTTGCCTTGAGCCTCCTGCACGCGGTTTTCGCCGAATATCCGCTGCCCTTCCTCCAGTATAGACACAACCCGCGTATCTGGCTGCATTTTGGATACCGCGATTAGCGTGACATCATCCGGCTGGCGACCGGCTGTTTTGCAGGCGGTTAATATTCGCGTATCTATATCGGCCAAGGGCATACTATTCTCCTGCTTATTTCAGCCTGACTAGCGCGAAAGCCCGGCTCCTACAAGCCAAAGTAAAAGGGCGAGCCATTTGGCCCGCCCCTCACTATTTAGTTTGTCAGCTTTTGCTTAGAAAGAAGCAGACAACCAAGCGTCAATGCCTTCTTTGTATTCAGCATCGCCGGTTTCGTCGCCGGAGTTGTAAGCCAGACCAGCAGTGATGTTGTCGTTTACTTCGTAATCAACACCAACATAGTAGTTAGTCGTATCAGTCCAAACGCTGTCGATGTTAACACCGGCAAGAACGTTCAGCGTGTCGGTTACGGCATAAGAACCATCTATACCAAAGGCTCTCTCGCCGTTGCCAGCTTCGTCACGCAGTTCGAAATAGGCGGTCAGGTCGATTGCACCGGAAGTGTAGTCAACATCAATGCCATATGAGTTTTCATAACCAACTTCGGTGTTCCTCGTGTAGAACGCCATAACGCTAATCGCATCGTTGATATCGTATCTAGCTTTAAGGCCGATAGAGTTTTCTGCTGCATTGGCATTCGCATTATCGATCGAGGCAGCATAAGAGGCACCAACTTCGAATGCGCCAAATGTAGCGTCTGCGCTAATTGCCAATACGCCAAGGTCCTGAACACCAGCGGAGATTCTATCAAGGCCAACACCGATATCGACGGAGCCAAAGGTGGCGCCTAAGCCGAAGTTTGCACCCTGACAAACACCGTTGTTAGTGCCCGAGAGTTCACAACCGGCAGCAACGCTGTATTTGCCAAAGACAAGCTCGGCTACAACAGCAGGGCTAGTGCTGGAATCGTGGTTTTCAAGCTCAACTCTCATCAAGCGGCGCTCTTCGTAATAAAGCTCGGAAGCGCCACCGTCATTCAGATCACCCCAAGTGAGGGAGGCCTCGATGGTGCCGTTGTCAAACATTACGGCCGCGGTAGGAAGGTTGTTAGCGAGAGCAGTCCCGGTCGCCCCGTCAAACTCAAGAACATCCCAGTCAAGACTTGCGGATACGCTATCGCTCAGATCAACGGCTGCCGAGATACCGATGCTGCCGTCGGTGTAGAAACCTTCATCGGCAATGTTATTACCAAGGCCGGGGTTTTCAGCTGCGTAAAAGCCCAGGGTGAACTCAGCGGCCCAGTCGACGGTTACGGCGCTATCCTGTGCGGAAGCAACGCCTGCGGCTGCAAAGGCAACCAATGCTGTAGAAGCAAAGAGAACGTTTTTCATCGTTATTCCCTCATTTGTGTTAAAAAAAACCTCTACCGGGTTGTCCGGAAGGAGTGAACCTTTCATCACGCATCCGCCCTGTCAGGTCAAGCAAGCGGAAAAGCCTGCGCGGTTGTTTTTTATTTTCGTTGCATTTTTGGCACAGTTTCCTACCGCCTTCGCCTTGAATCCGCTTGTTTCGGCCAATTTCAGCCGATAAACCGATGCCAACAACGATTTACGGATCAGGAGCTTAAGCCAGTGTCACGTTATAATGCCCATGTTACCGAGCCGAAATGGCAAGCCAAATGGCGGGATTCTCAGGTTTTTATCGCCCAAAGAGACGATAGCCGGCCCAAATACTATGTGCTCGAGATGTTTCCCTACCCCTCGGGCAAGCTGCATATCGGCCATGTGCGCAACTATACCATGGGGGATCTCGTGGCGCGCTATAAGGCAGCCAAGGGCTTTAATGTATTTCACCCCATGGGCTGGGATGCCTTTGGTATGCCGGCTGAAAATGCGGCTATGGCCAATAATACCCACCCCGGTAAATGGACCTATAAAAACATCGCAGAGATGAAAACCCAATTTGCGGCGCTCGGGCTTTCGCTTGACTGGTCCCACGAATTCGCCACTTGCGATGTGGAATATTACGGCCAGCAGCAGGCGCTTTTCCTTGATATGCTCGATGCCGGGCTGGCCTACCGCAAAAACGCTTCCGTCAACTGGGACCCGGTCGATATGACCGTGCTGGCCAACGAGCAGGTGATTGACGGCAAGGGCTGGCGCTCGGGCGCGGAAGTGGAGCGCAAAGAGCTGACGCAGTGGTTTTTCAAGATATCGGAATATTCCGACGAGCTGCTGGAAGCGCTGGATGGCCTGCAAAACTGGCCGGAAAAAGTGCGGCTGATGCAGAAAAACTGGATCGGCAAATCACAGGGCCTGCAATTCAGCTTCAAAACCAAAGGCGCGCCTGAAGGGTTTGATGCGCTGGAGGTCTACACCACCCGCCCCGACACCCTGTTTGGCGCAAGCTTTGCCGGCATTTCGGCTGACCACCCGCTGGCCAAAGCGCTGGAGGGCAACCCCGAGGTGGCCGCCTTCACCGCCGAGTGCCGCCGCACGGGCACCAGTGCCGAAGCCTTGGAAAAGGCCGAGAAGCTGGGCTTTGATACCGGCATAAAGGTGGTGCATCCGTTTGACAGCTCCATTGAGCTGCCGGTTTACATCGCCAATTTTATCCTGATGGATTACGGCACCGGCGCGATTTTCGGCTGCCCCGCGCACGATCAGCGCGACCTTGATTTCGCCCGAAAATACGGGCTGGGGACCACCGCCGTGGTCTCCCCCGATGGCCAGGATTTCACCGTAGAAAACGAAGCCTTCACCGATGCCGGCACCCTGATCAATTCGCGCTTCATGGATGGCATGGATATCGAAAGCGCCAAGGCCGAGGCGATCAAGCGAATTGAGGCTGCCAAAGCGGGGCAGGGCAAAACCGTGTTTCGCCTGCGCGATTGGGGTATCTCAAGGCAGCGCTATTGGGGCTGCCCGATCCCCGTTGTGCATTGCGAAAGCTGCGGCGTGGTGCCTGAAAAAAAGGAAAACCTGCCGATCGAGCTGCCCGAGGATGTGAGCTTTGAGCTGCCCGGCAACCCGCTGGACCGCCACCCGACATGGCGCAACACCCCCTGCCCAAGCTGCGGCGCGCCTGCCCTGCGTGAAACCGACACCATGGACACCTTCGTGGACAGCTCGTGGTATTATGCCCGCTTCACCTCCAGCAATGCCGACACCCCCACCAACTTGGGTGATGCTGATTACTGGATGAACGTGGACCAATATATCGGCGGGGTGGAGCACGCCATTTTGCACCTGCTTTACTCGCGCTTCTTCGCCCGCGCCATGGTCAAAACCGGCCACCTGCCGGAGCGCTGCATCGAGCCGTTTAACGCATTGTTCAACCAAGGCATGGTCTGCCACGAAACCTATTCGACCAAGGATGCAAAGGGCCGTGATGTATGGCATTCGCCTGACGAGCTTGTTGTAGATGGTGATGGCTATAAGCTGGTTGAGACCGGCGAGAAGGTCACCGTTGGCCCGTCGATCAAAATGTCGAAATCCAAGCGCAATGTCATTGATCCGGTCGAACAAATCGAGCAATTCGGCGCTGATACCGCGCGCTGGTTTGTGCTATCAGACAGCCCGCCCGAGCGCGATGTGGAGTGGACGACTTCCGGTGCCGAGGCCGCATGGAAGCACCTGCAGCGCATCTGGCGGCTGACCGACGAGATCGCGGACGAGCGCCGCAATGACGAGGATATCGCCCTCACGAAAGCCACCCACCGCGCCATTAGGGACGTCACCGAGGGTTATGAGGGTTTTGCCTTCAACAAATCCATCGCCAAGCTCTATGAGTTCACCGCCGCGATTGCCAAATCCAAGGGCGACCGCCGCGCCGCGATGCGCACCATGGCGCTGTTGATGCAGCCCATTATCCCGCATCTGGCCGAAGAATGCTGGGAGCGGCTCGGCGGCGAGGAGCTGGCTGCACTTGCGCCCTTTCCCAAGGCCGACCCGGCGATGCTGGTGGAAGATACCATCATCATGCCGATCCAGATCAATGGCAAGCGGCGGGCGGAAATCAGCGTAAGCAAGGATGCTTCAAAAGACGAGGTTGAAAAACTGGCGCTGAGCAGCGATGCTGTGATCAAGGCTTTGGGTGGCAATGCCCCCAAAAAGCTGATCGTTGTGCCGGGCAGGATTGTGAATGTCGTCATCTAAGCCGCATCTGGAAATGATAAGCCGCCGCGCGCTGCTGCTGGCCCCGCTGGCGTTGGCCGCCTGCGGGTTCACCCCTATTTATGGCCGCGGATCTGCTGCCGAGGCCTTGCGCGGCAAGATCGCCTTCAGCGCGGTCAACAGCCGCCTGACCTTCGAGTTCAACGAAGAGCTGGAAAACCGGCTTGGTCTCACCCAAACCCCGCTTTTCCAGCTTGATGTCACCCTGAGCGTCACTTCAAAAGGGTTGGCGATTGCGCAAGATAATGCCATCACCCGCTATAATCTGACCGGCATTGCCGCCTTTACCCTAACCCGAATTGCCGATGGCGAGGCGGTGCTGCAAGACCGGCTGCGCGCCTTTACCGCCTATAGTGCCACCGCCAACGCCTACGCTACTTTTATATCCGAGCGAGACGCCAACCGCCGCCTTGCTGTCTCGCTCGCAGACCAGATCACCACCCGCCTCACCTCCAGCGCAGAAAGCCTCGGGCTATGAAGCTAGCCAGCCGCGATGCCGTGCGGTTTTTTAACAAGCCCGATAAAAGCAAATCCGCAGTCCTGCTTTATGGTGCCGATGCGATGCGGGTCGCGCTACGACGCAAGGCGCTTATAGAGGCGCTCACTGGTCCCAATGCAGATGAGGAAATGCGGCTCACGCGGCTCGATGCTGCTCTGCTGCGCAAAGACCCGGCTGCACTGGGAGACGCAGTAAAGGCCGTCGGGTTTTTTCCCGGCCTGCGGGTGGTGCAGGTCGACTCTGCCACCGACACCACCACCAAAGCTATAAAAACCGCGCTGGAGGACTGGCAGGCGGGGGATGCAGTGATCGTAATCAGCGCTGGCCAACTCAATACCCGTTCCAGTCTGCGCAAGCTGGTTGAGAGCGGACGAAACAGCGTGGCGATCGGTATCTATACCGACCCGCCATCACGCGAAGAAATCGAGGCACAGCTCGCGGCCAAAGGTTTGCAAAACCTGCCGCCCGATACCCTGCGCGATATCCAGACACTGGCACACGAGCTGGATCCGGGTGATTTTTCCCAAACCCTCGAAAAGCTTTCGCTCTACACGCTCGCAGACTCCTCCCCCGTCACCCCGCAAGACTTGCTCGCCTGCGCTCCGGCCAGCCATGAGGCTGGTCTGGACGAGCTTATCCGCCACATCGCCGAAGGGCGCTCCGGCGAGATTGGCCCTTATATGGCTCGGCTTACGAGCCAGGGCACGAACCCCACCACCCTGACCATCACCGCTACCCGTCACTTTCGCCAACTCCACGTTGCGGCAGCGAGCCGACAAGGGATAGAACAAGCACTTGGCAGCCTTCGCCCGCCGGTTTTTGGCCCGCGCCGCGACCAGATGGCTCGGCAAGCCCGCAACTGGGGCATGAACCGGCTGGAAGCCGCACTTTCGGTATTAATGGAAAATGACCTCGGCCTGCGCTCAAGCAAGCCCGTTCCGGCAATGGCTATGACCGAGCGCGCCTTTATCCGCATCAGTATGATGCGGCCACGGTAGGAAAGCGACATGGCCGAGTATATTGGATATCTGGCTGCGTTTCTGGGCACCATTGGCTGGCTGCCACAGGTTTATAAAGCGTGGTCAAGTCGCGAGACCAAGGCCTTGTCACTGACCACCAATTTGCTGATTTTGGCCACGGTATCACTTTGGTTTATCTATGGGTTGATGCTGCTTTCCTGGCCGATAATTATCGCGAATATCTTTGCAATTATTCTGGTTGGCTCTATCGTCATTGCCAAGCTTATCTATAAATAGGAGAAAACCATGTATCAGGTTATCGGCACCGCCCGCTCCCGCGCCATGCGGGTTTTCTGGATGCTGGAAGAGCTGGGGCAGGAATACGAGATCCTTGAAGCCGGGCCGCAGAGCGAAGCCATCCAAAAGGTGAACCCCTCGGGCAAGGTGCCGGCGCTAATCGTGGACGGTAAAGCGATTTTTGACTCGGTGGCGATTATGCAGTTTTTGGCAGACAAACACGGCGCGCTCACCTATCCATGCGGTAGCCTTGAGCGAGCCGAGCAAGACAGCTTCACCCATTTTGCCAATGACGAGCTGGACGCAGTGCTGTGGGTCGCGACCAAGCATACGTTTTATTACCCCGAAGAACTACGGGTGCCGGATATTCGCGCCTCTGCCGAATGGGATTTCGCCCGCGCCATGGTAAATCTGGAAACGCGGCTAGGCGATAATGAATTTGTGATGGGAGATCAAATTACCGTGCCGGACCTGCTGCTTAGCCATTGTGCGGGCTGGGCTTTGGGCGCAAAATTCGAGCTGCCAAAGGGCAAGGTCGGGGACTATTTCAAGCGGCTGCGCGCCCGCCCTGCCCTGAAACGCGCCTTGGGAAAGGCCAGCGAAAATACTTCGGATTAGCGCTTTTGCGCGGCGATTAAAATTCCTGATTGCCGTGCTGGCCCGAAATAGGGCTTTCGCCTTCATCGGTAATGCGCCAACCCAAGCGCTCCACCTCGAATTGCGGCTTGATCAAGGCGCATTTTCGGCCTTTATCTGGTCCGAGGTTTTTCGCGAGCCGTCATGGCTCCAACCTGGCGGTTTTAGCGCATAAGCCACACGCTGGCGCAAGGTCAGGTTTGGCGCAAAAATATCGGCCAGCATCGACCGCCATTCATGAAACGCCACCCGCAGCGGGTTGAACGTGCCAAGGTTTTGCACCAACCCGTAATCCGGAGTTTCCTGCTCGGGAACAAAGGTGCCAAACAGCTTGTCCCAAATGATAAAAACGCCGGCATAGTTGGTATCGAGATATTTCGGATCCCGGCCATGATGCACACGGTGATGGCTCGGGGTATTCATCACCGCCTCGAACCAGCGTGGCATTTTATCAATCGCTTCAGTGTGGATCCAGAATTGGTAAACCAGGTTCACCCCGCCGACGAACAGCACCATTTCAGGGCTAAAACCCAGCAAAATAAGCGGTGCGCGTAGCACCATCATCAGGGTGAAGGTCGCGGTCCATGTTTGGCGAAGCGCGGTGCTAAGGTTATAATGCTGGCTGGAATGGTGGTTTACATGGCTAGCCCAGACCCAGCGCACCCGATGCCCAAAGCGGTGCACCCAGTAATAGCGCAGATCATCCAGCACAAAGCAAAGCGCAATCACCAGCAGCGAGGCCCCCAGATCAAATAGCGCAAACCCCCACAGCCAGCTGAAAAACCCATAAGCCACAAAGCCAAACGCCACCCCCGCCACCACGTTTCCCGCGCCCATCAAAAGCGAGGTCGCGGTGTCGCGGGTTTCATAGCTGCCGCCTTTGCCCTTGAGCTTTATCCAGATAATCTCGACCACCAGCAACCCGATAAACAGCGGCACAGACAGCATCACAACATCAGGAAAGTTCATTTTCATCCCCTTTGGTCAACGCGGCTTCCAGCGCCTCGGCCCAGATCCGGCGCACCGGCTCGTCTTTGATCACCACGTCAATATGCGGGGCGGTAAAATCAGCCAGATCAATGCGCAACCGCGCGCCGCGCACCTGTAACGCGCCGCCTTGTAGCACCCGCCCGGCCGCGCCGCGCCCCATTGCCCATAAAATTCCGGTGCGGCCATCTTCAAGATCAATCAGCGCGGCATGGCCAGTTGGCTCCAGCAGCGCACCGGTGGCGGGGTGGTCGGGAAATTGCGCCAGCCATGTTTTTAACGCGCCGGCCTTGCTTTCCAGCCGCGCGCGGACAGAGCCGCCGGTAAAATGAACCAGCGCCACGATGCCGGAAATTCCGGCGATAACAATGATTAATGTGATCCAGACAGGCATGGGCGGAATTCTATTCGAACCCCGCCCACGCGCAACTATTTATTTATGTCAATCCTTGCGAAACCGCAGCCCACGCGCCTAAAGCGAGCGCTCCAGCTCCTCGGTGGTGAATATCTCGATCACATCATCGGCGCGGATATCTTCGTAATTTTCAAACGCCATGCCACATTCCTGACCGGACTGCACTTCTTTGACCTCGTCTTTATGCCGCTTCAGCGTTTTCAGCTTGCCCTCGTGGATAACCACGTTGTCACGCAGCAAACGAACACCGGCCGAGCGACGCGCCACCCCTTCGGTGACCTCGCAACCGGCGATTTTGCCGGTGCCGGTGATTTTGAACACCTCTTTGATTTTGGCATAACCGATAAAGGTTTCCTTGACCTCGGGCGATAGCAGGCCAGAGGCTGCCGCTTTGATATCGTCAACCAGATCATAGATGATCGAATAATAACGAATTTCGACCCCCTTCTGGTTGGCGGTGTTGCGCGCTTGGCTATTGGCGCGGACATTAAAGCCGATAATCGGCGCGCCGGAGGCCTCGGCCAATGTCACGTCTGATTCGGTGATCGCGCCAACGCCGGAATGCAGCACCCGCACGCGGACCTCGTCATTGCCAATTTTCTCGCAGGCCTGCACGATGGCTTCGGCAGAGCCTTGCACATCGGCTTTAAGCACGATCGGCAGCTCGGATACGCTCTGGTCGGCCTTGGCATTGGCTAAAAGCTGATCCAGCGAAACACCGGCACCGGCAGCCGCCTTTTTATCCTTGGCTACATGCGCGCGATATTCCGCGATTTCGCGGGCGCGGGCCTCGTCTGGCACCACGTTCAGCACATCACCCGCTTCGGGCGAGCCATTCAGACCAAGCACCTCGACGGGCACGGACGGGCCTGCTTCTTCGATCCGGTTGCCTTGGTCGTCGATCAAGGCGCGCACTTTGCCCCATTGCTCGCCAACCACAAAAATATCGCCGCGCTTCAGCGTGCCTTTTTGCACCAGCACAGTGGCCACAGGGCCACGGCCAACATCCAGCTTGGCCTCGATCACAGCGCCCTCGGCAGGGCGATCAGGATTGGCTTTCAGCTCCAGCAATTCAGCTTGCAGTGCGATGTTTTCCAGTAATTTATCAAGGCCTTGACCCGTGATCGCAGAAACTTCCACATCCAGCACGTCGCCGGACATGGCTTCCACCACCACGTTATGCTGCAACAATTCTGTGCGAACACGTGTGGCATCCGCCCCTTCGCGGTCCATTTTGTTGATCGCCACAATCAGCGGCACTTCGGCTGCGTGGGCGTGGTTAATCGCCTCGATGGTTTGCGGCATAACACTGTCATCCGCCGCCACAACCAGCACCACGATATCCGTTACCTGCGCGCCGCGAGAGCGCATGGAGGTAAAGGCCGCGTGGCCCGGCGTATCGAGGAAGCTCATCACTTCGCCACTGTCCAGCTTGATCTGGTAAGCGCCGATATGCTGGGTAATGCCGCCGGCTTCGCCCTTCACCACATTGGTTTTGCGAATCGCATCCAGAAGCGAGGTTTTACCGTGGTCCACATGGCCCATGATGGTAATCACAGGGGGGCGCGTTTGCAGGTTCACCTCGTCAGCCTCGGATTCCGACGCCAGAATATCTTCAACCGCCGCATCAGATACCCGCACCACTTTATGGCCAAATTCTTCCACGATCAGCTGGGCGGTTTCATGGTCGATGGTTTGGTTTTGCGTGGCCATAATGCCATTATTCATCAGGGCTTTCACCACTTCAGCCACACGCTCGGTCATCCGGTTGGCGAGTTCCTGCACGGTGATCGCGTCAGGCACCTGCACGTCGCGGTAAACCTTTTCGTGCTCGATCGGGCCGCCCATCATCTTGCGCTTGTCGCGCGCTTGGCGGCGCTTGATCGCAGCCATGGAGCGCTGACGGTTGCCACCGCCGCCAAGGGCCTGGTTGATGGTCAGCTTGCCCGAACGACGGCGATCATTGCCGCCGCCTTTGGTGTTGCGGGTTTGCTTGTTGCGATCATCGGCAGGCTTGGCCGCCGGTTTCAGGTTTTTGTTGGGGGCCACGCGGCCAGCTTCGGCGCGCGCGCCGGCAACCTGTGCCTCGGCAGGATCGGCTGCGTTGGCAGGCGTTGGTGTACGCAGCTTGGGGCGCGCGGCACCGCTGACAGATTTTTTGTTGGCCTTGGTCTCGGCTGCTTCAGCCTCTGCTTTTTCCTTGGCTTCTTCAGCCAGCCGTTCGGCACGGATCTTGGCCTCTTCAACCTCGCGCACGGCGGCATCTTTTTCGGCGCGACGCTTGACGCGCTCGCCTTCACGGGCTTCGGATTGCGCCAACTCTTTTGCGGCGCGCTCGGTTTCCATGGCACGCGCGGCTTCCAGCGCTTTTTTGCGCCGGGCCATCTCGACGTCAGACAAATAGCTGCCCGCCGCCTTTTGGCCACCGGGCTTGCCACCGCTGCCAGCGGGTTTTGGCGTAAACACGCGTTTGTTTTTCCGTTCGACCACGACGTTTTTGGTCCGCCCGTGCGAAAACTTCTGCCGCACAGTCGCGCCCCTTAAGCCCAATGGCTTTTTACCGTCGTTATTTGTCGTATCGCTCATTCTTCACCTTTCAACGCCGCGCCCTTGCGTGGCATTTATACCTGTCCGACCCGAGGGTCAATCATACCGTTTTACCAAGCGCCTGTAAGCGCTTCGCTTCAAAAAGGACTCGATCCGTGAACCCGCCAGACAATATCGCCGCATGTATCACATTATCTCGCCCAAATGCCAAACCCAATTCGGCACCGGAAAGCGCCTGAATCCAAGAATCTTCACCATTTGGCGGCCTGAGCGCTGTTTTTCCGCGTTCAGAACCATCACTGGCCTGTAAAAGCACATCTGCATCACCTGAAACCAGCGCCGCTTTTACCTTTTCCAGCCCGCAAAGTGCGCGGCCTGCCTTGCGCGCCATCGCTATCGACTGCACCAAGCGTAGATGTAACAACGCCTCTATCTGATCGGCAAGATCAGCATCGGCCTGCACCCGAGTCTTGGCACTGCGTGAGAATAGCCCCTTTTGCACGGCTTTTTCAATAGCACCACGCTCGGCCTTCACCCAAATGCCACGCCCGGGCAGCTTTTGCCCGAGGTCCGGATATATTTTAGCCTCTGGGCCAACCACAAACCGGATCAACCCTTCAACAGGACAGACCTCACCAGACACAATACATTTGCGTCTCGCTTCACTTCGGTCTTTTGGGTGCCCACCGCGCGTCATATCCAGTTTCCGAGGCTCGCATTAAGCCTCGGCCTCCGGTGTTGCTTCTTCACCGTCTTCAGCTTCCGGTTCATCGGGAGCGTTTTGCGCATCCAGTTCTTCTTGCGTGATCCAGCCCAGCATTACCCGCGCGGTCATCACCAGCGTTTGTGCTTCTTCAAGGCCGACATCGAATTTCTCAAGCAAACCGTCGTCTTTGACCCGCTGGCCGTCAACGGTGGTATAGCCGCCCGCCAGCTCCCAGTCGGCGCATTGAGCGAACTCCTCAAGTGTTTTGATGCCGTCTTCGGCCAGTGCCACAAACATTTGCGGAGTTAGGCCCTCATAGTCAAACAGGCTCTGCTCAACACCCAACTCGCGGGCTTTCTCGATAAATTTGGCGTTTTGCTCGTCGATGCTTTCACGGGCGCGGGCTTGCAGCTCCTCAACGGTTTCTTCGTCAAACCCGTCAATGCCCATCAACTCGTCAGCTTCGACATAAGCGACTTCCTCAAGCGTGCTGAACCCCTCGGAGGCCAGCAACTGCGCCACCAGCTCATCTACATTGAGCGCATCCATAAATACCTTGGTGTTGGCGGCAAATTCAGCCTGACGGCGCTCGCTTTCGTCGCTTTCGGTCATGATATCAATGTCAAAGCCGGTAAGCTGGCTGGCAAGGCGCACGTTTTGGCCGCGCCGGCCAATGGCAAGGCTGAGCTGCTCGTCGGGCACAATCACCTCGATGCGCTCGGCCTCGTCATCCAGAATAACTTTTGACACTTCGGCGGGTTGCAGTGCATTCACCAAGAAGGTCGGTGCATCTTCATTCCATGGAATAATGTCGATTTTCTCGCCCTGAAGCTCGGAAACAACCGCCTGAACCCGCGAGCCGCGCATACCGACGCAAGCTCCAACCGGATCAATCGAATTATCATTCGAGATAACACCGATTTTGGCGCGTGAGCCAGGATCACGGGCCACGGCCTTGATTTCGATAATACCGTCGTAAATTTCAGGCACTTCCATTTTGAACAGCTCGGCAAGGAATTCCGGCGCGGTGCGGGAAAGAAAAATCTGCGGACCACGAACCTCCTCGCGCACATCACGGATATAGGCGCGCACCCGGTCTCCAGTGCGGAAAGGCTCGCGGTTGATCAGCTGGTCGCGGCGCAAAACTGCCTCGCCACGGCCCACATCGACAATCACATTGCCATATTCCACGCGCTTGACGATACCGTTGATGATCTCGCCCACGCGGTCCTTGAATTCGTCGAATTGGCGCTCGCGTTCGGCCTCGCGCACCTTTTGCATGATCACCTGCTTGGCGGATTGCGCGGCAATGCGGCCAAAATCCATTGGCGGCAAGGCGTCAGACAGCACGGCGCCGATCTCGGCTTCCGGATCTATCTCGCGAGCGTCTTCCAATGTCAGCTCGGTGAAGGTGTTTTCATATTCCTCGTCCGGCACCACGGTGCGGCAGCGCTCCATGCTCAGCTCGCCGGTTTTGCGGTCGATATGGGCACGAATGTCGTATTCCGCCCCGTAGCGGGATTTGGCGGCCTTGCCGAGACTGTCTTCCATGGCCTCGATCACAAGGTTGGGTTCGATCATCTTTTCGCGGGCCACGGCCTCGGCGATCTGCAATAGCTCTAGGCGGTTTGCACTGGTAATAGCCATTTTTCAGTCCTCTGTCGTTTCCGAGGTATCCACCTCGTCAAATTCTTCTTTGATCACACCGGCATCTTTGCGAGCCTTCAGGCTCTCGGCAATCAACTCGTCGGTGAGCAGCAGCTTGGCCTCACTCAGCCAGTCAAACTGCAAGCCGATGGTGCCCTCGGCAATTTCGATCAATATCTCATCATTCTCAACGCCCCGCAGCTCACCGGCAAAGCGCTTGCGGCCCTCAATAAGATTATGGGTCATCAGCTTGACCTGATAGCCACTGAACGTCTCGAAATCCTTCAGCCGGGTCAGCGGGCGGTCAATGCCGGGGGAGGAAACCTCGAGCGCGTATTCATCCTCGATCGGATCCTCGACATCAAGCGTGGCAGAAACCGCCAGCGAGATTTTGGCGCAATCATCAACCACAATCCCGCCCTCTGGCTTATCCGCCATAATTTGCAGGATAATACGCTTGCCGCTCATCAGGCGGATGCGCACCAGCTCATAGCCCAGCCCCTCGATCACGGGGGTGACAATATCAGCCAGTCGCCGGTCAATGGCAGAAGAGGCAATCAGATCAGACATGGTTCGCCTTTCAGGCACAAAAAAACGGGCGCGCGGCCCGTCAAAAATCCGGTGGTTGTCAAGTTTGGACCTCAACGACCGCTGTTGATGCTTATATAAGGGTGCAGGAAAAAAATAGCAAGCCTGCAATGTGGCAAGCAGGGCCTCTGTTTGAAATATCTTTATTTCTCGGATAAAAAAACCGCGTGCATTTAGCCAAGGGTCAAGACAATTTTGCCCATATGCCCCGCGCTCTCGATGCGGGCATGCGCTTTTGCGGCATCTTCCAGCGGAAAAACCCGGTCCATTACCGGCGCGATCTGCCCAGTATCCAGCATCGGCCATACCCGGTCGCGTAGGGCTGCGGCTATTTCGGCTTTGGACTGGTCCGATTGCGGACGCAGGGTGGCGCCGGTAACCTCGAGCCGTTTCATCATGATATGGGCAAAGTTCAGCTCTGCCTTTGGCCCATCCAGAAAGGCGATCATCACCAGTCGCCCATCCATCGCCAGCGTGCGGATGTTGCGCGAAATGTAACTGCCGCCGACCATATCCAGAATCAGATCAACCCCTTTACCATCAGTAAGGCGTTTGATCTCTTTGACATAATCCTGTGTTTTATAGTTGATCGCCACTTCGGCGCCGAGGCGTTCACATAGCGCACATTTTTCATCATTTCCGGCTGTGGTAAATACCCGCGCACCCAGCGCACGGGCGAGTTGGATCGCGACCGTGCCGATCCCGGAGCTGCCGCCATGCACCAAAAAGGTTTCGCCCGCCCGCAGCCGCCCGCGCATAAAAACCGTGCTCCAAACGGTGAAGAATGTCTCGGGCAGCGCTGCCGCCTGTAACATGGACAACCCCTTGGGAACCCGCAGCGCATGATCCTGATGGGTGGTGGCATATTCGGCATAGCCGCCGCCGGGCAACAGGGCGCAAACCCTGTCTCCCACCTGCCAGCGATGGACTCCGGCCCCGACAGCCACCACTTCGCCGGCAGCTTCCAGCCCTGGCAGATCGCTGGCGCCCTTGGGCGGGTCATAGGCACCGGCACGTTGCAGCGCATCCGGCCTGTTGACACCGGCTGCCTCTATCCCGATCAAAATCTCTTCATGCATCGGCGCGGGGCGCGGGCGCTCGCACAGGGCCAGCACCTCCGGCCCGCCAGGCTTGGTGATTTCAATGGCGCGCATCAGCGGATTGCGGGCTTTGAGCGGGTAAAATCCCAATAAAGTTGCCGGACCATTAACCCTTGTTCGGTGGATAGGTCGCGGGTTTCAAACCGGCTCACGGCCTGCACTTTATTGGCATTGCCGGTAGTGAATATCTCGTCGGCAGTGGCAAAATCTTCCACCGTCAGACTCTTTTCAACTACCTCGTGGCCGACCGCCTCCAGCAGCTTGATAACTCGCTGGCGGGTGATGCCATTAAGGAAGGTGCCATTGGGCACGGGGGTGTAAAATACACCGTCTTTCACCATAAATGCATTGGTCGAGGCGGTCTCGGCAACATAGCCATCCAGATCCAGCGACAGCGCATTGTTAAAGCCGCGCTGGCGGGCCTCGCGTAATATCCGGCCATTATTGGGGTAAAGACAGGCGGCTTTGGCCTCGGTGATAGCGGTATCCTGATGCGGGCGCTTATAGGGGCTAACGGTCAGGGAAAACGGGCCGGGGGTCGACATTGGCAGCGCTTCCAGCACGATGGCGATTTCGGTCGAGTCCGGATCAGCATCAATAAAACCCGGGCCGCCCTCGGTCGACCACATCATCGGGCGCAGATAGAGATCAACTCCGCGCTTGAAATGGCGGATGCCATTCTGGATGATCTGGCGGATTTCGGCAGAGGTGTAGGGGCTGGCAAGGCCCATGGCCTCGGCCGAGCGAACAATGCGCTGGCAATGTAGATCAAGATCCGGCGCGTAGCCTTCAAACAGGCGGGCGCCGTCAAAGACCAGCGTGCCTTGCCATGTGGCATGATCAGCCGAGCCGAGTATCGGCAGGTTGGCTTGCGTCCAGTCGCCTTTGAACCATGTCCAGACGTCATTCCCTATCGCCATATTCTACTCCTGTTTGTGTATTTTTCCCGGAAGATCATCCGGAGATTCGGGGGCATTTATCCCGCTTAATATTTTCCCGAACGTGGCTGAAAACCCTTTACCAAGAGGGCTGTTGCGAAATTTGGCCTTGGTTTTCTCGAAACTCATCACATTGGCGATGCGGCGCTCGATAAAGGCTTCGGTTTCCACCCCGTTTTCGCTTTGGTCACCAAGCCAGAACAGCACGCAGGCCGAGTAAACCGCGCTTAAGGTCATGCGCTTGGTATACCAGTTATAGTCGCGCGAAGTATCGCCGAGGCTTTCCCATATTGCATCCGCCGTATGCCAGAGTGCGCGGCTGCCTTCGGCAGCATTTTGCGGCAAGGCAAAAAACGCCATAGCACGACGAACCGCCTCTTTATCGGCCAGATCAAGGCGCAACGATATCGCCTTGGCCACGCGGGCTGAGTACCGCATGGCTTCAAGGTCAAGTGCCGCCATCGCCTCGCGCATATCGGCATCGCCCTGATTGTGGTAGCCCAGCGCCAGATCAAGCGCACCGCGCGGAAAGGCGCGTTTGGCAAGATCAGCCTGCACGCCCGAATCAGTGATCGCAGCCTGAAGCGCGGTATCTGACCAACCATCAAACAGCACATGGGGCAGAGCGGCGGATATAACCGCACGTTTGGCTTCGCTTATGTGGTCTTGCTCTGATTTGCGTTTGGCCATGGTCGCACCCTAGACAAGTTGTTACCCTCTTGGTATAGAGCGGCTTCCTGCAATTATGCAACACTGATTAGAAAGGTGGTGACTACACCATGCAGGTAATGGTTCGAGACAACAATGTCGATCAGGCGCTTCGTGCCCTGAAAAAAAAGCTCCAGCGTGAAGGCGTTTTTCGTGAAATGAAGCTCAAGCAACATTTCGAAAAGCCTTCCATCCGCAAAGCCCGTGAAAAGGCCGAAGCGGTTCGGCGCGCCCGTAAACTCGCACGCAAGAAATTGCAACGTGAGGGGATGCTCTGAGCTAGAGTTGAACTATTGTAGTTATTAACCCCCGTTGGCAACTGCGGGGGTTTTTTATTGGCAGAGGGTTTGGGGAAAGATGTTTTTCCTACCGGCCCCCGGGGGAAGGAAAAATAGCAATGAGCAAAACCGACAATTTCAGGATATACGCAATAGGCGACATCCACGGATGCCTGACGGAGCTAGAAGAGATGCAGGCGCGGATTACGACCGACCTCGTCACAAACCCGCACCCGAAGCCGCTGGTAATCTATCTCGGTGATTACATGGACCGCGGCCCCCGCTGCCGCGAAGTGCTGGAAAACCTAATGGCGGCAAACACCCCTGCCCTGCCTGCGCGCTTCCTTTATGGTAACCACGACAACTACCCCAAGCTGTTTTTGCGTGACCCGACCGGCATGCATGGCTGCCGATACCACTGGCTGGACCCGATCATGGGCGGTGAGATAACGCTGGCAAGCTACGGAGTAGAAGGAGGCACACCCGAACAGGCCACGGCTATGTGCGAAGCCTTTGCAAGCTCCATACCCCAAGCCCATCTTGACTGGATAGAGGCGTGCGAGCGCTCAATCCGTATCGGGGGGTATTTCTTTGCCCATGCGGGCGTGGAGCCATCGCGACCATTGGACAAGCAGGTAGAATACGACCTGATGTGGGTGCGCAATCCCTTTTTGAACCATCAAGAAGATTTCGGGGCGATAGTGGTGCATGGCCACACCCCCGTGCGCGAAGTTGAAAACCACGGCAACCGCATAGCCGTGGATACCGGCGCGGTATTCGGCCGGAAGCTTTCCTGTCTGGTGCTGGAAGATAATGTGCAAGAATTGCTGGAGCCGCACGGCCGCACCCCCAGCCCTGTTAAGCATAGGTAAAACGGTAGCCCCTACACCCCGCAAGCATTTTTGGTTTCAGCGCGCAGAAGTAACTTACAGAACATAATAATAAGGGGAATTTCTGGCGCCAGCAAAAATGTAAGCGGTGTTCCGTTGGCACCTAAGCTTTAAAAGCTCACAGCAGCAGCGCTTCAACATCACGTTGTTTGTGGCCGTTGACGCTGGCGGCAAGGGCGATGGTAGGCAGCATTTAACTGGTGGGCCTGCCACCCTTTAGCACTGCCCTGCAGGTGCCCGATGCAGTTAGTGCCGATTTATCAAACAATCGGCACTAATAAAAAACATCCGCAGCACAAGAGTAACCGGCTCGGCAGGAGAAAAACCCCGGTTAGTTGATGGCGTAGGCGACCGCCGGCAGCCATGTGGTCAGGGCTGGCCAGAAAAACACGATCAGCAAGCCCATAAGCTGCAATAGCACAAACGGGATCACGCCTTTGTAGATGTGCATCAGGTTGATATCTGGCGGGCAAACACCCTTCAGATAAAACAGCGCAAATCCTACCGGCGGTGTCAAGAACGAGGTTTGTAATGTCACCGCCACCAATATTGCGAACCAGACGACCGAAGGGTTATCCACCACGCCGTAGCCTTCCACCGGAATATTAAGCCCGATGACCACCGGCAACATCAAGGGCATGATGATCAGGGTGATTTCGATCCAGTCGAGCAGGAAGCCCAGCAGGAAGATAATAAACAGGATAAACGCGATCACCATATAGGGGTTGTCAAACGAGCCAAGCACCAGATTTTCGATAATCGCGTCGCCACCATAGCGCCGCAGCACCAGTGCAAAGAAATTGGCAGCAATGAAGATACCCACAATATAACCGGCTGTGTTGAGCGTTTGGCGCATCACATCCTTGAACACCTTGAGGTTCAGCTTTCGCGCTGCTATGGCCAGCACCGTGGCCCCCATGGCACCAAGGCCAGAGGCCTCGGTCGGCGTGGCAAGGCCAAAGAAAATCGAGCCAAGCACCAGCAATATAAGCCCCATCGGTGGCACAACCGATTTTGCCACATCAAAGATGATCCTGGCCGTAACAGGCTCGTGGTCATCGGGGATCGGCATGGATTTGGGGGAAATGATACCGTAAATCACGATATAGAGGATATAAAGCCCGCCGAGCAACAGCCCCGGAAACAGCGCCCCCATGAACAGATCTCCCAGCGAAATCGCCAGCTGGTCGGACATGATCACCAGCATGATCGAGGGAGGGATAAGAATGCCCAGCGTGCCCGAGGCGGCAATAGTGCCGGTGGCGATCGGCTTGGCATAACCCTGTTTCATCATCGCCGGAATACCCATCACCCCGAGTAACACTACGGAAGCACCAATAACCCCGGTGCTTGCAGCCAGAATAATACCGATCAGCATGACCGAAAGCGCCAGCCCGCCCTTGAGCGCACCAAACAGCACCTGCATGGATTTCATCATCTTTTGCGCCACGCCGGACTGGTCCAGCATCAGGCCCATATAGATGAACATCGGCAAAGCGACTAGCACCGGGTTTTTGATAATACCGCCAAAGAAGCGCCCGGCATTGACGGAAATTTTGTTATAGGTGATGCCGGTGCGGTCAAACGGGATATATTCGTTGATCAGCTGGCGGTTTGCATCAAGCACAAACTCGCCAATCAGCACAAACAGAAGGCTGACACCAACCAACGCATAAACCACCGGAATGCCGCGAAACAGCATAATGATAAACACAAGAAACATAGCCAGAACCAACCATTGGTTCAGGTTCATCAACCCGCTCATAAGTGATAATAGTTCCATTTTAAGCGGCTTCCGATTGGCGGCGCTTGCCAAGCACAAAGCTGGCAATAGCGATAATGATAACGATAGCCAGACCATACCACATGGTCGGCTCCAGAAGCGGCTCGCGGCTGATGCGCCGGTCGGCTATTTCCGAATTGCTCAGGCGCACCACCCACCACAAGATGTAGTAGATCACCCGCTCGGCAATAAACCAGACCGTGGGAAATGCGGCAATAAACAGGCTCCAAAGTGCCGGTTTGCGCAGCACAGAAAGGTTGCGGTAAAGGGCGGCAAACGAGGCGATGATCGCCGCAATAAACAGCAACGGCATAATTGATTTCAAAAGATACAGCCCATGCAGGCCGTTGGGGCTGTCCGAGCCTTCGCGGGCAATGATCGAGGCATAGGCATAATGGGTCAGAATATCGGCCATCAGCACCAGAAACGGCATCAGGCACCAGCCAAGTGCTACCAGCTCGATGCGCGCCTTTTTCTTTGGTGAATAGTTTTCGTGCAGGATATCAACCCGCACATGGCTGTTGGTCGTAATAGCATAACCAAAGCCGGTCAGCAGCGCGGTACCGTATATCCACCATTGCGCATCATCCAGCCAAGCTTGGTTGAAACCGAATTTGCGCATAAAAACTTGCGCCACAATCGCCACCATCAGGATTGGAAATAGCCAAGCGGCAATATTTCCGAGCAGGACCATCAACCGGTCGCCCCAAAGGTGCGATTCACGATTGCGCTCACCCGGATCTGAAATTTTGGTCACATGATCAATGGTGTCTGTACTTATCTCCGACATCCGAAGCCCTCCCCCAATAAAAAGGTGGAGGCCACCTAAGATGGCCACCACCCGTTTTTTATAGCTTATTCACGCGGCAGATATATCTGCTGCCAGATCTTGTAGCCGGCGCGATACTCTTGCAGGTCGTTCCATACTTCCTGGAAGAACGGATCACCCTTGGAAAGGTCAGCTACCACGGTATCCCAACCGGTGGAGAAAGCGTCCAGAATTTCCGGGCTCCACTGCTTGATGATCACACCGTTGTTTTCGGTGTTGTCAACCATGGCGGCATAGTTGGTGGCTTCACCTTCCGCGAGGTTAGTGGTGATGTTGGCCAGGCAAGCAACCTTGATCTGCTCTTGCGCGGTATCACTCAAATCATCCCAAACATCGCGGTTGATCAGCAGCTCAAACAAGGTCGAGGGCTGGTGCCAACCGGGGAAGTAGTTGTATTTGGCGATCTTGTAGAAGCCAAGGCGGGCATCAATACGCGGCATGGAGAACTCGGTCGCGTCAATCGCGCCGCGCTCAAGTGCCGGGAAGATATCCGACGCGCCCAGAAGCGAGGTGGAAACGCCAAGGGTTTCCATCACTTTGGCACCAAGGCCAAAGAAGCGCATGTTCAGGCCAGCAAGATCTTCAACAGTGTTGATCTCTTTTTTGAACCAGCCGGAGGTTTCAGGCGCGATCAGGCCGCAGGGCGTAACCACCACATTATAGCCGTTATCGTCATACATCTGCTGCCAGAGGCGCGCACCGTCATCATATAAAATCCAGCCGAGGAATTCGCCAGCTTCCGGGCCAAAAGGCACAGCCGCAAACAAGGAGGCCGAGTTGATTTTACCCTGCCAATAACCGGAAGTTGCAAAAGATGCATCTACCGAGCCGTTGGAAACCGCATCAAGCGCTTCAAGGGTTGGCACCAGCTTGCCCGGGTCAAAATGCTCGAATTCCACATCTGACGAAATGCTGTTGATTTTGGAAACAAAATCGACCGCAGCCGTGCCAAGGATAGGCAGGTTTTGCCCGAAGGCCGAGGTCATTTCCAGTGTGGTCTGTGCTTGGGCGATACCGCCGGCAAAGACAAGGGCCGTGGTGGCCGCGAGTAGTTGTTTTTTCATGTTTTCCTCCCAGAAACAATGGTGGCTAAATGCCGTTAAATGGGCCGATCGGCCCGCAAATGGTAAAAACTGTTACCAAATCTTCTTTATCCCCTTGTCGGGGCTTTCTTTATTTCCCCTCCAGATAGGCGATTACCTCTTCGGCATTGTGCGCAGGCTTGCTGACCGGAAAAAACACATGCTCTATCTTGCCATCCCGCAAAATAAGCGTAATTCGCTTCAGCAGGGTCATCCCCCCTGCCTCGAAAAGTTCAAGCCCCAGCGCTTTGCCCAGCCCAAGCTCTAGATCAGATAAAAGCGCAAAAGGCAGGTGGAGCCGTGTCACCACTTCGGACTGGTATACAGTATCTTGCGTGGAAAGGCCAAATATTTGCGCCACCCCGGCTGCAAGCAGCTCTGCATAATGGTCGCGAAAACTGCAGGATTGCGGGGTGCAGCCCCGCGCGCCGGTGATCTGGTCCCAGCCTTCAATCGGGGCTGCATTTGGCGGGCTGGTGCGCGGATAAGCGTAAATCACCGTCAGGCCCTGCAAGGCGCGCAAGTTCACATCTCCGCCAGCCGTGGAAGGCAGGGTCATATCCGGCAGCTTGGTGCCGGGCAAAACAGGAGATATGGTCTGCGCTTGACCCATCAAAAATCAACCTCGATAGCCACACCCTTTTTAATCGCCAGATCTACAGCAGCCGAGGCGACTGCCAAATCTTGCAACCCGACACCGGTGCCGTCAAACAAGGTCAGCTCATCCTCGGATGTGCGACCTTTATGGGTGCCGTTGATTACAGCGCCAAGCTCGGTGATATTGATATCATACAAAAGCCCTTCGCGCACCGCATGCTGGCATTCGCCAATGGTGACAGACTGGGCGATCTCGTCGGTAAATACGGAAGCGCGCGCTACCAGCGTCGCCTCGACCTCCTGCTTTCCTTTGGTATCTGTGCCCATACAGGCGATATGGGTGCCGCCTTTCACATGGGCGTCCAGCAAGATCGGATCATGGCTGGAGGTGATGGAGATGATCACATCCGCCTCGGTGCCGATTTGCTCAAGCGTGGCCTCCTCGAAGGGCAAGCCAAGCTCGGTGGCGGTTTCGGCCAGCCGGCTCAGCATTTCGGGGTGGAAATTCCAGCCGATAACCTTCTCGAAATCGCGCTGCTCGGCGGCGGCGCGCATCTGGAAGGCGGATTGATGCCCCGCGCCAATCATCCCCAGCACCTTGGCACCCTTGGGGGCCAGATGCTTGATGGAAACCGCCGAAGCGGCGGCGGTGCGCAGCGCGGTCAGCAAATTGCCACCAACCAGCGCCTTTACCTTGCCGGTATCGGCATCAAACAAAATAACCGTGCTCTGGTGGTTGGTCAGCCCCTTGGCCTCGTTGCCCGGCCAATAGCCGCCGGATTTAAGGCCCAGCGCCAGTGATTTCCGGTCAAAACCGGATTTGAACCCATAAAGCGCATCCGCATGGCCGATGGCCTCACGGATCACCGGAAAGTTATAGGCATCCTTGCTGGCCATGGCGGCAAACACTGCTTCAACCGCATCAAAAGAGGCTTTTCGGTCAATCAGGCCGGCAATTTCTTTTTCAGGAACAATAATCATCAGTAGGCCCTTCCGCGCGCCGATACCGGCCAAACCGTTTCCACCTTGCCATTGCGCACACCCACATACCAGTCGTGCACATTGCAGGTCGGGTCACAGTGGCCGGGCACCAGCTTCAGCTTGTCGTTTATCTTCAAAACCCCGTCCGGGTCAGCAACCACGCCGTGCTCGTCGGAACATTTGATATATTCCACCGCATCATCACGGCCATAAACCGTGGGCAAGCCGCTATCCACGGATTGCGC
>JAKIUB010000004.1 GCA_021647745.1 Paracoccaceae bacterium | reverse complement strand
CTCGGGAACTAACGATCCGGCGTACAAACAAACAGGGCAACTTTCGATCAAACGACGCCCCTTAATGGTGATCAAATCCGGGTCGCCAGGGCCTGCGCCAATAAAATGAACCGTCATACCAACTTCTCGCTTTTCCAAATACTCACTTCGCCAAGTCCCCGTCTATCTTGCGCGCATACCCCCGTGGCGTATACATCCGCGGCCCTTCGCCCAACTCAGCCAATTTCGAGTTGGACGAGCCAACCAGCACCACGGTCAACATATCAACTTCGTCCACCTCAAGCTCGCTTAGCTTGCGGTAGCGAACAAACTCCTCCGGTCTTCCAAGGCTAGAGGCCAGCATAACAGGCGTATCCGCAGGGCGATGTTGCAACAGAATATCCCGTGCTTCGGCCAACAATGTGCGGCGACGCATCGAAACCGGATTGTAGAAGGCGATCACAAAATCGCCTTCCGCCGCCGCGTGTAGACGTTTGATAATGTCCTCACGCGGGGTCAAAAGGTCCGACAGTGAAATCGCACAAAAATCATGCCCCAATGGCGCACCGGCCCGTGCTGCAGCGCCTTGAAGGGCCGACACACCCGGTGTCGAAACCACCTCGACTCGTTTGGCAGCGTCCGAAACGCCCAACGCATCGGCACCACGATCAAGCAATTCAAACACCAGCGCACCCATGGCATAAATTCCGGCATCACCAGAACAAATCAGTGCGACGTTCTTACCTTTACCCGCTTGCTCCAACGCGTAACGACACCGGTCTTCCTCGCCCCCCAGCGGGAAATCTGAACGCGTTTTACCTACCGCCAACGGCCCAAGAATGTCGATATACAAACCGTACCCGACCAATTCTTCAGCCTGAGCAATCAACTGGCTAGCCTCCGGCGTACGCCAAGTATGTTGCCCTGGCCCGATGCCGACAATCGACAGTTTGCCGCGCGAACGACCTGCCATTTCAGTAATAACCTCAGGCGCGCGGGCAATCGCACATGTGGCGTTTGCCGTCTTAACCTTTTCCACAACAAGCACCGCATCTGAACCAGCGGCGGCCAATGCTGCGCCTTCCGAAACACCGTGACAACCGACCTCGGCAAAAACCACGTCCGACGGGTTCGCCAATCGTACAGCCTCGCCCTCCAAGGTCGCCGCATCAAACAGGCGGTAAGGCACCCCCAAACGGTGCGCAGTTTCGATCATTGCCGGTTCGTCACCCTTCAAATCCAGTGATGTCACACAGGCTACGGCCTCGGGCGCGATATGGGCCTCAGCCAACGCGCCTTGCACCAACTCCCACATTTCGGAAACATCACAGCCCCGCGCACACCCAAGCCCCAAAACAAATCGCTGCGGGTGGTAAACCAGTGTGTCCGCGTCCGCCTCAACAGGTGCCTCCGACGTTACCAGACGCACAGGCCCAGCACCGGCTTCCAGCCCCCAGATGTTCTCGCCCTCGATGATCGGCTTTTGCCCGTTCAGCATCGCCATCATAACCGGCTTGGCATCTTCGGGGTTTTTCAAGCGCCAGCCCAAAGGTGGCTCGTCCAGCGCGATGCCGAGGCTCACATCCCCCGCTGTGGTTATCGCCGCGTGGCTCTGCAAGGCCTCGGCGATTACCTTGGCCAAACGGTTGGCCCCGTGATGCCCGCCCAGCAGCGGAATGACGGTAGAGCCATCATCGGGAATGGCAATCACCGGTGGCTCGCTGCGCTTATCGGCCAATACCGGCGCCACCGCGCGCACAAGGATGCCCGCCGCACAAACTCCGATCACCGGATGCCCCGCCTGAAACAACATGCGGGCATGATCCAGCGCATTGGGGAAGAAGACATCGGCCTTTTCCACCCGCCCTTCGCGGCCATGCACAGGGGCGTTTAGCGCTTTGGCCACGCGGTGGGCCGTGGCCTCTCCCGCGCGGGAAAGACAGAGAATGACGGGGGTTAGCTCAGCCATGGGTCCTCGCTTTTGGTAATGAGTATCATCGAAAAATAGGGCGCGGGGTCAGGCGCGCGCTCCAGCGGCAGCACCTGTTGCGAGGGCAGGCTTGCGCGCGCCACATAGGTTGCGCTTGCGGCAAGGCCCATATCGGTGAGCAAGGCGCGGATACGGCCAAGATGGCGGCCCACCTTCATGATCGCCACCGCGCCTGCGGCCTCGATCCTGGCCCGCATTTCGGGGCTTTCCAGCGGGCCGGGAATGATGGTCAGCACCTCGTTGCGCGCGGCAAGGGGGCGGTTCGCAACCGCGGCGCAGGCAGTAACAGACGTCACCCCCGGCACCACTTCGGTATCGTAATCCTTGGCCAAGCGGGCAAACAGATACATAAAAGAGCCATAGAAAAACGGATCACCCTCGCACAAAACCACCACATCGCGGCCCGCATCAAGCTCGGCGGCGATATCCGCCGCGCCCTGATCATAGGCCGCCTGCGCCGGTGCGCGCTCCACCGTCATGGGAATGCGGATCACCAGTTCGCGCGCCTCTGGCGGAATGCTGCCAGCGGCAATGGAGCGCGCAAAGCTCTCGCCGTTTTCCAAGGCCGGATAGGCAATCACCGCCGCGCTCGCTATCAGCCGGTGCGCCTTCAGCGTCATCAACTCCGGATCACCGGGGCCAAGGCCCACCCCTATCAGCTTGCCACTCATCGCTTGATCAGGCTCCATTGCACCACGGGGCGCATTGGCTTCCACCCCGTCAGCTCGCCCAATCCCTCGGCGCGGCTGACAGCAATTTGCACCAGATCCCCGCCATGGGTCTTATGCAGCGCCCCCAGCATCGCCTGACTTTCCAGCGTCACCGCATTTGCCACCAGCCGCCCCAGCGGGCGCAAGGCCTGCCAGCAAGCCTCAAACGTCTCCACGCTCAGCCCGCCGCCAATGAAGATCGCATCCGGCGCGTCCAGCCCTGCAAGCGCCTCGGGCACTATGCCGTCAACCAGCTCCAGTGAAGGCACGCCCAGGGCCAGTGCGTTCTCCGCCGCCATAGTGCGCCGATCCGCCCTTGGCTCGATGCCGATCGCGCGTGTATATCGCGCCGCCCGCAGCCACTCCACCGCGACCGAGCCACAGCCGCAGCCCACATCCCAAAGCAGCCCGCCGCGCATCGGAATGAGCTTGGCCAGCGTCGCCGCCCGCACCTCGCGCTTGGTCATGGTGCCGTCATGGGAGAACACCTCGTCGGGCAAGCCCGGCACGCGCGGCAGCAAAGCCGCATCGGGGGCCGCAACACACTCAACTGCGAGGGTATTAAACGCCGGCACCTCATGCGCCCAGCTTTCCGCCAGCCCCTCAAAGCGGGCCTCGTCTGCACCGCCCATCGCCGCCAGCACTATCATGCGCGATTGGCCAAAGCCACGCTCAGTCAGGAATTTTGCAATCTGGGCGGGAGTCTCGGCCCCCGTGGTTAATATCAACAGCCGTACATCTGGCTGAATAAAGGCGATCATCTGCGCCACAGGGCGACCATGCACCGTGAGGGTTTCAAGGTCCGCCATGCTCCAGCCCATCCGCGCCGCCGCCAGCTGAAAAGCCGAAACCTGCGGATGAAACGTAATCTCCTCCGCCGCAAAATGCCGCCCGAGCCGCGCCCCGACCGAAAACCACAAAGGATCTCCCGACGCCAGCACCACCACCCGCTTGCCCCTGCGGGCCTTCAGCTCATCGATAAGCGCATCAAACGGCGATGGCCAGCTCAGGGTTTCCGCCTTCGAATTGGCCGCCAACACATGGTGCCGCGCCCCGCCGACAATCACCTCGGCAGCCTCGATCACAGCCTTCGTTGCGGGCGTCAGCCCGTCCATCCCGTCTTCACCAATGCCAATAATATGCAACCAAGGCATACTCATCCCCCTGATTTCATTCTTTTATAAATACTCAAATCCCGTTCTCCTCGGGCAGTCCCGCCGCCAGCGCATTCACCGCCGCCGATGCCATCGCCGAGCCACCCCTGCGCCCGATCAGCGCCAGATATGGCACATTCATAGCCTTATCCACAAGCGCGGCCTTGCTTTCCGCCGCACCCACAAACCCGACCGGAAAGCCAAGGATAGCCGCCGGTTTTGGCCAGCCCGCCTCAAGCTTTTCCAGCAGATGAAACAGCGCCGTGGGGGCATTGCCTATGGCCACCACCGCGCCCTCGATATGCTTTTCCCACAGCTCCACCGCCGCCGCCGACCGCGTAGTGCCCAGCCGTTTGGCCAGCGCTGGCACGCTTGGGTCATTCAGCGTCACCAGCACGCGGTTCCCCTTGAGATAGCGCGTGATGATGCCCGATTTCACCATCTCGACATCACACAATATCGGCGCGCCCATCGAGATCGCCCGATGCGCCGCGCGGTAAACATTCTCCGAGAAACGTAAATCTGCAGGCAGGTCCACCATGCCGCAAGCGTGGATCAGCCGAATGGCGGTCGGGTGCAAGTCCTCTGGCAGGTCTGCCAAATCCGCCTCGGCCCGCACCGTGGAAAATGACTGGGCATAGATCGCCATCGGGTCTTTGATATACTCCACTATTTCAAGCGCTTGCGCACAGATTCCGGCCCATGCGGATGATTGGCTTGCGGATATTCAGGGTGCGAGTGGTCGTGGTGATCATGCCCATGGCTGTGATCATGCGAATGATGGTGGTTCATATCCAGCCGGCAGGCGCCTGTGCAAAAGTCCTCACACAAATCGCAGGTTTCTACCGTGGCCCCCGGCGCATTCGCCCCTTGGCCCTCCACATGATGATGGTGACTTTCCTGCACTGCGCCTTGTTCGGCCTCAAAGCCCAGCACTGTTTCGCGATATTTACACATGCCGCAATTCATGTTGTTTTCACCGTCCAGAATCTCGCGCACCCGCTCGGCGAAGGTTTCGATCACCTTCGGGTGGTCATTCAGATAGCCTGCCTTGATGAACTCAATCTCGGGATATTTCACCGCCGCTTCATCGGTAAACCCGTAAATCCGGTCAATCAGCACACCGGCAAACAGGAAGTATGGAAACACGACTACCCGTTTATAACCAAGCTTGGCCACATGATCGAGGCACGGCTCGACCAGCGGGAAGGTAACACCCGAATAGCCGACCTCGCACCAGCCAAAACCCAACCCCTCCTGCAACAGCCGCGCTACCTTGGAGACATTGGCATTGGCATCGGGGTCAGAGGCACCGCGCCCGATAACCACAAGGCAGGCTTCGTGCAGCGCCACCTCGCCGTGCGCGGCATTGGCTGCCTCGACTGCCTCGTTTATCCGGTCTGCCGCCGCATCGAGCATCTTGGGGTCCACCCCCAGCTCGCGACCATAATCCACCCGCACGCCGTGCTTGGCAGCATAGGTATTTAGCACCGTGGGGATATCGTTTTTGGCGTGCATGGCGGCAAAAAGCATACCGGGCACGGCCAAAATGTGGTCACAACCCTGATTTCGCAGGCTATCCAGCCCGTCGCGCATCACCGGATTGGCAAATTCAAGATAGCCGTAATCCACCGGCCAATCGGGGAAATGCGCCTTCAGGCCCTCGGCCACCTGCGCAAATTCATCTACAGCCTTTTGGCTGCGCGAGCCGTGGCCGCAGACCATAACACCGATTTTGCTCATGATACGGCCCTTGTCGGGCAGGAGAAATAAGAGAGGGTTTGCATGTTTGTTCCTTCATGTTTGCGAAGGAAACGCCTTGTCATTGACAGTTCCGGCTACAGCCCCCGGTTTGGGTCGGCCTTTACCGGACGCGCTTCCAGCCCCGAAGCGGGGCACCGTCTGTGCGCCGGTTATAGGGTTAGAGTATAAGTGCCGCAAGCCTCAAAGCGCGGCCTCCATTGCCACTCCAAGCCGCAAAAGCCGTGCTTCGCCCAGTGGCGCACCCATTGCCATGATACCACAACCCGGGGTGTCGGTTGGCAAGGTCAGCGCGCAAAGCCCCATCAGGTTGGCGATGCGGGTATTGTTGAGAGCTACCAGATTTTCGGCGATAAAATACTCGTCATCATTTAGTAGGCGCTCACGATCAGGGGGCAAGATCGCGCTGGAGGGGAGCAAAACCGCGTCATACCCCGCAACCAGTGCGGTATATTCGGCGCGAATTTGCTTCATCTCCTTCCAGCGGCGGACATACTCGACCCCCGAATATTTACGCCCCGCCTCGAAGCGCCGCTGCACGGGGCTATACATTGTGTCGGGGTTGGCCTCTATCGTCTTGCCCCACTGCGCGTAGGCTTCAACCACAAACAAGCAGCCAGCAATCTCCATCGCGCGGGAAATGGCAGGGATCGGCAAGCGGGTGATGATCGCGCCTTTGGCTTCAAAGCGCTGCAACGCCACTTCAAAATCAGCCAATGGCTCGGGGCGGCATTTATCTAGCCCTACGGTTTCCAGCACTGCCAGTCGCGTGCCATGTAGCGAAGGTTTTGCGAGATCAGGGGCTTTGGGGCCACCCATAGCGGCCAGCAGATGCGCGGCATCTTCTACCGAGCGGCAAAGCGGGCCGATCGTATCAAACTTGCTGCAAAGCGGCACCACACCGGTCAGCGAGAGCAATCCGGCCGTGGTTTTCAGCCCGACAAGGTTGTTCCACGCTGCCGGAATGCGCACCGACCCGCCGGTATCAGAGCCAATGCCCGCTGCGGCCAGCCCAAAAGCCACCGAGGTTGCGGCCCCTGAAGAAGATCCCCCGGGCGCCAATGCCGGGCCATTGATATTGGGCGGTGTGGCGGTGACAGGGTTTAGCCCGAGGCCGGAAAACGCCAGCTCTGTCATATGGGTTTTTCCGAGGCAGACCAGCCCGGCGCGGGTGGCGTTTTGCAGCACGACAGCGTCTTGCGTTGGCATTCTGCCCTTGAGCAGGGCGCTGCCGGCCTCGGTGAGGGTATTGGCGGTATCAAACAGGTCTTTCCAGCTTATCGGCACCCCGTCGAGCGGGCCACGGCGGGTGCCAGCCCGCGCGCGGTCACGCGCGGCCGTCGCTTCGGAAAGCGCGCGCTCACCGGTGCTGCGTGCATAAATCCGGTCGCGGTATTGGTGTTGGTTAATCGCGTCCAGAAAGGCTTCTGTCAGGGTGACAGGATCGATCTCGCCTGTCCCGATTCCTTTCCCGAGCGCGGTTGCGCTCATTTGTTGCCAGCCGGTTTTCATCACGGTTTCCTTTTGCTGTTTTTGGCAGCCTAGCGCCAATTTCGGCAATGGACAATCAAAGGATTTAGGCGCTAGATAGAGGCATGAAAATGGATGCGGATATCATTATTGTCGGCGGTGGGCTAAACGGGCCGGCGCTGGCGCTGGCGCTGGCCTCGGGGGGGTTAAGCTCGGTTATTATTGATGCGCTGCCGCTGGCCACGCGGCGTAAGCCGGCGTTTGACGGGCGGGCCTATGCGCTTGCGCTGACCTCGGTGCGGATGCTGGACGTTCTGGGTATCTGGCCTGTGGTGGCCACTAATGCCCAGCCAATGCTGGATATCAAGGTTTCGGATGGCAAGCCTGGCGAAGGCGCGGCATCTCTTTTTGTGCATTTTGACCATAATGAAATATCCGAAGGCCCAATGGGGTATATGCTGGAAGACCGCACCCTGCGCCGCGCCTTGCTTGATGCGGTCAAGGCCTCAAACTTAATCACCCAGATCGCACCGGCGCGGGTATTGGCGCAGGAAATACACAGCAGCCATGCCGAGGTGGTGCTGGATGATGGGCGCACCCTGCGCGGCCGTGTGTTGGTGGGCTGTGACGGCCGCCGCTCGGGGGTGGCCCTGCGCGCCAGTATTAGCCGCACGGGGCATGGTTACCACCAGACAGGGCTGGTGTGTGCGGTTTCCCACGAGCAGTCTCATAATGGTGTGGCCTATCAGCAGTTTATGCCTTCGGGGCCGCTGGCGATATTGCCACTGCCCGATAACCGGTCGGCCATTGTGTGGACCGAAACGAGCACGCGCGCCGCGGAAATTAATGCGATGTCCGACAAGGATTTCATGGCCGAACTACGCCCGCGGTTTGGTGATTTTCTTGGCAAGATCAAGCTGGTCGGCAAGCGCTTTTCCTACCCGCTGGACTTGACGATCGCCAATGAATTTGCCCGCGCGCGGTTGGCACTGGTGGGCGATGCGGCGCACGGAATTCACTATCTCGCGGGGCAGGGGCTAAATCTCGGGCTGCGGGATGTGGCAGCGCTGGCCGAAGTATTGCTGGATGCGGCACGGCGTGGCGAGGATATCGGCGATGCGCTGGTTTTGGCGCGCTACAGCCAATGGCGCGGCGCGGATGTGATGGCGCTGGCAGTCTCGACCGATGCTATTAACAAATTGTTTTCAAATGATAACCCGGTGCTGCGCGCAATGCGCGTGGCTGGTCTCGGGATGGTAAATGCTTTGCCATCCGCGCGGCGCGGCTTTATTCGCGAAGCGGCCGGGCTGTCGGGTGATTTGCCGCGCTTGCTCAAGGGGCAAGCAATATAAAAACACTGCCTCAAGAGCCGGGATTTTGAGGTTAATTAATCCGCCAGGTTCCGACTTCGCAGACATTCATGCCCATGCGTGTGACTTCGTCATCATCAACAAACACGGCTTTGAGATCCCAGATACAGTAGCCGCTACCATCATCCAGATTGAAATCAACGGTTTGGCCGGGGTAGAGCATGTTGGAGCCAAACCAGTCCCTGCCCCAGTTTCTCTGATCACGGTTGGAGGCATAAAACTCGCGCATGGTAACGCCGGTATTGTTTTCAATTGTAACCCAGCGATTTTGGGCTTGTGCCGCAACTGTGCTGATAAAAATGACCAAAACTGAAACGAGAATTCGCATGGTATTTCCTCTCGAAATAATAATTAATGGCCCTTGATACCAAAAAATAGTGTTTAAAATATGATCTTTGTCAATTATTTGTAACAAAACCGGTTTTGGTTTGTGAGAAAAGGCCGCTCAGCTTCTGGCATAGGGGCGCAGGGTTTCGTTTTTTTCAACCCGCCGAAACAGCACGATTGCCCCGCTGGAATATCTCGGATCATAGCTAAAACCGCGCGTGCCCATAGCCTCGAACACCGAGGCGATCCCTTTAAGGCCGGTGATATGGTCATGCAGTTCGAGGTAGATCCGATCAACACAGCATAGCTCGGCATCCTGAAACAGGAATGATTCCGCGCCCTCTATATCACAGACAATCAGCGAGACCTGCGCTTGCTTCAGCAGTGTATTCAGCCCGCGCACCGGCACTTTTACGGTGGATTTATAGGGGTTTGGGTCTTTTGACAGAGAACCCATCCAGAAATCATCCCGTTGGTAAAAGGTAGCGCTGCCGTTTTCGCCATTGCCCAAAACGGCATTGACTATTTCTGCGTTATCAACACCGTTGAGCTTATGCAGTGCGCCCATATAGGGGAGCAGATCGGGGTTGGCCTCGACCGAGATCACCCGTGTGGCATGGCGAGAGATCAGGGTGGAAATAAAGCCGATCCCCGCGCCGATATCGAGAACGATATCTTTTTTTTGCACAATATGCGGTATTTGTGCCGCTTCTTCGGCCTCAAAAGTGCCGTTTCTTATGGCCTGCGCGACAGGCGGGGTGATGATATCGGGATCAAAGGGGATCAGCACCCCTCGAGATTCCAGATTTACGAGAGCGGATTTGGCTTGTGTCTGCATGGGGGCAGAGTGCCGCCAAAGCCTTAATGATTGATTAATAAAGCTTAGCGCGGGCTGCGTTTTGCCAATATCCGCTGCAATGTGCGGCGGTGCATGTTCAGCCGACGGGCGGTTTCCGATACGTTGCGGTCGCACAGTTCAAACACCCGCTGGATATGCTCCCAGCGCACGCGGTCGGCCGACATCGGGTTTTCAGGAGGTGGGGGTTTGTCATCGGGCAGGGCCAATAGTGCGTTGGTTATATCATTGGCGTCGGCCGGTTTGGAGAGGTAATCATTGGCCCCTATTTTAACAGCGGCCACAGCGGTGGCGATTGCGCCGTATCCGGTCAGTACCACTACCTTTACCTCCGGACGCTTTTCCCGCAGCAGCTCGACAACATCAAGGCCGTTGCCGTCCTCAAGCCGTAAATCACAGACCGCGTAGGCCGGTGGAGTGGTTGCGACAATCGCCTTGGCCTCGTTTACCCCTCCGGCGGTCATGACCTCGAAACCGCGCTTTTCCATTGCGCGGGCCAGACGGCGCACAAAGGGTTCGTCATCATCCAGCAGCAGCAGGGTATTGTCGCTGCCTATTTCGGCAAGCTTCCTCTCGGCCATTGCGTTCTCCCTTTGAAGTATTCGTCAAACGAGACTAGTGCGACATATCGCTCAGGTCAAACTCCTTGGTGATGTGCAGGCTATTCTGGCCGTATATTCCTGAAAAAGAGCGCCCTGTTGCTACTTTTGCATCAGCGTGCAGCATGGTAAGCAAGGGTATGGCAGAACCAAACGTCAATATTATCCCCAACGAGGCCCGTTTTAGCTGGGTGCGTTTGCGCACGCTGGTTATGCTGCGCTGGCTGACGATTGCGGGGCAATTCGTGGCGCTGGTGATCGCGGTCAACTGGCTCGGGCTTGATATCAGGGTTGATCTCAGCGCGACGGTGATCGGGGTTGCGGTAGCGTTCAACATTGTGGCGACCGTGGTTTTTCCTGAAAACAGGCGGCTTTCAGAGCGGGCGGCGCTGATGACCCTGATGTTTGACCTTGTCCAGATGGCGGCGTTGATCGGGCTGACGGGCGGGCTGACCAATCCGTTTTCCGTCTTGTTGCTGACACCGGTTGTCATGGCGGCCACCGCGCTTAATCTTCGCGCGACATTGCTGCTCGGACTGGTGGCGATTGTCATGCTGACCTTGCTTATGGCCTTTGCACCGCCAATGAGGCTTGCGGGGGGGGCGGAGCTGGCGGCACCGCTGGTGCTGTCCCACGGCACATGGGTGGCCTTGATAACATCGGTTGTGTTTTTGGCGATATATTCACGGCGTGTGATGGTAGAGGTTTTTTCGATGTCACAAGCGCTGGCCGCAACCCAGGCCGCGCTTGGCCGAGAGCAAAAGCTGACCGCGCTTGGCGGGGTTGTTGCGGCTGCGGCCCATGAGCTGGGCACGCCGCTGGCGACCATAAAGCTGGTTTCAAGCGAGCTGGCGGATGAGCTGGAAGACCAGCCCGAACTGCTGGAAGATGTGCGCCTCATTCGGGAACAGGCGGACCGCTGCCGTGATATTCTGCACGAAATGGGCCGCACCGGCAAAGATGATACCCTGATGCAAATCGCCCCGATATCGGCTCTGGTACAGGAAGCAGCCGAGCCGCATATCGAGCGCGGCAAGCAGATCATTTCGCGCATCAACGGTCGTATAAATGATGGGCCGGGGGCCGACCATATGCTGGTTGCCCGCCAATCAGAGATCATCCACGGGCTGCGCAACCTGATCCAGAACGCGGTTGATTTTGCTGATTCTAAGGTCTGGATAGATATATCATGGGGCAAGTCCAACCTGCGGGTGCATATTGGCGATGACGGGCCGGGGTATCCGGTGCATCTGATTGGCCGGATAGGAGACCCGTTTGTGCGCAAGCGCGGCCAGCCAGACCCCGAAAGACCGGGATACGAAGGCATGGGGCTGGGCTTGTTTATTGCCAAAACCCTGCTGGAGCGCACGGGAGCGCAACTGACATTTGCCAACGGGTCGGAATGGGATACAAGCAAGGACGAACCGCCGGAAACCGCTCGCCCGACCGGCGCCATTGTCGAGGTGGTATGGCCGCGCGAAACGCTGGAAATCACCCTCGCGCAGGCCCGCGCACCGCTGGGTAAAAACCAGCCTTTTGGTTATTAGGGGTTTATTTTGTTTTCATCTTTATCCTCGCCGCGCGTATTTGCCCTTCCTGTCGGGGGGGATTTTTCGCTCGATTTTATCGCAGGGCTGCGGGGCCGGCTGGCCGAAGCCCCGCCCGAGGCGTGGGCGCGGGTGACGATCTATGTAAACACGCGGCGCTTCCAGCGGCTTTTGCTGGCGCAGCTCGGGGCAGGGCCGGCGTGTTTGCTGCCCGATATTCGGGTGATTTCCGATATTGGGGCGACGGTGACCATGCCTGCCGCCCAGAGCCGGTTTTTGCGCCATCTGGCATTGGCGGATCTGGTAAAGGCCTATCTTGAGCGCCAGCCCGGTCCGGCCTCTGCCTCGGCTATGTTTGGTCTGGCCGAAAATCTGGCGGATTTGCAAGATGAGCTGGCGGGGGCCGGGCTGGGTTTTGATGCGCTGGAGCAGATCAGCCCGCAAGGGCTTTCGGGGCATTGGCAGCGCAACCTGACTTTTTTGAAAATCCTTGATGATTATGATAAATCTCTGAATGGACAGATGTTTAGCGGTGGCGAGGCGCTCCAGCGTGCCGCGATAATGGCTCTGGTCGAGGGTTGGCAATCCGCCCCGCCCGAGGGGCCGGTTTTGCTTGCCGGTTCCACTGGATCACGGGCAACAACGGCACTGCTGATGAAAGCGGTGGCGGGGCTGCCTCAAGGGGCGGTTATCTTGCCGGGGTTTGATTTTGGCGCCCCGCCGCAGCTTTGGTCGCAGCTTGGCGAAGAACATCCGCAATTCGGCTTTGCCGCTCTTGCCGATACCCTCGGGCTTGACCCCGCAGAGGTGCCGCTCTGGCATGATACCCGGCCTAAAAACAGCCCGCGAAATGCGCTGCTCTCGCTGGCCTTGCGCCCGGCACCCGTGACCCCGCACTGGCTTAATGAAGCACCGGCACTGGCCGCGACATTGCCCGAGGCTACGGCAGAGATGACCCTTCTCAATGCGCCGGATGCCCGCCGCGAGGCTTTGGCCATTGCTGTTTGTTTGCGCAAAGCTCTGGAAGAGGGCAAAAAATCCGCATTGGTCACGCCGGACAGAAGCCTCGCCCGCCGTGTGGCCGCCCAGCTGACACGCTGGGGGATCAAGCCTGATGACAGCGCAGGCCAACCGGCCAAGCTCACTCCGCCGGGGATATTCATGAGGGTCGTGGCAGAGGCCCTCGGCGCGCCGCTTTCGCCGGTTAACCTGATGGAAATACTTAAGCACCCGCTTTGTGCCGCTACGGATAAGGACCACCGCAAAACCCACCTTGATTTGCTGCGTAATTTTGAAGTCGGCGCGCTGCGGGGGATTCAGGGAGAGCCTGATCTGGCGGGGTTTTGCCGTTGGCGCAAAAAGGCTGCGGGCGGGGCGGACTGGCTTGATAACCTTGCCGGCATATTCTCTTTGATGACATCCACTGCCTCACGCCCGCTGAAAGACTGGGCTGCGCTGCACCGGCACTGTGGTGAAGCACTTTCGGGGCCGGAGATGCTGTGGGACAAGGATGCAGGCCAGGAGGTCTTACGGGTATTTTCAACCCTCGCACTGGGCGACACTCACGGCACGCTTTATGACGCCGCACAATACCGTGCGCTTTTTTCGAGTATACTCGATGCTTTGGAGGTGCGTGAAGACCCTTTTTTGGCGCATCCCGATATTGCAATATGGGGCACACTCGAAGCGCGGGTTCAAAGCCCCGACCTGTTGATTGCGGCAGGGCTGAACGAGGGGGTGTGGCCTGGCCATTCCGGCCATGACCCGTGGCTTAATCGTGAAATGCGCCGTCAGGCAGGGCTGATGCTGCCTGAAAGAAAAACCGGCCTTTCGGCCCATGATTTTCAGCAAGCGATGGGCGCAAAAGAGGTAATTTTATCGCGCAGCCTGCGTGATGGCGAGGCGCCTTCTGTCCCCTCGCGCTGGGTGATGCGGTTGCAAAATCTGGTAGGCGGTATGGCAGGCGGAGAAGCGGCGCTTAAGCAAATGGAAGAGAGGGGTGATGCGTTATTGGCTCTTGCCGCCACGCTGGATCGCCCGACCACAGCTGTAGCACCGGTCCCGCGCCCCAGTCCGGCCCCGCCGCTATCGGCGCGCCCCCGAAAGCTGTCTGTCACCCGAATAGAGGCCCTGATCCGGGATCCCTATGCAATATATGCCTCCCATGTGCTGAAGCTTTATCCGCTGGATCCGTTGACCCCGACTCCCTCGCCGATGATGCGCGGTATTGTGGTGCATGCGGTGCTGGAGCGGTTTCTGGAGTGCTCAACGGGTAGTTTGCCACAAAACCCCGAAGCTTTGTTTGACCAATGTGTCGAGGCTGTTTTGGCGGATAAGGTGCCTTGGGCTTCAGTGCGCGCGCTCTGGCGTCATCATCTGGCCCGCTCGCGCAGCTTTTTTATCGAGAGCGAGCGGGAGCGCCGAACGCTCGGGCAGCCTTTTGCCACCGAGATCACGGGTGCTCGCACGCTCAAGGGCCGGGAATTCGAGGTGACCATCAGCGCCAAGGCGGACCGTATTGATATCGGTATCGGTGGCACCGCACTGATCTATGATTACAAGGCAGGAAACCCTGTCAGCACAAGCAAGATCAAGGCGTTCAGTGTTCAGCTTCCGCTGGAAGGGGCGATTGCCGAAGTGCAGGGGTTTGAGGGGTTGCGGGCGGCGCATGTCGGGGGGTTGGCGCTTATTTACATGGGAAGCAAGCCCGGCATTGTTGCTTTCGGGCCGCAGGACCCTGTGATGGAAGATGTCTGGCAGCGGGTTGGGGTATTTCTGGACCAGTATCAGGACCGTGAAAAAGGCTATGATGCAAGACTGCGCCCCGAGTTGATTGATTTCGAGAGCGATTATGACCACCTGTCGCGGCGCGGCGAGTGGCAAGACGGAGATCTGGCGATAACCGAGGTGATACCATGAGCGAGCTGCGTAAAAAAGAGGCGACAAAAGCGCAAAACGATGCTGCCTTGCCGGTGCGTTCGGCGTGGGTATCTGCCAATGCCGGATCGGGGAAAACCAGAGTTTTAACCAACAGGGTTGCGCGATTGTTGCTGCAAGGCACCGAGCCGGGCCGGATATTATGCCTGACCTTTACCAAGGCGGCTGCCGCCGAAATGCAAAACCGGTTATTTGAGCAACTTGGCGAGTGGGCGATGCTGCCGGACGCTCCCTTGCGCGATGCGCTGGCAGCACTGGGCGAGAAAAACCTGCCGCAGGCGCAGTTGGTGCGGGCGCGGTCGCTATTTGCCCGTGCGCTGGAAACCCCCGGCGGACTAAAGATCCAGACCATTCATGCCTTTTGCGAATCCCTTTTGCACCGCTTTCCGCTTGAAGCGCAGGTTGCCCCTGATTTTACCCTGCTTGATGATCGGCAGGCAGAGGTGCTGCGTCAAGAGGTTCTGGATGAAATGGCGGAGCAATCGCCTGAATTATATGATAGATTTATAGAGCTGAACGAAGACCCGACGGCGTTTCTTGGCGATATTCTTAAACATCAACAGCTTTTTTCCACGGGGTTTGACCCCGAGATCGCCGCTGCCGAAATCGGCGCCGAGCCGGGGCTGGTGCAGGCGGATATTCTTGCGCGGGTGATGGAGGGGTTTTCGGATACGCAGATATCCAGCCTCGCAACAGCCATGGCCGTAAATACCGGCGGGCATGATCTGAAAACATCGGAAACATTGAAAAAACTAAAGGATGCACCCGATATTACCGCGCTGGAACTGCTTGAAGCCGTATTTTTGACATCCGGCAAAAGAAGATCGACCCGAAGCTTTCCAAACAAAAAAACCAAGAGCGCTTACGGTGAGGCCGAGGCGATGGTGAGCGAGTTGATCGAGAGGGTTTATGCGGCGCGCCAAAGCCGTCTGGCGCAAGCGGCCTATGAAAAGGCAGAGGTGCTGCACGGTTTTGCAGTCAATTTTCTGTATCTCTACGCGCAGCGGAAATCTGCGCGGGCCGCGCTCGAATTCGAAGACCTGATCCGCAAGGCCGACGGGCTGTTACGTCAGTCTGACATGGCGCAATGGGTGCTTTACCGGCTCGATGGCGGGATAGACCATATACTGGTGGATGAAGCGCAGGATACCAGCCCGCTGCAATGGGATATTGTTATGGCGCTGGCCGAGGAGATTTATGCGGCAGCAGAGGTGGACGGCCCCGCGCGCACTATTTTTGTTGTCGGTGACGAGAAACAGTCGATATTTTCCTTTCAGGGGGCCGATCCCGGTGAGTTTTCGCGGATCAAGGCCTTGTTGCATACGCGATTGCAGGCGGTGGGCAGTCCGATGTTCGAGGGCGCGCTTTTGTGTTCGTTCCGCTCGGCCTCGCCGATATTGCAGGTGGTGGACAAGGTTTTTGAAGGGGAGGCGCGTGGCGGTATCGAGGGTGAAATCACCCATATATCGGCGGACGAAACCCTGCCGGGGCGGGTCGAGGTCTGGCCCTATTACGAAAAGGCCGATAAGCCCGAGCTATTGCCGTGGGATGCGCCGGTAGATGCGCGCCCCGCCAGTGATCCGGTGTTTCGGTTGGCGGAAGATATTGCAGAGCGGGTGGAGGATATCATCAATAGCAAGATGGCCTTGCCCGGGCAGGAGCGCGCCATTCAGGCTGGTGATTTTTTGATACTGGTGCAGTCACGCAGTGAATTGTTTCGCGCCCTGCTCAAAGAGCTGAAGGCGCGGGGAGTGCCGGTGGCCGGTGCCGACAGGCTGAAGGTGGTCGAGGAGTTGGCAGTGCGGGATCTGCTAGCGGTATTGCAATTTGCCGCCAACCCGCGGGATGATCTCGGCCTTGCCTGCGCGCTGCGCTCGCCGCTTTGCGGAGTGTCGGAATCCGGCCTGTTTACGGCGGCGCACGGGCGCACGGGCAGCCTTTGGCAGGCAGTGCCACGGGATGAAATGCTGGCCGATATTCTTGCGCATGCGGATTTCGAGCGGCCATACGAGCTGCTTGAGCGGATACTTATTCGCCATAACGGGCGGAAAAAACTGCTGGCGCGTCTGGGACCGGAGGCAGAAGAGGGTATTGACGAGCTGCTGCGCCTCGCGCTGGAATATGAGCGCGGCGCAGCACCGCTGCTGACCGGATTTCTGGAGTGGGTGCATGCGGACGAGATCGAGGTTAAGCGCCGGTTTAATGCGGCGGATAATCTCTTGAGGGTGATGACAGTGCACGGCGCAAAAGGGCTGGAATCTCCGATCGTGATCTTGCCGCAAACCGTGAAAAAGGCAAGAAATGCCGATCGGGCCGTGCTGCCGGTCAATGGAAATCTGGCAGTGTGCGGGCGCGGGGTTGCGACATTGCCCGAAAAGCTGTCAGCCGTGCAACAGCGCGAAACCGCCCTGCAAACCGAAGAGCGGATGCGGCTGCTCTATGTGGCAATGACCCGCACCGAGAGCTGGCTGATCGTGGCAGGCTCCGGCACGCGCAACGCGGGTAGCGATAACTGGTATGACAAGATATATGAGGCGTGCGAGGCGCTTGGGGGCAAGAAAGACAGCCATGACCGGCTGGTTTTTGAAAACAGGTGGGACTTGCAGCAGCTTGCCGAGCCTGCCGCATCGGCCAGCCCTGCCAGCCCCGCACCGGGCTGGATGGCAAAACCCGTTATAAACCCCGCCAAGCCACCGCGCACAAAGGCACCTTCGGACCTTGGGGGCGGCCATACTGTAGAGGGCACCCCTGCGGATGAAGAGGCGCTTTTGCGCGGTGAGCAGGTGCATATCCTGCTGGATAATCTGGTGGAAACCCCAGCTGAAGACCGGCTTTTGGCGGCGCAGCGTTTGCTGGAATTTCCGCTTGACGGGGTGATTGAAACCGCGCTCGCAACCCTTGAAAGCCCGACTCTTGCGCCGGTATTTGCCAAGGAGGCGCTGCGCGAGGTGCCGGTATCGGCGACATTGCCCGGCCTTGGCCCCATAATGGGCCGGATTGATGTTTTGCTGGTCGGGGATGTGATTACCGCGATTGATTTCAAAACCAACCGGAAGGTGCCGGTGCGCTGCGAGGATATCCCAGAAGGGTTTTTGCGCCAGATGGGGGCTTATCGGGCCGCGCTTGCGCTGATCTGGCCGGCGCGCGAAATAAAAACCGCGATTCTCTGGACGGCAGAGCAAAGCCTGATGGAGATCCCGCCGGCTTTGAGTGATGCGGCACTGCATCGCGCCACCAACGCTTGACGATGGGGGGTGTGATACCTAGTTTAGGGGCAACCTAAATATCGATATCAGGAGATTATCGTGGCAACAGTTAAAGTAACCGATAGCAGCTTTCAGGCCGATGTGCTTGAGTCCGACGTGCCCGTTGTGGTGGATTTCTGGGCCGAATGGTGTGGTCCGTGCAAAATGATCGGGCCGGCTCTGGAAGAGTTGTCCGAGGAATATGGCGACACTGTCAAAATTGCCAAGCTTAATGTGGACGAAAACGCCAACATTCCGGCCCAGATGGGTATTCGGGGTATTCCGGCGCTGTTTTTGTTCAAGGATGGCGAGGTTGTGGCCAATAAAACCGGTGCCGCACCGAAAGCTGCACTGAAAAGCTGGATAGACGGCGCGATCTAAATACCGAAAAAAGAGTAAAAACGGCCCCTTTCGAAAACGAAGGGGCCATTTTTGTTGGGTTTTATATAATACACTCGACAGGATCCCCCCGGCATTATATCTGTTAATGATTGATCAATGTTTATTAAGGGTTTTTGAATGCCTGTTTCTTCTGTATCCGCGCCACTTCTAACCGAGCCTTTTCAGCAAAACCATGCTCTGGAGGGCGGAAAAATATTGCAGGCGAAGCTCCCTGAATACAGCGTTGACGAGGTCGCGCTTTACCTGACCGACGGTTTTTGGAATGAACAGGGGTATGGCCGTGCCAGCTTTGATATCGAGGTGGAGCAGGCCGCGATCACTGTTAATATCACGGCGCTCACTGCGGAGGGGCAGTTTTTAGCGCGCACGGCGCTGGAAGCCTGGAAGGCGACTACGGGCCTGACATTTACCTATATCAGCGGGCCGGCGATTATCAGCGGGCGGGCGATGATTACTTTTGACGACGATCAGGCAGGGGCTTTTGCGGGGCCGATCCAGGGAACTGGCAATACTATCACTGCGTCTATTGTCAACGTATCGACGGACTGGATTAATGCCTACGGAACGGGTGTCGATTCCTATTCCTTCCTAACTTATATCCACGAGATAGGCCATGCGCTCGGCCTTGGCCATGCGGGCAACTATAATAACGGCTCGGGGACATGGGCCGATGACGGCAGCGGCGCAAATCATTATCTGAATGATTCATGGCAGCTTTCGGTTATGTCCTATTTCACCCAGGGTCAGGCGGGTGTCGGCACCACAGAGCTGCTTCTGACACCGATGATTGCCGATATTCTGGCGATCTGGGATCTTTACGGAAAATCGGCCAACATCCGCTTGGAGGATACGGTTTATGGCGAAGGGAACAATCTGGGCACCTTATATTATAGCACCGAGCTTGGGGCCGACCGTGCCTTTACCCTTGTCGATGATGGCGGCGTTGATACGATCAACTTTTCGTCCGAGACCGCCAACCAGACCGTAGACCTGCGCCAGGAGGCTATTTCCAGTGTTGGCGGGCTGGTGGGTAATATGGTCATCATGCGCGATACCATTATCGAAAACTTTTTCTCCGGCTCCGGCAATGACAGTATTATTGGTAACGCTGCCGATAACCTGATCAAGGCGGGTGGCGGCACTGATGTGATCCGTGGCCTTGGCGGCACTGATGTGATCCGTGGCCTTGGCGGCGATGACGTGCTCAATGGTAATGGCAAGAACGATGACCTGATGGGTGGCGACGGCAATGACATCCTGCGTGGTGGCGGCGGTGCTGACCGGCTGTTTGGCAATGACGGCAATGATGTGCTGATGGGCGGCATCGGCAGAGACAAGCTCAATGGTGGAGCCGGTGAAGATACGTTTGTGTTCAAAAACGGCTGGGCGGTGGACCGGGTCAATGATTTTGAAGATGGTATCGACACGATAAAGCTTGATTCCGGGCTGTGGGGCGGCGGGTTGACCGTCGCACAAATGCTGACCACCTTCGCTATAGTGGTTGATACCCATGTGGAGCTTGATTTTGGTGGCGGCGACAAACTGAAGGTATTTGGCGTGTCGGATATCAATGCGCTTTTGGACGATATCACCATCTTCTAGCTTGAGCAGCGGGCAATAATCAGGCATATCAAGGGTGACGACGCCAACAAAGGAGCGCCTTAAGATGACTGATACCTTCCCCCTACCGGAATACCTTGTAAAACGTTATCAGGACTGGAAGTCCGGCGAGTTTCTTGAAAGAAGTGAAAGCCATGCACGACTGGCCGCCGAGGGGCAAAGCCCCAAGGTGATGGTGATTTCGTGCTGCGACAGCCGTGTGCATGTTACCTCGATTTTTGGCGCCGAAACCGGCGAGTTTTTTATCCACCGCAATGTTGCCAATCTGGTGCCGCCCTTTGCTGAGGACGATGCCCATCACGGCACGTCTGCCGCCATTGAATTTGCGGTAACTGCTTTGAAGGTGGAGCACATACTGGTGCTTGGCCATTCGCAATGTGGCGGGGTGCGCTACTGCCATGATACCAACCATGGGGATATCGAGGTTAGCCAAAAAGGGTTTGTGCACCGCTGGATGGATATTTTGCGCCCCGGTTATGAGCGGGTGCGCCATATCGAGGATGACAGCACCCGCATCACGGCGCTGGAGCATACCGGTGTGGTAATCGCCATGGAAAACCTGATGGGGTTTCCCTTTGTGCGCGAGGCTGTCGAGAGCGGCCAGCTCAGCCTGCACGGGCTTTGGCACAGCATAGGTGACGGGGTGTTGATGGCTTATGACCCTGACACGGCCCAATTTGCCCCCGTGGGTTAGATGTCGGAAATCCGCCTTCATGTAGCCGGGCCGCTGACGGCGGAAAAGGTTTTGCCGCTCAATGGTGCGCAAAGCCTTTATCTTTTCGGGGTGATGCGGTGCAAGCTTCGCGATAGCGTGCGGGTGTTTGACGGGCATAGCGGCGAGTGGCAAGCCGAAGTGGTCAAGGCCAACAAACGAAACGGGCTTTTGCTGTGCAAGCAGCAAACAGCACCGCAAGAGACCCCCCCCGATCTGTGGTTGATGTTTGCGCCTGTCAAAAAGGCGCGCACGTCCCTGATCGTGGAAAAGGCGGTGGAAATGGGGGTGCGGGATATCCGGCCTGTTGTGACCGAATTCACCAACGAACGCCTGAAAACAAACCGCCTGCAGGCCCATGCGATAGAAGCGGCAGAGCAATGCGGCAGCACCTATGTGCCCAAGATGTACCCTCCGGTAAAACTGAATGAAATACTGGAAAGCTGGCCTTCGGATCGCCGGATTATGTTTTGCGACGAGGGGCGTGCAGCGCTGCCGGTGGTGCAGGCGCTAGTTGGGCAAGAGGGCGGTAAATGGGCGATCCTGATCGGGCCGGAAGGGGGGTTTTCACAAGCGGAGGCCGAGGCTTTGCGTGCGATGAAGCAGGTGGTGAGTGTGATGCTCGGACCACGGATTTTGCGGGCGGATACCGCAGTGGTGGCGGCGATTGGTGCATGGCAAATGGCGCTGGGAGATTGGCGCTAACCTGCAATATCATGCGGACTCTCCGGTCGGGCATTTGACAGGGGTTCAAAATGCCACCTTGTTTTCGGCCAAAAAATCCGTTTCTAATGGGTATCGCCCTTCGGGTTTAGGCAGATTGGCGCATAACCATAAAACTATTTTGATAGGCGCGTGCATGTCCGTATTTAGAGCCGAGGCCCTGAAATCCCTGAAGCGCTGGAAAGAGCCTTTATTACTGGTGCTGATCTTGCCGTTTGCGGCGCGGCTGCTGTGGCTCGGGGTTTCGCGCCCGAGCATTGTATATGGCGGGCTGGGGGTGGTTCTGGTGCTGATCAGCGGCAGTCTGTTTTACTTTGCGCTGCTGCGTGTCCGGCTGGGCAGTAGCGGCGAGGCGGCGGGGATTGTCGAGGTCAGGGAGCGCAGCATTGTCTATCTTTCGCCGCACCTTGGCGGGGATGTCAGCCTTGAAAGCCTTAGCAAAATTGCCATTTCTCCCAGCCGCTCCGGTAGCTATAACTGGGTGCTCTATACTCCCGAGCAGCGCCCGTTGCTCATTCCCTTTCAGGCGCAGGGTGCCGAAAACCTGCTGCACGCGTTTTCCGCTTTACCGGGTTTGAGCCTTGAGCGGCTGAACCGCGCATTAAAAGCGGATCGAAACGTGATGCATATCGTCTGGCAGCGCCCCTGATCATTTCGCCCGAGGGCCAGTTCGTGCTTGAAAGGGCGCGTGCGGATATCTAGGTTTGAGCCAAGCATCAATAAAGGGGACGCGATGTCTATTCCACAATCCGGCGGCGGGCTGATCGAGCACCATGATCAACTTGCCGCGTTTATGGCCGATGGCTGCAAGCCCAAAGAAGACTGGCGCATCGGCACCGAGCATGAAAAATTCGGCTATTGCAAAGACACATTGAAGCCGATCCCCTATGAGGGTGAGCGCTCGATCAAGGCTCTGCTGGAGGGCTTGCGCGATAAATACAACTGGGATCCGGTTTATGAGGGCGAATACCTGATCGGGCTGAGCAAAGAAGGGGCTAGCGTCAGCCTTGAGCCGGGCGGGCAGCTGGAGCTTTCCGGCGCGCCGCTGGAGACCATCCACCAAACCTGCGACGAGGTAAACGTGCATCTGCGTGAGGTGAAAGACGTGTCCGAGGCGCTCGGCGTGCGGTTTTTCGGCATGGGGGCTGCGCCGGAATGGACGGCGGACGAGATGCCGATGATGCCCAAGGGCCGCTACAAGCTGATGACGCCTTATATGGATAAGGTCGGCAGCCACGGCACCCAGATGATGTATCGCACCACCTGCATTCAGGTGAATCTCGATTTTTCCAGCGAGCCGGATATGGTGCAAAAACTCCGCGTCGGGCTGGCGCTTCAGCCCATCGCCACCGCGCTTTTTGCCAATTCTCCGTTTTTCGAGGGCAAGCTGACCGGCTATCAAAGCTGGCGCGCCCGCATTTGGCAAGACACGGATAAGGCCCGCACCGGCATGCTGCCCTTTGTGTTTGAACAGGGGTTTGGTTTTGAGGCATGGGTGCAATATGCGCTGGATGTGCCGATGTATTTTGTTTATCGCGACGGACAATATATCAACGCGCTGGGCATGTCTTTTCGTGATTTTCTGAAAGGGGAGCTGCCCGCCTTGCCTGGTGAAAAGCCCACCCTGTCTGACTGGGCTGATCATTTGACCACCGCCTTCCCCGAAGCCCGCATCAAGCAATATCTGGAAATGCGCGGTGCCGATGGCGGCCCGTGGCGCAAAATCTGTGCGCTTCCGGCTTTTTGGGTTGGCCTGCTTTATGACCAGCCCTCATTGGATGCCGCATGGGATATAGCCAAGGACTGGAGTGCGGAGCAGCGCGAGCAGCTTCGCCTTGATGTGGCCAAAGACGGCTTGCAGGCGCGGATCAACGGCATCGAGGTGCTCGATATCGCCAAGGAGCTGGTGTCAATCTCCCATGCAGGGTTAAAGGCGCGCGCCAAGCCCGGCGCGGGCGGGCTTATTCCGGACGAAACCCATTTTTTGAATGCGTTACAAGAGATTTTGGGTCGAGGATACTCTCCGGCCAAAAAGCTCGAGCGGCTCTATAATTGCGAATGGGGCGGGGATATCAAGCGCGTGTATCAGGAATACAGCTACTGAGAGGGGTGCGCCAGCGCGGCGCACCCCCTTTTGCTATTTATTTAAGCCAGCGGGTCCGGGCCATATTTGTTTTCGCCGTCCTGCCCTTTGGGAATAACAAAAAACAGCATAACGATAAATCCGATTAGTGGAATGAGATTGATCAGAAGCCACCAGCCCGTACGGCCGCCATCATGCAGCCGGCGGGCACCGACAGCCAGGCTAGGAAAAAGCATGGCCAGAGAAAAAAGCATGCTGAAAGGCTGGGATCCGATAGTGCCCATTGTGCTAACGCTCATGTCGGTGGCTGCCATGGAAATTTCGGGAGATCCGAAGACTAGTTGATCAACAATATTGAATATAAAAGTGCCGATAAATATAAACAATATAAACCACCAGAATTCGGATCGCGAAGCGCGCCCGGAAAAGGTGGCGTATTTACTGAAGCATGTTGAAACGGATTCTTTAAATGTCATAGTTATTTCCCCATATGAATAATGTGTTATTATCCGGTTTTTCAAATAATTCAACAAATTGTTAATGTCAGGTGCGAATGTTTTTCATTTCCGGATCAAATAACGGCGCGGTGTGAACCGCGCATTTTATCCGCCTGTTCGCCACTTCCAGTTCGTATTCTCCGTTTAAAACATAGACTTTGTCTACCCCGTCAGGGTTGCGCACATAGCCATAGCCGATGGACTTTTCCACCGTGTAACCATAGCCGCCCGAGGTCAGCCAGCCGACGCGCTCACCGTTGCGGTAAATGGTTTCCCGCCCGAGCAAGATCACATCTTTGGGTGCGGTAAAGCAGGCCATCAGCTTTTTAACACCGGTTTCTTTTTGTGCGGCCATAGCCTCGCGGCCCTTGAACGGTGTGTTTTTATGCAGCTTCACCGCCCAGCCCAGCCCGGCCTCAAAGGGGGTGTGGTCAGGCCCGATATCACTGCCCCAGGCGCGATAGCCCTTTTCCAACCGGCAACTCTCGATCGCCCGGTAGCCCGCATTGACCAGCCCGTGCGCCTGCCCCGCCGTCATCAGCGCGCGGTAAACTTCACGGGCATGTTCAACCGGCATATGCAGCTCCCAGCCCAGCTCGCCCACATAAGTGACCCGCAGCGCCAAAACCGGGCAGCCGGCGATCTCTATCCGCTGTGCGGTAGCAAAGGGAAAAGCTGTGTTTGACACATCCACGCTTGTCACCGCTGCAAGTATCTTGCGCGCATTTGGCCCCATCAGTGCCAGCACCGCCCGGGAGGCGGTCACATCAGTCAGTTTGCAAGCCAGCTCTTTGGGGATATTGCGCGAAATCCAGTCAAAATCACGGGTTGCAGAGCCGGTGCCGGTGACGATGTAAAACGCGTGTTCTGCCAAACGCGTTATGGTCAGGTCACACTCGATTCCGCCGGCATCATTCAGCATTTGGGTATAGATCAACGACCCTGCCGGGCGGTCCACATTATTGGCGGCAATCCAGTTGAGCGCGGTGAGCGCCCCCTCGCCCTTCAAGGAGAATTTGGCGAATGAGGAGATATCAAACAGAACTGCCGCCTCGCGCACCGCCTTATGCTCGCGCGCCACCGCATCAAACCAGTTGGGGCGCTCAAAGCTGTAGATGTCTTTTGGGGTTTCTCCGGGGGCGGCAAACCAGTTGGGCCGCTCCCAGCCGAGCTTTTCGCCAAAGCAGGCCCCCTGATCTTTCAGCAGGTCATAAAGCGGCGATTTTCGGTAAAGGCGAGCGCTGCTATGTTCCTCGTTTGGCCAAGCCATGGTGTAATGCTTGGCGTAGGCCTCTGCGGTGCGGCTTTGCACCCATTGATCATCGGCATGCGGCTGACCAAAGCGGCGGATATCGACAGGCCACAGATCATAAGGCGGCGCGCCGTTTTTGACCCACTCGGCCAGCGCCATGCCCGCCCCACCACCCGCAGCAATACCAAAGGCGTTAAACCCGGCACCAACAAAGAAATTAGGCAGCTCCGGGGCCTCGCCAATGATGAAATTACCATCAGGCGTAAAGGCCTCCGGCCCGTTGGTCAGGGTTTTGATACCTGCGGTTTCCAGTGCCGGTATCCTCCCCAGCGCCAGCTCCATCAGCGGCTCGAAATGGTCATAATTGCTATCGAGCAGGGTATAGTGGAAGCCTTTGGGGATGCCGTTCAAAGCCCAAGCAATCGGGTTTGACTCATAGCCGCCCATCACCAGTCCACCGACCTCTTCTTTATAATAGGTCAACCGGTCCGGGTCGCGCAGGGTGGGCAGGTTTTTGGGCATATCTTTTATTGGTTCGGTCACCATATACTGGTGCTCCATGCTGACCAGCGGCACATTTACCCCGAAGCGGCGGGCAAAATCACGGCTCCACTGGCCGGCGCAGAGCACGACCTTTTCGCATTCTATCCGGCCTGTAGTGGTGATTACTGCCTTGATGCGACCCTGCTCTATTTCGAGGTCTACTACCTTGCAATCCTCAAATATCTGCGCACCGGCCATGCGCGCGCCTTTGGCCAGAGCCTGCGTAATATCAGAGGGGTTGGCCTGCCCGTCTGTTGGTAAAAACCCCGCGCCGACCACATCATCGACATTCATCAGCGGCCATAGCTCTTGCGCCTCTTTAGGGGTGAGTAGTTCCATTTGCAGGCCAAAAGAATGCGCGGTAGTGGCCTGCCGCCGGACCTCCAGCCAGCGCTCTTCATTACAGGCCAGCCGCAAGCCGCCATTCATTTTCCAGCCGGTAGCAAGGCCGGTTTCTGCTTCCAGATTGTTATAAAGTTCGACCGAATAGCCCAGAAGTCGGGTGATATTTGCGCTGCTACGCAGCTGCCCCACCAGTCCGGCTGCATGAAAGGTCGTGCCCGAGGTCAGCTTTTTGCGCTCCAGCAGGATGACCTCGGCCCCGGATTTTGTGAGATGATAGGCTGTTGAGCAGCCGATAATTCCGCCACCGATGACAATAATATTGCTGGAAGAAGGGGGGGTATTCACGAGCTTATCCCTGCGAACCGTTTATGTGCCTGCCGGAAGCGGGTGATGTTTTCTTGTGTATAACCGGCATAGTCAATATCAAGATCGGAAATGGACTCTGACACCATACTCCACATGGTTTCCCGCAAAAGCGCTGCGCATTTCATCGCGTAATAGCGGTGCAGGCATGTGCTATCGGGAGTGGCCTTGAAATATAGGCTGAGCATTTCCAGCTCCTGCGCAGGCGAAAGCAGATTATTGCCCGCCAATCCGGCGAGATCAAATAACGGGGAGTTAAAGCCCGCATAATCCCAGTCAATCAACCAGAGGCGCTGTCCGTCATCAAGAATATTGGCTGCCATCATGTCATTATGCCCGTATACCAGTTCGATCGGGCCAATCGCGGCTTCGAGTTTTGCGGCGATATCAAGGTATTTTGCCATTTTTCCGGTGTGGCGGCTGGCGGTATTTTGCAAGGTTGCCGCATAATCCCGAATGACATGGAAAACCCAGAAAACCAGCGATGGCCCGCGCAGGTGCCGTGCAACATCGTGGTGACAGCGGCGCATCAGTTCAACAACCCTTGGTAGGTATTCGGGCTGGCCGATATCTTTTTCTGTCAGGGTTTTGCCCTCGATAAAGGCAAACACCGTGATCCCCGTATCGGAAAAGACCACTTCTGGCGAAAGCCCTGCCGCATGGGCGGCGCGGCTGGCGGCCAGCTCGTTAAAGCGCAAAACATGGTGGGCGGGAATATCTTCGCCGAGCCGCACGACATATTTACCCGTGCGATCCCTGACCGTGAAATTGAGATTGGTGCGCCCGCCTTTGAGCGCCTCGATGCTGATATCTCCCTGCCAGACCGGAAGGGATTTTATGCGGGAAAGAGCCAAATTCGTCATGGTTTCCTGTATTTCCCTGTTGATACCGGGGGATGTGGTTGTGTAGTTGCCCCTTTTTGTATAGCCTGCAATGCATGTGCTTCTTGCTAAACTTGGGTTCGCACAGACGCCCTTCAGTCGGATATTTACACATATATGGGAAATCGTGCGTTTGACTCGAAATAAAGTCAAGTGTATTGATGAAATATAGCGTTTAATATTGATTATTGTGGAGTTATTAGGGCTAGGAGTCGGCATGACCAATACGAAAGAAGCATCCAACCAGCGCGAGCAGGAGATTCTGCGGGAAATCCGGCTGGCCAGTGGCTCTTGCCGGATCGGGTTTTTGGCGCAGCGCCTTTCGGTATCGGACGAGACTATCCGGCGCAATATCAAATCCTTGCAAGCCAGAGGGCTGGTGAGCAAGGTGCATGGCGGGGTTTCTCTTATCGGGCCGGTTTCGGTGGTAGAGCCGCCTTTCCAGTCCCGCATGGATAAAAACGCCGAGGCCAAAAAGAAACTGGCGGCCAGAGTTGCCGATATGATCCAAAACGGCGATTCCCTGTTTATGGATATCGGCTCCAGCACGGCCTATGTTGCGCAGGCGTTGCAAAACCATAGCGACCTTTACATCGTGACCAATTCGATCGCGGTTGCCCATTTACTGACTGCGCGTAACAATAACCGGGTGTTTTTTGCAGGAGGAGAGCTGCGGGCACATGATGGCGGGGCCTTTGGTAGCGATGCGATCAGCTTCATTCGCCGGTTCAATGTGAAATACGCTATTATGTCTGTCGGGGCTATAAATGTGCAAGGCGGGTTTATGCTGCATGATATTCAGGAAGCGGATGTTTCCTGTGTGGCGGCGCGGGGTGCGCAGGTGTGTATTGTTGTGGCCGACAATTCCAAATTCGGCCACAGCGCCCCGATCTCCATGCGCGAGCTGAATGATCTGGGCATTCTGGTGACAGATATCGACCCCGGGAAAGATATTCGGGAGATGCTGGACCGCTTTGATATATCCCTGATCGTGGAAGATGGCCGCTAAACCTGCCGTTCAACCCTATGACAAGCGGGCAAAACCGGCAGAAAATGCGCGGGCACCGGCTATTGCGCGGCGCAGATCACCAACGCTAACGCAGAGACTTGAAAACCGTCATCAGCATGATTTTTATGTCATAGCAAAGGTTCTGGTTTGCCTGATAAATCAAATCCAGTTGCGCTTTGCGCGGGATGCAGGCACGCGCATATATTGCGTCGGTTTCTTCTGGGCTGGTTGATCGCATAAGCAGACGCTCCTCGTGTTCATGAAATAAAACCGAGGCCAGCCCGCTAATCCCGGGTCGGGACAAAAGCACCTGCGCGTAAAGCACGGGAAAACGATCAACATACTGGCGTAAAGGCGGGCGTGGCCCCACAAAACTGATATCGCCGCGAAAAACATTAAAAAGCTGGGGAAGTTCATCTAATCTGGAGCGCCTGAGGAAGCTGCCCGTGCGGGTAATGCGTGCGCTTTTATCCCCCCCCGAAACCCCGTTGTCTTCAATAGACGGCTTCATGGTGCGAAACTTTATTAATTGAAACCCCTTTTGCGGGCTGCGCATTCGTTCCGATATAAAAAATACCGGCCGTCCGTCCAGAACAAGAATCATAAGTGATGTGATCACAATCACCGGCAGCAAAATTATTGACAGGATTACGGCAACCGTTAAGTCGAATATCCGTTTTGAAAACGTCATTGTTTTTGCAGCTCCAGCCAATCAAGCGATATTTCTTCAGGCTTTGCCGCATGCACAGGAAAATCAACCAGTTGGCACAAGGCCTGACAATCCAGGGAAATGTTCTGGATAGAAGATGGCGGCGCAGCGCGGTAGGCCCATGGCAGTGAAGAAGCTGCCGCCAATTGCTCCATATGGACCGGAACCGGCGCTGCCACATTCAATAAAAACGGCAGCGAACCCGTATATGTGGCCAGTTGCCCGATGCAATCTCCAAAGGCACCCGGGCCGATATAAGATCTGAGCGGCCCCTTGCCATCAGAAAATTGATCTATCCGGATTGGCTTTTCCGGTGTTGCAGAGGCTGCATTTAACAGCATTGCATCAGCGCCCGCAACATTACCGATACGCATACAGCAACATCCAGCCCCGCATTTTTATAAGGCTCGGCTGCTTGTTCCATTTTTCGTTTTGATGCACCGTAAGCGTTTAGGGGAGCACATGCGGCAGCCTCTGAAAGGGGCGTGCCATCGCCGGGGTCGCTCCTGCAAGAACAACAAAAGCGGATATACCCCCATAGTTTTCAATCCAGCGCAAAAGGGGGTCGACCCCTTTGTTTTCCGCCAGAAATCATCGAATACGTCGTTTGGTTATACTTCCGTTTCAGCCTGAGCTTGCGTGATGTTGAGGATGCTTTGGCGGAACGTGGGACCACACCTGCAATAAAGCTGAAAATGGCCGCGAAACTCTACAGGCGGCCCCCATTAAAAATAGGGGATTAACGGGGGGAGCTGAAACGGGGTTTTCTAGTCACTTAGCAGGGCGTTCATGGCAATCTCCTAAAGGATAAGTATGGCGCGCAGGTCGTTTACATTGGTGCCTGTGGGACCGGTCACCAACAGATCACCGGCGAGATCAAGGGCGCTCCAGGCATTGTTATCGGTGAGCAGCGCCGCCGGTGCGCCGCCCTTGGCGCGGATTCGCATTTGCGTGCCGCCATCGGCAAAACCGCCGGCGTTGTCTTCCGAGCCGTCAATGCCGTCTGTATCGGCTGAAAGGGCGTGGATGTTTTTATACCCTTCAATCTCGCGGGCGAAAGCCAGCAAAAACTCGCTGTTTGGCCCGCCTTTGCCGCGGCCCTTTAGCGTCACTGTCAGTTCACCTCCCGAGAGCAACACGAGTGGGCCGTGGCGGTATTTGGCCAGAGCCGCGTGCATTTTGGCGATTTCGCGCGCCTCGCCTTCCAGCGCGTCCGAGAGAATTTCGGCGGGAATCCCCTGCGCTTCGGCACGCCGCTTGGCCGCTCGTAGCGAGACCTCTGCCGAGGCGATGATATGCACTTCGTTGCGGGCAAAAGCAGGGGCGCCCGGCAAAGGGGAAATGGCGGTTTTACTGTGTAAATGCGCCATGATCGGGGCCGGAAGCTCAAGCCCGTATTGTGCCACCACGTTGAGAGCGTCTTGCACTGTGGCGCTGTCCGGCACCATAGGGCCGGAGGCAACAAAAGCCGGATTATCGCCCGGAATATCCGATACGATCAGGCTGACTACCTTGGCCGGCGCGGCTGCTACTGCCAGCCGCCCGCCCTTGATGCCAGACACATGTTTGCGCAGGGTGTTCATCGCCGAAATTGGCGCGCCCGAGGCCAAAAGAGCTTTATTCAGCGCTATTTCATCGGCGAGACTGACACCTGCGGGGGGGCAAGGCAGTAGAGCCGAGCCGCCGCCGGTGATCAGCGCGATCACCAGATCATCCGGCCCAAGGCCCGAAACCGCGCCCAGCAACCGCTTTGAGGCCAGCAACCCAGCCTTATCCGGCACTGGATGGCTGGCCTCTATAATCTCGATCCGCTCGCATTTAGCTCCGTAGCCATAGCGGGTTACCACCACGCCTGTTAGCGGGCCATCCCATGCCTTTTCCACCGCTTGCGCCAATTGCGCGGCTCCCTTGCCTGCGCCGATAACCACAGTGCGGCCCTTTGGTTTTTCGGGCAGGAACCGCGCAATATCCGCTTGCGGCAGGGCGGCTTCTACAGCGGCCTCAAAAAGTGATTTTAGAAAGGTGCGAGGGTTTTCCACTAGCCGTTCTCCTGCAAAATCCGCCCTGCCAGATAAAGTGAGCCGCAGAGCAAAATCCGTGCGCCCGGGGCTTTTGCAACAATGCGCTCCACGGCCTCGCTCACGCTTTTGGCGGTATCGGCCACCATGCCGGATTTTTGTGCTGCCGCACATATTTCAGCCGCGCTCAAAGTTGCCGTTTCGCCGGGGATGGATACCCCCGTGAGCTTGACAGCACTCGCGGCCAGCGGGGCGAGATAACCGCCGATATCTTTGGTTTTGAGCATGCCGCAGACCATATAGAGCGGGCGGGCAGGCAGGCGGGTGAGGGCCTCGGCCAGCGCCTTGCCTGCTGCCGGATTATGGCCGCCATCAAGCCATAGCTCGGCCTTCGGCGCGGCTTCTATCAGCGGGCCGGTTTCCAGCTTTTGCATCCGTGCGGGCCATTTTGCATCAAGCAGAGCCGCCTCGATGGTATCCACACCTAGTATCCGCAGGGCACAAATAGCTGCGCCGGCGTTTTCCACCTGATGGGCGCCGATCAGGGTGGGCAGGGGCAGATCGAGCAGGCCCATTTCGTCCTGATAAACCATGCCGCCGCGCTCTTCATAGCTGTGCCAGTCCTGCCCCGATATCAGCAATCGCGCCCCCACGCGCGCGGCCTTGGCTTCAATCACGGCGCGCGCCTCGTCGGTTTGCGGGCCAACGACACACGGCACTCCGCGCTTTAATATTCCGGCCTTTTCGCCGGCGATCTCTGCCAGTGTATCGCCAAGGAAGCTCTGGTGGTCGAGCGAAACGGGGGTGATGATGGTCAGCCGCGGGGATTCCACCACATTGGTAGTGTCAAGTCGCCCGCCAAGCCCGACCTCCAGCAGCGTATAATCCGCCTCCACCCTCGACATCGCAAGGAATGCCGCGCAGGTGGTGATTTCAAAATAGGTGATCGGGGCATCGCCATTGGCTGCCATGCACTCGTCCAGCACTTCGCTTAGCGTGTCTTCGGAAATTAGCTCGCCGGCCAGCCTTATCCGCTCGTGAAACCGCGCCAGATGCGGCGAGGTATAGGCATGAACCTTGAGACCCGCCCCCTCCAGCCCGGCGCGGATCATCGCCAGAGTCGAGCCTTTGCCATTGGTGCCGGCGATATGGACAACCGGCGGCAGCTTTTGCTCGGGGTTGCCGAGCTTTTCGAGCAGATGGTGCATGCGGCCCAGTGTCAGGTCGATGATCTTCGGATGGAGTGTCATCATCCGTTCGAGTATTTTATCGCTGCTCACGCCTGTTCGGAGGCCGCTTCCGGCTCGGGGCTTGGTGCATCGTCGGGTTTTGGCAGGTCGCCCATTACCGGCGGGGTGTCGCGCATCAGCATGCGGATAATCGACACCAGCTCTTCTTTGAGTTTGAGGCGGTGGGTGACGCGGTCCAGCATGCCGTGATCCAGCAGGTATTCGGCGCGCTGAAAGCCCTCGGGCAGCTTTTCGCGGATGGTTTGCTCGATCACGCGGGTGCCGGCAAAGGCGATCAGGGCGTTGGGTTCGGCGATCTGGATATCGCCCAGCATTGCATAAGAGGCGGTAACACCGCCGGTGGTCGGATGGGTGAGCACCACAATATAGGGCAGCCCGGCCTCTTTGAGCATTTGCACGGCGACCGTGGTGCGCGGCATCTGCATCAGGCTTAAAATACCCTCCTGCATGCGTGCGCCACCGGCGGCCGAAAACAATACCAGCGGGCATTTGCGGGTCACTGCGGCCTCGGCAGCGGCGATGATAGCATTGCCGACATACATGCCCATAGAGCCACCCATGAAGGCAAAATCCTGCGCGGCGGCGATGATTTTGGTGCGGCCTATCTCGCCTTCGGCGACCAGCATCGCGTCTGCCTCGCGGGTTTTTTTGCGGGCATCACGCAGCCGGTCGGGGTAGCGCTTCTGGTCTTTGAAACCAAGCGGGTCGAGCTGAGGTTCGTCTACCGCTATTTCGGTGAAAATTCCGCCGTCAAACAGCGTCTCGAAGCGGGCGCGGGGGGCTATGTGCATGTGATGCTCACAGCTCGGGCAGGTGTTTTGCGCCGCCTTCAGCTCGCGGTGAAACAGCATGGTGCCACATTCGGTGCATTTGGTCCACAGGTTATCCGGTACCTCGCGGCGCGAAAAAATGGAATTGATCTTGGGCCGGACGTAGTTTGATATCCAGTTCATATTGGTAAAACCCCTTTGCAATGCCGCTCATAGATAAAGCCGCGCGCCTAAAATTGCAACAATGCACGCCGCAATTATCGCCGTGCGCGCACCACAAGCAGATAGATAAAATAAATCACCAGCATGATCGCGCTGGTGCCAAGCAGCTCGCTGCGCATTACGGCTTCGTCGCGCACATTTATATCGCGCAAAAACAGGCTGAGCGAAGAGAGCTGCCCCGGCACCCCGATAATAAGAAGCGCTAATATATTATTGGCAAAATGCAGCCCCAGTGCCATCGAGAGATCTCCCGAGCGGGCGGTGATATCGCCAAAAATCAAACCGGCAAGGGTGGCGATGCCGACAACAAGCCAGGTATTATTGCCATAAATGGCCGGGCTGTAATGCATGACGCCAAACAGCACAGCAGGCAAAACCCACCATATCCAACGGCTGCGAAAACGTGCCGCCAACTGCTGCATTAGATATCCGCGAAAAAACAGCTCTTCGGTGGCGGTTTGCAAAAAGATCAGCACCAACGCGGGCAATAGCCAAGGAAGCCAGTCTGACAGGGCGAGCTGCTGGCTGGCAGCTCCAGAAATCATAATTGGCAGGCTGCTCGCCAACCCGAAAACCGCGATAAAAACCATAGCCCTGCGGTAGCTTGCCCAATGCACCCGTCCCGTGGGGGCAATCAGGCTTTTCAGCGAGCGCCGGTGCAGATATTTCAGCACTAGCCACAGCGCCGGCAGCGCCAGTACGATACTGAACAGCGCGACCAGCACCGCCCGTTTGGACGACATGGTAACCAGCTCGAAAGCCAGCGCATAGCCGGAACCCAGCTGAACCTGCTCGGCGATTTTTAGCGCACCGGCACCAAGAGCGGCGGCAGCACCCAGATAAAGACCGGCAATCAGCAGCACCCCGAGTGCGGTGCGCCATGGCTCGCAATAGGCCGTAGCACATGCGGTATAGGTGTTAAACTTGGCTGTTTTGGCGGGCAGCATCGGGGGTATCTCCATTTCTTGCCGGCAGAGACTACGCGGATTTGGTGTTGATCGCAACGCTTGAGCTTCCCTCCCCCTGCCGCTAACCTGAGCAAAACCCCGTGACCGGAGCCAGCCATGCCAGTTCTTGCCAAAATCAGATTTGCCTTCTGGGGGGTGTTGCCTTTGCTTGCCGCCTGCTCGTTTTCTGCAACGGAGGGGATAATGGAGGAGCGGGTTGTTTTGGTTGATGGTGCGCGTGTGGTGATCACCGGTCCGCCCGGATTTTGCCTTGACGAACGCCTTGTGGATGAATCCCGCACCGGCGCGGTGGCTTTTTTATCGGATTGCGCTGCGCCCGCCGGAGAGGCGACGATTGCGGATGTACCGCTTACAGCTGTTTTGACCGCCTCGGTATCCAATAGCGGCCTGCCTGACAGGGCGCGCGGTACGGGTCCGGCACTGGATAAGCTGGCCACCTTTCTGGAAACCCCCTTCGGGCAGCTCACCCTGAGCAAAAGCCGCAATCCGGCATTGGTCAGGGTGCTGTCAATAGAGCGGCGCGGCGCGGTGGTTTTTGCCTATGTCGAGGATCGAGGGCAGACCTCGCGCATTGGCGAATCCCCACGCTTCTGGCGGGCTTTTACCGAAGTTGGCGGGCGGCTGGTTGTTTTGACAGCGACAGGCCTGGACGCGGCGGACCCTTCACAAAAGCGGGCCGAGCGTATTCTTGTCGCCTTTGTTGAGGCAATGCAAATGGCCAACAGGCCGCAAGGCTGAACTACTTTCGGTAAGACATAGCCAGCTTCTCCGGATCTGCCCCCAGAAAATACCTGAATAAAAGCCACAGATTGCGCGCTCCTCGCCGCAGCCAGTTCCCGCGATATCGGGCTGCATTGGTCACCGCATCCGCCGGTATTGCCAGCAGCTGGCCGCGCAGCTGGCGGATGATCGCTACATCTTCCATCAACGGCTGGTCGGGGTAGCCGCCGGCGCTATCATATAATCTGCGCGATATCAGAAGTGCCTGATCGCCGTAAGGCAGGCCAAGCCATCGGCTACGCCAATTGGCCCAACCGGCGACAAAACGGGGGGCAAAGCCGGTGGCGTCAAACCGCAGCCGAAAATAACCGGCCTTTTTTGGCGTGTGAAGGTGGGCCTGCACGACCTCCACCCAGCCTGTATCCAGCACGGTATCGGCATGGATAAACAACAGCCAAGGCCGGCTGGCCAGCATCGCCCCTTGCCCCAGTTGCCTGCCGCGCCCGGGGGTGGTGGACGCAAATCTGGCGCCGACCTCGTCCGCGATGGTTTTGATCCCGTCATTTGAGCCACCGTCGATGATGATCAGCTCGCCGATCAGCCCCGCCTCCAGCCCTTCGGCCAGCGCAGCGAGGGTCGGGCCGATGCCGGCTGCGGCATTTAGCGTCGGGATAATCACTGAAATCGGAGCGGGCATGATGGCTTTCGGGCTGGCAATGGCGGACAATGGGCCTATATTAGCGCCATGACCAAAGGATACCATGATAAATTGCGGCAGCTGCTGCGTATTTCAGGCAGTGACCGGCAGGAATTTTTGCAGGGGCTGGTGAGCAATGATGTGGCCAAAACAGCCAATGGTCCCGTATATGCGGCTCTGCTCAGCGCACAGGGAAAATACCTGTTTGATTTCTTTTTAACCGCCGAATCTGACGCCATCCTGCTTGATGTAGCGGCATCAAGGGCGCAAGCGTTGGCGCAGCGCCTCGCCATGTACCGCTTGCGCGCCGATGTGCAGATTGCGGCGGACGAGCGCCCTGTTTGGCGCGGCACCGGAGATCTGCCCGCAGGCGCCATTCAAGACCCGCGCCATGAAGCGATGGGTTGGCGGTATTACGGGGTCTTGGCTGTGGCACCTTTGCCCGAGGATCATTTCGAGGCTCTGCGGGTCGAGCATATTATCCCCGAGCCGGAACTGCTGGAAAACGAAACCTACATTCTGGAGGCCGGTTTTGGGCGCCTCAACGGGGTGGACTTTCGTAAGGGCTGTTATGTCGGACAGGAAATAACCGCGCGCATGAAGCATAAAACCGAGCTAAAAAAAGGGCTGGTGCGGGTGGCTATTCAGGGTGAGGCCGAGTTTGGCGCCGTGATCACAGCAGATGAAAAACCGGCAGGAACGCTTTTTACGGTGGTTGATGGCCAGGGGTTGGCTCATTTGCGCTTTGACCGGGCCAAGGGCGAAATGAGAGCCAAAGAGGCAACCCTGCATAGGGTTGCCTAGCGCGCGGGTGGCGCCCGGCGGCTATGTCGGGTGCTTTGGTCAGCCTTCGTCATCAACCGGGTTGAGCTGCGCGGCCACCTTGAGCGCGATGGTCTCGAATATTTTGGCATGGGGACCATCGGGTTCGGCCATCACCACCGGAGTGCCGGCGTCGGAGTATTTGCGGATATCCATATGCAGCGGGATGGCGCCAAGGAAGGGCACACCGAGCTTGGCGGATTCATCTTCCGCACCGCCATGGCCGAAAATATCGGAGCGCTCGCCGCAATGGGGGCAGATGAATGTGCTCATGTTTTCGACAATACCAAGAATAGGAACGTCAACACTCTGGAACATTTTCAGGCCTTTGCGGGCATCTATCAGCGCGAGGTCTTGCGGGGTGGAAACGATTACCGCACCCGCTACCGGCACCTGTTGGGCCAATGTGAGCTGGGTGTCGCCTGTGCCCGGCGGCATATCGAGCACCAGCACATCAAGCTCGCCCCATGCGACCTCGCGCAAAAGCTGCATCAGTGCGGATACGATCATAGGGCCGCGCCAGATAACCGGATTGTCTTCTTCCATCAAAAAGCCCATCGACATTACCTTGATGCCGTATTTATCCATCGCATAAAGCACATCGTTTTTCAGCTCGGGGCGATCGCTTGTCATGCCAAAGAGGCGTGGCAGGGAGGGGCCGTATATATCCGCGTCCAGCAGGCCGACCTTGAGGCCGAGATTTGCCAGTGCCAGTGCCAGATTGGCTGCGGTGGTAGATTTGCCCACCCCGCCCTTGCCGGAGGCGACCGCCAATATGTGTTTGACGCCCGGAATGGCGGCAGCATCGGGGCGCATATCGGGACCAACGGGGCGCTCTTTGCGCTGCTTGAGCTTGGGTGGTTCGGTCGAAATCACCGGCTCGGCCTCGGCCGTAAGGGCGATGAGCGCGGTTTTGACCCCGTCCAGCGCCATTACTTCGCGTTCGGCGGCTTTTTGCAGGGCTGTCGGGTCGCCGTGCAGGGCTTTGGGCACGGTGATGGAGAACACAACCTTGCCATCATTGATGATAATATCGGAAACCAGACCATCAGAGACGATATCCTCTTTCAGCCCCGGCGCGGTGACGCTGATCAGAGCTTTTAGTATTTGTTCTTTGGTCGCCATGTCATTCCCCGTTTTTAAACCGGGCATAATACCCGAGCAATTCGCTCATATTATAAAATAGTGATATGTCCGAAATCAAGAGCAAGCCGTGATTGGGCGGAAATGCCGCGCATGTGGGGGCATCACGGTTTTCGGTTTCGCCCGATAAAGAGGATATAGAGGCTGGGCAGTACAAATAAATCAAACAGAAAAGCGATGAATATCGTGGCGGCGGTCAGGAAGCCGAGCTGCTGGTTGACCTCGAATCCGCTAAACATCAGCAGGGCAAAGCCGAAACCAAGGGCGGCGGTGGTGGTCAATACGCCGGGCAATACATTTTGCAATACCCGCTGCACGCCGCGGTCGGTTTGCTTCTTTCGGCCCCTGTTGAGGGCGTAGAGGATGTGGATCGTATCATCGACAACGATACCGAAAGTCAACGCTGCGATGATGGAAGCGGCCATGCCCACCTCGCCATTGAACCAGACCCAAAGCCCCAGCGCCGCCATAGAAGGTATGAAATTGGGTAAAATACTTAGCAATGCCAAAGGGATGGAGCGTAAAAACACCCCGATCAAAATAGACACTACCACCATGGCAATCGCAGAGCCGACCAGCATGGATTGTGTATTGACCTTGGATAGATAGGCCGACATCACATTGACCCCGGAGACCGCCGCACGATCACCGGTAAAGCCGGCCTCGGCGGCCATGGCCTCGACGGTTTCGGCCAGCTTGCGGACATGGGCCGAGCTTTGCCGCTTGACCAGCAGGCTCATGCGCAGTTCGCGGAAGTCGGCGGCGAAGGTTGCATTGCCAAATTCTTCGGTGACATAATAATTCGATCGCACGCAAAAATTGAGCATCTTTTCCGGCACATCGGCGAGGCTGCCGGTATAGGGCGGGGTCCGGTGTTCGAGGCAGTTTTGCACAATCGGCAGCGGGCCGCGAATATCGACCACCTGTTCGAGCGCCTGTAGCTTATCCACAAAATCCGACAGTTCCTGAAAGGCGTTCGGGGTCAGCAATTCGCCGTCGTCATAGCGCAATACGAGATCGACGGTTTGTGACCAGCCCATATTGTCGGCGATGGTCTGTATATTCTCGCGCAGCGGGTGCTCGGGCGGGAAAAACCTGATAAACTGATCGTCAAAAGTAGTGCGCACCAGCCCGAGGACCGCCATGACCGAGGCAAAACCAACCACGATCCCCCACAGCTTTGGCCCTCTGGCCCAGCTTTTGGTGAAGAACCGGCTCAGGCGGCGCATGCTTTCGTCGCGGATCTTGAGATTGCCACAGGTGGCCGAAAGCACAACCGGCGCGACAAACAGCACAAGCACAAGCGAAAAGATCAACCCGATCGCCACCAGATTTCCCATCGAGCGAAAGGCCGGGGAGTCGGCCCAGTTTAGGGATAAAAACCCGACTGCGGTGGTGGCATGGGCCAGAATGACCGGAATGGCGAGCTTGCGAAAGCTGGCAAGAATTATCGCATCGAGCTTTTGAAAGCGCAGGTTGCGCTGGCGCTTGCCGATCGAGTGGATGATATGGATCAGCGAAGCGACTGTCAGGGTCATGATGATCGAAAAGGACGAAACCGCCGCCGTGGCAAATACATGCCCGCTCCACCCCGCCAGACCGGTGGTCATCAGCACCGAGGCAATACCGGTGCCAAGGGTGGCAATCGCAATACGAAAATTCCGGAAGGCAAAAAGCAGAACCAGAAAATTGACCACCAACGTGAGCGGAAACAGGTATTTACGGTCAAAGCTCAGCCCGTCGCGCAGGGCCTCGCCCATGGAGACAGAGCCGGTAAAGGCAATATCGACATCGGGAAAGCTGCTGCGCATCTGTTCGGCCAGCGCGTTTTGCCCGGCATAGGCGCGCTGAAGGCCGCCATCACTCTGGTCTTGTAAATCAAGCTTGATCGACAAAATGGTGGCGGTGTGGTCTTTGTTGAAAAACACCTTGCCCAGTGCGGCGCGCTCGTCGAGCAGGATCTCGACATCCTCAAGCGAGGTCAGCTCCAGCGGGTATCCCATGGCCGGCAGCAGGCTGGAGACCGAGGTGAAGCTGGTCATATCTGTCAGCGCAAATTCGCTATCCGGGTTGTCCAGTATCATAAATAGCGCGCGCTCGGCCTCAAGCAGGCGAGGGCGATCATTGGTGCTTTTTACGGCGAGCAACATCAGGGTCTGGTTGGTTTCGCCAAAGGCTTCGTTTTGGCGCTCCAGTTTTTGGCGATAGGTATTGCCCGGGCCAAAAAGCAAAAACGGGTCGTTGGAGGTCTTGATACTGAAAGAGCCATACCCGACCAGAGCCACTAGAAAAGCGGTCAGGACCAGAACAAACCGTTTGTGGGCAAAGCACACCCGCTGCAGGCGAAAGATGCCGCGCAATATCAAAAACCAGACGCCCACCATCTCTCCTGTCGCAATGTGCTATTCCTGACTACGCAATCTGTGCCAGTGATAAAAGCGTAATTTGCGGATACTGGCAAAAATCGGGCAAATATGACGGTATGTTACTGATTATCACGGTAAATTGCGGTGCGGCGGCTTTGGTGGATGAAGTTACCGACCGGTATGAGATCTAGTGCGCTACCGTTGGTTTATTTTCATCCGATAATTCATCTACAGGGCGATTCGCGGGTGCCCGCAAAGTTTTTTAAATCCGCCCTTGACCACCTGCATCAAGCTGCTAGGAAACAATTGGCCCTGCGGTGTGGCACAATGCCCCGCCGTATACTATTCTACTTTGGCGCATCCGCGCACTATCGGGAAGAGTCCGGCCATGGTTTCACGTGTTATCCCTGTTGATGTTTTTGATCTGGTGATCTTCGGCGCTACCGGAGATCTGGCGCGGCGCAAGTTGCTGCCAGCACTTTTTCGCCGTATGCGCGACGGGCAGATGCCTGGAGAGTCCCGTATTATCGGGGTGGCGCGCCGTGATATGGAGGCAGACGAGTTTCGCAATTTTGTGCGCGACGCGCTGGAAGAGTTCGAGCCGGAGGCGGCCGAGGCTCCCGATGTGCTTAAAGCCTTTTTGGGTGCGCTTGATTATCTTGTGGTCGATGTGCGGGGCGATGCAGGTTGGGAAGCCCTTAAAGCTATGCTGCGGCCGGATATTGTGCGGGCGTTTTATCTGTCGGTGGGGCCTTCCCTGTTTGGCGAGATCGCCACCCGGCTTAAAAAGCACGCCATTGCAATACCCGAAAGCCGGATCGTGGTCGAGAAGCCGCTGGGCCATGATCTTGCCTCCGCCAAGGCGCTCAATGCCCGGCTCGGCGCGTGCTTTGACGAGCACCAGATATATCGTATAGATCACTACCTCGGCAAGGAAACCGTGCAAAACCTGATGGCGATCCGCTTTGCCAACGCCCTGTTCGAGCCGCTGTGGAACGGGCAATATGTCGATCATGTGCAGATCACGGTCGCCGAGCGCATCGGGGTGGAGGGGCGCGGCGGCTATTATGACAAATCAGGCGCGCTGCGCGATATGGTGCAAAACCACATGATGCAGCTTTTGTGCCTGACGGCCATGGAGCCGCCAGCCAAGTTCAATGCCGATTTTGTCCGGGATGAAAAGCTCAAGGTTATCCGCGCGCTGGTGCCGGCCAACCCTCAAAGCACCGTGCGAGGGCAATACCGTGCAGGCGATGGTGAAGGCGGCTATCTGGATCACGCCGAAAACCCCGATAGCAATACCGAAAGCTTCATCGCACTCAAGGTCGAGATCGAAAGCTGGCGCTGGGCCGGAGTGCCGTTTTATCTGCGCACCGGCAAGCGGTTGCGGGCCAGAATGTCCGAAATCGTCGTGGTGTTCAAAAAACCGCCCCATGCGATTTTTCCCGAAATGGCGCAGCAGGGCAGCAACGAGCTGGTTATCCGGCTGCAACCTGACGAGGGCATTACCCTGAATATGACCATAAAAGAGCCGGGGCCAGGCGGCATGCGCCTGACCGAAGTGCCGCTGGATATGAGCTTTGCCGAAGCGCTGGGCGCAGGCCACCATGTGCCGGACGCCTATGAGCGCCTGATTATGGATGTGATCCGTGGCGACCAGACGCTGTTTATGCGCGGCGACGAGCTGGAGGAGGCATGGGCCTGGATAGACCCTCTGGTTGCTGCATGGGAAGAAAACGGCGCGCGCCCGAAACCCTATGATACAGGCAGTTCCGGCCCCGAAGATGCGCTGGCGCTCTTGCACAAGGATGGTCGGAAATGGCGGGAGATCGAAAGCTGATGCCGGATTTTATGCAATACCCTGACAGGGATATTCTGGCGGTGGACCTCGCGGAGGTGGTGGCCGACCAGCTAAATGAAGCCATAGCGGCGCGCGGCAAAGCCAGCATAGCCGTGCCGGGAGGCACAACCCCGAAGGCCTTTTTACAGGCGCTTTCAGAGCAGGAGGTGAAGTGGAAAAAGGTCAGCGTGTTGCTAACGGATGAACGATTTGTGGAGGAGACTTCTTTGCGCTCTAACACAAGGCTGCTAAAGGAGACTTTGCTTCAGGGCAAGGCGGCTGGCGCTACGCTGGTGCCGATGGTGGCTGAGGGGGGTGCGCCCGAAACGGTGCTGGAAGCGTTGATGGCGGGCTTAAGCCCCGCCCTGCCTTTGGATGTGGTGGTTCTGGGCATGGGAGAAGACATGCACACGGCCAGCCTTTTTCCCGGTGCAGATAGGCTGGATGAAGCCTTGGCCGAGGGCGCGCCGCCGCTGATGGCGATGCGGGCGGAAGGGGCGGAAGAGCCGCGCCTTACCCTTACCGCGCCGGTGCTGCGGGGGGCGAAATCCGTCTATATCCTGATCGTGGGTGCGCCCAAGCTGGCGGCCTTGAAAGAGGCATTGTTTGAAGGGCCCGAGGCCGAGGCCCCGATCCGCGTGGTGCTGGCGCGCGACGATACCGAAATCCATTATGCGGAGTGAGCCATGGCTTTGAATGACACCATATTAAAGGTAACAGAGCGCATAGAGAGCCGCTCGGAAACCCTGCGTGCAGACTATATGGCGCGCTGCGAGCGGGCTGTGAGCGCCGGCGTAAGACGCGCCCACCTCACCTGTGGAAACCAGGCCCATGCTTTTGCCGCTGCGGGGGAGGATCAGGGTGCGCTGGTGGAGGGGCAGGGCGGAAATCTCGGCATTATCACTGCTTATAATGATATGCTTTCCGCCCATCAGCCCTTTGAGCACTATCCGGAACAGATACGGGCGGCGGCGCGCGCTGTGGGGGGCACCGCGCAGGTGGCGGGCGGAGTGCCGGCGATGTGTGACGGGGTGACTCAAGGCCAGTCGGGCATGGAGCTTTCGCTTTTTTCGCGGGATCTGATCGCGATGAGCGCTGGCGTGGCGCTGTCCCATAATGTGTTTGATAGCAGTGTCTATCTGGGCGTCTGTGATAAAATCGTGCCGGGGCTGGTGATTGCCGCAGCTACATTTGGCCATTTACCGGCAGTATTTTTACCGGCGGGGCCAATGACTTCGGGCCTGCCCAATGATGAAAAAGCGCGGGTGCGCCAAGAGTTTGCCGAAGGCAAGGTGGGCCGCAAAGAGCTGATGGCAGCCGAAATCGCCAGCTATCACGGGCCGGGCACCTGCACCTTTTATGGCACGGCCAATTCCAACCAGATGTTGATGGAGTTTATGGGGTTGCACCTGCCTGGCGCGTCGTTTGTAAATCCCGATACTCCACTGCGCGAGGCGCTCACCATTCTGGGGGCCAAGCGGGCGCTGGCGATTTCTGCGCTGGGCAATGAATATACGCCGGTCTCCGAAATTCTTGATGCCAAGGCTTTTGTCAACGGAATCGTCGGGCTGAATGCCACCGGCGGTTCGACGAATTTGCTGATCCACCTGCTGGCCATGGGCCGCGCGGCGGGCATTGTGCTCGACTGGGAGGATATTTCGGATATTTCGGATGTCGTGCCGCTGATTGCGCGGGTTTATCCCAACGGGTTGGCCGATGTGAACCATTTTCATGCAGCGGGCGGTCTGGGCTATACGATCAGCGAGCTGCTGGGCGCAGGGCTGCTGCACCCCGATACCAAAACCGTGGCCGGGCAAGGGCTGGCGGCCTATACCAGAGAGCCAAAGTTGCGGGATGGCGAGGTGGTCTATGAAGGTGGTGCGCGGGTATCGGGTAATGCCAAAATACTGAGGCCGTTTATAGACCCTTTTCAGAAAACCGGCGGCATCAAGCGGCTCAAGGGCAATCTTGGCAGTGCGGTGATGAAAACCTCGGCGGTGGAGCCATTGCTGCATATCACCGAGGCTCCGGCCCGTGTTTTTCACGATCAGGAGGCGGTGAAGATGGCCTTCAAGGCCGGTGAGCTGGAGGGGGATGCCGTGATTGTTGTCCGCTTTCAGGGGCCAAAGGCCAACGGCATGCCGGAGCTGCACTCGCTTTCGCCATTGCTGGGTATTTTGCAGGGGCGCGGCCACAAGATCGCGCTGGTGACAGACGGGCGGATGTCGGGGGCTTCGGGCAAGGTGCCGTCGGCCATTCATGTCTCCCCCGAGGCGGTGGACGGCGGGGTGATCGCCAAATTGCGCGACGGCGATGTGGTGCGGGTGGATGCGGTAAACGGTACGCTGGAGGTGCTTGATAGCGCGGTGCTGGCGCGCGAAGCCGAGGTGGCGGACCTGAGCGCCAATACCCACGGCACGGGCCGCGAGATGTTTGATATTTTTCGCCGTTTTGTCGGTAGTGCGGAAACGGGAGCCAGTGTTATATGATTGAAACCATTGAAGAACTGGAGGCGCTCTACGGCACACCAAAAGCGCCCTCTCTGGCCAAGGTCGCAACCGAAATCACCCCGTGCTACCGTGCGCACATAGAGGCATCGCCCTTCGTTGCACTGGCCACCGTCGGGCCGGAGGGTACTGATTGCACCCCGCGCGGCGATCAGGGTCAGGTGGTGTTTTTCGAGGATAACCACACCCTCGCCCTGCCCGATTGGCGGGGTAATGACCGGCTGGACAGCCTGCGCAATATTGTGCGCGACGGGCGGGTTTCGTTGATGTTCATGGCGCCCGGCTCCATGATGATAGTGCGGGTAAATGGCACGGCAAAGATTTTGGCAGATGAAAAAATGCTGGAAAAATACGGCAAGCCGGGCAAGCTGCCGCGCACGGTGATGCTGATCTCCATCCGCGAGCTTTACTTTCAGTGTGCCCGCGCGCTGATGCGTGCCGACCTGTGGGGCGGTGCCAAAGCGCCTGACCTGCCCACCGCCGGTGATATTCTAGCCGAGATGACCTCGGGAGAAGTTGAAGGCAAGGAATACGATAAAACATGGCCCGAGCGGGCCGCAAAAACCCTATGGTGACAATATGAGCATTACCCCGCAAGACGCCAGCAACCGCACCCGTGAAATCTGTGCTATAGCACCGGTTGTGCCGGTATTGGTGGTGGAAAACACTGCCGATGCCCGCCCCTTGGCCGAAGCGCTGATCTCCGGTGGCCTGCCCGTGCTGGAGGTGACTTTGCGCACGCCGGCAGCGCTGGGAGCCATTGCCGAAATGGCCAAGGTAAAGGGGGGTGTGGTTGGCGCCGGCACACTGATTACCCCGCGTGATGTCGAAAATGCTGTGAGGGCGGGGGCGCAATTCGGGGTGTCTCCGGGGGCGACCGACGAGCTGATCGCTGCCTGCGAGGCTAACGGGCTGCCGCTTTTGGCAGGAGCTGCCACGGCCAGCGAAGCCATGCAAATGCTGGCGCGGGGCTATGATATGCTCAAGTTTTTTCCGGCCGAGGCTGCGGGGGGCGCCAAGACCCTCAAGGCTCTCGGTGCACCGCTGCCGCAAATTTCGTTTTGTCCGACGGGCGGGGTCAGCCGTGCCAATGCGCGCTCCTATCTTGATTTGGCAAATGTGTTATGTGTCGGCGGATCATGGGTGGCGCCAAAAGATATGGTCGCGGCGCGGGACTGGGCCGGCATTGAAGCTTTGGCGCGTGATGCACGGATGATGGAGGGATAAATGGAAACGATCTGGCGCATGCTGCGCTCCAACCGTGCAGCGCACACCGGTCGCAGGATCCTGTCATTATTTGATGATCCGCAGCGCTTTAAGGATTTCAGCATCAAGGCCGACGATATGCTGCTGGACTATGCCAAAACATCTATCGACCGCGAGGCCCGCGAGCTGTTGCTGAAACTGGCCGAAGCGGCGGGTGTGGAAAGCCGGCGCGATGCCATGTTTGCCGGAGAAAAGATCAATATTTCGGAAAACCGTGCGGTGCTGCATACGGCACTACGGGCCAAAGACGGCCCTGTGATGGTTGACGGGCAAGACGTAATGCCGGATGTGAAAAATACCCTTGCGCGCATGGCCGGTTTTGCCAACGCCCTGCGCAACGGCAAAATAAAAGCTGCCGATGGCGGGCCGATCACCGAGGTGATCAGCATTGGCATCGGTGGCTCCGATCTTGGACCTGCCATGGGGGTCAAGGCGCTGGGCGCTTACCATGACGGGCCAAAGGTGCGGTTTGTTTCCAATATTGATGGCGCGCATTTTGCCGAAGCCTCAAAGCGGGCGGATCCGGCGCGCACGCTGGTTATTGTGGCCTCCAAAACCTTTACTACCATCGAAACCATGACCAATGCCGAGACCGCCCGCAGATGGTTGGGCGCAGGGGCGGCCAGCCAGATGGTGGCGATTTCAAGCGCACCGGACAAAACCGCCGAATTCGGCATTCCGTCCGAGCGGGTCTTTGGCTTTGCCGACTGGGTGGGGGGGCGCTATTCTGTCTGGGGGCCGATTGGCCTGCCTGTCATGCTGGCGGTCGGGCCGGAGCGGTTTTTCGAGTTTCTGGAGGGTGGCCGTGCGATGGACCAGCATTTTTGCCACGCGCCGATGGCTGAAAACATGCCGGTCATGCTGGCGCTCACGGGTATCTGGCACCGCAATATTTGTGATTATCCGACCCGCGCCGTGCTGCCTTATGACCAGCGCCTGTCGCGCCTGCCGGCCTATTTGCAGCAGCTCGATATGGAGAGCAACGGCAAAAGCGTGACCCTATCAGATGCGCCGGTCAACCAGCTTACCGGCCCTGTTGTCTGGGGGCAGGCGGGCACCAACGGGCAGCATGCATTTTATCAGCTGCTGCATCAGGGCACCAATGTTATCCCGTGTGAATTCATGATTGCAGCCAAGGGGAGCGAGCCGGAGCTGGCGCATCATCATGATTTGCTCAAGGCCAATTGTCTGGCCCAGTCCGAGGCTCTGATGCGCGGGCGGGTGAGCCGTAATCTGCGCCCCTATCGGAAGTTTCCGGGAAACCGGCCTTCCGTAACGCTGGCCTACCCGCAGCTCACGCCGTTTGTCCTCGGGCAGATCATCGCGCTTTACGAGCATCGGGTTTTTGTCGAGGGGGTGATCTGGGGGATCAACTCGTTTGACCAGTGGGGTGTGGAGCTGGGCAAGGAAATGGCGACCGCACTGGTGCCGCTGGTCAAAGGGGCCGACGCCGCTGGCAAAGACGGCTCCACCCAAGGGTTGCTAAAGGCGCTGGATGCAGGCTGAGTTTATCTATGCGCCCCCCGACGGGCCGCTGAATATCCTGCATCAGGATGCGGATTTGCTGGTGCTGGACAAGCCTTCCGGCCTGCTTTCGGTGCCCGGTAAAGCAGCCGAACATGCGGATTGCCTGGAGGCGCGGGCCAAGGCCGAATTTCCGGATGCGCTGTTGGTGCATCGGCTGGATATGGATACTTCGGGTGTGATGGTCTTTGCGCTCAACAAAGCGGCGCAGCGGCATCTGGGGTTGCAGTTCGAGCGACGGCATACTGATAAAACCTATGAAGCGCTGGTTTGGGGTCAGCCCGAAGATCAAGGCGAAGTGGATCTGCCGCTGATAGTGGACTGGCCCAATCGCCCGCTGCAAAAAGTCTGTTTCGAGCAGGGCAAGGCGGCGCATACCCGCTGGCAGGTATTGGAGCGAAAACCTGACCATGCGCGGCTGAAATTGCTGCCGACGACTGGCCGTAGCCACCAGCTCCGTGTGCATATGCTGATGATTGGCCACGCCATTCTGGGAGACCGGTTTTATGCAACCGGCGAGGCGCTGAGCGCCGCCCCGCGCCTCTGTCTGCATGCGCAGCGGCTGGAAGTTTACCACCCTAGCGGGGGCCGGCGCGTGGCTTTTCAAGCGCCTTGCCCCTTTTGACCGCGGAGCTAGCGGACCGTGATAGCCTTTATGGCCAGCACTTCGCCATCAGCGGTGTAATAGCGCAGCTCGTAGCTTCCCGGTGTGCGCGGCGCGATCAGCAAGGCGCTGCCGGAGCTGCCGGCCATGGCTGCGGCCAGCACTGCGTCATCCGCCGCGCCCGCATTGGAAAGGCCGATATAATCCCCGCCCGCCATCGGGCCGGTAAAATCAACCATGATCCGGCTGCGGGGGCCGGTCTCTTCCGGTGCGCTCAGGGTGGCAGATATCATGCTCTCGCCCATGGTTTCGGCGGTGGCGTCCATCGGGGTTCCGTCCATATCGCCCATCATGGATTGCAGGGCGGCTTTTAGCTCGGCGGTGGAATCCGCGCTGACAAACAGCCCGCCGGTTTGCTCTGCCAGATAGCCAAGCTCGGCCTGTTTTCCGGCATCCACCACATCAAACGCGATAACATGGGCGGTAAAATCAAGGCTGTCGCTACCTAGCGCATCGGCAAGGGATTTCAGGTCTCCACCGCAGCTTTCCACCCCGTCCGTCACCAGCACGATCCGCGCGGAGCGGGTTTTATATTGCAGGGCATCAGCGGCCTGATCAACTGCGGCAACCAGCGGGGTGCGGCCATGCGGGGTCAGGCTGTTGACCGCGTTGGCAAATTGTCCCGCATCAAGCGGCCCCACCGGCAGAACCATTTCGATATTGCCGCAATCGCTGTTGTTATGCCCGTAAGCCATCAGCCCGAATTCGGAGTCGGTTTCCAACCCGTCAACCAGCCCGGACAGCACGGTGCGCGCGATCTCGATCTTTGCCACCCCGTCGATTTGCCCCCACATAGAATTGGAGACATCCAGAATAACAATCGTGTCCGGATAGGGCATCTCTTGCGCCGCAACACCGGTAAAGCTGGCTGCCACAAGGCTGGCAAGGGTCAATCTCTTAAACATGGGTTTATATCTCCTGATGATAATTACTTGATAACCTCGCATAAAGCACATTGATGGATTGTTGAATTCACGTGTGTGAACGATTTGGTGAGATACTGAAACACTTGCCGCTGCCTTTTGCTTGACCTAAACAGGCACAGCAACCACAGGAGCCTGCCATGCCACTTATTCGAATCCTCGGTATTTCAGCTATTATCTTCCTGCTGGACCGCGGGCTGAAGTTCTGGGTGGTCGAGGGGATGGACCTGCGCAATATCTATGCGATCGACGTGTGGCCGCCTTATCTCAACCTGCGCATGGGCTGGAACGAGGGGATGAATTTTGGGCTGTTTGCCTCGGGTAGCGATATAACAAAATGGGTGCTGATCGGGATCGGGCTGGCATTTTCTGCGGCCCTGCTTTTCTGGTTTCGCAATACCCGCAAGTTTTGGCTCCAGCTTTCGGTTGGATTGGTTGTTGGTGGTGCCATTGGCAATATATATGACCGGCTGGCCTATGGTGCTGTTGCCGATTTTCTCAATATGAGCTGTTGTGGCATCAATAACCCCTTTGTGTTTAATGTCGCGGATATTTCGATTTTTGCCGGGATTGCCGGTGTTATTATTTTTGATAATAAAAAGCCGGAAAAATCACATAAACGCTAAGATTTTTGCCGGTTTTTGTGATCACGGTTTCGTATCTTCGGTTGATCTTGGCACTTCGGGGGTTATCTTATGGTAAAGTTATCAAGGAGATTGGGAATGCGGCAAATATTAGGGTTGGCGGCACTGGCGCTCATTTGGGGGCCAATGGCGGTGGCCCAGCAGGTGCCGGTGACCAATTATACATTGGATAACGGTATGGAAGTGGTGGTGATCGAGGATAACCGCGCGCCGATTGTTACGCATATGGTGTGGTATCGTGTGGGTGCGGCTGACGAGCCTGCCGGCAAATCCGGCATTGCGCATTTTCTCGAACATCTGATGTTCAAGGGCACCGAAGCTGTGCCGGACGGCACCTTTGGCGAGGTGGTCGAGGCCAATGGTGGCGAGGATAATGCCTTCACCTCACAGGATTATACCGCCTATTTCCAGCAGGTTGCGGTCGACCGGTTGCCGATGATGATGGAGATGGAAGCCGATCGCATGCGTGGGCTGATCCTTGACGATGCCGCCATGCTGACCGAACGCGATGTGGTGATCGAAGAGCGTGCCCTGCGCACCGATAGCGACCCAGGCAGTCTTTTCTCCGAGCAACGCAATGCGGCGCAGTTTCTCAATCACCCCTACGGCACGCCTATTATCGGCTGGCCTAACGAGGTAGCTGCGCTCACCCTAGAAGACGCACTTGATTTTTACGGGCAGTTTTACGCCCCCAACAATGCTATTCTGGTTGTAGCCGGCGATGTGAGACCCGAGGAGGTATTGGCGCTGGCCCGACAATATTACGGCCCGCTCCAGCCCTCGGAGGGCATCAAAAACCGTTTGCGCCCGCAAGAGCCGCCTCAGCGCGCCGAGCGCCGGTTGACCTATCGTGATCCTCGCGTGGCAACCCCTTATGTTATCCGCACCTATCTGGCCGAAAACCGGCAGGCGGGAAACCAGCAGGAAGCTGCCGCGCTCGGTTTGCTGGCGGATGTGCTTGGCGGCGGTGGCATCACCTCGCTGCTCGGCCAGCGCTTGCAGCTCGACGAGGGTATAGCACTATCGACAGGGGCATTTTATAGCGGGTTGTCTTATGACAGGGATACGTTCGGGGTGTATGTTGTGCCCAAGCCCGATACCTCGCTCGAAGAGGCCGAAGCCCGGCTTGATGCCACGCTCGAATACCTGATTGAAAACGGGGTTGATGCCGACCGGCTCGCCCGCTCAAAGGCCAGCCTGCTTGCCAGCGAGATATACGCGATGGACAGCCAGATGGGCCTCGCCCGGCGCTACGGTGCAGCGCTGACATCGGGGCTGACGGTAAAGGATGTGCAAGACTGGCCCGATATTTTGCAGGCGGTAACGGCAGAAGATATACAAGAAGCTGCGCGCGGTGTGCTGGATATCCGGCAATCGGTGACCGGCTATCTGATGGGCGAAAAGGAGAGCGACCAATGAAACGTATTATTGCAACCTGTGCCCTGATCCTGCTGGCGGCGCTGCCGCTCCGGGCCGCCACCCACATTCAGGAAGTTGTATCAAAGGGCGGTATTACGGCTTGGCTGGTGCAGGAAAACAGCATTCCGATGGTGTCGATCCAGATCAGCTTTCTTGGTGGAGCTTCGCAAGATCCGGCTGATAAACTGGGCGCAACCACATTGATGGCAGGCCTGCTTGAAGAAGGAGCCGGTGCGCTGGATGCCACGGGCTTTGCCGAGCGCAGCGACGAGCTTGGCGCGCGCTTCAGCTTTAATGCAGGGCGCGACTCCGTCAGCGTGCGCGCCTCGATGCTGACCTCGAACCTTGAGCAAAGCATTGCCTTGCTGCGCATGGCGCTTAACGAGCCGAATTTTGACGCTGCGGCTTTTGAGCGCGTAAAGGGGCAGGCGATGTCTTTCCTGCGCTCGAACGAGACCGACCCGCAGGCAATAGCCGGCAAGGCTTTTCGGCAAATTGTCTTTCCCGATCACCCCTACGGTCAGCCCGGCGATGGCACGCTGGAAACCGTGGCCGCGCTGAGCCCGGATGATATGCGCACGGCGTACCGGCAGGCACTGGGCCGCAATAATGTCTATATCGGTGTGGTTGGTGATATCACCCCCGCAGCGCTGGGTGAAATGCTCGATACCCTACTGGGCGATTTGCCGGATGATATTGTCGATTCTGTGCCCGATATCGAGCCGGTGCTGCAAGCGGGCATAACTGCGATAGACTTTGAAACCCCGCAATCGGTGGTGATCTTTGCCCAGCCGGGCCTGAAGCGTGATGATCCCGATTATCTCGCGGCCTATGTGCTCAATCATATCATGGGCGGGCGCTCTTCTACCGCGCGGCTCAATGTCGAGGTGCGCGAGAAGCGCGGGCTGACTTACGGGATATCAAGCTATTTGCTGCCTTACCAGCATGCGGCGATCTATATGGGGAATTTTTCAAGCGGCAATGAAACCGTTGCCGAAGCTGTGGAGATCGTGCAGGCGCAATGGGCCGAAATGGCAAAAAACGGTGTCAGCGCTGAAGAGCTGGCTATCGCCACGCGCTACCTGACCGGCGCCTATCCGCTGCGTTTTGACGGCAATGCCAAGATTGCCGGTATACTGGCCGGATTGCAGCTGGCGGAGCTACCGATTTCCTATGTTGACGAGCGTAACGAGCTGGTAAATGCCGTGACGCTGGAGGAGATCAACAGGGTGGCAGCGGCGCTCTATCAGCCGGAAAGCCTGCGTATTGTGGTGACAGGCCAACCGGTGGGTCTGGCAACAGAATAACCGTTCGGGGGGTGCCTTCTCGGCGCTTACCCCGGCTTTTTACGCTGCCTGGAGGCGGGCCACCCCTCGTCGGCACAGGCCGCAGAGGGGCGCGGCCGCGCGTCTTATACCTTCCAGAATCAGGTTAGGCCATGCTATAGGTAGTGGTATGAATGCTCGAAACCCCAATATCATGCAAGACCGCAAGCCTATCCGCCAGCTTGATGATGCTGCCGCCAACCGGATAGCGGCTGGAGAGGTTGTCGAGCGGCCGGCATCAGCCATAAAAGAGCTGGTGGAAAACGCGCTGGATGCGCAGGCCCGCCGCGTCGAGATATTTTATGCCGATGGCGGCAAGACCCTGCTGCGGGTGATTGATGATGGCAGCGGCATTCCGGCGGCCGAGCTACCGTTGGCACTTTCCCGCCATGCAACCTCTAAAATTGACGGCTCGGACCTGCTTAACATCCATTCTTTCGGCTTTCGCGGCGAGGCCTTGCCTTCGCTCGGTGCGGTTGGCCGGCTGAGCATAACCTCGCGTTTTACCGGTGCCGGTTCGGCTTATAAAATTGTGGTGGATGGCGGGCTGGCCGGTGAGGTTGAGCCGGCGGCCGGGCCGGAGGGCACCAATGTCGAGCTGCGTGATCTGTTTCATGCCACTCCGGCGCGGCTGAAATTCCTGCGCAGCTCTGTGGCCGAAGCGCGGGCGATCGGTGATGTGGTCAAGCGTCTGGCGATGGCGGCACCGGATGTGGTGTTTGTCTTGCGCGATGTCAGCGGGGGCGGTGAGGGGCGGGTTGTCTTTCGGGCCGATATCGGGGGCGAAGGTGACCGCCTTCAGGCTCGTTTGCGGCGCATTATGGGCCGTGAATTTATCGAAAACGCGTTGGAGATCGAGGCCGAGCGCGAGGGAATTCGGCTTAGTGGCTATGCGGCCCTGCCGACCTATTCACGCGGTGCGGCGGTGGCGCAGTTTTTCTTTGTCAATGGCCGGCCGGTGCGGGATAAACAACTGCACGGCGCTCTGCGTGCCGCCTATTCCGATTTTTTGAGCCGAGACCGCCACCCCGCAGCGGCGCTCTTTCTTGATTGCTCCCCCGAGCTGGTGGATGTGAATGTCCACCCCGCCAAGGCCGAAGTGCGCTTTCAACAGCCCGGTGTGGCGCGCGGGCTGATCGTATCGGCGCTCAAACACGCGCTGGCAGAGGCCGGCCACCGTGGCTCTACCACGCTTACCACTGCCACATTGGGGGCAATGCAGCCCGAGCCACGCCCCGATATGCTGTATCAGATGCCAATGAACCGCGACCGCGCCGCCATGCCCGCTACCGGTTTTGCCGAGAGCCGCGGCTGGCAGGCAGGTCGGGTGGAAGATGCGCCGCAAGCACCACCGCCAGACGATCTGCCACTGGGGGTGGCACGCGCGCAGTTGCACGAAAACTATATCGTCGCCCAAACCGCCAGCGGCATGGTTATCATAGACCAGCACGCCGCCCATGAGCGGCTGGTATATGAGCGGCTCAAGCATCAATCGGGGGCTAATGGTGTGCCATCGCAAGCGCTGCTTATCCCCGAGATTGTCGAGCTTTCCGCCCCTGATTGCGCCCGCCTGCTTGAGGTTGCCGAGGCAATGCGCCCACTGGGGCTGGTTTACGAGGCCTTTGGTGACAGCACGATATGTGTGCGCGAAACCCCGGCGATACTGGGCGAGATCAACGCGGCAAAACTGCTGCGCGATATTGCCGACGAGCTGGCAGACCTTGGCCAGAGCCAATCGGTAAAAGACCGGATCGAGGCAGTGCTGAGCCGGATGTCTTGCCACGGTTCCATCCGCTCGGGCCGCCGGATGAGTGCCGAAGAGATGAACGCATTGCTGCGTGAAATGGAAGCTACCCCCCATTCTGGCCAGTGCAATCACGGCCGCCCCACCTATGTAGAGCTGAAGCTGGCCGATATCGAACGGCTGTTCGGGCGCAGCTAGACTGTGCGATGAAATCCTTGCGGGGATGGCTAAATGATGGAACAAAGGCCCAAGCCTTAAGGACGCAGCCATGACCGGAAAACCCATCGAGGATCACCCTTTGCGCTATGCGCTCAATAGCGAGCTGCATGCCCGCCCCTTTCCCGAACTGACCGCGCCTTGCCGCGCTGCCTATCTGGCCATCAAGCAGCCCAGCGGTGCGGCCAGGCGGGACCGTGGGCTGGATCGCGCCCACCTGCTCGCACTGCTTGATCGGTTTGGCGCGGCGCATCCGGCGCCCGGGGCTACGCACCATGCGGTCAAGCTTGGCCGTAGCTTTTTGAAGTGGGAGATGCACTCGGAGTTTGTCAGTTATACGCTTTATGCCGACGGGGTAGAGGAGCGGCCTTTTGAAGGGCGGGCGTTTAATCTTTTTCCGGCCGACTGGCTCGCCGAGGCACCCGGGGTGGTGATATCTTCGGTGTTGATCCGCATGGAAAGCGAAGATTTTTCGACCCGGCCCATGGCTGAAATCAGCAAAAAGCTCGGACAGTGGTTTGTGCCGGAAAGCGTAACGATGTCTTATGTGGTGGACCGCGAAGCTATTGTCGCTTCGGATTTCCGCATTGATGAATCCGGTCATGTTCGCTTTGCCATTATTACCAACAAAGGGGTTAGTCGGCGCCGCCTTGGGCGGATCGCCCAGCGCCTGCTTGAAACCGAAACCTATATGAACGCCTCGATGCTCGGGTTTCCCGTGGCGCGCAAGGTGATCGATGAAACCGAGGGGATGGAGGACGAGCTTTCGGGCATTTACGAGCATATTTCGCAGGACAAAAGCAAGGATAGCGCTACGCTGGAAGAGCTGTTGGGGCTGGCGGGGCGGATCGAAAATCTAGCGTCTCACACAGCTTTTCGTTTCGGGGCAACCGAGGCGTATGCGCGTATTGTCGAGCAACGGATCAAACTGATGCGCGAAGAGCGCTTCGAGGGTCGCCAGCTGATTTCGGAATTTATGATGCGGCGCTATGAACCGGCGATCCGCACCTGTATTTCTGCCAACAAACGGCTTGAGGGGCTGTCCAAGCGCACCGAGCGGGCTGCTAATTTGCTGCGTACGCGGGTGGATGTCGAAAATGCCCAGCAAAACCGCCTCGTGCTGGAGCGCATGGACCAGCGGGCGGGGTTGCAGTTGCGCTTGCAGGAAACGGTCGAGGGGCTTTCGGTGGTGGCAATCAGCTATTATGCGGTGTCGCTTTTGGCGTATCTGCTCGAACCGGTGGCACCCTCGCTGGGGCTGGAAAAATACCAGCTTGTGGCAGCGCTCACCTTGCCTGTTGTGCTGCTGGTGTGGTGGCTGGGCAAGCGGGTGCGCAAAAAACTGAAGTAGCCTTGCCATTGCCCGGTGAGGGGGCTATAGCGGCGCGGCCGGGTTTATCCGGCAGAAGTCACCGCTGACCTTCTATAAAAATACGGGATAAAAAATGAATCGTGGATTGATAATTGGCGTGCTCGTCATGGCAACTATTGTGGTTGCCAGCAATATTCTGGTGCAGTTTTTGCTCGGAGACTGGCTGACATGGGGGGCGTTCACCTATCCGTTTGCCTTTTTGGTCACTGATATAATGAACCGCACATACGGGGCAAAGCAGGCACGCAAGGTGGTTTTGGCGGGGTTTGCTGTCGGGGTGGCCAGCTCTTTGGTTGGCTCGCAGATTATGCTTGAATACGGCCCTGCGGTAAGCCTGCGGATAGCCATCGGCTCCGGCGTGGCATTTTTGGCAGCCCAGCTTACCGATGTCGGTGTGTTTGACCGCCTGCGCAAGGGCAGTTGGTGGAAAGCGCCGCTGGTTAGCTCGTTTATCGGCTCGTCGCTTGATACGGTACTGTTTTTCAGCATTTCCTTTGGTGCGATGTTTATCTTTCTGGACCCGTCCCAGCCTAATTCCTGGGCGCGCGAGATTATCCCGATGTTTGGCTTTGGGCCGGAGATGCCGCTTTGGGTCAGCCTTGCAGTGGCGGATTTTGCGGTAAAAATGAGCCTGGCGCTGGTGGCGCTGGGGCCGTATCGGCTGGTCATTGCCCGGATCAGATCTGCGCACGTATAATTTATTTGCGTTTAGCCGGCTTGGCGCTAAGCTCTCCCTATCTGAAACACGAGAAAGGAGGTGCCGATGTCTATTGGGATATTGGAGAACATGGTCAGAAAGATGCGGGAGATAAAAACCTAGCGGGGCAACTCCCGCACAGGTGGCCCGCTTTTGACCACCTCCAAACTCGAGTTTGGGCCGTCGTGATTGATCACGACGGCCCTTTCACGTATAGCGGAGGCTTCACCAATGGAGCACGCAATGCACGACCTCACGCTCATCAGGCACGGGCAGGCCCAGACCGGCGCCAAAACCGAAGCCAGCTATGATAGCCTTTCAGAGCTGGGCCAGCAGCAGGCGCGCTGGCTGGGCGAGCATATTCGGGCCTCGCATGGCTATGATCATGTGATCTCCGGAAGTTTGAACCGGCAGGTGCAAACCGCGCGCGGGCTGGGGCTGGAGGCCCCGCACACGGTGGATGATCGCCTGAACGAGATGGATTATTTCGGGCTGGCCGCCAGTCTGGAAAAAACCCGCAACGTGCCGTGGCCGACCTCGGAAGCCGAATTTCTTACCCATGTGCCGCAGCTGATTTCTGCATGGCGCGCAGGGGATATTGTGGATGGATTAGAGCGCTACGAGGATTTTTGCGCCCGCATCACCGCCGCGCTGGAAGATGCGGCCAAGCTTGACGGAAGGGTGTTGATCACCACGTCCACGGGGGTAATTTCGACATTGGCGACCCTGTCGCTGGGGCTGGATGTGCCTGCCAAATGCAAGATGTTTGTATCGGTAGCTCACACCTCTCTGCACCGTTTTTCTGTGCGGGCAGACGGGCTGCACATGACCCAGTTTTCGGCCACCCCGCATTTTGACCACGCGGACCGTATGGCAATGAAAACCTATATCTGATGATCCGCATCAACGAGCATATCACCCTGCAAGACTGGGAGTTGAGCGAGAGCTTTGTGCGCGCCTCTGGTCCGGGCGGGCAGAATGTGAATAAGGTCTCTACAGCAGTCGAGCTGCGCTTTGAGGCTGCGCGCTCGCCGAGCCTGCCAAGCGACGCCAAGACGCGGCTGAAAAAGCTGGCGGGCTGGCGCTGGACGTCAGGCGGGGCCATTATCATCACCGCCGAAAAGCACCGCACGCAGGCACGCAACCGCGAGCTGGCCGAGGAAAAACTACGCGAGTTGGTGTTGGCAGCTCTGCATCGCCCCAAACGGCGCGTAAAAACCCGCCCGACGCTGGCCTCCAAGCGCCGCCGGCTGGAGGGCAAGGCCCGGCGCGGGGATATCAAAAAACTGCGTAGCAAAAATGTCGGGGGGGATTGACCTCTGTCAATGCAACTTGAACCATTGTCTGCGTAATTTATAGCGAAAAAGAACGGGAGAGAGTACCATGCGCAAAGCAACACCAACCAAAGCCGTCTTCGAAGGAAACCCCTCGCCGCTAAGCCGGTTCGAGCAAGGGCAATACCCCTATGCCGAAAAGATAAAAACTGCGGATTATGAAAAACAAAAAGCGCTTTTACAGGTCGAGCTGCTCAAGGTTCAGAAATGGGTGGAGAATACGGGCGCCAAGGTTGTGCTGCTTTTCGAGGGCCGCGATGCCGCCGGCAAGGGGGGCACGATCAAGCGCTTTACCGAGCACCTGAACCCGCGCGCTGCCAGGGTGGTTGCGCTCAACAAACCCACAGATCGCGAGCGCGGGCAATGGTATTACCAGCGCTATATCGAGCATCTGCCCAGTAAGGGTGAAATGGTGCTGTTTGACCGCTCGTGGTATAATCGTGCAGGGGTGGAGCGGGTGATGGATTTTTGCACCCCGCAGGAATACCTTGAATTCATGCGCGAAACACCTGATCTCGAGCGGATGTTTACACGCTCGGGGATCTACCTGTTCAAATACTGGTTTTCGGTCACCAAGGAAGAGCAGCGCCGCCGCTTTGAATCTCGCGAGACGGACCCGCTGAAGCAGTGGAAGCTCTCGCCAATTGACCGCGCCAGCCTCAACAAATGGGAAGAGTATACCGAGGCGAAGGAAGCGATGTTTTTCTATACCGATACCGCAGATGCTCCGTGGACGATCATCAAATCCAACGATAAAAAGCGCGCCCGCCTCAACACGATGCGGCATTTTCTGTCCCAGATCCCCTATCCGGACAGAGATAAGGAAAACGCGCCTGACCCGGACCCGCTGATTGTTGGCTCGGCCAGCCATGTTATCGGGGCGGACGAGCATATTCTCGGTAAATCACTGCACCCAAACACCCGAAAGCGGTAAAATATACACTGGCGCCGGTGCTGGACGGAGGTTTTGCTGCAGCGTATAATGGCCCGAATTAAATATAATTACGGGCGGGGTTTGAAGATGAAGCTACGGAATATAGGTCTTTTGCTGGCGCTGCTCCCCGTTATGGCCTGCGCGAATATCGGCAAGCAGGGGCCGAACGTGGATCTGACCCTGCTTGAAGGCCAGCCATTATCACGCACAGCAGAGCGCGCACCACCCTTTGCGCGCCGGATTGCGCAGAGCGATGGTGGCGGCTTGGGCGGAGGTATCGCCGGATTTTTGATCGGTAAGGCCGTTACGGCGACAATCAACGCGGATGAGCGGGCGCGGTCGCGCATCGGCGAGGTGCCAACGCCGCAAAATGTCGATCCGGGGATGATTATCGAGAATACAATCGCGGATTATCTTATTTCGCGCTATCGGGCACGTGCCAATATAAGGGAGTTTTATGCCGGATCAGTGCGCGAAACCGGGAGTGTGGAGCGCGGGACAAAAGTTGTCGAGTTGGCCCGGCGGCGGGGGCTGAATGGCGTGATTATTGATGTGGTGGCTCTGGAATACTATGCCGATAGCACGGGCCGCAACCTTGGTTTGTTTGACGAGGCCTTTCGGGTGGTTGTGAGTGCAGAACTGAATATTGTGGATATCGAGACCGGCACCGTGCTGGCATCGGGCACCTGTAGCGGCAGCCACCAGAATGTGGTTTCTATTGCTTCGGCGGTTGAAGGTGGCCCGAGGCTGACCACACTGCTTGCGCAAAAGGCAGCGGCAGATTGCGCCGCTGCCTTGGTCCGAAACGCCCTCGAATAGTCTGATAAATAGCAGGCTGCCAACCTGATCGGGGACCGGCAGCCTATGGTTGCTTACTTGCCGGTCGCTTTTGCCGCTTTGATCAGCACCGAAGGCATGTGGATGGAATCGTAGATCGGCATCACCTCGCGGCCGGCGTCAAACAGGTTGAACACCGCCTCCTGCGCGCAGCGAACCGATATTCCACGGTGAATACACAATCATCCGGCACCTCGGCAAATTGCCCGAGGAAGGCAAAATTGGTGCTGCCTTTTGGCAAGACGTCGGGGCGGTCACCAAGGGTGCGCGGCATGAAAAGACTATCGACAAACGGCATGGCGACAGGAATACAATTGATCTTGCCAGAGGCCATGATCAGATCCATCATGTCGTTTAGCTTCAGATGGCCCCAAAGCTCTTGCAGCATTTCCTCGCCGGTGCACTCGGACATCTTTTTCTTAACAAAATTTCCCTCGCGGTTTGGATAAAGCCCGTATCCCCAGAATACTTTGACATCATCCGGCTGGTTGGGGAAATGCGGCTGGCAGGCGATTACAAAAGACATAAACCAGTTTGAATCCGTCAGGGTGACAAGGCCACCGGTGGCATCCACATTACCGGAGAAATTCTCCATATGGTCGTGGAAGGTGCCGTCTTTCAGCAGCCGCGCCTGAGCGTTGGAGGCAAAACGCTCGTTAAAATCATAGGATTCGTTCTGTCTTTGACATTTCTTTCTCCCGGTGAAAATGTATTACCCAATATACCGGAGGTAATCATAATGTAATTCCAGGTTGCCTGGCTGGGCTAAGGAGTTTCTTTTGGGTGAGCGGCAATATTTCTTATACTCTTGGAGGTCAAACCGGTGTAATGATGCGCCCGTATCTTGCTGTTAACAGTCTTAAGAAAAACTGTATCATGTATTTTTGGAGCTAAACGGGCTATGACGACTATTTATATCGACGCCGATGCCTGCCCTGTCAAGGAAGAGACCCTGCGGGTGGCGGACCGGCATAAGCTGAGGGTATATATTGTTTCCAACGGGGGTTTGCGACCAAACCCCCACCCGCTGGTTGATATCGTAGTAGTGGATGACGGGCCGGATGTTGCGGATATGTGGATCGCAGATCGTATCGGGAGGGGGGATATCTGTATTACCGGAGATATCCCGCTTGCGGCCCAATGTCTGGAGGCCGGCGGGCGGGCGCTGCGCCATAATGGCGATGCTTTTACCAAAGCCAATATCGGCAACCAGCTTGCCATGCGCGACCTGATGAATGATATGCGCGCGGCTGACCCGTTTCATCAGGGGCGCGGCAAGCTCTTTTCCAAGGCGGACCGTTCTAATTTTTTGAATATACTCGAGCGCGAGGTGCAATTGGCTAAGCGTGAAAATGGCTGATCTGGAGATAGATTTTACCAGTGGTGCTATCGCGCATCGCTTGCGGTTCGGCGGGGGGCGTGGGCAGGATCTGCCAAAGGCTGTGGGCCTGAAAAACGGAGCAATGCCCCATGTGGTCGATGCCACGGCAGGGCTGGGGCGAGATGCTTTTTTACTGGCCTCGCTCGGGGCGCGGGTGACATTGATAGAGCGCTCGGCGCGGGTTCATGCCTTGCTGGCTACTGCGCTGGAAAAAGCAAAGGCCAGTAATGTGGCGGAGATCGTGGCGCGAATGGATCTGCTTTTCGGCGACGCAAAAGACCTGCTGCCCGGGTTACTGCCCGATGTAGTGCTGGTGGACCCGATGCATCCCCCACGCGGGAATTCGGCATTGGTCAAACAGGATATGCGACAGCTGCGCGCGGTTGTTGGCGAAGACCCGGACGCGCTGGAGCTGATGAAAGTGGCATTGGAAAGCGCCCGAAAACGGGTGGTGCTGAAATGGCCGCGCAAAGCCAAGGGGCTAGCAGGCCTGCCCGCGCCCAGCCACACGATATCTGGAAAATCGACCCGATATGATGTTTGGATGTTAGCGAATGCCTTGGTGTGAATGCAATCAAAAGGTGTGATTTGATGGGTATGTATGCAAATTATGTCTGTTTTCCGGTTCTCTTATAAACTGGGGGTATTGGCCCAGAACTCTGGAGTGGTTTTGTAAAATTCCAGAGCTTTGATCCGGGAACAACCGATCTTTCCAATGATGAAAGCTTTGGCGAAAAAGCATCAAAGATAGTCAAGGCAGCGACTAGGTAAGTGGAGGCGATTGCCAAATTTTGCCCTGATCAGGCAGCGCGAATATCGGCCCATATTGGCATATGGTCAGAGGCATGGCGGGCCCCTGATCTGCTGTGCACACCGCTGTCACCAAAGGACAGATGCCGGCTGAGGGCAAATTTATCAAGTCCGACAACCGGGCGCCGGGCCGGAAAAGACAGGCCGGGGGTGTGGATATCGTAATCCGGCCTCAGGGCCGAGAGATTTTGCGCTTGCCGGCTCCACTCGTTAAAATCACCCATGATCAGGGTTGGCATCGGGGGCAGGCTGATCAAAAACCGGGCGAGGGCCAGGCTTTGCGCCCGCCGGTCTCGCCGCAGTAGCGCCAAATGCACACCGACAACCCTGAGCGCGGTATCGGCCATTTCCAGATCAGCGATCACCGCGCCGCGCGGCTCCAGCCCCGGAAGATCCAGCATATGGCGCTCTTGTATTTTGGTGCCTTCGCGGACCAGTATTGCGTTTCCGTGCCAGCCCAGACTATGCGGCCGCTTTGTCAGGTCTACCGGCACCAGGCCGGTTTTTTTGGTGAGCAGGGCCGTGGGCAGGGTGCTTTTGCGCTGGCCAAAGCGGTGGTCTACCTCCTGTAAGGCGACCACATCGGCCCCGATATCGGCCACCACATCCAGCACCCGCGCCGGATCGCGGCGAAAGTCCGGCCCGACACTTTTATGTATATTGTAGCTGGCAACACGAATCATAAATCTCTCCTGTTTTTGAATATATAGGGATGAGCCGTTCCTTTTTGAAGCAGGGCGGCTTGTTTGCCCTGTGGCCAGCGCTTATCTTTAACCTGAGGAGACCACCCGCATGAAGCCAGATATCTCCCGTCGAAACATAGTTGTCTACCTTATTTGGGCAACGCTCGGGGTCGAGACCGTGATCTCGCTCTGGCTAAGACAGTGGGACGAGGCTTTTGTTGCGGCCTTCACACTTGGTCTGACATTTTTGCCGGTGCTGTTTGAAAGGCGTTTTGGTATCCGGCTGCCGATGGTCTTCGCAGCGCTGATCGTAATCTTTCTTTTTGCGTCCCTGTTTTTAGGCGAAGTCGGGGGGTTTTACGAGAGGTTCTGGTGGTGGGATGTGGTGTTGCACAGCGGCTCCGCGATCGGGCTGGGGCTGGTCGGCTATGTGCTGGTCTTTATGCTTTTTGACGGGGACCGTTTTGCCGCGCCGCCGCTGGCGCTGGCTTTTCTTGCGTTTAGCATTGCTTTGAGTATCGGGGCGCTATGGGAGGTTTTTGAATTTGCTATGGACAGTATGTTTGCAAGCAACATGCAAAAATCTGGGCTGGAAGATACCATGTGGGACCTGATTGTCGGCACATTCGGCGCGGCTATTGGGGCCATGGCAGGCTATTATTATCAACGGGGCAAGCGCTTTGGCGGGTTGGCGCGGTTGATCGAGCAATTTGTAAAAACAAACAGACGGTTTTTCAGGAAGAATAAGTAACCGTGGCTAGCTGAGGGGCTTGGCCAGAGTCAAAACCATTTTATCAGCGGATGAAAACCCGAAAATATGGCGCAAGGGACCGAGGGTTTCTGTTGCGGTTTTTTCAAAGCCGAAGCGCTCGTAAAGCACGCGGGCGCGGGGGTTGCTGTCAATCACATCCAGCGTGACCTTGGCCAGCCCCTTCGCCCGTGCGGTCTCGACAATTGCGTTGAGCAATGCGGTGCCCACCCCCTTGCCACGCCCTGTAGTATCGACACAAATCCCGTCCATCTGCAAGGTGTCGTCAGGGGCGCTGCGCTCGAGCATTGCCAAAAGCGGTAGCCGCCATATTGTGCCGACCCCGTAATGCCGAAATATATCTCCGGCACCGCTTTGGCTAAAGCCGCTATCGCCGAGCTTGTAGGCGGCAATGCCGATAAGCTGCCCATCTTCCACTGCGCTGATAATAGCCGCAGGGTTCAGTGTTGCTTCAAAAAAGCCGAGCGCGCGCCTTTCCGGCCCCATCACTTTCCCGAGTTTTTGCCCGAAGGCCTGCCAGTAAAGGCGGGCGGCATCATGGTGATGCTCGGGCAAAACGCCGGCGGTGATGGTCAGCGCCATTAGAGGCTGCTGTCGAGGGCTTTGAGAATCGCATCGCCCATTTGGCTGGTCGAGGCCGGTTTCCCCGCGCCTTTTTGCATCAAATCAGCCGTGCGGGTGCCGCTGGCCAGCACGCTTTCAACAGCGGCTTCCAGCCGGTCGGCCTCTGCGCCTTGATTAAATGAATAGCGTAGCGCCATGGCAAAGCTCAGGATACAGGCCGAGGGGTTGGCCAGTCCTTGCCCCGAGATATCGGGGGCCGAGCCGTGAACCGGCTCATACATCGCCTTGGGCCGACCATTTGCCATCGGCACCCCGAGGCTGGCCGAAGGCAGCATACCAAGCGAGCCGGTGAGCATGGCGGCGCAGTCCGACAGGATATCGCCAAACAGATTATCGGTGACAATGACATCGAATTGCTTGGGGGTGCGCACCAGCTGCATGGCACAATTATCGGCATACATGTGGCTAAGCTCGACATCGGGGTAATCCTCTGCCCCGATTTTGGTCACCACCTCGCGCCACAAAATACCGCTCTCCATCACATTGGCCTTTTCGACCGAACACAGGCGATTATCCCGCTTGCGGGCCAGCTCGAAGGCGGCGCGGGCCACGCGGTCGATCTCGCTTTCGGTATAGCGCTGGGTGTTGATACCGACCCGCTCGCCGTTTTCCATAAAAATCCCGCGAGGTTCACCAAAATAGCTGCCCGAGGTCAGCTCGCGCACAATCATGATATCAAGGCCCGATACCAGCTCTTTTTTCAGGCTGGAGAAATCGGCCAGCGCATCAAAGCATTGCGCGGGGCGCAGATTGGCAAACAGGTCCATCTCTTTGCGCAGGCGCAACAAGCCGCGCTCGGGCTTGATGCCGAAATCCAGATCATCATAGGCCGGGCCGCCAACCGCGCCGAGCAGCACCGCATCGACCGCCTGTGCTTTAGCCATGGTTTCGTCGGTCAAGGGCGTGCCGTGGGCATCGTAAGCCACGCCACCAACCAGATCTTCGGAAATATCAAAACCCAGCCCGCGCTTGGCCTCATACCAGGCCATGATCTTTTTGACCTCGTCCATCACTTCGGGGCCGATGCCGTCACCGGCGAGAATAAGTATCGAGGGGTTGCTCATCGGGTATTCCTTTGCTGTATCAGGTTTTAATATCGGGTATCGCCTCTGCGGGCGGGCGTCAAGCATCACAGAGCGGGGTTATGGCACTGGCCAGCAGATCATAGACCCGCCGTATACGCGGGGTCTGGCGCAGGGCCTTGGCGGCGACCAGCCAGACCGGCAGGTTTTCCAGCGGCAGATCAGGCAGCACCTGCACCATGCCGGCTGCCGCCTGCCCGAGCCGAAACTGGATTGCGCCAATACCGCCGCCGGCCTTGACCAGCTCCCAATAGGTTGCCTGATCATCGCAGCGCAGCGGAAAATCCTCGCGCTGTCGTATAATACCCAGCGCCTTCATCGCGTCAATAATAAGGGTTTTGCGGTCAAAGCCGACCATATCATGGCGGGTAATATCGGCAAAATCTCGCGGGGTGCCGCGCCGCGCGAGATAGCTTTCATGGGCAAATAACGCGGTCTTGATTTCGCCGAGCTTTTGGGCGATCACGCCCTCTTGTGTCGGACGATACATGCGGATAGCAATATCCGCCTCGCGAAACAGCAGGTTTTCGGTTGAGTCAGTTGGCACCAGTTCCAGCTGGATATCCGGCTCGGCGCGGCGGATGGCGATGAGGATTGGTGGCAAGCAATAATGCGAAAACGCCTTCGGCGCGGTGATGCGCACTGTGCCTTTCAGGCTTTGGCTCTGGCCGGCGGCGATCAGGGAAAGCCGGCGTGCGGCCTCCTGCATTTCCTTCGCGGCGGGGTAAAGGGCAAGGCCGGCCTCGTTAAGAACCAACCCGCGCGGCTGGCGGGTAAACAGACTGCTGCCCAGCGCGGCTTCGCAGGCCCTGATCTGGCGACCAAGGGTCGGCTGGCTATGGCCAAGCTGGCGCGCCGCCGCCGAGAGCGAGCCAGCCCCGGCCACAGCCGTAAAGGCTTGAAGCAGTGCCCAGTCGAGGTTTTGCAGTTTATCCATGCATTATTGAATATCAGATGAAGATATAAAGGCAATTTATATTCATATCAGGACGGATAAATTAAACGGGAAAGGGAGATTAGTATGAAAAACAAGGTTTTGGTTCTGGGGGCGTCGGGCAGTTTTGGTCAAAATGCGGTTGTGACATTTGAGAATGCGGGCTGGCAGGTGCGTAAATATCAGCGTGGGCAGGAGGATATGGCCACTGCGGCCAAGGGGGTGGATGTGATCGTTAACAGTCTCAACCCGAAAAACTACAAAGGCTGGGTGCATGTGCTGCCGCAAATAGCCCGCGAGGTTGTCGCGGCGGCCAAGGTCAGTGGCGCAACCATCGTCCAGCCCGGCAATGTATATAATTTTGGCGCTGCGCCGGGGGTGTGGAGCGCAGATACCCCCCATGCGGCAACTACAAAAAAGGGCCGCGCGCGCATTGAAATGGAGCGGATTTTACGCGAAGCCAGCAAAAAGGACGGGCTACAGGTGATCATCCTGCGCGCCGGAGATTTTATTGACAGCCGGCCCTCGGGGAATTTCATTGATTTTATGGTTGGCAAGCTGGGCAAGGGCAGGTTTATTTACCCCGGCAAGCCCGATATTCCCCATGCGTGGGCGTATTTGCCCGATATGGCGCGGGCAGCGGTAGCGCTGGCCGAGAAGCGTGGCGCGCTATCGGATTTTGAAGATGTGCCCTTTTCCGGCCATACCTTTACCGGCGAAGGGCTGCGCGCGGGCTTGGCCAAGATAATGGATAAAAAGCTGAAACTGGTGCGCTTTCCGTGGTTGTTGATGAAAGGGCTGTCGCCGGTCTGGGGGCTGGCGCGGGAAATGCAGGAAATACGCTATTTGTGGGATACCCCTCACAGTCTGAGCAGCGCACGGTTGCAGCAGATATTACCTGATTTCGAGAAAACCCCGGCGGAGGATGTTTTTCGGCAGCTGGCTAACCCGTCACTGCCGCTAATGGCGTAGAACATCCACCCAAACCAGCCGATGCCGCGTATCTGCAGCTGCCAGCAACGGGCTGTCAGGCGGCCAGAATACACCGGAGGCGACCACGTCTAGCGCTGTGTCCGGCAGCACATAGTCAACCCGCATCGGGCCGGTTGCCGCCCAGTCTACCGTAGGGGCATTGGCTACATTTTGCAGGCGGGGGTGAGCAAGCAGAGCGCGCAGGGCGGTCTTTCGGCTTTCGCCTTTTTGCGGGTCTGCGTTGAGGTCGGCAAGCATAATAACCGGCATTTCCGCCAACGCTGCGATAGTGCCGTTATCATCACGAAAGGCTTCGCCGCTGATATAGCGCAGCAGAAAACCAGCTTCGGCTTCATTGCGCAAGCCGTTTGCATCTTCCTCTCCGTCAAAAACCGGCGGGGTCGGATGGGCGGCAAGCAGACGCACCGGGCCAGAGGGCAGCGCCACCTCGATATCCCACAGGCTATGGGAGGCAAGGCGGAGCTGCGGCCAGATCTCGGGCGGAAAAAAGGGTGTGCCGTCCGGGTTTTGGGGGCCGGGGCCGAAATCCTGCCATTTGAGCTGCTCGAAGCGGCGCGCATCGGAGAGCGGAAAGCGCGAGAGCAGCGCCATGCCTTCGCTGCCTTCGAAGCGGCCAAAGCCCCAGTTGTCATTCCAGTCACGCATCTGGCCGTTGTTGTTTATGTCCAGCCCCGAGGCAAGGCCACCATTGCCAAGGGGGGCATAAACATAAGGGTATTGCAGCCCGGAGAGGGCATTAAACGCGCCAAGGGCGACATTTTTGAAATCAGTATCAAAACCGGTGAGCAGCAGGATATCGGGCGCGGTTTCGGTGATGATGCCGGCCAGAGCCATTATGTCGGCATCCTTATCAAGGATGTCTTTTAGTAAAACCCCTGGCCCGTCACGGCCAAGGCCGGTATTGAGTGTGGCAAAACGCACAGGGGTCTGTGCGTGCAGCGGTAAAGCAAGAAACAACAGCCAGAGCACAGCCAGCAGGCGAATCATTTTGCGGCGATGGCTCTGGCGAGGATGCGTGATATCTTGATCCGGGCAGTGCCGCGAATGAATATGAGCGCTGGCAGCAAGGCCCAGAGCGTCACCACCCAGACCAGCGAGTGCATATCACCAAACAGATCCTGCCCGATCTGGGCCTGAAGGATAGGAAAAGAAAAGGGGATGGCATAAAATAGGACAAAGCTGATGAGGATATTGAGCCAGCCGTCGCGGCGCAACCGGCGGCCTGTCAGGCCGACTTCGGCGGGGACAAAGCTGGGTAGATTGGCCCATAGATTGAACTCGGCCCGCCCGAAAGGCCATTTGAATATCCAGAGCAATGCACTGAGCAGCGCGGCCAGCGAGACGCTGATGGCAAAGGCCGAGGAGAACATCCGGGTGAGCAGCAGCTGGCTGGCTTCGGTAGTGATTGTCGCGAGCCTGGAAAGAGCAAACTCCACCGGGGAATTGGGCGAGAGCGTATAGGTGGTGGTCCAGTCTGCCAGAGCGAGGATATCGGCCCCGCCATTGATCGTGGCGCGGCCGATCAGGCTAAGGCCGATTGCCAGCGCCGCCAAGATTGCCACGCGAAACCGGTTATAGGGCGGAGCAAAACGGAAATCGACGAAGCCCGGGGTTTTGCTGGCATATTCAAACAGGGCAAATGCCGCGATGATCGCCGCAATAATCAGCGAAAGCTCGCGGGCGACATTGGGAATATCGGGCAGAATATAGGCGGGCATCACAATGATGATACCCAAAATCAGCGCTCGAACTAACGCTTTGGCAAACTGTATCACTGCATCCGGCCCCTCTTGGCTCCCGAAAACGGAAGGCTTTAAATCCAAGGCATCCGGGCGGTGTTTTTGGCTTCAAATGCAGCAATCTTGTCAGATTTCTGCATTGTCAGCCCTATATCATCCAGCCCGTTGATCAGGCAGTGCTTTTTGAAAGCATCCACCTCGAAACTGATTTCACCGCCATCTGGCCCTATTATTGTTTGGCTTTCCAGATCAATACTGATTACTGCATTTGCCCCGCGCTCGGCATCATCCATTAATTTTCCAACGTCTTCCTGTGGAAGAATAATGGGTAAAATACCGTTTTTGAAGCAATTACTATAAAAGATATCCGCAAAACTGGTAGATATTACAACACGAATGCCAAAGTCAAGCAAGGCCCAAGGTGCATGCTCACGTGAAGAACCGCAGCCAAAGTTATCCCCTGCCACGATAATTTGCGCATTTCGGTAGGCGGGCTTGTTCAAAACGAAGTCTGCAATTTCATTTCCCGCGCCATCAAACCGCATTTCGTCAAACAGGTTTTTGCCAAGGCCGGAGCGCTTTATGGTTTTCAAAAACAGTTTTGGAATGATCATATCGGTATCGATATTGATCAGCGGCATCGGGGCGGCAACGCCGGTTACTTTGGTAAATTTTTCCATTAAGTAATCTCCTTACAGATCACGAATATCGGTCAGATGCCCGGTCAGGGCAGCGGCGGCGGCCATGGCGGGGCTGACCAAGTGGGTGCGGCCTCCGCGGCCTTGGCGGCCCTCGAAATTGCGGTTTGAGGTCGCCGCACAGCGCTCGCCCGGCTCTAGCTGGTCGGGGTTCATCGCCAGGCACATCGAGCAGCCGGCCAAGCGCCACTCAAAACCGGCATCTTGCAAGATCTGGGCAATACCCTCCTCCTCGGCCTGCGCGCGCACTAAGCCCGAGCCGGGCACCACCATGGCCCGCATGCCTTCCTTGATCTTTTTGCCCTTCACCACCTTGGCCACTTCGCGAAAATCCTCGATCCGGCCATTGGTGCAGGAGCCGATAAACACCGTGTCGATTTTTATATCGGTGAGCTTCATGCCGGGCTTTAGCCCCATATAGTCAAGCGCGCGCTGGGCGGCTTCTACCTTGCCACCCTTAAAATCGCTTGCATAAGGAACCGTGCCGGTGATCGGCAGCACATCTTCAGGGCTGGTGCCCCAAGTGACCGATGGTTCGATATCTTCGGCGCGGATGGTCAGCACCTTGTCAAACACCGCATCCTCATCGGTAAACAGGGTTTTCCAATAGGCGAGTGCGGCCTCCCACGCCGCGCCTTTTGGCGCATGCGGGCGGCCCATCACATAGTCAAAGGTTTTTTGGTCGGGCGCAATCAGCCCGGCCCGCGCCCCGCCTTCAATCGCCATGTTGCAGACCGTCATCCGGCCTTCCATCGAAAGATCGCGGATCGCCTCGCCGCAATACTCGATGACATGGCCAGTACCGCCAGCCGTGCCGGTTTGCCCGATCACATGCATGGTGATGTCTTTGGCCGTAACGCCCGGTTGCAATTTACCGGTAATCTCGACCCTCATGTTTTTGGATTTGGCCTGAATTAGCGTTTGCGTCGCCAGCACATGCTCGACCTCCGAGGTGCCGATGCCGTGCGCCAACGAGCCAAAAGCGCCGTGGGTGGCGGTGTGACTGTCGCCGCAAACCACGGTCATGCCCGGCAATGTCCAACCCTGCTCGGGGCCAACGATATGCACGATGCCTTGGCGAATATCATCGACCGGATAATAATGCACCCCAAAATCCAGCGCATTTTTCTCCAGCGCGTCAAGCTGGATGCGGCTCTCCTCGTTTTCAACTCCGTTCAGGCGGTCCAGCGTGGTCGGCACGTTATGGTCGGGCACGGCGATGGTTTTTTCGGGTGCGCGCACCGGGCGGTTTGCCTTGCGCAGCCCCTCAAAGGCTTGCGGGCTGGTGACCTCGTGCACAAGGTGTCGGTCGATATACAAAAGGGAGGTGCCATCTTTGTCGATGGATACCAGGTGGGCATTCCAGATTTTATCATAAAGGGTCGTGGCGGTCATGGTGTTCTCGCAAATATGGGGAAATGAAGGGTTGGCTCCCCCGCTTCAGGTGTCGGAGAGCTGGGCCAGACCTTTTCCAAAAAACCGCCAAGGCAGGCGTTTGCGGTCATCAAGATCAATAATTCGATTCATGGGCCTTGTTTACGCAAGTTTTCCCTGTGGGGCAAGCAGCAGAATATTGGAGGAATTGCGCCAATATCACCGAGCCGGCAGGGGCTGCATTGATACTATGTGTGAAAGGGCTGATATTATTTTGGCAGAAACAAGACTGTAATGATTGTAGGGGGTGAGCTGTAGTAGTTCCGGCTTGATCTGGCAGTTACCGTTTTTCAGGCGGCCTTTCCCATGCGGGTGTATCTTTTTTCTGCTCATTATCTGTTATACTTCCCCTCAAGGGATAGGCGTAGTTGACTATTTTTAAAATTTATCGCATATTTGACGAGTATTAATAATGTTGCATTATTTCAATGTGTTACCTAAAAATAAGGAGATGACTATGACTAAATTACTTTCCCCCCGGGCTTTGATTGTGGTGGCGCTGGTCTCGGGTGCAACGGCAGCATGGGCTGATCCTAGCCTGGAATGCAGCCTGTCGGTCGGTAGCCAGGTCGAGATCGGGGATTGTGTTTCCGAAGCGGCAAAAACGGTTGATGCAACTGTCGAATTGGCGCTGGGTATTGCCATGGATGCGGCCAAGGAGCTGGATAGCATAACCGAGCGCGAAGTATCGGTGCCGGCGCTTGAGGCCGCGCAGACCGCGTGGCTGGCGTATCGCGAGCAGCAATGCGCATTTGTCGGGACCACATTCGGCGGAGGCTCAGGCACCGGGATTGCCATGGAAAGCTGCCAGGTCGAGCTGGGTCGCGCGCGGGTGGAAGAGCTGATGGATTATATCCAATAAAGAAAACTGGACCGGCTTTCGCTTTCGCGGTAGCCGGTCCTGCATCACGGCCTGATTTTGCTGGCCAAAAAAAGAGCTGGGTGTAAAAATATGTTTCCTCTAAAGGCAACCTTAACAGCGGCGCTGGTTTTTGTGGCGCTGACCGATGTTGCTATGGCCCAGTTTATCGAGATGCTGGGTGATCGTCTGGACAGTGGCGGTGCGACCGGCCCGATGGAGGTGGCCGGTGCAGGCTGGGAGCAGTTTTCCAATGTTAAGGAAATGGCGGCCATTGTCGCTAATTTGTTGATAGTCTTGGCGCTGGCGTCATTATTTGCTTTTCATCCAACCCGGCTCAAAAACCGCCGAAAGCTGAAAGATCTGGTAATCCCTCGATTGTTTGCCCTCTATGCGATCATCGGTATGTCTGCCGGATTTCTGGTGATCAATCATGGGTATATTATCGGGTTTGTGTTTTTCGGTATCGGCGCGCTGATGCGCTTTCGCTCAAGTATGGACAATGATTCCGATACGGTCGAGGTTATCCTTGTTACTGTTTTGGGGCTGACAGTCGGGCTTGGCTTGCCGATGGTGGCTATTTTTATCGCTCTGATCGGCTGGGTTGTTGTCTGGATCGGGGGGCGCACCACAGGCTACGAGCTGGCGCTGAAAGGCCAATCTATTGAAGAAGTAAAGCAAGGGCTGGCTGATGTGGAAAAAATTCTGGCAGAAATAGACGGGCGGATGATCCGCTCACATTTAACCAGCACCAAGCTGAGCATGGAGATCCTGATGGTTGTCCGCTCACAAATCCGCGAAGGGGATCTGGCCCAGCTTATTCGCGCGGGGGTTGGCGACGAGCTGGCTTTTAAGCTCAGCTCGTAAATTTTGGCGAGGCCTATCGCGCCAAATCCAGCCGCTGGAGGGTGCCGTGATATGTTTTTAGCTCGGAGGGCAGGGTCGAAAAATCTATCCTTGTGGTAAAATCCGGTGCAGCAAGCGCATAAATTTCAAAACTTCCATCCTCCTGGATGGTCACAACCGTAAAGCTTTGGGGATCGCGCACATTTGTGCTGACCAGCTTGCGCGGGCCGTTGCCCAGCGCGGCCTGACCAACATAGGCCACCCCGTCCTTGAACCCCGGATAAAAGGCATGATGGTGCCCGGAAAGATGCAGCCCAACGCCTGAATCCTGAAAGAGCCGGGCTAAATCCGGATCGTCGATGATCTGGGTTTCGCGCTGCTGGGCAAAGCCCCAGAGCGGCAGGTGGCTAAAGGCTATGGTAAGGCGGGCACCGGAATTGCCGTAGCGGGCGATACCCTCGTTCTGGTTGCCGCTGAGAGGGCCGATAATGGTTGCATCAAGCGAAATGAAGCGCACGCCCTTTAGATCAAACCCGTAAAAAAACGGATAATCAGACCCTTCCAGAAATGCAAGATCGGGTTTGCGCTTTAGCCACTCATCCCTAAAAATATCCCGTTCGAGCAGAAAGCCGCTATAGCCAGAGGCATCGTGGTTGCCTGGCGTTACTGCCAGCGGAATACCGGCTTGCGCGAGCGGATCGCTGACCGTGCGATGAAAGGCGGCCCACATTTCGCGGACCTGCGGCTCGCCCAGTTGTGGCACCCGCTGGCCGGCGACCATATCTCCGGAGGAGATTACCAGATCGGGGTTCATTTCGATGATCCGCTCAATTGCGACAGTGATGCGCGGTGCATATTTGGTGGAGCCGTAGGAACTGTTGAGGTCAGAGATGACCACCACGGTGACGGGGGCAGCCAGCAGCGATTGTGCCAGCCACAAAAACCCGGCAACCGCTGCCCATAAAGCCCTATAAGCCATTACATGAAATCTGTTCTGGAGTTACTTCACCGGTTTCAAAGTAGCGCTTGGGGTAGAGGTCAAATATCAAATTTCCGGCTTCGCAGGTATCGCGCAGAATATTGGCTGCAAGGCCGGTATTGACAACAACCTGATTGATTTGCCGCTCATCCAGCCCGAAGCTTGAAGCTACCCATTGATAGATTTCCCCCTGGCTTTGCAGATCCGCCTCCAGCGCCATCAGTTGGCGGTAGGTGTTGCCATTGAAATGGCGGATTTTTTCCAGCATCTGGGTGGATTTTGTGAAATTGGCATATTGCACACGGCCACCGGCATCATTGTCATTAAGATTGGTGCGCATCAGCAGCAGGGCGTCTTGCGGGACGGTATCATCGCCGCGCTCGTGCTTCTTGGCTTTTTGACGGGTCATTTCGCCATTTTCCAGCCAGTAATAATAGGGAGTGTAGTCAATATTTCCGACCCGGTCCTGCTGGCTGAAAATATAGTCGAACAGCACGATTTCGGTTAGCTCCTTCATCCAGTAAACCATTTGCTGGGGCGGGACATCCGGCCCGAGATCGCGGTTGATGGCCGAAACCTTGCGGCCAGCGGCCAGCCCCTGGGCTATGGCTTGTTCGAGCGGGCTGGAAGAGCGCAGCGCAAGGAAGGCCGGTGTTTCCTGAAAGTCGCGGTTTTGGCCTTTGCCCCAGCCGGATTCGCGTGTGCCGTTGATAGACGGGCCATAGCGATGTCCGGGACTGTTGAGCAAGACACCGAAAATTTGCCGCCGGTCCGAGGTAAACAGCTCGTCGGTTGGCTGGTAGCTTTCGGGGTTCTGGTCAGCCCCGACCAGCGCCCGCCAGCCTTCGTGGTTCATCCGCGCACGGCCAGAAAGCGCCAGCCCCGCGCGGGCAACCTCGTCAAGGTGGGCTTGGGCATCCATGCTGCGCCATACGGCTACCGGCACCTTGACGGTGGCGTCAAAATAGCGCGAAAAGTGGTAGTAAAGCAGTGACGAGGCCGAAAAGGTGCCGCTGGTGCCAGACTGGTTCATGGTAGGCTTGAACTTGAACCAGACATCACTGGCCAGATCTTTGGCGGATTTCCCTTCGGGGCAGGCATTGCGCATGAACGAGGCACGATCATTGGCGTAGTTTCCGCCGGAAATATCATAAACCTGCATGCCGGGGCTGGTGCTCCAGGTTTTGGGGCAGAGCGCGACATTTTCGGCATAGAGATCAACCGCGCAATAATCTGCCTCGTCTTCAAGGTCGCCGCTGCTATATACCCCGCCGGGGATAGGTGTGATCCGCACGCAGCGCTCGACTACCCCGTTGGGGCTGGTGAAGTTGGTTTCAATACCTACAACGGTATCACCGGCAAAGGCCGAGGTAACGGAGGCAACAAGCATGAACAGCGGCAAGAGGGGTTTCATATTTTATATCCTTTGATTCAAATATTGCGGATGGAGCCGAAGGCATGGCTAATGATGGCCGTATTGATCCGCGGGGTCAATGCAGCATCAACCCGCCGCAGGAGTTTGGCGGGGCTGCGTGCGAGAAAAGGGCGGTGGCGCTTGCAAAGATACAAAACCACCTTGCTTCAGGGCCAACACGGCTAGTTGGGTATCAGCACAGCACGGGTGCCGTTACTGTCCGAAACCAGCTCCATCCGGTCGGCCACCGGATCGAAGATAAGCCGTGGACCGCTCTCGAGCAAAGCGATGAACGCCTGCTCCTGCATGGCGGAGGCCTCATTGCGGCAGGCCATTTTGGTCATGGCGAAGGGCGTATCTACAATCAGCATATCACCCGAGATCCGGACCCTGCTGTTAAAGCGGTTGCAACCGGTGGAGCCACTGATGGTGCCATCGGGAGCGAAGGTGATTTCAACCATCTCGGCGGTGGGCGTATCGCTGATCATCGCTACACTCCAAGTGGTATACACAGAACCTGTCAGGGCTATATAGGTTCTTGTTTTTGGCGCCGCGCCCTCTGCAAGAAAGCGCTTAGCAACCCAGCCTACTATTCCGTCATAGGCGATATTACACCAGCCGCGCTGAGCGCCGGCGGCCCGCTCTGCATCGCTTGCGGATTCGTATTCGGCGTAGGTCATGGCACCGATGCAACCAAGATTCTGGATGCCATCCGCCCAGGGGGGAATCTCGCCGAGCTTGGCGGCGCCTGCGTTGGATTCCGCCCTTATATTCAGCACATCATCATGGGCAACGTCGACAACCTTGAAGTAATCCGGCCCGCCGCCCTCGGCAAGGCCTGCGCTGGCGGAAATAGCCAGAATCGCGGTGGCGAGCAGGGTTTTGATGTGTGTAAGTAGCATATTAAGGCTTTCCGGACGAAAATGAGAAACCCTTGCCCTATATCGGGCAAGGGATATTGGTTTTAGCCGTATTCGCTATAAGCGACGTTGAGGACATCGCCGGAAAAGTCGGTATTGCAAAGCCATGCAGCCTCGGCGCCGGCCAGAGAGACGCGCATCTGATATCCGCTCGAGGTCTGTATCACAGGACCGGCGGCGGTGCTGTAAAACGGCTGGTATGTCTCGTTGGCCACTGCAGTCCGGCAATCATAGCCAATGTCCGGTGTAAGGCCGCCCCCGCCATTATCTGGACCAGCCTCGATAACGACATCACAGGCGGCGACAAATAGCATGGTGACTACTAAAAGCCCAAATTTTTTCGTCCGCATAGTTTGTTCCTCTTTTATAGAATGGGTTTAACTCTCGAAAGTTAGCAAAAACCAGTGCCGTTCGCAATATTTTATACACCCCTAACGTGTAAATATTTTGAAAGGAGTTTGATGCACGCCGGGCTTCTGGTGCTCTCGAGCTAAAGTGATTACTCAATTCAAGCCGGCAAGGGCGCACAAGTTAAGGCTGTAAATGAATTGTGTTAACCATATAATGGGGCACTTGGCTTTGGAACAGTATAAAAAGGAGAACCTTATGGAAGTATCTACTGGAAAGGAATGGACATGCTTTTTGGCTTGATGGTTGCGGTGATTATTGGCGGGATTGTTGGCTGGTTGGCCGGTATTGTTGTCAAGGGAGGCGGCATGGGGCTTGTTGGAAACGTTATCGTCGGTATTCTTGGCGGGGTTTTGGCTGGCTGGCTACTTCCGAGGGTCGGGATTCCAATGGGCGATGGCTGGGCCGCCACAATCGGTTTCCCGCTTGTTGGAGCGATCATTATCTTGTTGGTTCTAAGGCTGATCCGGCGGTAAGTTGATCTCGCAATAACAAAAAGCGGGCTGTGGATACCCTCCACAGCCCGCTTTTTTTGTATGCATATTGCCTGAAAAGGCGCCTACCCTAACCCTTTTTCCGTATCCACTTGCAGATGCCGACAAGCAGCAAAATATTGATGAGCGGGGTGAGCGCTGTCAGGTAAGGCCAAATGCTTTCCGGGCCAATATTCGACATCATACTCCAAGGCATGCCAAAAAAGACCAAAAATATACCCGAGAACGCAGTGCTATCTTGCCCGAACAGTCCGTATTCGCTGATGATCCAGATGCCCAATGCGGCTACATAAAGGATTGATCCTATCCAGATGAGAGCTTTGCACATATTATTTCCTTTTTTTGTTGGTGCCGGCTATTGCCGAGGTATTAATTACGTTGAATTTTCGCCCATATTTCCCCATTCGCCGAAATGAGGGTCATTTGGCTCAATATCGGGTCAAAGGTGTATGTGGGCTGGCTTTCAAGCAGAATAACAAGCGCAGTTTCCTGCGCGGCGAGGTCGTCACCCGCACAGGCCATCATTGTCATGATAAAAGGAGTATCGACAAAGAGCTGCCCATTGCTGCTGCTGACATAGGCGCTAAAATTATTACACCCCGTAAAGCCGGATAGATTACCATCAGGCGAGAAGCTGAGATAGGCTTCACCGACAGGGGTTTCTCCGTTGAGGCTGACCACATTCCAGGTCGGGATGGCTTCGTCTGTGTCTGCGTTTGTCATATCTGTGTTTGGCACAGAACCCTCGCGCAGGTATTTTTGAGAAGCCCAGCCGGTAACACCGTCATACTCGACATTACACCAGCCGCGCAGGGCGCCGGCAGCGCGCTCGGCATCGGTCGCGGCGTCATATTCGGCAAAGGTCATACCCCCGACGCAGCCAAGGTTGCGCACTCCCTGTGCGCCTGGCGGGATCGTGCCAATTATGGCGGAGTCGCTGTTTGAATCCGCGCGGATATTCAGCACATCGTCGCTGGAGACATTAACCACACGGAAAAAGTCCGGCCCGTCGGCTTCGGAAAGGGCGGGAAGCGGTGCCAGAAGCATAAAGCCGCTGACCATTACAGCCTTGAGGTGGTGAAAGGGCATGATGATATTCCTCAATCAAGATAGCAAAGGGTTAAAATTCGGTCGGGCAGATCGCCGCTTGCTCGGTTGCGGAAATCGTGAGTGCGGGATCCACGCTAAAGCGTTCAAAGCGGCCATCTATCCAGTCGTCACACCCGCCGGAGCAAGGGGCGCCGTTACGGGCCTCGTCCCAGTATTTTTTTGCTGAGCGCTCGGACCAGCCGCAAAATTGCACCAGCGCCATGGCGGCCACGGCACCGGAGGAGTGAACACCCCACATGCAATGGACGTAGACCGGCCCTTCGGATGGGTTTTTGATTACGTTATATATGGTCTGCATTAGCTCCGAGGTCGAGGTTGAGCGCCCGCCTTCATAGTTGAACGAGCCGGTGGGGCAATCTATTTCGCCATAGTTGGTGTTTTTGCCGTAGTCGATATAGCGTGCCTGACTGAAACCGGTATTGCAAAGATCTATCCGCTGGGCGTTTGAAAGGCCTGTCCGCCCTTTGTCTCCCCCCTGAAACCCGCCACGATACAAAACGCCACTCAAAACCGGGCGCACAAAAGCAAGGCCGTCAATATCAACATCACCGTTGCGGGCTATCATTTCGGAGCGGCCCGGCCCGCCATCCCGGGATATGATATTTTGCGAGAAAGCCGGCGCTGCTGCGAAAATCACAGCGAGAGCGATGGAGATAATTTTCATAAAAAGCTCCGGTTTGAGGAAAATGCAGGGGAGCATTTGCGCAGCGACGAGTAAAAAGTTACTCGGAACTATGACATATTCATTTTAAATTGGCAATTCATTACACATACCCCAAGTGTGATATACCTATATAAAAATTATTATGCTGGATTAATTCGCGTCATCCGGTAGTCTTTGCTGACACAGAATACACATTCGCAAATTGCAAATCAGGGGATCCAATGCCTACAAAAGCAGAACTAGAAGCCGAGCTGGCAGAAATGCGTGCATTGCTGGCCGAGAGAAGCCCCTCTTCCGAACCGGCTGATTCGGCCCCGCAAGAGGCCGGACGGGAGCCGGAAACCGAAGAACCCCATGATTTCCAGACCCATTTCGGCACATTGCTGAAGGAATTTGAATCCGCAGCCGAAAAAAATCCGGCAATGGCCTTGATGGGTGCCTTTATTGTCGGGCTGGTTATTGGCCGTGCCGTAGGCCGTTAGGGGATCGCCATGAGAAACCTGACTCGAAACCTCAAGGTCATTTGGCGCACGCAGGCGATGATCTCGGAATACCGCATGTCTGTGGTGGCCAAAAAAACGGGCCTGATGGTGGTGGCCGGCGCAATAGCGCTGTTTGGTGTTGTCATGCTGAATATGGCGGTGTTTTTCTGGCTGGTGGAAAGCATGCACTCTTCGGCAGCAGCCCTGATTGTCGCGGCGGGAAACTTTGTGTTTGCCGGTCTGATTGTTTTGTTTGCCAAGCTGTCATCTGCCGATAAGGAGATCGCGGCAGTGCGCGAGGTGCAGGAGCACGCGCTGGCCGATATCGAGCGCGGCGCGGCGGCGGTGCAGGCCGAATTCGAGGCGCTGCGAGCCGAGGTGACAGGGTTCAGGGCGCAAATGCGCGCGCTGGTTTCCAATCCGGTTTCGGCGATATCTCCGCAAATGCTCAGCGCCCTGCTTGGTGCGGCGCTGAATGCCTTCAAAAAAGGCGGCAAGAGAAAAAAATAGCTGGCTATTCCGGCTTTCCACCACTGCTTTTCGGTTGGTTTTGTGTGGTTGGGCTAAACTCACCCCACAGGGGCAGCAGCGACCAACGCTGCTGCCCCTATACTGTTCTAGGTGGTCCGGGCCGAGGCTATTCGTCTGTCTGCCCGTCTGTCTGCTTTGATCCGTTGCCTTTTTTCGGGCTGCCAGCCAGATAAAGCCAGGTATACCCGGAAATACCCGCGATAAGAGAGGCACCGAGAATGCCGGTCTTGGCCATCAGTAGCATTTCTGGCTGGTCGCTGAATGCCAGCTGGGCGACAAAGATCGACATGGTAAACCCGATGCCGGCCAGCAAGGAAACACCGGCAATCTGGCTAAAGCTGGTATCTTTGGGCAGGTCGGCGATGCCGAATTTGAGCATCAGCCAGCAAATTCCGGTGATCCCGACAAATTTACCAAGGATCAGCCCGGCCGATACCCCGAGCAGCACCGGATTCCCCAGTATTCCGCCGATATTGCCAAATTCGACCGGGATGCCGGCATTGGCCAGCGCAAAAATCGGGATAACCAGAAAGGCAACAGGCATGTGCCAGATATGTTCCAGCCGCTGCAATGGGGTTTCCACTCGAAAAACACTGTTTTCCAATGCCTGAACCTGAGTGCGGAGCTGGATATTGGTCATGATGCTTTTACCCTCCTTATGGCTGGCATCAAACCGCTGCATAATATCGCGGACATTGGCGCTAAAGCGGGCGGGGTCATACTTCGGCATGGCGGGCACGGTCATCGCGCCGATCACGCCGGCCAATGTGGCATGCACACCGGAGAGAAGCATGAAATACCACATCAGGAGCGCGATGCCAAAATAAGGATATGGATTGCGTATGCCGCTCAGGTTGAACACAACAAGTATAGCCAACATACCGCCAGAGATGGCCAGCGGACCCAGCGACAGGGTTTCGGTGTAAAACAGGGCGATTACCATCACCGCGCCAAGGTCATCCACAATAGCGAGCGCGACGAGAAAGGTGATCAGGGCTGGCGGCACCCGCGAGCCGAGCAAGGCCATGGCGCCAATGGCAAAAGCGATATCGGTCGCCATCGGAATACCCCAGCCAATGGCGGCATCCCCGCTGGGGTTGATGGCCAGATAGGCCAGCGCCGGTACAACCATACCGCCAATAGCGGCTCCGATTGGCAGAATGGCATTGCGCGGGCTGGATAGCTCCCCGACCAGAAATTCGCGCTTCAGCTCAAGGCCCACTACAAAGAAAAACAACGCCATCAGACCATCATTGATCCAGTGCTGGGCGCTCATCTTCAGGCTCCAGTCGCCGACCCCGATGCTGATATAGGTTTTCAGCATGCCATTATAGAGGGTTGCGAAATCGCTATTGGCCAAAACCATTGCCAAAACCGCCATCCCCATCAGCAAAAAGCCGCCGGTAGTCTGCCGGTGCAAAAACTCCTCGAAAGGAGTTAAAACACGCGAAGCCTTGGCTTCCCAGCGCGCGGAATACTCTTTCGGAATCGCCGCCTTGGAGGGGGTATCTTTTTTGTCCATGGTTGTGCGGTCCTTTGGCTGTTTTATCGCTGTAAAATTTTCAGGGACATTAAGATAGACTCCCGTTTTATTCAATGTGTTTGTTGGGTGTTTTCTGGCCAAATTTTCTAAAGCAGCGCTACCATGCCGCTGCCCGCACAGGATATATCCTTGAGCTATTGCTGCGGTGCGTCACATAGCGCGTCTTGATTTTTTTGCCGCCTTTAGCATAATATTGGTGATTAATTTTCAAGATTCGTTCGGTTGTTCCGGGGTCGGATCATCTACCGGAAGTCAACCCTATGGTCTCAGTGAAAAAAGCCCTGCCAGTTGTATTTTTTGCGGCAATGATTTCAGGCACCGCGCCGGCTTATGGTTTTGAGATATTTGGCATACACCTCTTTGGCCGGGCTGCAAACACTTCCGCACCGGGCGGGGTTTCCTATACGTTCGAGTTTTCCGCCGGCGAGGCCTCTCGCGAGCTGTCGCGCACCCTGCGGGCGGCCAGCACCCTTATTCAGGATAGGAATATTGCGCAGGATGAGTTTTTCGAGCTGCTGGCCCGGGCCAAGTCGGATTATCGCACCTTGCTGGCAACGCTCTATTCCGAAGGGTATTACGGCGGGGATATCTCCATTCTGGTCGACGGGCGCGAGGCGGCGGATATTCCCTTTACAGCCAATATGCCCGCCAATGTTTCGATTCAGATTACGGTTAACCCCGGCCCGTTGTTCAAGTTTGGCGCTGTGGGTATTTCGCCAATGCCAGCGCCTGCCGGGCGTGATGATGTCCTGACCGATGGCGGGCTTGTGCGTGGAAATGATGCACGGGCGACTGTGGTGCTTGAAACCGTGGAGCTTGCGCTCACGGCATGGCGTCAGCAGGGGTATGCGCTGGCGGAGGTCGTTGAAAAATCCGTGACCGCCGAGCATAACACCGGCGAGCTGAGCGTCGATGTCGAGATCAACCCTGGCCGGTTGGCGCATTATGGCAATCTTGAAATCAGCGGGGCGGAAAGTCTGGACCCGGAATTTTTGCGCTATATGGCCAATTTGCCGGCCGGCGGGGTTTATGATCCGCGCCAAGTGGCCCGGGCGCGCGAACGCCTGATGCGCACGGGTGCTTTGCAAAGCACGAATTTCAAGCTTGGCGAGGAAATTGACGCTAACGGCATCCTGCCATTTGTACTGGAAGCCAATGAAATGGCTTTGCGCAATATTGGTTTTGGCGCCGAATATTCAACAATAGATGGCTTCGGTGTGCGCGGAACATGGCGACACCGCAATTTGTTTGGAAAGGCCGAGCAGCTGCGCTTTGATGTTTCGGCCGGGCGCATTGATTTTGCTACCAACTGGAGAGAGTGGGATTACAACCTGCGCGCCGCCTTTGCCAAGCCCGGTTTTTTGTTCCCGGACATGGATCTTTTGCTTTCGGTCGAGGGGGATCATACGCTGATCGACCATATAGAGCAGCGACACTTCGAGCTGTTGCTCGGCGGAAAATATTACACGCGCATGATGGAATTCGGTGCTTACGCTTTCGCCTCCTATAGCGAAACCAGAGATATCAACGGCTTTCAGGATTTCAAGCTGGTCGGGCTGCGCGGCGAGGTTAGTCTCGATCGGCGTGACGACCCGCTGAACCCGACTTCAGGCTTCTATCTGGCTACGGATATTCGCGGAATGCAGGAGCTGGTTTTTGACAATACGATCGGGCGTGCGACGCTGGAGGCGCGCTATTATCGCGCTTTTGGCGAGGATGATCGTGTTGTTTTGGCCGGGCGGGGCTATGTCGGCACCATGTTCGGTGCACCGATTTCACAATCTCCCGACAGCCTGCTTTTTTATACGGGTGGCGATGGCAGTGTGCGCGGGTTTGATTTTCGCAGCATAGGCACTACCGATGCGGGGGTCTTTTCCGGCGGTCTGTCCGTGATCGAGCTGAGTGCGGAAGTGCGGGTGCAGGTTACGGATTCAATCGGCGTGGTTGTTTTTGCCGATGCCGGAGAGGTGGGCGATACCCGGATGCCCGGATCCGGGGGTGACTGGAGATTTGGCGCTGGAGTCGGGGTGAGGTATTTCACCAGCCTCGGCCCGCTTCGCTTTGATATTGCCCGCGGGATAAATCGTGGTCCGAATGACCCGAAAATCGGGCTGTATCTTGGATTGGGGCATTCATTTTGATGAGAAAAATTATGATCAGGTTTGGTATATTGCTTTTTATTGCAACGGGTTTTTCGCAACCTGTGGTCGCGCAGCCCGCCACCAGCGGCGGGTTGGTCGGTATATTGGAGGAGCAAATATCGACCCCGAACCGGATCATCCGGTTTAACGGGATGGACGGGGTGCTTACTGCGCACGCTACCATCGAGGAGATCACGATTTCGGACCGCGAAGGTGTGTGGATGCGGATCGAGGGGGCCGAGATTAACTGGAGCCGGGGTGCCTTGCTGCGCGGGGCGCTCGAGATTGAAACCCTGACCGCTGATACCATCACGCTGATCCGCAATGCCCTGCCTGATGAAGATACCGCGAGCCTCCCCAGCCCCGAGGCGCCGGGCTTTCACATGCCCAGCCTGCCGGTTACGGTTGATATCGGAAATGTGTCGGCGGCGGTCTTTATTATTGGAGAGCCGGTGTTTGGCTTGGCGGCGCGCCTGTCGCTCGAAGGCTCGGCCAAGCTGGACGACGAGGGGATGCAGGTCCGGTTTTCGGCCAGCCGGCTAGATGGCCCCGGCGGAAAGATAGATGCCACGATAGACTACCGGCAGTCCGATACAAATATGGTTATAGATCTCCGTGTGCAGGAGCCGCAAAACGGGCTGATCGCCAACGCACTCAATATTGATGGCCGCCCGCCGATGAGTGCCGGAATTTCCGGTAACGGGCCACTGGCCGATGTGTTGTTCGATATTTTTCTGGATCTGGATGGTACGCGATTGGTCGAGGGCAGCGTCGAGCTGAAGGGAGAAGCTGCCGGCATTGCTTTCTCGGCAGATATAGCGGGAAAGATTACGCCGCTGATGCCGCTCGATTATCGTGGGTTTTTCGAGGGTGAAAGCGTGATTTCGGCCAAGGGTACGGTTCTTTCCGAGGGTGGTATTTCCTTGCCGGAATTTTCGATCAGCACCTCCGATTTTGCCTTTTCGGGCACGGTGGAAACCGAGGCGGACTGGTTTCCGCGCGAGGTGTCGCTTGTCGGCAGGCTTGCCCAGAAGAGTGGCGAGCGGGTCGTGCTGCCTTTTGGGCAAGGGGCCTTCAGCCTGCTGGATGCCGATCTGACACTGGGTTTTGGCGCTTCGAGTTATGAGGTCTGGTCGCTGGATATCACGGCGCGAGATCTTTCGCTGGCCGGCACTCAAATTGCCAAGCTCTCCGGCACTGCTTCGGGGCAGGCTACGGATATGTCTGCGCCTGAAGACCGGGCGGTTTCCGGGGTGTTTGACATGGTTGTTACCGGCATTTCAGGCGGAGAAGAGAGCTTGGTCCATGCGATCGGGAGCGGGGAACTGGCAGCCAAAAGCCGGTTTGACTGGAAAGCGGGCATGCCCTTTTTGCTAAAATCTCTCACAGTGGTCAGCGAGACCATCGACCTTGCGGTTGATGGCCAGCTTGATGGCGATGGCTTTATGGGTGAAATCGAAGGAGAGCTTAAGGATCTGTCGGTGTTTTCGGTATTTGCCGGACGGCAGCTTTCGGGGGGAGTGACGCTGGATGCCCAGGCAAGTTTTGGCATTGTTGGCGGTGTTTTTGATGTTGATTTTGATGCCAGAGGTGAAAATATCCAGATCAGCGAGCCTCGGATTGACCCGCTTCTGGCGGGTGACACCATCCTTTCCGGCGAGGTAAAGCGGGACAGGGACGGGATTGCTATCCGGAATCTGGTTATTAACTCGTCTCAGGTCAAAATTGCGGCTGACGGAGGCTTGAGCAGTGAGGGGGCCGCCTTAAACCTGACCGCCAACCTGAAGGATCTTGGTATATTACTGCCCGGCCTGGAGGGCGGGGCCGATCTTGTGGCCACTACCCGTGGCCCGTTCTCCGATCTTGATGTTACGGCCCGGCTCAATAGCGATTCCGGTATTGATCTTGATCTGCGGGGCAAAGTCGGAGATCGCCTTGACCTGACCGCGCAACTCGCGCGCTTTCCGCTGGAAATCGTTAATCTGTTGATGCCCGGTCAGGGATTGGCGGGCGAGATCTCGGCGCGCGCGGCAATTACCGGCAGCCTTTCTGCGCCGGCGGTGTCTTTTAATACCACTCTGAGCAAATTTACTGCGGCTGCGACTCTACCCTATATTTCGGGCCAGATCGCAATGGTGGCCAAGGGTGTGTGGGGCGAAAAAGGCTTAACCTTGCGCGACACGGTTGTCACTTTGGCGGATGGCGGACGCATCCAGCTTAATGGTAATGTGCAGGCCGATTTCAGCCAGATGGATATGCGGGCAAAAGGCCAGGTTCCGGTATCGTTGCTGACGCCGGTATTGTCGGATTACGGGATGATCGCAAGTGGCAACGCCCAGTTGGATATTCGAGCCAAAGGCCCGCTGCTCAGCCCTGATCTTAGCGGCACGGTTAGCTTGTCGAACGGGGCGGGCACATATCTGGGCTATAATGCGCGAATCGAGAATATGTCTGCCAACGGGCAGTTTTCAGGGCAAACCTTCACGCTGGACGGCTTTAGTGCCGATGTTGTTGGCGGGGGGTCTGTTTCGGGGCGGGGGACTGTGGGTATATTACCTGATTTTCCGGCTAACTTGACGGTCGATATCGAGCGTGTTCGTTATACGGATCAAAAAATGGTGTCGACAGTGGTAAGCGGCAATCTGGAAATCACCGGCAGCATGGCCAGCCGCTATATTCTGGGCGGTGCGATCGAGCTTGGCCTGACCGAGATCCAGATCCCTTCGGCACTGGGGGCGTCTTCCGATATTGCTGCGGTCACTCACCTTCACCCCGAGCGACCGGTGCGCCGCACCCTTGCCCGCGCGGGGCTGAACCCCAGCGGTGCCGCCGGGGCGGTCGAGGATGCTCCGCTTGGTTTTGATCTGGATATTTCCGTGCCCCGGCGGATGTTTATCCGCGGTCGCGGGTTGGATACAGAGATGGCGGGGCGGTTTCGTATTTCTGGCCCGCTAAGCGATATTAGCGCCAATGGCGAGATCCACATGGTGCGCGGGCGAATGGATTTTCTTGATCGCCGGATTGACTTTAGTGATGGATCGGTAACCCTTTCCGGCCCACTGGACCCACAGCTGGATTTCAACGCCAATTTGCGGGTGGATAACCTTTTGATCAATCTCGGGGTGGGCGGCACTATGACATCACCGGAAATTATTGTGACCTCCTCCCCCCCACTGCCACAAGACGAGCTGCTGGCGCGGCTGATTTTCTCCCGCAATATTGGAGAGCTGTCGCCGTTTCAGTTGTTAAAACTGGCCAATGCAGTAGCCACCCTCTCCGGCTCCGGCGGCACCAGTCTGTCGGAAAAGCTGCGGCAGGCTTCCGGGCTGGACAATCTCGATGTTGGGATAGATAGCCGTGGAGACTCTAATATTACGGCCGGTAAGTATCTAGATAACGGGATTTATACCGAGATTGAAATTTCGTCTAGCGGGGAAGAAAGTATCAGTATTAACCTTGATATTCTGACGGATGTAACCATTCAGGGCCGGCTTGCGAGTGATGGTGAAAACAGCATCGGTTTTTATTACGAGCGGGATTACTGAGGCTCTGCCTTTGCAGCGCGCCACCCCGGCCAGCGCCACAGTAAGTATCCGCCATAAAGCAGCCCGGGCAGCACCACCAAAACCGAAAGCACAGTGAGGGAGCTTGCTGGCGGGGATATTTGCCCTGCCATATCCATGGCGCTGCTGGCGATCCCGACAGCGATATTCCACAAAGCGTGGATCAGGATTACGGGCCAAAGGGTGCCGAGCCGCAGCCTGAGCGCACCATACATCAGCCCGTCTGCACCTGCATGAACCACCTGATAGGTGGTAGGGCCAAGGGGCTGGCCGGAAAAGAGATTCACATAGTGCATCAAGCCGAAAATAACGGAAACAATAATCACGCTGGCCACTGGCCTGAAGCGAGTAAGCGCCCCTCTGAACAGTACCCCCCGAAACAGGATTTCTTCAAAAATACCGACCAGAAGTGAAATGACGATCAGCCCCAACAAGCTTTGGAGGTTGACGATCTGTGAAATGGGAATGTTGCTCTTGCCGGCATAAACCAGAGCCGTGATGACAAGGACCGCCGAGAACAGAATCGGCGGTAAAATAAGCCGGAAGCTGCCGGGCAGCGGCTTATTTAGGGCTAGCTCTCGCCCAAGGCCAAGCAAAAACAGCACCACAACCACGCTGAGCACCAGCCATATTTCGGTCGAAAGACGGGTGAATCCGGGGTCTAGTTCACCCCCAACAGCCCTGCGCCCCAGAGAATTTGCCCACTCCAGAGGGGGCAGAATAAAAAATATAAAATAGGCCAGTAAAACTGCGAGGCTTGTGGTCCAGAGGTTTTGGCGTAGCCTGTCAAGCAAGTTTTCCATCCTGTCATCCCTTGTTCATGGCGGCATTCCTGTGCCACCTCGTAAAAAATCGCGGAGATGGTGCAAATTGTCAATATTCAAAGCCATGAAGGTGGGCAACACAAAGTATCGCACCGGTAAATGTAAGCGCATGCCGGCAGCTAAAGCATTATTGCCTGAAAATACGCATATCGCGGTTCGTATTTGAGGCGTAGAGAAATGCCTTAGTGCTTTTGTGCGCCCCCTTGCCATACGCGGAGCAACTCCTGACCGGCATCCAGCCAGATGAAATCCGCGCGTGCGCCGGCTGTAAGACAACCGATCTCGCCCTCCCGTCCGATTAGTCGCGCTGGGTAGAGCGCGGCCATGCGCAATGCTTCTTCCAGCTCGACCCCGAGATGCTGATGGGTAAAGCGTAGGGCCGAAAGCATATTGATATCCGCCCCCGCCAGGGTGCCGTCTTCAAGGCTGAGGCGGCCACTTTTGCGGGTGATCCGCCGGCCATTGAGGGTGAATTCACTTATATCTGTGCCGACAGAGGACATGGCATCACTGATCAAAAAGATCTTTCCCGGCCCTTCTTTGGCACGCAAGGCGAGGCGCAGCACGGCGGAGTCGACATGGATACCGTCTGCAATGATACCGGCAAAGAGTCGCCCCTCGTTCAGGGCGGAGCCAACAAGGCCTTGCGCACGGCTTTGTAGCGGGCTCATGGCATTGAAAAGGTGGGTCACAGCCTTGGCCCCCGCCTCTATCAGCGGGTTGATCATATCCGGCTGTGCATCGGAATGGCCCAGAGAAATGGTGGCTCCGGCGGCAACCAGAGTGCGGACCTGCGCCGGGGTTGCGGACTCCGGCGCGAGAGTGAGAAACAGGGTGGGCAAAGCCTGTGCCGCGTCGGCTAACTCAGTGAGGTCGGTGGCCTCCATAGGCCGGATCAGGGCCGGATCATGGGCGCCGTGGCGGGCGCGGCTCAGGTGTGGGCCTTCGAGGTGCAGGCCGATATGGCCAGACAGATCTGCCTTGATCGCTGCCTTGATCGCGCTGGTGGTGCGGGCTTTGGTGTCGCTGATCAGGGTGCTCAGCAGCGAGGTGGTGCCAAAAGCCAGATGTGTGGCCAGAATTTTTGCAATTCCGGTTTCTGTTGGTGTTGTATTGAACATTATACCGCCGCCGCCATTGACCTGAAGATCAACAAACCCCGGCGCCAGCAGCCCGCCGCCCAGATTGATAATTTCAGCCTCGGGAGGGATATCGGCGGCGAGCATGATGGCCTGAACCACACCGTTTTGCACAAGTAGGGCGCGACCGTTCATGCGGTCATATCCGTCAAAAATATCGGCACCGAGATAGGCGGTTTTATGCTGTCTCATACAGTCTCCGTGATTTTTTCGAGGTTCCTGGGCCGGTCGGGGTTAATCCCGAGATCAAGAGCGAGGCGCTCGATAAAGGCATAAAACGATACGATTACCGCCAGCGGGTCTGTCAACGGATGGTCGGTAGGGGTAAAGCCGAGGCGGGTACCGGTAGTGGCCTTGTCCGAGGTGATAAAAACATTGGCGCCCTGTTTGGCCATGGTTTCGGCTACGTGCAGGCTGGTGGTCTCGGCGGCGTCCCGCGCGGCAAATAGCAAGACCGGAAAGCCCGGCTCTACGATCGAAACCGGCCCGTGTAGCACCTCGGCGCTGGAATAGGCCTCCGCGTGGATCTGGCAGGTTTCCTTGAATTTAAGTGCGGCTTCGCTGGCCATCGCAAGGCTTGGCCCGCGGCCCAGCACCAGTAAGGATTTCTGCCCGTAGAGGGCTTTGCGCAGGTTGGGCCATGTATGGCGGGAGGCAGCTTCGAGCTTTTCGGGCAGGGTATTCAGCGCTTTGATCAGGGTGCTATCGCGCCGCCAGAGGGCAATAAGAGCCAGACCGGCAACCGCAGAGGTAACAAAGGTTTTTGTTGCGGCTACGCTTTTTTCAAGACCGGCGCAAATATCGATCACATGATTGCTTTGTTGTGCCAGTGGCGAGCGGGGGTTGTTGGTGATCGCCATGGTTAGCGCGCCTCCTGCCCGGGCGGTTTTGGCCATGGCGCAAATATCCGGACTTTGGCCGGATTGCGAGATCGCGATGCATCCGGCACCATCGAGGTGCAGCTTTGCCCGGTAGATCGAAGCAACCGATGGACCGAGCGAGGCCACCGGCAAGCCAAGGACCAGCTCGCTGGCATATTTCAGGTAAGTGGCGGCATGATCAGACGAGCCACGCGCTATGGTGCACAGATAGTGCGGCGGCTGGCTGCGCAAAGACTCTGCCAGCGCCTTCAGTTCCGGCCGATGCAGAAGTCGGGTAACCGCTGCCGGAATTTCGCCTATTTCATGGCGCATATGGGTTTTTTTGGTCATATCTGCCGCCTTCGGAAAAGAGCATATAATACCTATACAATACCAAGATGAATTTTGGAAGATATTTATGAATGGCAAATGTGAGTATTTGCAGGGTTTCGGGGGGTTAATGCATCATTTCCTTCAGCGGGGAAAAAAATCTGGACATGGGTATTGTTTTGGCCTTATTGTTTTGGCAAGCACAAACAGGGATACAGATTCGAAATGCCGCATGCGCAAACAGAAGCGACCCACCCGCGCGCTGAAAGCTTTGACCTACTTGCCGAAGCCGATATTCTTGGCACGTTGCTTGAGGGGCAAATTGCCGGCGCGATAGCTGTGCGCTCGGCTGTGCCGGCCCTTGGGCGCGGTGCGGCGGCTATGGTGGCGGCGCTGCGGCGCGGCGGTAATCTTGTTTATGCAGCGGCGGGCAGTTCTGGGCTGCAATGTCTGGCTGACGGGCTGGAGATTCCGCCTACTTTCGGTATCCCTTCCGCGCGTATCCACATTCTGCGCGCCGGTGGTTTTGATGATCTGACTGAGCCAAAAGAGGGTGCGGAAGATGATGTTGATGCCGCCACCAGAGATGCGGCTGTGATCGGGGCGAAAGATTGCGTTATCTGCATGGCGGCAAGTGGCAACACCATTTACCCAAACACGATCATGGATATCGCCAAGGCACGCGGAGCGATCACCATCGGTATTGCCAATAATCCGGGTACGAGGCTGCTTGAGGCCGATATTCCGGTCTTGCTGCCGACCCCGCCAGAAGTGATTGCCGGCTCGACCCGTCTTGGCGCGGGCACGGCGCAGAAAGTGGCGCTGAACCTGATGTCGAGCCTGATGGGGGTCAAGCTTGGCCATGTCATGAACGGATTGATGGTGAATGTAACCACATCCAATATAAAGCTGCGCAAGCGCGGCGAAAATATCGTTATGGAGATCACCGGCTGTGATCGTGCGGCGGCACAGGCGGCGCTGGAGCGCTCCGGGTGGCGGGTGAAAGAAGCGATTTTATTGGTGTCGGGGGCAAAGGATATGGCCGCTGCCACAAACGCTCTGGAGATGGTGGAGCAGAATATGCGCGCCGCCATTGCCAATGTAAGGACGGGGTAACCCGCGAAAACCGCGCAAATGCGCATTAACGGGAGAAATGAAATGATAATAAAAACTCTTGTCAGCGCTTTGCTGACAACCTCTGTGCTCGGCTCTTTTGCCGCCGCACAGGAGGTCACCCTCACGATCGAGAGTTGGCGCAATGATGATTTGACGATCTGGCAAGACAAGCTCATTCCGGCTTTCGAAGCCGCCAACCCCGGTATCAAGGTAGTTTTTGCCCCGACCGCGCCGGCCCAGTATAATTCGGCCCTTAATGCCAAGCTCGAAGGCGGTACCGCAGGTGATCTGATCACCTGCCGCCCGTTTGACGGCTCGCTGACCCTTTATGATGCAGGTAATCTGGTTGACCTCAAAGACCTTGATGCCATGGATAATTTCGGGGATGTCGCTCGCTCCGGCTGGAGCACCGATGACGGCGCGGCTACATTTTGCGTGCCGATGGCCTCTGTGATCCACGGATTTATCTATAACAAGGAGGCTTTCGAGGAGGTCGGGGTAGAAGTGCCCGCCACGGTTGACGACTTTTTTGCTGTGCTTGATGCCTTCAAGGCCGATGGCAACTATATCCCGCTCTCGATGGGCACTGCGGACCAGTGGGAGGCGGCCACTATGGGCTATGCCAATATCGGCCCGAATTACTGGAAAGGCGAAGAAGGCCGCAATGCCCTGATTGCGGGCACGACCAAGCTGACCGACCCTGAATGGGTGGCGCCATTTGCCCAGCTGGCGCGCTGGGGCCAATATCTGGGAGATGGCTATGAGGCGCAGTCCTACCCCGATAGCCAAAACCTGTTTACCCTTGGTCGTGCCGCTATTTATCCGGCTGGCTCGTGGGAGCTATCGGGCTTTAATGCACAGGCTGATTTTGACATGGGGGCGTTCTATCCGCCAGTGCCCAATGCCGGTGACGAGTGCTATATTTCGGATCATGTCGATATCGCGATGGGCCTGAATGCCGCCTCGCCAAATGCCGCCCAAGCCAAGGTTTTCCTTGAATGGGTCGGTTCGGAAGAGTTTGCCAATCTCTACGCAAACTCTTTGCCGGGCTTCTTTTCGCTATCTAATTTTGATGTGAAGATGGAAGACCCGTTGGCGCAGGAAATTGTTGATTGGCGCAAGGGCTGCAAATCTTCTATCCGGCCTTTTCATCAGATCCTGTCTCGCGGCACACCGGGCCTTGCCACTGAATACTGGCAGACTTCGGTAAATGCTATCCGCAGCGTGCAGACCCCCGAAGAGGCCGCAGGGCAGCTTCAGGATGCGCTTGCCAGCTGGTATGAGCCGCAGCAATAAGCGAGTTTCGGGCTGGAGGTGACTCCGGCCCGATCTAAACCGAGGGGGTGCCATGGAAAAGAGGAAAACACGCTGGCATATTGTTGTTTTTCTGGCACCGGCGGTGCTGGTTTATTCGGCGTTGATGATCTTTCCGCTTTTTGGCACCCTTCAGCTTTCCTTTTTTGACAAGATCGACCAACAGCAGGTTTTTGTCGGGCTGGACAACTTTCGCACCCTGTTTTTTAATGCCCGCTGGTTTGATAGTTTCTGGAATGCGCTCAAAAACAATACTTGGTTTTTCGTGGTGCATATGCTGGTGCAAAACCCGGTCGGGGTGATGCTGGCGGCGATCTTGTCCTCGAAGGTGGTGTGGTTTTCAGCCTTTTTTCGCACGGCTTTTTTCATTCCGACCATTCTTTCTTTTGTCATTGTGGGTTTTGCGTGGAAGCTGATCCTTTCGCCGATCTGGGGTATTGCGCCCGATTTACTTGACCTTGTTGGATTGAAATCATTGTTTTTGCCCTATCTGGGGCTGGAGGGCACAGCACTCACCACCTTGGCGTTGATCTCGGTTTGGCAGTTTGTCGGTATTCCGATGATGCTGATCTATGCCTCGCTGCTTTCGATTCCAGAAGAGGTGCTGGAGGCGGCCGAGTGTGATGGTATTACCGGGTTTGCCGCATTTTGGAAGATCAAGCTGCCGCTGATCTGGCCGAGCATTGGCATTATTTCTATTCTTACTTTTGTAGGCAACTTCAATTCGTTTGACCTGATTTATACTACGCAGGGCGGGCTGGCGGGGCCGAATTATTCGACCGACGTGCTTGGCTCGCTGCTTTATCGCACATTCTTTGGCTTTCAGACCCAGATCGGGGATATCAATATGGGGGCGACCTTATCGGTGGTCATGTTTGGCATCATTCTGGCGGGGGTTTCGTTTTATCTTTTTGCCATCCAGTCGCGCATGCGGCGCTATCAGTTTTAGGGAGCGGCAATGAACAAGGTCAAACATAATCCGCTTAATATCCTTGCAGTACATGCTATTCTGGTAATCTACACCGTGATAGCGCTGTTTCCTGTTGTGGTGATTATTCTCAATAGCTTCAAGACCCGCAAGGCAATATTTCGGGAGCCGCTGGCGCTGCCAAATGCCGATAGCTTCAGCCTTGCCGGTTATGAAACCGTGCTGAAGCAGGGGGATTATTTCGGCTATTTTCAAAATTCGATGATTGTCACTGTGGTGTCGCTGTTTTTTATTCTGCTTTTCGGGGCGATGGCGGCTTTTGCGCTGTCGGAATATCGCTTTAAGGGTAACACGCTGATGGGGCTTTATCTGGCGATCGGCATTATGATTCCGATCCGGCTGGGCACGGTATCTATCTTGCAAATCATGGTGGCGAGCGGGCTGGTCAATACCCTGACAGCGTTGATACTGGTTTATACCGCCTCCGGACTTCCGCTGGCGATCTTTATATTGTCGGAATTCATGCGGCAGGTTTCCGCTGATCTGAAAGACGCGGGAAGGATAGACGGGCTGTCGGAATATCGGATATTTTTCTTTCTGGTGCTACCGCTGGTGCGCCCGGCGCTGGCAACGGTGGCGGTGTTCAACATGATCCCGATCTGGAATGATTTGTGGTTTCCGCTGATACTGGCCAGTGGCGAAGAGACCAAAACCCTGACCCTTGGTTCGCAGGTCTTCATCGGTCAGTTCGTCACCGACTGGAACGCGGTGCTTTCAGGTCTCAGCATGGCGATACTGCCGGTGATGCTGCTTTATATTATCTTTTCCAAACAGCTTATTCGCGGCATTACATCGGGGGCGGTTAAATGATCAGGGTATTGGTGGCGGGGCTTGGAAATATGGGGCGCAGCCATGCGCTGGCTTATCACGCCAATAAGGCGTTCGAGATCGTCGGGCTGGTCAATCGCTCAGCGGTTGATTTGCCGGATACGCTGGCGGATTATCCGGTTTTCAGCGCATTTTACACGGCCCTAAAGGCGCTAAAGCCTGATCTGGTGGTCATCGCAACCTATACCGACAGCCATGCCGAATATGCGATTGCGGCGATGAAAGCCGGTGCGGATGTGTTTGTCGAAAAGCCGCTGGCGGGCAATACCAATGAGGCCCGGGCTATGGTTGATACAGCCTCCAAACTGGGGCGTAAGCTGGTGGTTGGTTATATCTTGCGCCATCATCCGAGCTGGCAGCGGCTGATCACCGAGAGCCGGGCGCTGGGTGGACCATATGTGTTTCGTATGAACCTTAACCAGCAAAGTACGGGGGCAGAGTGGGAGGTTCACAAAAATCTGCTGAAAAGCACCTCGCCGATTGTTGATTGCGGGGTGCATTATGTGGATGTGATGTGCCAGATCACCGATGCGCGCGCGGTGCGGGTCAATGGTATAGGCCTGCGACTGAGCAATGAAATTGCGACAGATATGTATAATTACGGCCAATTTCAGGTGGTTTTCGACGATGGCTCCGTGGGCTGGTACGAGGCTGGCTGGGGACCGATGATTTCGGAGACCGCGTATTTTGTGAAAGATGTAATATCGCCCAATGGCGCAATCTCTATCGTGGCAGCAGAGGCAGGCGGCTCGGCGGAGATTGACAGCCATACCAAGGTTGGCACGCTCAAGGTTCATCGGCTTGATGGCGACCGGCTCATCGACCTTCCCGACGAACCGGACCATCAGGCGCTCTGCGATACCGAGGCGGCCTATATGGCCACTGCCATTCTTGATGATCTGGACCTGAGCCGCCACCTGGCAGATGCGGTGCAGTCGCTTTCCATATGTCTCGCTGCAGACCAAAGTATCCGCACGGGCCGGCCCGTTGATTTGAACTAGGAGAAAGCCATGGGTTCCCTGACGCTGAAAAATATCAACAAATCCTTCGGCTCGGTTTTAGTGCTGAAAGATATCAGCCTTGAGGTCGAGGATGGCGAATTTGTGATATTTGTAGGCCCCTCGGGCTGTGGAAAATCCACACTGCTGCGCATTATTGCCGGGCTGGAGGATGCCACATCGGGTGATGTGCTGATCGCAGGAAAAAGGGTGAACACCACTCCTTCGAGCAAACGCGGCATTGCCATGGTTTTCCAAACCTATGCGCTCTACCCCCACCTGAGTGTGCGCAATAATATGAGCCTCGGCCTCAAACAGGCCAAACGGCCAAAAGCCTATATCGAGGAGAGGGTGAAGGTGGCGTCCGATATGCTGGAGCTTGGCCCCTATCTGGACCGGCGGCCAGCGGAGCTTTCGGGCGGGCAGCGCCAGAGAGTGGCGATCGGGCGGGCGCTGGTGCGCAACCCCGAGCTTTTCCTCTTTGACGAGCCACTCTCCAATCTTGATGCGGCGCTGCGGGTCAATACCCGCCTCGAGATCGCCCGCCTGCACCGGCAGCTTGAAACAACCATGGTCTATGTCACTCATGATCAGGTCGAGGCCATGACTCTGGCCGATAAAATTGTGGTGTTGCAGGATGGTCGGGTCGAGCAGATCGGCTCTCCGATGGCGCTCTATAATGACCCCGACAATATTTTTGTTGCCGGCTTTATTGGTTCGCCGGCGATGAATTTTTTGCCCGGCAGTGTGATCGGAGACAGCGCCAGGACTATCGGCTTGCGCCCCGAGATGATCATGCTCGGCGATGAAGGGGAGATCGAGGGGGAAATCAGCCATCTGGAGCATCTAGGCGCTGATACCAATGTTTATGTGCGGGTTGGCGAGCAGCTGGTGACAGTGCGCTACATGGGGCAGACCGACTATGAAATCGGCAGCAAAACCATGTTGAGTTACTCTTTGGCTGCGCTGTTTCGCTTTGATGAAAAAGGCCGGAGAATTCGCGGGTGAGGCTTTGTCCGGCGGGGTAGCTCGGGCGTGTGAAGCGCTGTCTTGGCTATAGACGGCTGCTAAATCCGGCCCTATTCTAGCGCGGTACTTCTCCCCCATATATGAGGTAGAAACCGCCCTTTTGGCCTTACGGATCAAGGAGCCACCCCCATGAAAATGACCACCGAAGAAGCCTTTGTGAAAGTGCTGCAAATGCACGGGATTGATAACGCGTTTGGCATTATCGGCTCGGCTTTCATGCCTATATCAGACCTGTTTCCGAAGGCGGGCATTACATTCTGGGATTGTGCACATGAATATACCGCCGGCATGATGGCCGACGGTTTCACCCGCGCGTCGGGCAAAATGAGCCTCGCGATTGCACAAAACGGCCCCGGGATTGCCAACCTCGTCACCCCGGTAAAGACCGCTTACTGGAACCACACGCCAATGCTGCTGGTCACCCCGCAAGCCGCCAATAAAACCATCGGCCAAGGCGGCTTTCAGGAGGTCGAGCAAATGCGGATGTTCGCCGATTGTGTGGCTTACCAGGAGGAGGTCCGCGACCCTTCGCGCATGGCCGAGGTCTTGAACCGCGTGATCACCAAAGCCAAGCGGATGAGCGCGCCCTGCCAGATAAACATCCCGCGTGATTTCTGGACACAAGTGATAGATATCGACCTGCCGCAAGTGGTCGAGTTCGAGCGCCCCTCGGGTGGCATCGCTGCAATTTTCGAGGCCGCCAAGTTGCTGTCTGGCGCCCAATTTCCGGTAATCCTGAATGGTGCGGGTGTGGTCATTGGCGGCGCGATCGAGGCTAGCAAAGCCTTGGCCGAGCGGCTGGATGCGCCGGTTTGCTGTGGCTATCAGCATAATGACGCCTTTCCGGGCAGTCACCCGCTTTTTGCTGGTCCGCTAGGCTATAACGGTTCGCGCGCGGCGATGGAGCTGATCGCCAAAGCCGATGTGGTGCTGGCGCTGGGCACGCGGCTCAATCCGTTTTCCACCCTGCCGGGCTATGGCATAGACTATTGGCCTAAAGGTGCCAAAATCATTCAGGTCGATATTAACCCGGACAGAATCGGGCTTACCAAGCCGGTGAGCGTCGGCATTGTCGGCGACGCGGCTCAGGTGGCCGAAAGCCTGCTGGACCAGCTTTCCGGTAGCGCGGGGGATGCGGGGCGCGAAGATCGCAAAGCCATGATTTCACAAACAAAATCCGCATGGGCGCAGGCGCTCACCTCGATGGATCATGAGGATGACGATGAAGGCACCGACTGGAATGCCCGCGCCCGTAAGGCCAAAACTGATGCGCTTTCGCCGCGCCAGACATGGCGTGCCATTCAATCTGCCCTGCCAAAGGATGCTATTATCAGCTCCGATATCGGCAATGTCTGTGCCATCGGCAATGCTTACCCGACCTTCGAGCAGGGTCGCAAATATCTCGCTCCCGGCCTGTTTGGCCCCTGCGGTTATTCGCTTCCGGCGATCCTCGGGGCCAAAATCGGCCAGCCCGATACGCCGGTGGTCGGTTTTGCTGGCGATGGCGCTTTTGGCATTTCCATGAACGAAATGACCGCTTGCGGGCGTGAAAGCTGGCCCGCGATCACCATGGTGATTTTTCGCAATTACCAGTGGGGGGCGGAAAAGCGCAATACCACGCTGTGGTATGACGATAATTTTGTCGGCACCGAGCTGGATTATAACGTAAGCTACGCCGGCATCGCCAAGGCTTGTGGTGTTAACGGCGTGGTGGCCACCACCATGCAAGGCCTGACCGAAGCGCTGGATAAAGCGGTAGTATCCCAGATGCAGGACCGCAAAACTACTTTCATCGAGGTGATAATAAATCAGGAAATGGGTGAGCCGTTTCGTCGTGATGCCATGAGTAAGCCGGTGGCGGTAGCAGGCATCAATGCTGCCGATATGCAGCAACAAAAGGTCTGATATTATGGCTGCCGGCCCGATACTGGTATTGAATGCAGGCTCAAATACACCACCTATGACCCGCAGCCGCTTGCCCTGCTATTTCGGCAATGAAACTGGCGCAAGCGCTCCCGATCATCGCACGGCTCTAAAGGCAGCACTGGCCAAGCTCGCGTGGTATTTACCGGTGGTATTGGTGGAAATGCGGCCGCTATCCGTTCACGCATACTTGATCGCCCGAGCTGGATCTGGCTATGTTTTGAGCGCACCGCCCGGGTGCTTCCGGCGGATGAAGATGGTGAAATTGCCCATGCTATTATGGGTATTTTATAGCCATAGCTCCAACTGGTTTTACCGCCGCTCGAATGTGGCCGTATGCGCTTGCAAATCAATTTGGTTAAGGTAGTCTGTATCGGGTGGGATAATCCGGCCAGCCAGCAGGGCATGCCAGATTTTACACCGATTTGTCACGCAAGTGACATGATAAAATAATAATATCCGTGTGCCGCTCTGGCACAGGAAACGAAACCGGGCAAATCGGTTTTGTTAGCAACATCTCCGGGAGAGAAACAACATGACAAAAATTATCACGGGCTTTAATCGTCGTTCATTCCTGAAAGTAGGCACGGCCGCGCTCGCGGCGCCGGCTCTGGTTTCGACCAAGGCGCTTGCTTCTTCGGGTGAGATAAATGTGCTGATGTGGTCGGACTATCTGCCTGACAGCTATCTTGAAAAATTCACCAGCGAGACCGGCATCAAGGTTAACTACACCGGCATTGGCTCCAATCAGGAGATCATCAACAAGATGCGCGCCTCCAACGGCGAGGGGGCAGATATCGTGACCCCCACCAACAACCAATCGCTGCAATGGGGCCCGCTGGAGCTGCTGCAACCCTTTGACATGAGCCGCATCAATATCGACGCGGTCAACCCTGCGATGTCGGCCATTGGCCCTGACGCATGGGATTTTGGCGGCAATGGTTCCACCTGGATCCCGCATATCTGGGGCACCGAAGGTATGGCATGGCGCACTGATCTGTTCATTCCGGCTTCTGATGACGGCGTGCCAAGCTATGGCGAGATCTGGTCCGAGGAAAATGCTGGCAAAACCATGATCCGGGCGCATTCCGGCATGCTTTGCGCCGGGCTTTACATGGAAACCATCGGCGATCTGGCACCGGGCGATGTCTGGGCGGCTTATGGCTCCGAGGAGAAAATGCGCGAAGTCTGGGGCAAAATTACCGACTGGACCATTGCTCGCAAAGGCAACCTCAAACTGATCTGGAACGATGCCGACAGCCAGAAAAACGGCTTGCTCAACGGTGGTGTTATCGTGGGCCAAACCTGGGATGGCCCGCCGCTGGCGCTCAAATCCGCTGGTGATCCGGTGACCTATCAGGCTCCGGCCGAGGGTGCCATGGCTTGGGTTGACGGTATGTCTATCCCGGTTGGCGCGGAAAACACGGATGAAATCTACGCGTTCATCGATTTCGCCTATAAGCCTGAAAATGCCGGCCCCGCCATTGACGAGCACGGCTATAACTCGCCGGTTCTTGGTGCCGATGGCTTCACTGGCGACAACTACAAGAAAAACTTCGCTGAAGCCTATCCGGGTACAGCACTTGCCAACCTTAACCCATGGCCTGCTGAAGCCCCGTGGTATGGCGATGTGCGCACCGAGTTTGTGAACCGCTTTCAAAGTGCGTAAGCGATAGTATGAGATTGTTTCCGGCGGTGCAGGCTGCCGGAAACCCAAAAAAACGGGCCAAAGCCCGAAATAGTACCACAACGGGGTAAAGTAACATGAGTTCTGGCGTTGACGTTACTCTGGATAATGTCTGGATTAAATTTGGCGACTTTGTTGCCGTCCGTGAAGCCAACGTAAATATTAAGGGTGGTGATTTTTTCTCGTTTCTCGGGCCTTCGGGCTGTGGCAAAACCACGATTTTGCGGGCGGTCTCCGGGTTTTTGAACCCGTCTGAAGGCCGGGTGCTGATCGGTGGCAAGGATATGGCGGGCATCGGCCCCAACAAGCGCCCCACCGCGCTAATATTCCAGAACCTCGCACTGTTTCCCCTGATGAAGGTCTGGGAAAATATTACCTTTTCAATGGAAGTAAAAGGCGCCAGCGCTGTCGAGCGCCGCAAGCGCGCTGACGAACTGCTGGACATGATCGCACTGCAAGGGCAGGGTGACAAACTGCCGAGCGAGCTTTCGGGCGGGCAAAAGCAGCGGGTGGCGATTGCGCGCGCACTTTGTGCCGAGCCGGATGTGCTGCTACTCGACGAGCCGCTTTCGGCGCTTGATCTGAAGCTGCGCCAGCACATGCGCACCGAGCTGCGCGAGATACAGCAGCGGGTGGGTATTACCTTTATTTACATCACCCACGATCAGGGCGAAGCGCTAACCATGAGCGACAGTGTGGCGGTTATGCGCAACGGCATTATTGACCAGATCGGTGATGGACACGCGGTATATGACACCCCCGCCACCCCGTTCGTGGCTTCTTTTGTGGGCGAAAATAACGTATTTCGCGGAAAAATATCCGCAATTAACGGCAATGAGGCCGTTATCGCCACCAACCGTTCGGGCGAGTTGCTTTCGCGTATTACCCCAGCGGCCGTGGGCAAGCTTAAGGTTGGCGATGACGCCATGATGTTTGTGCGCCCCGAAGTGCTGAATGTCGGCGAGGGCACGGACAAAACCACGATTTCGGCCAAGGTGCTGAACGAGGAATTCGAGGGCAACAGCTATTCCGTTTTTCTCGAGGGTAACGGGGGCAAGCGGATCAAGATGGCGATGCCCAATATGGGGCAGAACCAGCACAGCACCAAGGGCGAGGTTGTTTCTTTCAGCTATGATGTCAACAACGCGGTGGTTATGCCCGCCGGCGAACTGGCATCGGAGTAAATGGATGAGAAAGCCGAAGATGTTCTCCGAGTTCTTCAAGAATAACGGGTTGCTGATGGGCGGGATCTTGATGTTTCTCGTCTCGTTCTGGATTATTGTGCTGATCCTGCTGCCACAACTTTCAATGCTGGATTTTTCTTTCCGCTACAATCTGCCACCGGCGCTGCAAGGCACCGAGGCCGATAGTTATACGCTGGATAATTACCGCTATCTGGTTTTTGGCCCGGAAGGCGCCTCGGATGCCTTTAACAAGGTCGACCTGATGGTGTTTGTGCGCACCATTCTGGCCGCCATGGCGGTGACGGTGCTCAACCTGATCCTGTGTTATCCGCTGGCCTATTTTCTCGGGCAATCCAAGGGGGGTGGGTTTATCCGGCTGTTGGTGATTATGCTGGTGATCCCTTACTGGATCAACGAAATCCTGCGGGCGTTTGCCTTGCGGATTATTTTTGGCGATGGCGGGGTGCTGAACGGGGTGATGATGAGTCTCGGGCTGATCGACCAGCCTTATGATTTCATCAACGCCGATATCGCGCTTTATGCCGGGCTTGGCTATGCCTATATATTGCTGATGCTTTTCCCGATGTATAACGTGATCGAAAGCCTTGATCGCAACCAGATCGAAGCGGCGCGCGATATGGGTGCAAGCTGGGTGCGCATCCACCGCCGTATCGTTATCCCCCATGCCAAGCCCGGTATTGCCTCTGGTATGACTATGGTTTTTATGCTTTCTGCCGGCGCGCTTGCGGCCCCGCAAGTGTTGGGCGGCACTTCTAGCCTGTGGTTTACCCAGCTGGTTTATCAATGGTTCAATGATACGCTCAACTGGCAACAGGGCGCGGCCTATGCGATCGTGCTTTTGGTGGCCAGTATTGCCATCGTGCTGGGCTTCATGAAAATCTTCAAGGTCAATATGGGGGACATCGGCAAATGAGGTCCAACATCTTGTTCGGGCGTGTGGCGCTGGCGGTTTATCTGGTTATTTTCTTTGGGTATCTTCTCGGGCCATTGCTTGTCATGGGGCTTACGGCCTTCAACTCGGCGCCGTTCCCCTCCATCACGCCGTGGCAGTGCTACACTTATGAATGGTTTGGCGCCCTTTTTCAGGATGAACGGATCCTCAACGGCATTAAACACAGCTTTATCGTCGGCATTGGCACGGTGATCCTGTCTGTGTCGATCGGGCTGGCGGCCTCGCTGGTGCTCACACAAGTCTGGCCGCGTTGGCGCTCCACCTATTATACTATCATCATTGCGCCTATCCTTATTCCCGGCGTGGTGCTCGGGATATCGACACTGGTTTTCTGGCGTCGCGTATCCGAGGTTTTTGGTGAAAATGCAGCCTTTTTGAATAACGGGCTATTTCTGACCATTATCGGCCAATCAACCTTTATCGCCTCGTATTGCATGCTGGTATTTGTCGCGCGGCTACAGCGCTTTGATACAGGGCTGACCGAGGCAGCGCTTGATCTTGGCGCCACCCACACCCAGGCTTTTCGCAAGATAATGCTGCCTTTCATGCGTCCGGCCATTGCTTCGGCGGCTGTGTTGGCCTTTCTCGCCAGTTTCGAGAATTACAACACCACCACCTTTACCTTTGGCGCTTACCCGACCCTGACCATCGAGCTTTCGCAAATGGTGCGCTACGGGATCAACCCCTCAATCTCCGCGCTCGCTGTTATCATCGTTGCCCTAACCGTTTTTGCAGCCCTCGCCGCCGAAGTATATCGCCGCCGCAGCAAAATCAAATCCGGCGATATCAAACCTGGCAAAGGGCTACCGGCCTGGATGTTTGGCAATGTCGCCACCATTTTGCTTGTAGCGCTGTCTTTTGTGGTCATCGCTATGGTGTATTCTGCGCAAGCCTATTCACCGGCGCAGTGCAAAATAGACTATAAAGCCGAGCGCCAGATAGAAAACCAGACCCGGATCGAGGCCTTGCAAAAGGCGCGCCGCGAGGCACGACAAAACGCGGCCCCGCTTGAAAGCATAACCTCGGAGCCACCCAGCCAAGGCGCTGGTGCTTTCGGCAGCGTTTTTGCCCCGACAAACCTTGAAGATGCCGCCGGTACGGGCAGTGAAGAAAGCGGCACCCCTGAAGCACCCGCCTCGCCTTTCGGCAGTGTATTTGCACCAAACAATCTGGAAGATGCAGTGGGCGCAGGCAAAAACTGACCTTCGCCCGCTGGCCACGCCCACCTCGAAATTGTGGAAGCGGTGCATGAAACCATGAAAGAGTTGAGCTATGTATCAGCTTTTGGCACCAGCCATCCGCTGGCCTTTTTGCTGGCCGAATAGCTCTGCCGGATATTTCCCGAGCGTTCAACTCAGCGGCTTGTAGCCTTATAGTGTGGCGGCTAATTTCGTGCCTTGGAGGATGGCCCGCTTGGCGTCCAGCTCGGCGGCTACGTCTGCGCCGCCGATTACGTGGCACTTTATGCCCATCGCTTCCAGCTCGTCCGCAAGGCGGCGCTCGGGCTGCTGGCCAGCACAAAGCACGATGGTGTCTGCCTCGATCAGGCGTATGTTTTCACGGGCTTCTCCTTCTGAAATGATCAACCCTTGCGGAGTAATTTCTTCGTAATTTACCCCGCCGATCATTTGAACACCTTTCATTTTCAGTGTTGCGCGGTGGATCCAGCCAGTGGTTTTACCCAGCCCTTTTCCCGGCTTTGTTGATTTGCGCTGTAGCAGGGTCACACTGCGTGCGGCTGGCTCCGGCTGTGGGCCGGCTTCTGCCAGACCCCCACGGTTAATCTGTGGGTCTCCCACGCCCCACTCGGTTTTCCAGGCTTCCAGATCAAGGGTCGGGCTGTCGGTGGTCACGAGGTATTCGCAAATATCAAAGCCGATACCGCCCGCACCGATTACGGCAACGCGCTTGCCCACTTTTGCCCCGCCAAGCACCTCGGCATAGCCAAGCACATGGGGAAGGTTTTGCCCGGCTATCTGTGGGTCGCGCGGCTTGGCACCTGTGGCAATCACCACCTCGTCAAAACCGGCAAGGTCTTTCGCTGTTGCCATTTTCCCAAGCCTTGTTTTGATGTTCAGAGCTTTGATCCGGGCTTGATACCACGCCACCAAGCCTCTGAATTCCTCTTTGCCGGGCACTTCTTTGGCAAGGTTTAGCTGGCCTCCGACCATGGGGGCTGTGTCAAACAAGGTGATCTTGTGGCCGCGCTCGGCGGCGGATAATGCTGTTGAAAGCCCGGCAGGGCCAGCGCCTACAATGGCTATATTTATGGAGGTTTCAACCGGCGTCAGCAGCAAAACGGTTTCGTAGCAGGCGCGCGGATTTACCAGACAGGTGGACATTTTAAGCGAAAACGTATGATCGAGGCAGGCTTGGTTGCAGGCGATACAAGGCGCGATCATTTCGGGCTTTCCCGCTGCTGCCTTGATGACAAAATCCGGATCCGCCAGAAATGGCCGCGCCATCGAGACCATATCGGCACAGCCTTCGGCCAGCAGCTCTTCTGCCACATCGGGGGTATTTATCCGGTTGGAGGTGATGATCGGAATGGCGACCTCGCCCATCAATTTATTGGTCACCCACGCAAAGGCCGCGCGGGGCACCGAGGTGGCAATAGTGGGTATGCGCGCCTCGTGCCAGCCGATGCCGGTGTTGATAATGCTCGCGCCGGCGGTCTCAATCGCCTTGGCCAGTTGCACCACTTCGGCCCATGTCGAGCCGTTCGGGATCAGGTCTATCATCGACAGCCGGTAGATGACGATAAACTCGCGCCCGACAGCCGCCCGTACCCGCTGCACTATCTCGACCGGTAGCCGCATGCGGTTTTCGTAAGATCCTCCCCAGCGGTCAGTGCGTTTGTTGGTGTGGGCAACCAAAAACTGGTTGAGGAAATATCCCTCCGAGCCCATGATCTCCACACCGTCATAGCCGGCTGCCTGTGCGCGGCTGGCGGCGGTGACAATATCGGCGATCTGCTTTTCAATTCCGGCTTCATCCAGCGCTTTGGGCTTGAACATCGAGATCGGAGATTTGATCGCTGAAGGTGCTACGCAATCGGGTGAAAACCCGTAGCGGCCTGCGTGCAGTATCTGCATGGCGATCTTGCCGCCCTCATCGTGCACCCGTGCTGTTACGCGGGTGTGGTTGGCAATGTCTTCTTCGCTAAACAGCCCTGCCGCTCCGGGCATTACCGCGCCCTCTTTATTGGGGGCCATGCCGCCGGTTACGATCAGGCCAACCCCGCCCTTGGCTCGCGCGCCGTAAAATGCCGCCACGCGGTTCCAGTCGCCGGCTTCTTCCAGCCCCGTATGCATAGAGCCCATCAGCACCCGGTTTTTGAGGGTGGTAAAGCCAAGGTCGAGCGGGGCGAGAAGCTTGGGGTAAGGGGTCATCTGTGGTCCTTTATTGGGTGTTGCCAGTTTTGCCGATGATGATCCCAATGTCACCCCTGACCGTGGGTAAAATACCCGGCGTAAAATTGCTAACCGCCAAATTGCAGCCTGAACAGCTCGGCATAAATGCCGCCGCGCGCCAGCAATTCGTCATGGGTGCCGGTCTCGGCGATCTGGCCCTGATCGAGCACCACGATCATGTCGGCATCACGAATGGTGGCCAAACGGTGGGCAATAATCAGCGTGGTGCGACCTTTTGAGAGGGTGGCCAGCGCCTGACGGATCAGCGCCTCGGATTCCGCGTCCAGCGCTGAAGTTGGCTCATCAAGCAGCAAAATGGGGGCATTGCGCAGCATGGCCCGTGCAATAGATATACGCTGCTTTTCACCCCCCGAAAGCGTGCTGGCAGCGGCGGCGACGGGGGTTTCATAGCCTTGAGGCAGCGCCGAGATAAACGCGTGCGCGGCGGCGGCCTTGGCGGCGGCTTCGATTTCGGCCTGTGTCGCCCCCTCGCGGCCAAAGCCGATATTTTGCCCGATTGTGCCGCTGAGCAGCACAGATTCCTGACTGACCAGCGCGATTTGGCGGCGCAAATCGGCCTGCGTGACCTGCCGGATATCGATCCCGTCGATCTCTATTTTCCCTTGGCTGACATCAAACAGCCGTGGCAACAGGTTAAACACCGTTGATTTTCCCGCCCCCGAGCGGCCCACAAAGGCGATACTGGCACCGGCGGGCACTTCCAGTGACAGATCTATTAGCGCCTGTTTGCCGTCCGGGTAGTGAAAGCCGACATTTTGAAAAGAGATCGCACCCCTGCCTTTGTGCATTTCAAGTGGTGTGGCCGGATCAGCAATATCGCTTTGCAGGTCCAGAATTTCAAATATCCGATCCAGCGCCGCTTCGCCTTGCCGCGCCATGGCAAAGGTTTTGCCAAGCTTGCGCGCGGGCTGCGAGATAACCCCGAAACCGGCCATTAATGCCATGAAATTGGCCAAGGTAGTGGTGTCATTTGACAGCCGCCACGCCACCACTACCAGCAAAGCCGCGATCGCCGTGCCAGAGAGGCTTTCCATGATCGGCGACAGTCGGGCCTCCAACCGGATCAGCCGCAGCTTGAGGGCGAGCAGGCGCTCGAAAATCGTGCCGGCGCTGCGCAGCAGGTAAGGTTCCAGCTGATAGGCGCGGGCCATACGGATACTGCCGAGCGCTTCCGAGACTTCGCTGGTCATCAGCGCCAGATCCTGCTGTGTATGGCGCGAGACGATATGCAGCCGCGCCCCGATCCGGTTTACCGGCCAGACCGCAAGTGAAAAAACCGCAACCAGTGTCAGAGTGATCACCCAGTCAATGCTGAGCATCACGGCGATAGTGGCACCAAGAATAAGCACAGCCGACACCCCGCCAAACAACTGTTTCACCGCCCGGCGTACCAGCTGGATATCAGCCGTAAACCGGGTGGAAAGCGCGGTTGGGCTTTCGCCCTGCAACCGGGCCAAATCAGCAAAAACCAGCTTGTGGTGCATAGCTTTTTGCAGATCGGTTTCGGTTTTTGCCAAGGCACTGTTACTTTGGACCAGATAAAGCCATGTACCCAGCCCCTTTGCACTGCTCAGCCCGATCATCAGCAGCGGACCCCACCAGATCACGCTGGCGGTGTTGTTCTCGAAGGCGTCAATGATCCATTGCAGGGCCTTGGCGTAGCTTGCCGAGGCTAGCGCCCCCATTAACATACCGATAAAAGCAATGCCCAGCGCCCCGCGATAGGGTTTTAGCCAAGCCCGCCAAAGGCGCTGATATAGTCCTTCATTCATGGGTTAGCCTATCGTGTTTGTCGGGGTGTCAGCGTTGGTTTTTGTTTCGGCCACGCGGCGCAGGGCCTCGGGCAGGGATTTTTCCAGCAAATCAAGGTCTGCCGGCTTTCCGGCAGAAATACGGATGCAGCGGTTTTGCGGGGCTGAAAAAGGCATGCGGATAAACACCCCGAGCGTGCCGAGTGCGGCCACCAGCGCTTTGGCAAAATCAGCATCCTGCCCGCAATCCACCGTTATAAAATTGGTAGCCGAGGGCAACGGCACCAGCCCGTTAGCCCGCGCAATATCGGCAATACGCGCCTTGGCGACAGCCACATTCTCCAGCGTTTCGGCCAGATAACCAGCATCATCCAGCGCGGCCAACGCTCCGGCTTGCGCGGCGCGGTTCATACCGAAATGGTTACGCACCTTATCAAACGCTTTGGCAAAATCGGGGTGGGTGATCGCATAGCCCACCCGCGCGCCCGCCATGCCGTAAGCCTTGGAGAATGTCCGAAACCGGATCACCCTCGGGTGGCTGGTATCTATTTTTGGCGCGCAGCCCTCGGGGGCAAATTCGATATAGGCCTCATCAAGGCACAAAACCGCGTTTTCGGGCAGGTTATTGATCATCTCCTGCACGGCTTTGGCGCTATTCACACTGGCCATCGGGTTGTCGGGATTGGCGATGTAAATCAGTTTTGCATCGGTATCAAAGGCCTTTTTCAACAACAGAGCAGGGCTTTCGGTATCTTCCACATAGGGTACCATATGGAGCGCACCGCCATAACCGGTAACATGATAGTTAAAGGTCGGATAAGCGCCGGCGGTGGTCACTACCCCGTCACCCGGTGCGATCAGCAACCGCACCAGATAGCCAAGCAGCCCGTCTATGCCTTCGCCGATCACAATATTTTCGGGTAATACCCCGTGTTTGGCGGCCAGTGCGGCCTTTAGCTCGAAACTTTCAGGGTCGCCGTATTTCCAGATATCGGCGGCGGACATTGCCGATAGCGCCTTTGGCGAAGGGCCAAATACGTTTTCGTTGGCCCCGAGCCGCGCAACAAAGCCGCTACCTTGCGCCCGCTCCTGGGTTTCGGGACCGACAAAAGGCACGCTGGCGGGCAGTGAATTTGCCAATTCGGTAAAGCGGGGTCCTGACATGGCCGGTTTCCTGTTACTTGTGTCACTTCCGGCCTAGCGCACCGGCGGGGAAAAAACAACGCCCGCGCGGGGGGCTAACCCTATGTGCCGATAAATCCGCCGGATTGCCGCGCCCAGAAGCCCGCATAAAGCCCGCCCTTGGCCAGCAGCGCTTTATGGGTGCCCTGCTCGGCCACGCGGCCCGCGTCTAGCACCACGATCCGGTCCATTGCGGCGATGGTGGAAAGGCGGTGCGCAATCGCGATCACGGTTTTACCTTGCATCACGCCATAGAGAGTCTCCTGAATGGCTGCCTCGACCTCGCTATCCAGCGCTGATGTTGCCTCGTCCAGTACCAGAATTGGCGCGTCTTTCAGAACAACCCGCGCAATGGCGATGCGCTGCCGTTGCCCGCCCGAAAGCTTGACCCCGCGCTCGCCAACCTGCGCTGCGTAGCCCGTGTTGCCATACGGGTCTTGTAAATCGAGGATAAAACCATGGGCTTCGGCGCGTTTGGCGGCCTGCACCATCTCCGCCTCGCTGGCCTCGGGGCGGCCATACATAATATTGGCCCGCACCGAGCGGTGCAGCAGCGAGCTATCTTGCGTCACCATGCCGATCTGTTGGCGCAGGCTGTCTTGGGTGACCTTGGCCACCGATTGCCCGTCGATCAATATTTTGCCACTCTCGGCATCCCGAAAGCGCAGCAACAGATTGACCAGCGAGGATTTACCCGAGCCAGAGCGCCCAACCAGCCCGACCTTTTCTCCTGATTTTATCGTCAGGCTCACATCATCCAGCCCACCGTAACCCTTGCCATAATGGTGGGTGAGGTTTTGAATACGGATCTCGCCTTTTGTCAGCACCAGCTCAGGGGCGTTTGGCGCGTCTTTTACACTATGGGGCACCGAAATGCTTTGCAGCCCCTCGCGCATGACTCCCGCATGTTCAAACAAGCGCACGGTCACCCACATGATCCAGCCGGTCATGCCGTTTAGCCGGATGGTCAGCGCCGTGGCCGCCGCCACCTCGCCCACGCTGACAATACCCTCGCTCCACAGCCAGATCGCCGGGCCGATAACCCCGACCATCAAAAACCCGTTCAGCACGGCAAGCGAAAAGGTGAGCTTCGTCATCAGCCGCAAAAACCGCAAAAAGCGCAGCCGGTGGCGCTTCATGGCGGTAAGCGCATATTGCTCCTCGCGCTTGCCATGGGCAAAAAGCTTCACGCTCTCGATGTTGGAATAGGCGTCCACAATCCGGCCCGTGACCAGTGATTTGGTCTCGGACATGCGCTCGGAGGCGCTGGAAACCCGGGTGGCAACGCGGCGCACAAACCACACATAAATGATCAGCCAAATCGCCATCGGCGCGGCCAAACGCACATCAATCGTCATCAAAACCAGAATCGCACCCAGCACATAGGTGGCAGCATACCAGATGCCCTCCAATGCCATATAGGCGCTGTCTTCCATCGCCGGTCCCATCTGCATCACCCGGTTGGCCAGCCGCCCGGCAAAATCGTTCTGGAAAAACTCGGTGCTTTGCCCAAGCAGGTGCCTATGTGCGTGCCAACGGGCTTGCGCTTGCATATTTCCCGCCAAGGTTTGCTCTAAAAACAGGTGATTGGAGGTGATGATGAGCGGGCGCAGCAGCAAAATAAACAGTGCGGCAAGCAGCAGCTCAACACCATGCAGCGCCCACATGTTTTCCACCCCGGCGGCATTCATCAGGTCAATGATCCGGCCGGAATAGAAGATCAGCCCGCTTTCCATCAGGGCGGTCAGCACCCCAAGCAGGGCCATCACCGGCAGCCACTTTTTGAACGGCGCCAGCTGGGTTTTGATATAGGGCCAAAGCGAGGCTGGCGGGGTGGTTTTTGCGTGGGGTGCAAAGGGATCAACCAGGTTTTCAAACCGCTTAAACATGTCCGGCTCCTTTGACAGAGGTGATCTTCAGCTCCAGCCGAAAGCCCGGCCAGATCGGTAACCGCCAGCGCTTGAGCGGGGTGATTTCATGAATGCGCTCGCCCATATCGCGAATAAACCAATCGGGAAAAGGCTCGTAATCGGGGCGGCGATGCAAAGTGCTGGTATGAATCGGAGGTATCATTGGGCTGCCCTCCTTGGGGCAAATCGGAATATTTAAAAATGACGTGGGGAAACCCCACAGCAAAGCAGGCTCACCAGATGGCGTATAGGTGCTTTGCTCGTGTCATTTTCGTATTCCTGTCCAATGAAAGGTATCGTATCTATACGGGTCTCGGCTATTTCGGTCAACCCTTGATTGCCTCGCTATTTTCCGATGGCGATTATATGCAGCAAACGCTATGTTCCCATCATGGAAAACACACCCGATATGACCCCGCAAAAAGCCCGCGCCTCGGCGTGGTTTCGCGACCTGCGCAACCAGATTTGCGCGGCTTTTGAAGCGCTGGAAGATGCGCAAACCCAAGGCCCCCACAAGGCCCTGCCCGCTGGCCGCTTTGAGCGCAAGCCAACCGTTCGCGATAACGGTGATGGCACAGATGCTGGCGGCGGCGAGATGTCGGTTATGCGTCAGGGCCGGGTTTTCGAGAAGGTCGGGGTGAATATTTCGACCGTGTATGGCACTTTGGGTGCGGCAGCCCAGCGCTCTATGACCGCGCGCAAAGGCATGGGCCACATTGCGGAAAACCCGCAATTCTGGGCGGCGGGGATATCGCTCGTGGCCCATATGCGCTCCCCCAAAACTCCGGCGGTGCATATGAATACCCGCATGTTCTGGACACCGTTTGGCTGGTGGTTCGGTGGTGGCGCCGACCTTAACCCGATGGTCGAGGTTGCGGATGACACCGCGTTTTTCCACGCCCGCCTGAAGGAAGCCTGTGATGTCCACAGCCCCGACTATTACCCGCGTTACAAAAAATGGGCCGATGAATATTTCATGATCAAGCACTGGAACGAGCCGCGCGGGGTAGGCGGCATATTTTATGACGATCACAATACCGGCAACTGGGAGGCGGATTTTGCTTTCACCCAAAGCGTGGGCAGCGCCTTTCTAAAGGCCTTTGTGCCGCTGACCGAAAAGCATATGTTCGAGCCATGGACAGAAGCAGACCGCGAGGTGCAGCTTATCAAGCGTGGCCGTTATGCGGAATTTAATCTGGTTTATGACCGTGGCACCCAGTTTGGCCTGCAAACCGGCCATAACCCCGAAGCGGTGCTGATGTCATTACCGCCGGAGTGCAAATGGCCGTGAGCCGCATTGCCATTATCGGCTGGGGTTCGCTGATTTGGGATCTTGAAATCCTCGCCCCCCATGTGGTGGGCGGTTGGCAAATGCAGGCTGGCCCGCGCTTGCCAATGGAGTTTTCGCGCATCTCGCCCAAGCGTAAAATGGGGCTGGCCGTGTGCCTTGACCCGGTGGCCGGGGTGGCGTGCAAAACCCATATTATCCGCTCGGCGCGCAGCGATATTGGGGCAGCAATCGAGGATTTGCGCTCCAGAGAGCGAGCACCGATTGCGCGTATCGGGGCATTTCACCAAGATTTTCAGCATGGCCGTATGCCCGATGTGGTGGAAATTATGCGCGCGTGGTGCGCGGCTAATGGCTGGGACGGCGCGGTCTGGACCGACCTTGAGCCAAATTTCAAAGCCCATACCGGACATGGATTTTCAGTGGAAGCAGGCATTGAATACCTCAAAACCCTAAGTGGTGAAAACCTCGCCGAGGCCCATGCCTATATTGAAAACGCCCCCGCACAAACCACAACCCCCTTGCGAAAGCGGCTGGCGCGTGATGAGTGGTGGCAGGGGCTTGGCCAGTCCGGTTAAATCTACCTAATTAGTCAGGACATCTCGTGCTTTTTGTTATCCAGGCCACCCTGCCGGTTTTTATTGTCGTTATTCTGGGCTTTGGCCTGCGCAAATCCGGCTTTGTGGGGGCAGCAAACTGGACCGTGGTTGAAGATCTGTGCTTTTATCTGCTATTTCCGGCGCTGCTGGCCCTAACCATGATCGAGGCCGACCTTTCCAGCATGGATACCGGAGCTTTCACGCTGACACTGGTTACCAGCGTAGCAATCATTGGCGGGGCGGTGCTGGCGCTGTGGCCGCTGCTCAGGCGCAAACTTGGCACCGGACCGGGGCAGTTTTCAACTATATATCAAACTGTTACCCGCTGGCACGGCTTTATTGCGCTGGCGATTGTGCTTAACCTTTACGGAGCAGACGGCGCGGCGCTGATTGCGATTATCTTTGCGGTGCTGGTGCCGATCTTGCAGGTCACCAACATTATGGTGCTAGCCGCGTTTTCGGATTCCAAGGCTGATTACCGCCACGTGCTGCTGGTGATTTTCAAAAACCCGCTGATCTGGGGAATAGGGCTGGGGCTGGCCATAAATGCTTCTGGTATCAATGTTTGGCCAACAATGCTTTCAACCCTTGATCTGCTCGGGCGGGCGGCCTTGGGGATGTCGCTTTTGGCATTGGGTGCGGGGCTGAGCCTGAAAGCGGCGATGCGCCCCTCCAAAGAGCTGCTGATCGCGGTGGTCGGCAAGCTGCTTTTCACCCCGCTGGTGATGCTGAGCGTGGGCTATGCTTTCGGGATCACCGGGCTGGAGCGCGATGTGCTGCTGATCGCGGCGGCAGTGCCCACCGCAATGAACGGCTTTGTGCTGGCCCGCAAAATGGGCGGCGATGCGGAGCTTTATGCAACCATCTCCACGGTGCAAACAGTGGTTTCGTTCTTCACCATCCCGCTGCTATTATGGCTCACCACAGCAGGATAAGCAGGATCAAAACCCCCGAAAGCCCCATCACCCCGATTGGCACAAAAGGCAGGGTATGGCGCAGGTTGGTATGGAGTCAAACCTGTGGCAGGGGGCCTGCACATTGGAAGCAATGATCGACATAACCACCAGCGGTCCGGCCAAGCTTGGCCGGCAAAATCAGCAGCCACACCCCAGCGCCATGACCGCATAGCCTAAACGGCTAAGCCCGTTCACCAGCCCTCCCAATATTGCACCCAGTATCAGGAAGGCCGAGATCAGGCATGAATGGCACCATCCCCGCAAGCCAAGGCCGCCTCGCGCACCGCCTCGCTAAAGGTCGGGTGGGCGTGGCAGGTGCGGGCAAGGTCTTCGGCTGAAGCGCCAAATTCCATCGCCACGCATATTTCGTGGATAAGCTCGCCCGCCATTGGTCCCATCAGGTGGCAGCCCAGAATGCGGTCGGTTTCCTTATCGGCCAGGATCTTTACAAAACCCTCGCTGCCAAACACCGCCTTGGCGCGGCCATTGCCCATAAAGCTGAATTTGCCAACCTTGTAAGCGCGGCCCTCTTCTTTCAGCTCCGCTTCGGTTTTGCCCACGCTGGCTACCTCGGGCGTGGTGTAGATCACGCCGGGGATGACATCGTAATTCACATGGCCCGCCTGCCCGGCGATGCTTTCGGCCACGGCAATGCCCTCTTCCTCGGCCTTATGTGCCAGCATCGGGCCGGTCGTCACATCGCCAATGGCATAGATGCCCTCAACATTGGTGCGCCAATGGCCATCGGTTTCCACCTGCCCGCGCTTGGTGGTGGTAATGCCGATTTCCGCCAGCCCCAGCCCGTCGGTAAACGGCTTGCGACCAGTAGCGAGCAGCACCACTTCGGCCTCAAGGCTGGCCTCGCTATCATTTTTGCGCAGGGTGTAATTGACCGTGGCCACATCTTTTTTAACCTTGGTACCAGAAACCGCCGCGCCAAGCACAAACTTGATGCCTTGCTTTTTCAGGCTGCGCAGCAGGGTTTTTTGCAATTCGGCATCCATGCCGGGGGTGATGTGGTCAAGATATTCCACCACCGTCACCTCGGCCCCGAGCCGCGCATAAACCGACCCCATCTCAAGGCCGATAACCCCCGCGCCAATCACCACCATGCGCTTTGGCACCTCGGTCAGCGCCAATGCACCCGTGGAGCTGACCACGGTTTTCTCGTCTATTTCCACACCCTTCAGCGGCGCCACTTCCGAGCCGGTGGCAATAACGATGCTCGAAGCCTTATGCACCTCGCCGTCAACACTCACCTCGCCCTTGCCGGTAATTTTCCCCCAGCCGCGCAGATAATCGACCTTGTTTTTCTTGAACAGAAACTCGATGCCGTTGACATTGGCATCAATGACGGATTGCTTATAATCCATCATCTTGGGCATATCGACCTTCACATCAGCGCCCATCAGCCCCATTTTCTCAAAATTGGTATGGGCCTCGTGGTAGCTGTGCGAGGCATGCAGCAAGGCTTTTGAAGGAATACACCCGACATTCAGGCAAGTGCCCCCCAGCGCCCCGCGCCCTTCCACACAAGCCACTTTCAGCCCGAGCTGCGCACAGCGAATGGCGCACACATAGCCCCCCGGGCCGCCGCCAATGATAATTACGTCATAATCTGCCATTGGGATTTCCTTTCCCTATTCGTGGGGTGAACCCACTATTTTTTGAGCCGACCTTGCGGGTCGTGCATCCTGTTCTCCGAATGATTACATTCGGAATCTTCACATTTCATTTGCTTTTCTTGGACACCCAATTTTCCGAAAGTGGGATGGGGTCTAACAGAAATAGTTTTTAGGCGCGCATTGTTGCATACCGGACACATTTCCCCAGCAACAAGATCCTTTATTTTCGCTTCAAGGCTTCGAATCTGTTCATCTTTATCGGACATTGAGAGCTTTGCATCTGACAAGGAGATTTTTGTATCTGCCAATGCGGAAGTCAATTCAGCAACCTTTAACTTAAAGGTTGCTTCATCAACCGAACGGTCAATGTCACGTAGGTCTTTAACGAGGCCCAGTGCAAGGCTTGCAGCCGAAAGGCCCCCAACAATATCCATCTTGGTTTCTCCTTACAAATCCATCAACAACCGCCGCGGGTCTTCCAGCGCTTCTTTTACCCGCACAAGGAAGGTCACCGCGCCTTTGCCATCGACCACACGGTGGTCATAGCTTAGCGCCAGATACATCATCGGGCGAATAACCACCTCACCATTGATCGCCACCGGGCGCTCCTGAATTTTATGCATGCCCAAAATGCCCGATTGCGGCGGGTTCAAAATCGGCGAAGACATCAGCGAGCCATAAACCCCGCCATTGGAAATGGTAAAGCTGCCGCCCTGCATTTCGGCCATGGTAAGTTTGCCATTGCGCGCCTTGCCGCCCAGCTCGGCTATTTTTTTCTCGATCCCGGCAAAAGACATCTGGTCGGCATCGCGGATCACCGGCACCACAAGCCCGGTCGGCGTGCCTGCTGCCACGCCCATATTGACGTAGTTTTTATAGACAATATCGGTGCCATCAATCTCGGCATTTACCTCGGGCACCTCGTGCAGCGCATGCACACAGGCCTTGGTGAAAAAGCTCATGAAGCCCAGCTTCACGCCGTGCTTCTTCAAAAACAGCTCTTTATATTCAGAGCGCAAACCCATGATCTCGGTCATATCCACCTCGTTATAGGTGGTCAGCATCGCGGCGGTGTTTTGTGCTTCCTTCAAGCGCCGGGCAATGGTCTGGCGCAAGCGGGTCATCTTCACCCGCTCCTCGCGCGCAGTATTATCAGAAGGGCGTGGGGCTACCGCGGCCACGGGTGCCGGAGCCGCCGCCACCTTGGCCACATCCTCTTTCATGATCCGCCCATCGCGGCCCGAGCCTTTAATGCTTGCCGCATCAATCCCCTTTTCAGCCATTATCTTTTTGGCTGACGGGGCGTGCTCCACATCTTTCGCTGCCGTCGATGCAGCGGCGGGTGCTTCGGCTTTGGCAGGCGCAGCCGCCGGGGCCGCTGCCACCGCGCCTTCGCCCACAACAAGCGTGGCGAGCAGGGCGTCCACCCCTACGGTCTCGCCCTCTGCTGCCACAATCTCCCCCAGCACACCGGCGGCGGGCGAGGGCACTTCAACCGTCACCTTGTCGGTTTCCAGCTCGCAGAGCATTTCATCCACCGCCACTGCATCACCGGGTTTTTTGAACCAAGTGGCCACGGTCGCTTCGGTTACGGATTCGCCAAGGGTTGGCACACGAATTTCGGTCATTTGGCTTTTCCTTCAATGGTCAGCGCATCATCTATCAATGCCGCTTGCTGTAATTTATGGGTTTTTGCATGGCCCGTTGCCGGTGAGGCCGCCGCTTTGCGCCCCGCATACCGCGCCCGGGTTGATTTGGTTTTTACCTCTGCCAGCACATCCTCGATATAAGGGTCGATAAACGACCAATAACCCTGGTTTTTCGGCTCTTCCTGGCACCAGACAATCTCCGCATTGGCAAAGCGTGTCAGCTCCTCGCCCATCGAGCGCGCCGGAAAGGGGTATAGCTGCTCGACCCGCAACAGGTAAATATCGTCAATCCCGCGCGCATCGCGCTCACTCAGCAGGTCATAATAAACCTTGCCCGAGCACATCACCACGCGCTTGATCTTGCTGTCCGCCACCAGCTTGGTGTCGGAATTGCCCTTCTGTGCATCATCCCAAAGCAGGCGATGAAAGCTCGAACCCTCACCAAATTCGCTCAAGGCCGAGGTGGCCAGTTTGTGCCGCAGCAGCGATTTGGGGGTGAATAGCACCAGAGGCCGGCGGAAAGAACGGTGCATCTGGCGGCGTAAAATATGGTAATAATTGGCCGGTGTCGTGCAGTTCGCCACCGTCCAGTTATCCTCGCCACACATCTGCAAAAACCGCTCGGGCCGCGCCGAGCTGTGCTCCGGTCCCTGCCCCTCATAGCCGTGCGGCAGCAGCATCACCAAGCCCGACATGCGCAGCCACTTGGCCTCGCCCGAGCTGATAAACTGGTCGATCATGATCTGCGCGCCATTCACAAAATCACCAAATTGCGCCTCCCAGAGCGTCAGCGTGTCTGGCTCGGCTAGTGAATAGCCATATTCAAAACCCAGCACCGCATATTCCGAGAGCATTGAATCAATGACCTCATAGCTAGCCTGCCCCGACTTGATATGGTTAAGCGGCAAATACCGCTCCTCGGATTTTTGGTCAATAATGCCGGAGTGGCGCTGGGAAAAGGTGCCGCGTGTGCAATCCTGCCCCGATAGCCGCACCGGAAAGCCATCAAGCAACAGCGTGCCAAAGGCCAGCGCTTCGCCGGTGGCCCAGTCAATACCCTTGCCGGTTTCAAACATCTTCTGCTTGGCTTTCAGCAGGCGCAGCACGGTTTTATGAGCATTATAGCCCTCGGGCAGCTTGGTGAGCGCTTCCCCCACTTCCTTGACCCGCGCAAGGTTCACCGGCGCTTCACCGCGCTGGTACTCCTCGGTATTGCGTCGCATTTTGGACCAGCGACCATCCAGCCAGTCGGCACGGTTCGGCTTATATTCGGTGCCGATCTCGAATTCATCGGCCAAAAAGGCCTGAAACCGGGTCTTCATCTCCTCGATCTCGCCTTCGGGGATCAGCCCGTCAGCGATCAACCGGTCAGTATAAAGCTGCAGCGTGGTTTTGTGCTTTTTGATCGCCGTATACATGAGCGGCTGGGTGAACATTGGTTCGTCACCCTCGTTATGGCCAAAGCGGCGGTAGCAGAAAATATCCAGCACCACATCCTTGCCAAACTTTTGCCTGAACTCGGTGGCCACTCTGGCGGCATGCACCACGGCCTCGGGGTCATCCCCGTTCACATGGAAAATCGGCGCTTCCACCATTAGGGCAATATCGGTCGGGTAAGGCGACGAGCGCGAATTATGCGGTGAGGTGGTAAAGCCGATCTGGTTATTGACCACAATATGAATGGTGCCACCGGTGCGATGCCCGCGCAGCCCCGACAGGCCAAAGCACTCGGCAACCACGCCTTGGCCCGCAAAAGCCGCATCACCGTGTAGCAATATCGGCAGCACCGAGCTGCGCTCCAGATCACCGCGCTGCTCTTGCTTGGCGCGCACCTTGCCAAGCACCACAGGGTTTACCGCCTCAAGGTGGCTTGGGTTGGCGGTCAGGCTCAAATGCACCGAATTACCGTCAAACTCGCGGTCCGAGCTGGCGCCAAGATGGTATTTCACATCCCCAGAACCTTCGACCGAGTCAGGCTTGGAGGAGCCGCCCTGAAATTCGTTGAAAATGGCGCGAAACGGCTTGCCCATCACATTGGCCAATACCGAGAGCCGCCCGCGATGCGGCATGCCGATCACGATCTCTTTTACCCCGAGCGCACCACCGCGCTTGATGATCTGCTCCATCGCCGGAATCAGGCTTTCGCCGCCATCAAGGCCAAAGCGCTTGGTGCCCATGTATTTCACATGCAGGTATTTCTCGAAACCCTCGGCCTCGACCAGCTTGTTGAGAATCGCCTTGCGGCCCTCTTTGGTAAAGCCGATCTCCTTGCCATAACCCTCGATGCGTTCTTTCAGCCAACCGGCCTGCGCGGCGTCGGAGATATGCATGTATTGCAGGGCAAAGGTGCCGCAATAGGTGCGCTTCACAATGGCCACAATCTCGCGTATCGAGGCATGCTCCATGCCCAACACGTTATCGAGAAAGATCGGACGGTCCATGTCGGCTTCGGTGAAGCCATACATGGCAGGGTCCAGCTCGGGGTGGGGCTTGGGCGGCTCGATGCGCAGCGGGTCCAGATCTGCCGACAGGTGGCCACGGATACGATAAGCGCGGATGAGCATCAGGGCGCGGATGGAATCCAGCACGGCTTGCTTAACTTCGGCCTCAGAAATGCTTGCGCCCTTTTCAGCCGCCTTAGCGCGAATTTTATCGGCTGCCTTTTCAGGCTCGGCAGGCCATTGCCCATCGAGCGCCGCCGTGAGGTCATCCGCCGGCTCCAACGGCCAATCTTTGCGCCCCCAACTCGGCCCATCGGCCTCGGCCTTGGCATCTGCCGCCGCCACGCCGAGCGCAGCAAAATACGTGCGCCAGCTATCATCTACCGATGAAGGGTCCGTCGCATAGCGCGCCTGAAGCGCCTCGACATATTCCAGATTATGCCCCTGCAAAAAGCTCTCGGCGTGGAACTGGTCATTGTTGGATTGATCGTTCATGGTGTTACCTTTCACCGCTGGTTTCCGCGGGATTGATGTAGATATTCACTTCTTGAACTACGGCAAGAATTTCAAGATATTGATCGAGACTGAATTCAGCGACTTTTTCAGAGATCGCGTCAGTATCAACAATAGCAACGACAACGTCTTTATTTTCGAACTTCACTGTATAAAGAACGCGTGATATTTCCTCGAATTGACTGAATCTAGGATCGCTTTCAACTGCGTTATCTTCAGATATACCGATTATGTTTAGGGCAGAATTCAAGCGGATAGGTCCAGTGAGGAGGCAATACGGCGTATCCAATGAAAGGCCGATAGTAGCGAGGCGGACGTCGTCGAGTGAGTAGCTTGGTTGATGAGGTGGGAGTGCAGAATTTCCGAGCACTGAGGCAGCCATGAAATCGCTGTTTCGGAACGAGTACCCAAGTGCTTCAGCGTTTTCAGAGGAATACCGGAACGCAAAATGTGTGGAGATCATTGTGTCAAATACAGCTTTTTCACTATGATTCTTTTTCCAGCCTACTTCAATCAGGTGCGCCTCCACGTTCTCGCCGTCTTCGGGGAGAGTGAGGCAGAGTTCTATAGCGGTATTGAGGGCAGGGCCATACGGTTCTGCCCTCACAAATGACAAAGGAGCGCACAAAGCAAGTCCTAGACCAAGGGCTAGGATGCCTCGCTTCATCCTTGCCGCTTTGTGCGCGCTCCTTTTCATATTAATTACCCAATCGCCTTCAGCACGGCTTGCCCGAGGTCTGCGGGGCTTTCGGCCACCACAATGCCCGCGCTTTTCATCGCTTCGATCTTGTCTTCCGCGCCGCCTTTGCCACCGGCAACAATCGCGCCCGCGTGGCCCATGCGGCGGCCCGGAGGTGCCGTGCGGCCAGCGATAAAGCCGGCCATGGGCTTAGAAATGCCCTTTTTGGCCATATCCTTAACGAACTGCGCTGCATCTTCCTCGGCACTGCCACCAATTTCCCCGATCATGATAATGCTCTGGGTTTCATCATCATGCAGCAGCAGATCAAGCGCATCAATATGCTCAAAGCCCTTGATAGGGTCGCCGCCGATGCCGATACAGGTGCTTTGGCCAAGGCCGATATCGGTGGTTTGCTTCACCGCTTCATAGGTCAGCGTGCCGGAGCGGGAAATAACCCCGACCGAGCCACGCTTGTGGATATGCCCCGGCATAATGCCGATTTTGCAGGCGTCAGGTGTGATTACCCCCGGGCAATTTGGCCCGATCAGGATAGATTTGGAGCCTTCAAGTGCGCGCTTGACCTTCATCATGTCCAGCACCGGAATGCCCTCGGTGATGC